>CAYPEK010000084.1:0-19224 GCA_964409645.1 uncultured bacterium | reverse complement strand
GAGTTCACCGTGATGTACATCGACGTGGGCGAAGAAGGAAAAAGGATTTACGTCGATAACGCGCCTCGGCTTTCGGAGATAATCAGCGAACTGAAATCTTTCATGAGTGAAAGCGAATACCGGGTGTTCCTCGACAACAACCGGTTCAAGGTTCCGTACTGCATATCCGGCGAATCTTTTAGTGCCGAAACAGTCAGAACGCGGAACAGCAATCCGGACGGCACCGAATCGGAAAGGCCGCTCAGCAAAGTGGACAACCCCGACCTCATCCGGTGCCGCAAGGCTGAATCGTGTGCGGCCGCCGAACGCTGCCCCGGCATCTACCGGACATACATCGAAATGTACGGATGGGATGAATTTACTCCGATTACCTGAAAAGCAGCGGCCAGATACCTTATTTTAATTATGCAGCACATTATAAGAGCGGCACAGGCGCCCTGCCCCGCACCGCTTCATAGACAATTTTTAGGTAATTAGATAGTTGTCGTGTGCCTTCAGGCTCCGGCTTTGGCGCCGCCCGCGGGTGCGCCAAGTGTCGGGTCCGGCGGCACTGGCCGCGCTGCAAGTTCGCCGTCGAGCATAAACAGCGCGCTCGTGTCCTTACCGATGAGTTTGAGCTTCGAGACTATCTCGCCCGCGCTCTCCTCCTCCTCGACCTGTTCGGTCACGAACCACTGGAGGAAATTGTTCGACGCGTGGTCCTTCTCCTTAATCGCGAGATCAACCAACCCGTGAATCAGTCCCGTTACCTTTATTTCGTGCGCGAGCGCCGCCTCGAACGCCGCGAGCGGCGACGCCCATTCCGTCTCCGGGCCCGCGATCTGCGACAGCGTAACCCGCCCGTTAGTCGCGTTCACGTAATTGAAAAACTTCATCGCGTGAATCTTCTCCTCCATCTCCTGAATCCGCATCCAGTGCGCGAAACCTTTCAGACCGATGGACTCGAAGTATGCCGACATCGACAGGTATAAATATGCGGAATAGATTTCCGCGTTAATTTGCTTGTTGAACGCCTTTTCAATCGATTTTTTGAGCATGTTGAATCCTCCCCCAGCCGGATGCACCCGACTAAATTTTCCCGTAATTTTACAGCAAACTCTTCACGACTTCGAGTGCCGCATCGTAATTCGGTTCGTGGGCGACTTCGCCGACTATCTCGGCGTACCTGATGACACCTTCCTTATCTACGACGTACACCGCGCGCGCGAGCAGCCGCAATTCCTTTATCAGCAATCCATAAGCGTGCCCGAACGACGCATCGCGGTGGTCGGACAGCGTCTTGACCGTCTTGACCCCGGCGTCGCCACACCAGCGTTTCTGCGCGAACGGCAGGTCCATGCTAAGCGTTAGAATCTGAACTCCCGCGCCGAGCCTGCCCGCCTCCTCGTTGAACCGTTTCGTCTCCATATCGCAAACCGGCGTGTCCAGCGACGGCACTGACGTAATCACCAGTACCTTGCCGGCGAAGTCTTTCAGTCCGGCCGGCGCGAGCCCGGTGTCGAGCGCCGTAAAATCGGGCGCTTTGTCTCCGACCTTCAATTCGCCGCCGATCAGCGTCATCGGATTTCCCTGCAACGTAATAGCTCCCTGTCTTTCTGTCATCTCATCACCTCTCATCGATTTTACCCCTATTAAATCATTATTCGCGCCGTATTGTTCCCGGCCTGCTGCACTCCGACACCTTGGCGAGCCGCAGGTACGACATTATCGGGCACCAGCCTGCCAACAACGACTGAAGCACAATCACCGCGGAGAATCCGGCCAGAATGTACCAGTATTTGCTTGCGAACAACCCTAGTATAGCCGATATCAGCATCAACACAATCGCGGTTATCTTTAAATCTCTTTCGATTGTCATACAGATCACCCCCTCAGCGCATCATGTTGATAACCTCTGCGACGCCGGTTTTGTTTCCAAAAAAAGAAAATCGCCCCCGTTGAGATGGAGGCGATTTGTCATATCTCTTTGTTTTCCTCTGTGTTCTCTGTGTCTCTGTGTTTAATCTTTAAACTTTCACGCCGCAGGCCTTGATCGCGTCCATGTTCAGCTCGACGCCTAGGCCGGGCTTCTGCGGAACCTTGAGGAACCCTTTCTTGTCCGGAACAAACGGTTCGGTGAGCATGAAATCGCGCGCCTCGGGCACCCAGCCCGGAGGCTCGATCGGGAACTCACAGATCGGGCAGTTCGGGACAGCGGCAACCACCTGAAGGCTCGCCGCAAGTCCGATCCCGTTCGTCCATGTGTGCGGCGAAAACTGGAGGTTCGCCGCCTCCGCCATCGCCGCCACTTTCTTCGCCGTCATAATGCCGCCCGAAAGCGTGATGTCGGGCTGAACGATGTCGAGGCATCCGCGGTTGATGATGTCGCGGAACTCATGCAGGTCGGTGTTGAACTCGCCGCCCGCGATGCGGATACTGGTGCTGTTACGCAACGCCGCGAGCCCCTCGTAGTCGTGCTTGAACAGCGGCTCTTCGAGCCACCTCACGCCGAGCGCCTCATACTCGCGCGCCGTTTGCACCGCACGCTTCAGATCCCACCGCGGCCACGCGCCGAGCCCGCTGATCGGCCAGCCCTGATTCGCGTCCACCATGATATCCATCTTGTCGCCGACCGCCTCACGCACCACGCGTACGTATTCGATGTCCTTCTTCATGTCGTTCCAGCGGACGCGCAGCTTTATCGCCTTGAAGCCCTGCTCGTACAGCGCCAGCGCCTCGTCCGCTCGCTTCTGCGCGTTGCGCAGTTCGCCCGTGCTCGCGTAAACCTGAATCTTGTCCGCGCCGCCGCCGAGCAGCTTGTTGATCGGCAGTCCGGCCACTTTGCCGACGATATCCCACAGCGCAAGTTCCACGAAGAACGCCTTATAGCCGAGCATGTACGCGCTCCGCAGCGTCTGAATGTGGTCCTCGATTTTGAACGGGTCCCGTCCGAGCAGGAACGGCCTCAGCAGCCCCGGCAGCCCCGCCGCCTCGTCGCCGAACGCGACTCCCGCGCTTATGCCCTCGACTCCCGCGTCCGTCCGCACAATCAGCACGAGACAAGAGTTCTTCGTCTGCGGATAATCCGGAATCCACGACGGATAAAACGGCCCCGGCAGCGGATGATGACACATCCAGCCTTCTATTTCCTTTATAATCATGCTCGCACCTCCGTTGGTTTGCGGTTCTTATTTTTTGCTTTCGAGTTCCGAATAAAACTTATCCGGATCGCGATAAGCTTCGATATTCCGCATATAGAGATAGTTCGTCGGCTCGTACTTGAACGCGCGTTCCCACTCCTTCACGCCTTCCTCGACATCGCCTTTCTGGTACAGCACGCAACCGAGACGGTAGTGCGCCTCGGCGGAATTTTTCTTGATTTTGACCGCTTCCCGCAACGCCGACTCCGCAGCCGCAAGGTCGCCCTTTAACACGTACAGTTCCACAAGCGCAATCCTCGCCTTCACCGATTTCGGCGATTTCTCGACCGCCGCTTCGGCGTCCTTTATCCGGTCCGCGAGCGGCGTGCCCTTCGCGCCCTTCGCGTCCGACTTGAAATCCGACTTCATCAGCTTTTCGAGCTCGCCGCGTTGCTCCGGCTTCCGGATGTCGAACCCAATCGTGCTCATCCTTATCACGCCGTTCTCGTCGATAAGAAAGCCGTTTTCGGTTGCCAGAAAGTTATACTTCACCGCCAGCTCGTTGTCTGGATCGACAAGACTTACGAACGTCGCCTTTGCCCGGTCGAGATACGGCTTCACCCACTTGAAGCCCTGCGAGTCGCTCGCGACCGCAATCACCTCGAACTTCGGCGATTTGTGTGCGAGATAGAATTTCTCAAGGTCCGGAAGCTGCTCTTTGCACCGGCACCATGTCGCCCAACTGAAAAGGAACACCTTTTTCCCTCTGAAATCGCTCAGCGAAACCCATTTCCCGGAGCCGTCCTTAAATGTGAACTCCGGTGCGAGGTTGCCCACCTCAACCCCGAGGGTTTTCACGCCCGGAGTGCCCGCAGCTCGCGCGCTCACGGCACCGACGACACAGACTAAAACCACCGCGGCGACTGCATTTACGATTCCCCGCTTATGCATAAAAGTCTCCTTGTTTTCACTCTGAAGCAAAACCGAAATTTGTTCTCGCTCAAACGCTTTCCGAAAAGATACAACAAATGCCGGAAATAATAAAGTCGAAAATCAAGCATAATGACATAAAAAAAGCAATTTATGATATGGATTCTTTGTGACTTGGTAATGAATTAATCTTTGCCGTCGCGAATCAGCTCGCGCGCTTCTTCACAAGGTTGATCGTGCGCTTCTTCGAGTAGCCCACTCGCACGCATTGCTGTTTGTCCCACAGGTCGCCCGCCACCTGCACGTGCAGCTTCCTGTCGAACGAGAAATCGAGAACGCAGTCGTCCTTGATAATGCAATCGTAGATGATCCTGTTCGGCCGCTTCGGGAACGCCCATCTCGTCAGCTTGAAAATCGTCGGCGTCAGAATCGCGCCGAGGATCACGAACCTCATGTGCGCCTTCCCCGCAACAGCGAGCGGATACGACCTGAATCCGTATCCGATGTACGGGATTGTCGAAACGCCGCCGCCCTCGTGCCGGCCGGTGTGGATGTTCTCGCCGTTCTTCTCCACCTTCAGGTCGAAATTCGCGTCGTTCCGGCTGAATATGTTGTAAAGTCTCCGGCTGAACGCGTACCTCAGCACCGCCCACATGTACCCGATCAGCCCTTTCTTTTTCTGTTTGCTGTACATTTCGAGTACTTCGCCGTCCGCGCCGAAACTGACGAAATGCGCAAGCCCCTTCTGCTCGCCGGAGATTACTTCGACTACGTTCAGCGGTTCCGTTTCGTACTCGCCGTCCTGCAGGCACTTGAGTCCTTCCTCGTTGCTCCTGAAATTGCTGCAATACGAGATCGCGTTGCCCGTGCCGCCCTTCAAGAAGAGCACGTCCGGGTTGTAGTCGTCCTTGCCGGCCTTTTCCCTCTCGCGAAAAAACTGGTTGAAGAACAGCGACACAAACCCGTCCCCGCCGTTGATCGCGAGTTTCGGCGCTTTCTTCGCTATCAGCTCGGACACCGTCTTTTTGACGTCCTCGATCGACGACACCGACGCGATGAAATTCCCCGCGTTTTCCTTCGCGTTCCCGAACGCCTCTCCAACCGCCTCGCAGATGCGCCTCATGCCTTCCTCGGCACACGTCTTTCCGGATTTCGTGCTGTGTATAATGACAACATCGGACATTGTTTTTCTCTCTACATTTATTTGCCGGGAGTCAACGAGATCAATTGCGTGCGATTTCCAATGGCAGCCGGCCCGTCAAGTCGGATATTCTATTGCCACCGATGACGTATTTCAATGCCGCCCACAGATTATTGACGACAAGCATACAGCAAATAATTCGCTGTTTAGGGCGTTACATCGATGACGTACAACCGGCCTATTCATTTTTATTACCACAAAGACATCCATGATAGGTTTTATCAAGAGAAACCGAAGACTGTTAATGCATCTCATGTACAAAGAACAACACTTTGATATATGCACATCGCTTTTTTGATTTGTTAACTCATCCTTCCACATGACCGCTTGCTGACGCGCGCGGCTCGGATTTGCTTCGCTCATAAAAAATGTATTAATCTGGGAGCACGGGTATCTTGTCCGCAGATTCGACACTCCGCTGTTTTTGCATTTCCTTGGTGTATTTGTGGCGATTTTCTAAGATCGTTTCTTCAACTTCGCCGCGAGAAGGCGCGCCGCGCGCATGGACAACCCCATAATCGTTATCTGAGGATTCACTCCCAGCGAGCCGGGAATCACCGACGCGTCCATGATGTACAAATCCTTTACGTCGTGCGTCTCGAGCCCGAACCCGACGACCGACCGGCGCGAGTCCGCCCCCATCGCGCACGTTCCGAGCGGATGAAACGCCATCACTTCCATGTCGTGCGGTTTCAGCGGCACATCTTCGAGCCGCTTCAGCGATTCGAGGCTATCGACAATCGGCATCTTGTGGAAACTCGTATAGACGCGCTTCGCGCCCGCCGCCAGATATATCTCCACTATCCGCGCGATCGCGAATCGAAGCGACATCGCGTCCGCCTGATTCAGCTTGTAGAATGCCGAGAACGGCTCGCCGAAATTGCCCGGCAGCACACGGCCCGTCGATGTGTCGCTCACCATCGCGCCGAACGCGGACAGCCTCCTGTACGCCGCCGCGAGCGACTTCAGTTCCGGCCCCACCCCCGGCAGCGACGTCATCATGATCCCCGGATGCAGGAATATCCCCTCGAGCATCACCCCGCGGTCCGCCCAGTGGTCGATAAACGCTCCCTGCGAGATCCCGATGTGCCCATCCACAATCTCGTCCATCTCGGCCACCACTCGCCCGGCCGGATGTATCTGAAGTCCACGGCCCACCCGCCGCGACGAGTTAGCCAGTTTGCGCTTCAGCAAAAATGACGGCGTCCGCAACGCGCCCATCGACAGCACCGTACCCGCCGCGCGCACCTCGAAACGGTCTTCGCCGCAGCGGCCCGACACCCCCGCCGCACGGCCGCTCTCCATTATCACGCCGTCCACGAAATGCTCCGTCAGCAGACGCGCGCCCGCCGCCTCCGCGACCGGGATAAACGATATGTCCATACTCTGCTTCGCGCCCTCCGGGCACCCGAACGCGCACCGGCCGCGTTTCGCGCAGTCCCTGATGTTGTGCACGAGCGGCTTCAGCTCGACGCCGACCGCGTCGCACCCGCGCTTGAGTATCCGCCAATTGCCACCTATCAACTCTATGTCCGCCGGCTTGGCGTTGATCCGCCGCTCGACCTCCTCGAAAAACGGCAGCATCTCGCCCCAGCCTTGCCCGCCCCACGACTCCACCTTCTCCCGGGGCGGCCGGAAACAAGTTGACGAGTTGATGATCGTCGTGCCGCCTACAGCGCGCCCCGCCGTGATCGACACCGGAGGCCGCCCAAGCGTGACCGTCGAGCCGCCGCCGAGGTACATGTTCACGAAACCGTCGAATACGCTCGTGTGATCCTTCGGCCGGAAGTACCTGCCCTCTTCGAGGATGATCGTGTCCACGCCCGCCTCGGCGAGCGACGCGCCAGCCACCGCGCCTCCCGCGCCCGTTCCGACCACCACCGCATCGCAAGTGTATTTCGTCGTCTTCATTCGGCGACCTCCTTCGGGAGGTAGCCCACCGCGCGCAGTGTTTCCTCGCGGTTGAAAAACGGAACCGTCGCGAACAGCTTCACTCCGAAAAACATCATCCGCACAAGCGAGAACCAGTGCGACTCCACCCTGCGCAGAACATCCTGCCGTCGTTCGAGCGGCAGTCGCCTCAGCGTCACCGGCCGTAGAGCGACGTACACCGGCGAGAGATCGATCAGCCGCATCAGAAACCGCGTCCCGGCGAGCGTCACCGGGTATTGTTTCGAGAACATCACGCGCGCGTCGGCAACGTTTTCGTCCCGGAAATCCATGTAGCCCGCCTCGAACGCGCCCCCGCGCGGGAACAACGCATCGCCGATCGCGACGAGGATGTCCTCCTCCGCGCCGTCGATGTATTTGTTGCCCGCCGACGCCGGGAGCCAGATCAGCAGTGTGACGATGAAAAGCGGCCCGTCGGTAAAAAAGCCGACGAGGTGAGCAAGTTGCCGGTTGGCAATAAAGAACGCGAGGTAGAACGCCGACGAGCAAAACTTCGACAGCAGCAGGATCGGGACGAGCCGTCCATTGCGTCGCGGGTCGAGATACGCCGCGCGGCAGATATACGTGATCATCGCCATCATCGAGAGGCTGAGCACAAGCCAGAAACCACCCTCCGGCGACCCTACGGGCAGCGGATACGGCGGCAGCGACGGCAGGAACCGTGCCGAGAACGCGTTGATCGACTTGACGATCAGGCCACCGCCGAACAGGAAACAGAGCCCCGATACGGCGTACATCCACGCGCTGATATACATCCAGACCCTGAACACGCGTTCCCCGCGGGTCAGATTCGAGTTCTCCATCCCGGCGCCTCCGTTTTCCCGACGCTGCCGCCGGTTTACGATCATGTCTCGCTTAGCTGTAAAATCCGCTCCAATAATACACGCGCCGTTTCCCGCGCGTCAAACATAAAATCGAACGCAACGCGAACACGTGTCCTATATTAGTTGTAACTGGTTACTTGCCGCAAATTCATATCTTTATAAATATGCGCTTGCGGTAGAGCAGCCACATCAGGAACGTGATGAAAAGCGAACACGTGAGCGAATACAGGAACGCTCCGAAGTGCACACCCGTCAGGTCCGAATATGTGAAGAAAATGAACTGGTTGACGAAAATTTTCTCGCCCGCGCGCGTGCCCGCCGGGATGATCGACATCGCGCTCAGCAGGTCTGAGCACAGGTAAGCCGTGATCGAGTTTACGCCAAGCACGACGAACAGGCCTGTCCATTTTTTTATCCCTTTGTAGTCGATAACCCAAAGCATAGCGCCGAGTATCTGAAGATCGAGTCCGCCGCAGAGCAAAACAAACGACGGGCTCCACAGGTTCTTGTTCACCGGAAACCATACTTTTGTGATCAGGCTGGTGACGATCAGTGCACCGCCGACAACCATCATTGCGGCGATTTTCTCCGGCAGTTTTTTCTCCGTACGCAGCCAGTGCCCGGCCATAACGCCGATCAGGCCGGATGCGATCGCGGGCAGCGTGCTCAGGATTCCCTCCGGGTCCCAATCGGGCTTATATAAGTGGCCGGCAAGCAACAAGCGGTCGATGTGGCCGGCGATGTTTCCCGCGCGGCTTAGGTCGCCCGCCGCGAATCCCGGCGACGCTCCAGCCTTCATTATCAGCCAGTACAGCGCGAGAAAAAACACCGCCGCGGCCGCCTGCCACGCTTTAGGCGTATGCAGCACAAGAATCGACGATACCAGATACACGAGAGCAAGCCGCTGAAGCACGCCCATCACGCGGAAATGAATGAGCTGCTCGTGGTCGAACGGATTCTGGTTGAACAGAATTCCGAGCGCGAACAGGATGAGGGTCCGTTTAATGATGTGAATGTAAACCGGGAGCAGGCGCTCGCCTTTTGCGCGGTCCGGTTTCTTCACGAACGCCACCGCCACGCCGAGAATGAACACGAAACTCGGAAAAATCAGGTCGGCCAGAGTGAACCCGTTCCACGTTGCATGCTCGATCGCCGGATACGTGAATTCCCTCTTCACGCCGTTATTGACGATCACCATCATGAACATCGTCAGCCCGCGAAACACATCGAGCGCAAGCGACCTGTCTTCCTTCATCAAGCGGGAAATCGGACTCATAAACCAGCGTCTCCTGACTGTAAAATCAAACCGACGCACGCAAAATATATCAAAAACACGGAATATTCAATATGCAACTAACGACGCAAACTATTTTATTGATTCATTTCCCTTTCCGTCGGCCGCCCATCATTTCGTCGATGGTGACAAGTTCGTATCCTTTATCTTTCAGATACTTGATGATCTGCGGCAGCACATCAACTGTCTGCTGCACGCCGTCGTGGATCAGAATGATGCCGCCGTTGCTCACGCGGTCCAGAGTGCGAATTTTGATCGCCTTGTCTCCGGGACTGGCATAATCGCCGGGATCGTCAGTCCAGAGTATCATCGTGTATCCCTCGGCCTCGGCCATCTCGGCCACCTTTTTGTTGTAGTCGCCTCCCGGCGGCCTGAAAAGGTGCGGAGCGCGGCCGGTGATGCTTTGCAGCACCTTTCCGCACGCCTTGATCTCCGTCGCTACGTCCTCCATCGGTATCTTCGTCAGGTTCACGTGATGATACGTGTGGTTGCCGACGTCATGTCCGGCAGCCTTCTCCGCCTTCACCAAGTCCGGATACTTTTCCGCCATCTCGCCGACGAGAAAAAATGTCGCCTTCACATTGTTCTTCTTAAGAATTTTGAGGAGTTTCGGCGTGTACGCCGGATGCGGCCCGTCGTCGAACGTGATCGCGATCTGCTTCTTCGACGTATCGCCCTGCATGAACTTGGCAAACTTCAGCCCCTTCTCGATTTCCGCCTGATTCTGCGCGAATAGTTCGAGCGTGCTCTTGTCCACTTCTTCCTTCGCGTTCGCCCAGTACTTGTCGAGCTGCTTTTGAGCATACGTCTTGCGGTCTGCCTCCGTTTTTGCTTTCTTCGAGCTTTTGCTTAATGCGTGCTCGTTTCCGGGCCAGCCGATTGTCGCGGCTAACAATAATATAAAAATTAATGAAGAGCTTATTAAATGTCCGTATTTCATTTCCAGAGTGAATCAATCACTGCTCCGGGGTAGTATCGGCGGAGGATTTCCAAATAGCTCCTGCCGTCTTTGCCCATCCGCATCGCGCCGAACTGACACAGCCCGACGCCGTGCCCCCAGCCCGCGCCGCTGAATACGTACTCCCGTCCCGATGCCGTATCGTTCACATCGAGCACGAAAAAAGTGCTCTTCAGGCTGCCGAACACCCAGCGGATCGCGTCCTTCGAAAAAGTGAACTTACCGGCATCCGTGTCCACCACTATCTCAAGGACTCGCCCCGACTTGGCGTACTTGGTCACAGACACCCCGTTCAGCGCGCCGATCTTCAGGTCGGGCTGGTTGCTGAACTCCGGAATCGTCTGCTGTATGACTTTCAGCAACTCATTCGTCGCAAATTTCTTCTCCCACCTGAAGTACTTCGAGTCCGAGCAGTCGCCCGTCTTTCCGGCGAGGAACTTGCGCATCGCCGCCTCGGATGACAGGTCCGCACCGGAACCCGCCCCATCATCGACCGAGGTAAGATATGTGGGCGGGTCACCGTTCCATATATCCGAAAACGAGGCCGTCCGGCCGCCGCATGTCGAGTGAAACACCGCGTTGACCAGCCTGCCGCCCGACGTAAGCGCCTGCCCGCGCGTCTGCTTCACCGCCTCAGTCGTCGATGCCACTTCGTCGCCCATCCCGCCGTACACCTGACAATCGGTTGTCGAGCAGAGATTGAAGTTGTCCACAGCGTGACGCCGCAGGTTGCGCATCAAATACGTGCGCGCTATGACCGCCTGCGCCTTGAGGGACTCGGGCGCCGACTTCGACGGCATCTCGCGCGGAAGCACACTGAGCAGATAGTCGTCCGCCTTGACTCGGTTGATGACGTTGAACGTCCCGTAGGCGTCCGGCGCTACCTCGACTGTCCCGCGATACTTGCGCGCGTTCATCGTGAACGTGCCACCCGCTGGATAGAACACCACCGGGTCGGCCCCGAGGTGGACAAACGAGCCGTCCGACGAGTAGAGCGTGAGCACCGCGATCTCGGACTTCTCATATTCGATCCGCGGATTCGCGCCGCCGCCGCCCCTCTTCTTTATAAGATTCACAGCGTACTGCGCCTCGTCAGGCGAGTTGAACGGGCCGAACCAGACAGTCCACTGTTTCGGCTGCGCGATCACCGCCGGGAACGGTAGTTCGCCGAGGTTTTCGAGCGCGGCCTCCGCCTGTTCGTAACTCCGGTACGCCCCATGAACCACCCGCAGCCTGCGCGGCAGCGCGTCGAGCTTAACCGTATAGAGCTCGACCTGAATCGTTTCGGGACCTCGCGACCGGATTTCTTTCGGAGAGCCCTTCCCTACCACGAATGCACGGTAGGAGGCTCCGAACTTTATTTTCGCATGAGTTGCTTTTTGTAGAATACCTATCCTGACTTCCGGCTCGGTTTTATACTTCACGATCGTGCCCGCATCCTCGCCCGCCGCCGTCGCGACGCCCTGTTTCCGGCCGCCGCCGAACAGAAGAAGCCCCGCCAACAGCGCAACGAGCGCCGCCGCCGCAACGAGCCATTTAGCCAACGTTTTGCGCCCACCGCCCCTCAAAGGTTTTTACCCCACCATTCGAGAGATCGCGCGAGCGCTTCGTTGATCGGCGGTATGTGGCCCGTCGGGTCGCCGGGGACGCCGTCCAGCCAGATTAGTTCCTTCGGCTCGCGGGCCTTCTCCCGAAGGAGCTTGTTTGCGGCCGTCGGAACTATAGTGTCGTGCTTGTTGTTTATCAGCAACACAGGCCGTGGCGATATCCGCCATATAAAATTGAGCGGTTCGACGTAATCGAGTTCCGCCGCGAGCTCGTCGATGGACTTGATCCGCCCCTCCTCGACCTCACGCTGAAGGATTATCGCCGGACCGATTTTGCTCTGCGTTACCAGCGTCTTCCAGTCGCCGCCGCCCACAATCAGCACAGGCGCTTTCACCCGCGGCTCAACTCCTGCAAAGATGCTCCCGAGGATCGCCCCCATGCTGACACCTACATAGCTGATCCGTTGCGGGTCCACACCCGGCCGTTTCTGCAGCAGGTCCACCGCTCGCCGCAGGTCGATCACTGTCTGCACCATCGCCTTCACGTCCGACCGGATGTCGGGCGAGAAAATGTCCTTGCCGCGCACTTTCCGCTCGCCATGATACTGTGCGTCGATCGCAAACACGGCATAGCCCGCGTTAGCGAGGCTGAGTACGCCCATGCTTTTCGCTGACTCCTTCGCATCCATATAGCCGTGCTGCATGATTATGCACAGGTACGGCGCTTTCGCTTTCGTCGGCTCGAAATACAGCGCGGGCACCTTCTGCCCGTTCACGCTGTCGTAAATTACCTTGTAAAGTTTATAACTCGGATTGCCCTGCAGTTCGGCCCACCGCGCGTTGAGCGGCTTCGACGCGTCGTATGCGTACGACGCGAGCATTTTGTCATTCGCGGCCGTCTTCGCCGCCGGTTTCGCGGCTTGCGCCGCGGCCGAAACGCACAGCGCCAGAGCGAGCGCCAGCGCCGAGTAAGCATTCCTCCGGTTAGTCATCGCATTCCCCCGTTGCATGTTCATGGATTGACGATAAGATATTTGCCCTTCGATTTGGGTATCTGCATCAGCACTTCGTCCGCCACGTCGATCATGTACGCGCGGTTATTGTCCCAGTTCGGCGGAATCTGAAGCGCGGCCACCACAACGTCGCAGAGGTGATAGTTGCCCGCGTTCTTTCCGCTCTCAACCGTGATGTATCCCTTCATCCATTCGAACGGCGTGTAGAACCGCCTGAACGCGCGTCCGGATTTGTTTATCACGTTGCGGCAAAGCGAATCCACGTTCCGCGTCCGCGATACGACGCAAAGGCGCGTCCCGTACAGCCGTCCGACGAAATCCGTCTCCGTCCCCTGCGCGTGCACCTCTTCCTCGATTGACTCCGCGAGTTTAGCGAGCAGTTCGTCGCCGACGTCGTAGCCGTAGTGATAGTTGATCGCCTTCAGACTCAGCAGCTTCACAAGCAGAAAATACCATGTGAATGAATTCTTCGAGCAGAGCCGGTCGAGAACACTGTCGAGATACGGCCCGGCCACAAGCCCGGTCACCGGGTCGAGCCGGTTCTGCCGTACCCGCTGCACCAGCGCGAGAGCCAGCGCGCATATTTCCGCCGGCCCGGCCGATTCCGGTGTCACCGCGTCCGCCCCCGCCGCTTTTAGTTGCGCTTCGTCGCCGCATCCTTCCGCACCCGACATCACCACCACGGGCAACCCCGCGGTCATCATCCCCTCGCGCAGCCTTTTCAACAACCCCGACAGCGACACCACCCTCAACTGGTCACTAACTATTATCAGATGGTACTGGTGCATGTTTGGCGCTGACACCGCAAGTTCCGTGTCTCCGGAAACCGTCACTCCGCAGCCGCCCGACGTCAGCAGGTCGCCAAGCGCGCGCACCAGCGGCTTGTTAGGCTCCGGATGAACGATCAGCGCCCGGCAGTTCAGTATTTTTTTCTTCATTTCGACTCCAGAGTTACGAATGGTTTCATTTTGGCGAACCGGCCCTCGCCGATCCCATTCACAAGCATCAGTTCCTCAATTGCTTTGAACGATCCGCGTTGTCTGCGCAGTTCGACGATACGCATCGCGTACGACGGGCCGATCCCGGGAATCCGCTGCAAGTCCGCCTCGGACGCCATGTTGATATTTATCTTCTGGCCGGGAGCAAGCTTCTCGACCGCATCCGCGTGCCGCGCGGCCGACTTTTTCGGCGCCGCGACGTACATTCGGCGGCCCGTTGTCTTATCGCAACTATCCGGCGCGGCCTTAACAGCGTCGCGGTCCAGCTTCAGCTCGGTTTTAACCCGCGACACTTCGGCGTGCGCGTAGAAGAGCCTCGCCGCGCCGCCGCCCAGCAACACAAAAATAACCGCCGCCATCAGAATCTTCTGAAACAGCGTCAGCGACCTCGTCACCTGCTCCTCGATGTGCGTCTCACTCATTATCAGTACCCGTGGCGCCCGAGGGGGCTGCTTATAAAACGAAACACATTGAAAATTCATATTATCAAAAAGATATTAAACAATCAACTTGGCTGCTCGGCAACACTTCGCCGGCTTATGGCAAATCCCGGTTCGCGCCAAACGAAAAAGGCGGGCTTTACCGCCCGCCTTTGTTGATTTCGTTTCGCGTTTCGCGGTTATTTCTTGCTCTCGGGGTCAACCATCAGGAAGCGCATCTGCGCGCCCGTGAGCGGTTTCCCGTAGCCGACTATCTGCACGAGCGCCGCATCCTTCGTCGAGATCGGTGTCCATTTGCCGTCAGCCTTGTTGTAGTACGTCCACTGCAACGATTCCGGCGAGCACGGGACAACGCCCTTCCAGTCCTGCACCTTGCCGTTGACCATCGGGTTCATCGGAACCTTCTTGCCTCCGGCGATGAGTTTCATCGCTTCGTTCGCGTGGCAGTCCTTGCAGTCCTTCGCCTGTGCCTGAACGTTGTGCGAGAAGTACGGGCCGTAGGCAACAAACTTCTTGTTCTTCGCGACAACTGTCATTGCCGTCGCGGCGGTCACTTTGCCTTTGTAGTTGATCAGCATCGTCCAGCTCTTGGCGGGCATGTAATTGCCTTCCTTTTTGCCGGTTTCGGTGAAGCCGTCGATGTGGCAGTTGTTGCACGCGGTCGTCGCGCTGATGTGACACGCGACACAGTCAATGTTCTTCGCGTGGACTTTGTGCGCGCGCACTTCCTTGTTGAGCTGGTGACAGTCTGTGCATTTCGTTTTCACCGCGCCCGGCATATTCATGCCCTCGTACTTCACGCCGTCGCCATGCACATCGTCGTGCCCGTTGGCAACGTGGCAGTCCACACAGCCCATGCCCATCTGCTTGTGCAGGTCGCCCTGATCGTCCGCCGACGCGCTCATCGCATGGCCTTCGTGGCATTTCACGCAGTTCTTTTCGTCGCGCGCGTTCGCGGCTTCCAGATTCTCCGTGTGGCATGTCGAACATTTGTTCGCATGGCATTTGACACATCCGGCCTTTTCGTACTTGACGCCTGTCAGCGTCTTCAATCCGTTCTTTTCTTCGTACCAGTACTTCATTCCGGCGCCCGTCTTGTGCAGACTCTTGCCGAAGTCCTTCACCGGCTTGCCCGCGCTCGCGAGCACTGATACCGCCACCACGATCGCTATCACTGCCGATACCGCCGCGGCTTTCTTGAATCGGATGCTTGTTTTTTTCATTACCGGCCCATCCTTTGTTGATTTGTACGCGGATATACTACCCGTTCCCGGCGAATCCGTCAATATGTGAATTTTTTATCAAACTCGTTTCCGGCCGGTCGTCAAAATCCCAAAAAAACCTTATACTACGCGGTTATATAGGCTTGCCTGAATTAAAAAAAACCGCTTTTTATGCCGAAAATTGCCGATTCTTCCTCTCATTTTATTATGTTGAAAAACAATTTGTGAATTATTTCGGCAAAGCTTCCGGGATCACTTCGAAAAAATTTTTATTTCCAATGTGCGGGTCATTTATTTAAATGTAACTGAATGCGTTATTGTGAGGAGTGTAACAACACAGCATCCCGGGTAACAAAACCACTCACAATCCGACATTGTCAACCGGCCACGTTTTCCTGCATAATGTATCGTGCTTTAAATATAAGGTACTCTCGGAGGTTGGGACGATGAGATCGATAAAGGGATTGTGGTTGGCGGCGGTGATGATTGCGGCGCTCACTGTGCCGATAGCGGCCCGCGCGCAGGAGGATTATAAGAAGCTTCCGTTCTGGGACACCTCGCTGCCGATCGAAACACGAGTGCAGGACCTCGTCTCGCGGCTCACTCTCGAAGAGAAAATTCTTCAGGTTTACGCCGAAGCGCCCGAAGTGCCGCGAATCGGACTCAAAGCCTACACCTACGGCAACGAGGCGCTCCACGGGATTCTCGGGCCGGGCAAGTTCACCGTCTTCCCGATGGCCGTCGCACTCGGCAGCACGTGGGACCCCGACCTGATTCACGAGATTACAACCGCGATATCGGATGAGGCATGGGGAGCAATCAACCGGGACGGCAAATACCCCGGTGAGCGTCTGCGCACATTCTGGTCGCCGACAATCAATATGGCGCGCGATCCCCGCTGGGGCCGCACTCCCGAGACGTACGGCGAAGACCCCTACCTCACCGGCCGCATCGCGCTCGCTTATGTTAAAGGATTTCAGGGCAACGACCCGAAGTACATTAAATGCGGCTCGACGCCCAAGCACTTCGTCGCGAACAACGAGGACCACAACCGCGACCGCTGCAACGTAGTCGTCTCCGAGCGCACCCTGCGCGAGTACTACCTGCCCGCATACAAAGTGTGCGTTCAGGAAGGCAACGCGCAGTCGATCATGGGCGCCTACAACGCAATCAACGGCGTGCCGTGCAACGCAAATAAATGGTTGCTGACCGACATCCTCCGCAACGAGTGGGGATTCACCGGCTACGTCTCGACCGACTGCGGCGCGCCCGAAAACCTCTATACGAAACATCAGTACGCAAAAGACGGCGTCGAAGCGGCGGCGTTCTCGATCACCTCCGGCGCGGACGTCGAATGCGGCGGCAAAAAAGTGTTTCCGACATACATGATGGACGCCTACAAAAAAGGACTCGTCACGGAAGCCGACCTCGACCGCGCGCTTTCCAATCTCTTCCGCGTGCGGATGCGCCTCGGCATGTTTGACCCGCCCGAAATGGTCCCGTTCACTAAAATATCGCCGGATGTCATCGGTTCCAAAGAACACGTGAACCTGTCGCGTAAGGCTGCCGGCGAGTCGATGGTGCTCCTGAAAAACGACCCGGTGGACGGCGCCGCGCTGCTCCCGATCAACAGCGGACGCGTTAAGACAATCGCGGTCGTCGGATTCAACACCGACGTCGCCCTCTACGGCGACTACAGCGGCACGTCGCCCAACGAACCGGTGACACCGATTCAGGGTATCAAAGCGCGAGCCGGCGACAAAATTAAAATCCTCACCGCGAAATGGTACGACGTGCCGGACGAAGCGTCATTCACGGTCGTGCCGGGAACGGCGCTGAACTCCGGTTCGGATATCGGCCTGAAGGCGGAATACTTCAGCGGCTCGGACCTCGACGGCAAACCGGCGGCTTCGCTTATCGTCAAATCAATCGGAATGAGATCAGACTCCGTGCCCGAGGAGCTCAAGAGCGCGGCGGCGATCTCCGCGCGCTGGACGGGCACGATCAAATCGGAAGCAACCGGCCTCCACCACTTCATCGTTAAAACGCCGAATGCGTTCCGGCTCTACATCGACGACAGGCTGATCCTCGACAAAAAAGCGGACGTGAAGGAAAAAAAGAAAGCGGCCTTTGAGAAAGGAAAAGTCCTCGACACGTACTCGGTCGAGAAAACAAAGCCGCGGCTGCCGATGGCGTCAGCGATGCTCGAAGCCGGCCGCAAACACGAAGTCAAAATCGAATACATATCCGCGAAGGGCGCGGGCGCGATGCAGTTCCTGTGGGCGCCCCCGTCGAAGGAGCAGGAGAAAGACCGCGCGGCGGAATACGAGACGATTAAGAACGCCGACCTCGTTCTCGCGATCATCGGCTACAGGCTCGAAGACGAACACGAAAGCATCGACCGGCAGAGCCTCGACCTGCCCCGCGGCCACTCCGAGTACGTGATGGCGGCCACCGCGCTCAACCGCAAAACCGCCGTGCTGCTCACCGGCGGCAGCCCGGTCACGATCAACTGGATCGCCGCGAACTCGCCCGCGATACTCGAAACGTGGTACGGCGGCGAACAGGGCGGCAACGCGCTCGCCGACTTGCTTTTCGGCGACATCAGCCCCGCAGGCCGCCTCCCCTTCACCTTCTACGCGAGCATGGACGACCTGCCCCCGTTCGACGACTACGAAATCTCGCGCGGGCGCACTTACATGTACTATAAGAAAGAGCCGATCTACCCGTTCGGTTACGGACTCAGCTACACGCTTTTCGAATATTCGAACATGAATCTCGACAGGAAAACCGCCGGGCCGGGCGACATCGTCAACGTGAGCGTCACCGTGAAAAACTCCGGCTATCACGACGGCGACGAGGTCGTTCAGCTTTACGTCGCCGACTCGACTGGCCCGAAACGGCCGATCAAGCGGCTGAAAGGCTTCAAGCGCATAAGCCTCAAGGAAGGCGCATCGAAAGTTGTGACCATCCCAGTCGCGGTGAAAGACCTCGCCTACTGGGACGAAACGGCTAAAGACTTCGTCGTCGTCCCCGGCGAATACGAGATACAGATCGGCTCTTCGTCCGCCGACATCCGGCGCAGCGACACCATCACAGTTGCCAAATAAATATTTGCCGATTGTCTAATACTGAAACGGCCGCCCACCGGCGGCCGTTTTTTATTGAACCGTAATGTTCGGGTCGGAATGCTCGGCGGGGCACGGCCAGCCAAACGACCGCGCTCAGATTAATCCATTTTTTATGAGCGAAGCGAATCCGAGCCGCGCGCGTAAGCAAGCGGTCACGTGGAAGAATAAATCAACATAACTAAAATGCCGGGTGCCATGCACAAAGCTTTCTTTTGTGCATGAGATAAAACCCGTAAAAATTTCATTTGGGGCATCAGCCCTTTCCAATCTTAAAATATGCCATCACCAATAAAATTCATATTTACTCAGATTGCTATACAACTTCTTTAGTTCGGCATCACTCAACTTCACCTTCGGGCTAACTTTGAAAAAACAATGACCTGTATCATAACCGATATCAATCCGTTGTTTTCCGTTGAGTCTCTTTTGTACATAATTGTTCGTATTGCCAAATTCCAGCATATCATAATCATTACCAAGAACTAAAGACCAAACCCCTTCATTGGTAATTACTCGCTTCTTATCATCAAAATAAAACGTATAATACCAAAAGCATGTTGTAATGCAACAAACAGCATGCTATGATACCTTCAAAA
>CAYPEK010000083.1:0-19717 GCA_964409645.1 uncultured bacterium | reverse complement strand
TTTGAAGGTATCATAGCATGCTGTTTGTTGCATTACAACATGCTTTTGGTATAAGATTATTGCGGTTGTTACGAGCAATAAAAAAGGCGGCCCGCGGGCCGCCTTTTTATTTTGAGCGTTATTTCGTTTCCGCTGTTGCGGATCAGTGATTGAATTTCCTGACGCCGGTGAAGATGAGCGCGATGCCCTGCTCGTCGGCGGCGCGGATCACTTCGTCGTCCCGTACGGAGCCGCCCGGTTCGACGATGAATTTGACGCCTGTGGACGCCGCGTTGTCCAGCCCGTCGCGGAACGGGAAGAACGCGTCCGACGCGAGGACGATGCTGCCGCCCTCGAACTGTTTTTTCACATACGCCGCTTCCGCGTCGAGATATTCCTTCGCGGCTTTTTTCGTGAGTCCGGTGAGGAATGCGTCGCGGCCTTCCTTCGCGCCTTTCTTGCGGGCGAACTCGGCGCGCAGGTTATCGGTGGCGCGCATTCCGCAGAGCATGACGGAGTCCTTGCGGTTCGGCTGTCCGCTGCCCATGCCGAGCACCTGATATTTGCCGGGCTTGTATTCGCGGGCGATGGATATTGCGTTCGATTTCACATGCTTCGCGTGCCTCAGCGCGAAATCGACTAGGCCGGCTCTTCCGGCGGGCGGCTTTTTCTTTGTGACGATGCCGACGGTCAACTTTTTGCCGCTGTTTTTGCAAGTGTATTGCTTGGGCGCGGAGGTGAGGCCGGCCGCTGTTTTGCAGAGGTAGTATAGGTTGTCCGTCTCCTGTTCGAGCAGTCCGCCGGTGATGGGGCGCAGCCGCGTTTCTTCTCGCGACTCGAACGGGATGCCGCCGTATTCGAGCAGGCGGAGTCCTTCTTTCTTTTTGCCGAGCGATTTGATGTATTCGAGCGCTTTCGGCTCGATCTTCGGAGCGATGATGACTTCCACGAAACGCTTTTCGATGATCTTCGCGATGCCGAGCGTCATGTTGCGTGTGAGAGCGATAACGGAGCCGAACGCGCTGACGGTGTCGCCTTCCCACGCGCGCTCGAACGCTTCCTCGATCGTCGCGCCGGTTGCGAATCCGCAAGGATTCGAGTGCTTGATGACCGACACGCAGGGGACATTGCGGAATTCGAGAGCGGTATTGAGAGCGCCTTCGCCGTCGAGGTAATTGTTATAACCGAGCGGGCCGCCATGCACCTGTTTGCAGTTCGGCAGGTTGGGCCAGCGGAGGTTTTCATCGCGGTACATCCAGCCGACCTGATGCCAGTTTTCGGCGTAGCGGCCGAGCTTGACGCCGTCCGTGTATTTGAGTCGCCGTGTCATTTTTCCTTCGAGCTGTTTCGCAAGGAACGTGTTGATCGCGGCGTCGTAGTCGGCGGTGCGCTCGAATGCGATGGAGGCGAGCCGTGCGCGTGTTTCGGCGGACACACAGCCTTTATTCGCCTTCATTTCGGCCATGATCGGCTTATACGAATCCGGGCTGACGACGATCGCGACGCCCTGAAAATTTTTCGCCGCGGCGCGCACCATGCAGGGGCCGCCGATGTCGATGTTATCGATCGCCTTTTCGATCGTGCAGTCGCCAGACGCGGTGACTTTCTCGAATGGGTACAGGTTGCAAACGACCATGTCGATTTTGGGTATGCCGAGCTGCTTTGCCTGTTTGACGTGTACGGCGCTGTCGCGGCGGTAGAGCAGCGCGCTTTCGTAGTTGAAGCTGATCGTTTTCATACGGCCGTCGAAGTAGTCGTCCTTCGAGTTGCCGGTTATTTTTTTGATCGGTACGATTTTTATTCCGGCTTCTTCGAGTGCTTTCGCCGTGCCGCCGGTGGAGATTATTTTTACTCCGTTCTTAACAAGAAATTTTGCAAATTCGACTACGCCTGTCTTGTCGCTTACGCTTATGACGGCTGTTTCGATTTTAAGCATTAAACGCCTCCTTAAATTTATCGGACATCAGATGAACAACCAAAAGCTGCATGATAGGCAGCTATTATAAACCGCGCGCAAGTGGGATAGCAACCCCGTGCCGCACGTAATTTTGTTAAGTTACATTTTTTAGGGGCACGCGCAACGTGTCCCTACGCTCATGAGATCGAGTAGGGGCGCGTTGCACGCGCCCTTGCTCATTTCAGCTATGCGCGAAATACAGCTTGAACGTGCGAACTTCGTAAGGCTTTATGTCGAAGATAAGGTTGCCGTTCACAACTTTCGCCGATGCAATGTCGTTTTCGAGCGGGCTGCACTCGACGGCGCTCAGCAGCGGCTTGAAGAACTTCACGCTGACCGGGCCGCGCGAGTTCTGCGACTCGTACAGGCGTATGACGAGCGCCTCGTTGTCCTCCGCTTTCTTGAGCGCCGAGAGAAGCACGTTCGGCCTGTCGATGGACACGAATGATACCGATTCGGGCAGTTCGCCGTCCGATTTGCCGAGCGGCAACACCGCCGGCGGGTCGTTCAATTCCCACGCGCGCCGCTGCGTCTCCGCCGCGCGCCAGTCGCCCGCGTGCGGCAACAGGCTGTACGTGAACGAGTGGCGGCCGAGGTCCGCCGTCGGGTCCGGCCGCATCGAGCCTTTCAGCAGCGTGAGCTGCATCATGTTGCCGCTGATGTCGTGGCCGTACTTGCAGTCGTTCAGCAGGCTGACGCCGTAGTCGCCTTCGGAGAGGTCCGCCCAGAAGTGGCCGCACACCTCGAATTTGGCGGCGTCCCAGCTTGTGTTGCGGTGTGTGGGGCGCTCGATGTATCCGTACGAAATGTCGTAGGCGGCCTTCATCGCGCTGACGTCCACCGGGAAGCCGACCTTGAGAAGCTTATTCCGTTCCGCCCAGTCGATCTCCGTGACGAAATCGATTCGCGGCAGGCTGCGGTAAAGTATGATGCGCTGTTCGATGCGCGACTTCATGAACGGGCGTACCTGCTTCACGACGATGCGCACGGGGCCGTTCTCGACGATCTCCGTCGATTCGACCGGCGGCATATCGTGCTCGTGGTTCTTGTACATCGGGACGATGTCCCACGCGGGGTAGCGGCCGGGGTCGTCGTCGAAGATTCTGAACACGTTGCCCGCGGCGCCCGCTTCGAGCACGTTGCGCTTGTGCAACTTGTCGTATATCTGCGCAATCGTGCCGTCCTTCGCGAACTTTATCGAGTAGAAATCGTTTTCGATATTTTTGCCGGATGCCACGAGGTGTGTGTCGAACTTCGTGCCGCCGTCCACGATTCTATAGACCGAATAACCGCAAGCCGGCAATCCGGTGACGGCCATAATAATGCGCTGAACGCCGTCGCCGCGCTTTATCACCTGATACGGAACCGGTCTGTTGTCCGGGCCGATTATCGAGAATTTCTTTTTCGATGTTTTGATGTCCGCTTCTACCACATCATCGCGGGTCCAAGTCTGCGAGTTGAAAACGACGACCGCCGGGTCTTTTGTTTCCCTGCCGATGCGCGACGCGATGAACTCCCGGGCGGAAGAGAGAGCGGCGCCGCCTGTCGCGAACACCGATTTGTAGTCCTCAACCGCGTCCTTGCGGGCTTGCGTGACGTGCGAGCCGGGCAGGATGTCGTGGAACTGATTTTTCAGCAGCGTTTTCCACCCGGTGTTTAGTTTCTCGCGGGGATAGTTGCCGCCAAGCAACTTGCAAGCGGACCACAGCATTTCCGCGTTGCGGTACATGATCTCCGCGCGGCGGTTGTTCTTCTTGAGAATCGCCTGAGTCGTGTACGTTCCCCGGTGAGTTTCGAGGTAGAGTTCGTCCTTCCAGACCGGCAGATTCTTCGCCTTCGTCGAGGCGCGGTCGAAGAAATCCTCGCCGTGCGTGAAATCCGCCTGCGGGACGCCGGGGAATCTGTGCATCCGGATGCCTGAGAGGATGTCGTCGCGGGTCGGGCCGCCCCGGCCGTCGCCGTGACCGTAGTTGTAGATCGCCTCCGGGCATTCGATCTTTTGCTTGTACTCGTCCCAGTTGGTGAGCATGATGTCGGCGTCGATCTCCGCGCCGAAGTGCGTGCACGGCATGTGCACGAACACGCGGGAGCCGTCCGGGCTTTCCCACCAGAACGTGTTGTGCGGGAACTCGTTCGTGTCGTTCCACACGACGAGCTTCACGGTAATGAAATACTTCATTCCGCAGCGCGAAAGAATCTGCGGCATGATCCACGAATTGCCGAACACGTCCGGCAGCCAGCATACCGACGAGCCGACCCCGAACTCCTCGCGCATGAACCGCTGGCCGAACAAAATCTGGCGCACGAGCGATTCGCCGGAGATGAGGTTGCAGTCGGGTTCGATGTACATTCCGCCGATCACTTCCCAGCGGTTCTCGCGCACGCGCTCGCGGATTTGTTTGTAGATTTCAGGATAGAGCGCCTTGAGGTCCTCATAAAGTTTCATCTGGCTCTGGCTGAAGAGGTACTGCGGGAACTCGCGCATAATGTTCAGCGTCGTCGAGTGCGTGCGGCCGATCTTGCGCAGAAATTCTTTATAACTCCAGAGATAAACAAGATCGATATGCGAGTGGCCGACCATGTTGATGTGGCCTTCGTCGCGGTATTTTCCGGATTCGTAAACGTGCTTGTGGAAGCGGGAGCGCGCCTTCATGAGGCTTGCTTTGAACGCCGGTCGGGACGCCGCGCCGAAGTCGATCATCGCGGTTGCTTCTTTCAGTTCGCTGAACAAAAACGAGCGTACCTCGCGCGGCGCGCGGTTCGACTCCATCACGTCGAACGCGCATTTGAAATCGAAGTAGGCGTTCTCCACGTCGCGGTCGAGCACCGCCAGTTCCGCCACCGCGAAATTGTGGTACAGGTCGGCGTCGTCCATCTGGCGGATGTACGCCTCGATCTCGATGCGGAGCTTTTCGCCGCCCGCCATTTTTTCTTCGAGAAAAACCACATCGTGTTTCTCGTCGAGTCCTGTGAAGGGCTTTCCGTTGACTTTCAGCAACGCCTCGCCGCCGGGCACGAGCCGCAGTACACCGGTTTTGCCTCTGAAAGAACCCGGTACTTTCACTTCGGTGCGGAAGAAGGCTGTATGGTCGTCGCCGCCCCAGCGGTCTCCCGGCTTGTATCCGCGCCAGTTCTTGTCGAGCCACGTGTAGTCGCCGGGCCCGTTATAGACCGCCTCTTTAATCTGCCAGTCCGTGAGCGCTACCCGCTCCTCGAACTGTTCCCCTCTGACCGATTCGATAAGCACGCCCAGCCACTGCTCCGGAGTGTACGCGCTTCTCATTTTGTCTTTGATTCTGACTTTCCCGTTCATAACCATCCCCTCCACCGTAAAACTACGTCCGACAAAGTGTAACACAACAACAAACGCCGGTGAAGCGGCAAAAAAAAGCGAGGTGGGGCGGAAAGAGCCGGCCGTGCTCCGGATTGCATGAAAAAATATTCGTGAAAAAGATAATGGTTAATACATAAACTTTGGTCTGATAATTTCCGGTATCCGACGCAAATAATTAAAAGATAATATTCTTTGGTTTGCTTAGTACAATCCGGCCGGTGCGGATATATAATTCACTGGATTCATTATTTTTTGTGGAGCTTTAAGAGATGGAGATATGCGCAAATTGCGGGAACACTGTTCCCGACGGTAAGAAATTCTGCCCGAAATGCGGGACAAAGGTGGAGGCAGCCGGAATTGCGCCGCCTATCGGCGCGCCGCCGATGGACAGTCCGTTTGCGCCTATCGCGCCGCCGGCCGGTTCAGGTCTCGATCTCGGCATGGAGATATTCGACCCGAAAAAGGACAGGCGCGACCCGAGTGCAGCCCCGACCGGCCTCGGATTCTCGACGGAGAGTTTTGAGGAAGCTGAAGCGAAGGCATTCGAAACAAAAAAGCAGGCAGAGGGCGCGGCGCGCGCCGCTTCGCAGAAGAAAAAGGGCGCGGCGGACAACGGGGAAGTGTACGAAAGCTCGGTGGACGAGGCGCTGATCGAGGAGTTGCTTGAAGAATCCGACAAAAAAAAGAAGTTCGGCGATATCAATATAGACTTGCGGACGATGTTCAAATCGCCCGTGTTTTATCTCGCGGCCGGCACGCTGTTGCTTCTGCCCGCGTTGCTGTTTCCATGGTTCAGATTCTACGAGGGCGAGCCACTGACCGCTTTCCGGCTGCCGGTGGTGTTTCTGTTCGCGGACAGAGTTTACGCGGCGCCTTGGCTGACGGTTGGGGTTGTTGTGGCGGCGATGTTTGTGATCGACATCGCGCTGACGATCTACCCGCGGCGAATCGTGACGTTCATGCAGATTTTCGCGTACATTTCCATACTGCTGACGATCGGTGGTCTGCTGCTCGGTCTGAGGCATTGGAACGCGATGCTGGGGCACGGCCCGGTTTACGACACATACCTTCAGAACAGGCAGCGTGTTCTACCGGCGGACCCGGCGCCGTGGTTGCAGATCGGCAAAAAACAAGCCGCGGCGCCGGTGGCGTTCGCTACGGGCGCCGTGCGGACGCCGGGGCAGCCTCCGGTGGGAGTGAGACGCGCCATGCCGCAGCGGCCGCCCTACATCCCGCGCACAGCGGCGAATCTGATTAACGTCAACAATCTCGTTCCGCCCCCGAAACCGATGCACGCAGGAGCGAACCAGAAAAACATAATCGGCTTCTTTTTCAATGTGCTATGCATCGGATTCCTGTTCCCGCTTATCAGTGGTGTGGTTATTTTGTGGTCAACCACGAAGCTCGCGACCAAAATGAGGCACGTCGAGTTCCAGATACCGGCAACGGTCGGCGCGCTGCTCATCGTGTTGTTTGTGATAGCGGCCGCGCTTTTTCTTTTCGCGCGGATTTCGCCGGAGAGGTGGTTCACGGCGCAGAACAATTTGTACCGAAAGGTGGGGATGAACGACGCCGGGGACAGGAAGCTGGCTTTGTGCATCGAAGCAGCCGCGCCGGATTATCTCTGCCGCAAAGCGCTCGCGAAGTCGTATTGGGAGAAGGGAAAGACCAAAGACGCGCTTGCGCTGTATATGGAAGTTCTGAAGGAGCGGCCCGATTTTCCGGATGTGCACCGGGACCTCGGCGACTTCTATTACAACGGAAAGAACTACTGGCGCGCGGCGGACCATTACAAGAAATATCTGCGGCAGCGGCCGTCGGTGGCCGCAGTGCGCGAGAAACTTTCGAAATGCCTGACTTATATAGGCAATCTCGAATACGGGCGGCACAATTACCGGCGCGCGGCGCGTGCGTACGAAGACGCGATCCAGACGATGGACAAGAACAAGAACGACCCCATTCTGCGATATAAAACGGGCGACGCGTACTCAAAGCTGGGACGGATAACTGACGCTCTCGTGCACCTATCGGCTTCGGCGGACATGCAGCCGCACGATGTCGAGCTGCAGATCAGGGTGGCGAGAATGTACGAGATGAAGCGGAACTTCGACAAGGCGCTGTACTATTATAAATGTGCGATCGATGCGGCGCCCGATCAGACGAAAACGTACATCTATATAGGAAACCTTTACAGGAACCTGAAGGGGGATAAAACGAAAGCGGCGGAGTGGTATCAGAAGGGGATAGAAGCCAATCCGGTGAACGATGCCGTGCCGGAAGCAAGACAGGCCATTGAGAACTTGAAATAATACCCTATTTCCTGTAATGTTATTCTGCTGTAATATATATAGATTATGGTGGAAGCCGGCGCGAGATATCGCGGATGGTTCCACTTTGAGGTTTCATGAAAATGGAACGACACCGAGGTGACGAATGAAATCAGCCGCGAAGAGCCGGATCGGCATATTATTGGGAGTGCTGGCGATGGCCGGGCTCCTGTATGCCGCGTTGCCGGCGGTCTCACAGACCGGTTGGGACCACTATCAAAAAGCCCTTCAGTTGCAGAAAGCGGAAAAGAATGACGAGGCTATTCAGGAGCTGAAAGCAGCGATCGAAAAGGAACCTTCGAACGCTTATTACCTGAACGCGCTCGGACTGATGTATGTCGATGAGGGGAAGTTCGACGACGCTCTGCCGTTGCTTCAGAAAGCGGTCGAGATCGAACCGGAGAAAGTGCCCGAGGCGTACAGCGGACTCGGTGTTTGCTACAACGCAAAAAAGGACTATGAGAAGTCCGTGGAGATGTTCAAAAAGTCGCTGGCGCTGACACCGGCGGACAGCCCTGACACGGCGGTAATCCACAACAACATCGGCCAGAATTATTACCTGATGAAGAGATACAACGACGCGGAGACGGAGCTGAAGGCGGCGCTCGCGGCAAACGACAAAATGATCACGGCCGACATCAATCTCGGAAACGTCTATATCGAACGCGGCGACTACAAGAGTGCCGTGGCGTACATAGAAAAGGCGGTCGAGCTTGCGCCCGATTACCCGCTTCCTCGGAACAACCTCGCGTTCACCTATCTCAAGCTCGAACGGTATGAAGATGCTTTGAAGCAGATGGAGGAAGTCCTCCGTCTCGATCCGACCAACGAGCAATTTAAAAAGAATTACGAATTCCTGAAACAGAAGAAGAAAGAAAAAGACGACAACACTTATGCCGAAGGGACGCTAAAAGGGCTCCCGAAGGAGATAACGCGGAAAACCGAAGAGAGCGGCGAGGCGCCGCAGGTGAGCCAGCCGGCGGCGGCGACCGAAGTCGCACAGGCGCCCGCGAGCACGGAACCGGCCGAGCCGGAGAAAAAAGAGGCTGCTGAGCAGGAATCGTCAAAACCCGCGCCGACGCATCAGATCGCGTCGCTTCCTGAAAAAACGCCGGAAACAAAAAAAGAACCTCGGCTGAGGACGGATACGGAACCCGCGGCGGAGACCAAGACCGAGCCGGCCGCTGAAACAAAAACCGAGCCGGCGGCTGAAGTCAAAACGGAACCCGCGGTGGAAACGGCACCGGCGGCGAAGCAGGAGCCGGCTGCGGAAGTTGCGAAAGCCGAACCGGCGCAGCCCGCCGAGCAACCGGCAGAACAGCCGGCCTCCCAGCCTGCCACGGCGCGGCTGAGAACGCCTGTCGAGGAGAATAAGCCCGAAGCACAGGTTGCCAAGAAAGCCGAACCGGAGAAGAAGTCGGAACCGGCGAAGGCCGATAAGAAGAAAGAAGAAAAGAAAAAAGCGGAAAAACCCGCGAAACCGACGAAGGAAGAGCTCGAAAAGCAGAAACAACTGGAGCTTGCGGCGGCAGCGGACAAAGAGGCCGCGGAATATTACCGCGCCGCGAAATATAACATCAGCAAAAATCGCCTCGACGACGCGGACCGCGACATCGAGCGCGCTCTGAAGATTCATCCGGATAACGTGGATTATAAGGTGGTTCAGGGAATGGTGCTCGAGCGCCGAGGGTTCTACCATCAGGCGGCGGCGGTGTACCGGGAAGTGCTGGACAGCGCGCCGGACAATTCGGTGGCGAGGAACAGCCTCGGTTATGTGAATCAGATGATGGGTCGGCCGGAGATGGCGGTCGAAGAGTACGACAAGGCGGTGAGGACGGACGCGGACAACGGGTGCGCGGCCGGGAACCTCGGATCGATGAAGGTGCTGATGGGCGACTGCGACTCGGGAGTCGAGCTGCTCACCAAGGCGGTCGAAAAGAAGTGTCTCAAACCGGGAGTGCTCAATAACATTTCGTTCTGTTATTTCAAGAAAGGCGATTTTCCGACGGCTCAAGAGCTTGCGCACAGGGCGCTCAAGCTCGACCCGAGGGACAAGACCATTGTTTCGAACTTTAGCTATATAGTTGACAAATCGGGACTGAACTACCAGCCCGTCCACATTTCGCGGGATACCGATCTGGATACGTACGAAAATAAGGAAGATGCGGATGCGGACATCCCGCTCGCGTCCCTGTCTCAGGTGTCGCCGCTCGATTACTATCAGGTGTTCAAAAACAACTATAACAAGCGCAAAATACTTGTGATTCCGTACGAAAACCTGCCGGGGACGGAGCGCTGGGACCCGAAGCCGTCCGAGGTCTATACGAAGAAACTCGTGAAGTCGCTTTCAGAGTCGGGCTATTTCGACGTGATAGTGCCGAAAGAGGACCTGTCGTTCACGACATACAGAGAGAAAACGGACGAAGCGTTCATAGCGAAGATGCTGAAGAAATATCCGGCGGACATCGTCTATATCGGGAAGATCGGACGCCAGCAGATGGTGGACAGGGAGAACACGCGCTTCAAGGGCCTCAAGAAGAAGGCTTACGTGGAGGGTGACTACCCGGTCACGACGAAGCTGGTGCTGGTTGAAGACGGGAAAACGGTGCTTTACGACAACGATCTGACGGGAACCGGCTATATAGACGGCGCGGTGTCGTCAACGCTTTCCTACAGAGAGATAAACGACCTGAAAACGCGCGCGTTCGACAACTACTGCGAACGGATGAGCGCGCTGATTCTCGATCACTTCCATCTGGTGCAGAACCCGGTGAGGCGCGGAGTTGTCAAATCGGCATACGTGAACAGTGACTCGATTAAGTTCTGGCGGTAATTTGCTGTTGGGCAATAAGCCTTAATTTTCGGGCTTTATTTTATGATTCCGGGGAGGAACGGACAATGAAAGCGGGCATGATGAAAGCGGTAAGACTGCATGCGAAATGGGCGCCGAAGAAGGGATTCAAGTTAGGCGCGAAGGACATCGACGGGGTTCAGACGTACCTAGGTAGTCTTGTGTGGAAGAATCCGGAACTTAAGATCGAGGAAGTGCCGATCCCGGAACCGGGTCCGAATGAGGTTTTGATCGAGGTTAAGGCGTGCGGCATCTGCGGGTCGGACGTGCACATGGCGCAGCCCGACGATAAGGGTTACATCTGGTATCCGGGGCTGACGGGATTCCCCGCCACTCTCGGACACGAGTTCAGCGGCGTGGTCGTGAAGAGCGGCCCGGGCGCAACCAGCAAACGGACGATGAAGCCGTTCAAGCCGGGCGAAGCGGTCACGGCGGAAGAGATGCTGTGGTGCGGACGCTGCCGACCCTGCGCGGACGGTTACCCGAACCACTGCGAGAAGCTCGACGAGATCGGGTTCAACGTCAACGGCGCGTTCGCGAAATACATCGTGGTTCCGGACAGAGTTGTGTGGAGCCTCGAACCGATGAAGAACATTTACAAAGGCGACGAGATATTCGTGGCCGGCAGCCTCGTGGAGCCGACATGCGTTGCGTACAACGCGGTTGTGCAGCGCGGAAAAGGCATTCTGCCCGGCGACTTCGTGGTCATCTGCGGCGGCGGCCCGGTCGGGCAGGCGGCGACGGCGATCATGAAACGCATGGGCGCGGCGGCGGTCATTATGTCCGAACCCGAACCCAGCCGCGCGAAGATGGCGAAGGAACTCGGCGCGGACTACGTCATCAACCCGATGAAAGAGAATTTCGTCGAGAAGGTTCTCAAATACACGGACGGGCACGGCGCGGACCTGTACCTCGAAGCCACAGGCCTGCCGACGATCGTGTATCCGCAGATCGAGCAGGCAGTATGGGAAGGCCGCTCCTGCAACGCGACGATCGTGGTCGTCGCCCGTGCGGACGCGAAGATGCCGGTAACCGGCGAAGTTCTTCAGGTCCGCCGCGCTGAGATGATCGGTGCTCAGGGACACTCCGGAGACGGCACGTTCCCGCGCGTCATCAACTGCATGGCCACCGGAATGGATATGACTCCGATGGTCACGAAGAGAATCAAGATAGATCAGGTTCCGCAGAACATAGTGAGACTGCGCACGAATCGCACGGACTGCAAAATCACCTGCATCATGTAATTGAAGCAGGCGGCATAATTTTGAACGGGAAATAAAGTCGGGGGCGCCTTTAAAGCGCCCCCGACGATTATTATTAAGCGCCGATGTCTTCTGAAATCGAAAACACAAACGTCAGTCTCGACAAGGACCTAGAGGTTCTCCGCTCCATCACGTCCGAACTTATCCACGAAAACGCCGAGTTGAAGAACAGCATAGACGAGAAGGAACGCGAACTGGACCTTCTCTATTCGCTGATCCGGCGTGTAACTTTCGTCATGGACTGGAACGAGATTCAGGAGATGGTTGTGGACCTGATTATGGATTTCTTCAACGTGGTGCGGTTCTGCATGATCGCGTTCTACGACGAGAGGCAGGGCCTTGTCATCCGCTACAGGGACAAGAGCACGGTTCAGCAGGTGGTAACGAAACTGCCCGTGCCGTTCGACGTTGACGAAAACACTAAATGGGACGATATCGTAGCATCGGACGAATGGAATAATTTCTTCGGCAATCTCGAACATGTGAGAACTTTGCAGTCCTCGTTCGTGCCGCTGTCGTTGAAGGAACGCGAACTGGGATTCATGATGATCGGCAAGCCGAAAAACCTCGAATACGGGCGCGGCGAATGGCAATTTCTGACGACGATCGCGAACTACTGCGCGGTGGCGGTTGACAATTCGAAACTTTACGAGATGGCGACGACGGATGCGCTGACGGGGCTTTTCAACCGACGGTATTTTATGCACAGGCTCGACCGGGAGATGGAGCGCGCCGCGCGCAGGCATCTGCCCGTGGCTTTGCTGATGGTGGATATAGACAGGTTCAAAAACATAAACGACACGTTCGGGCATCCCTCCGGGGATCAGGTACTGGTCGAACTGAGCGCGCGGCTCAAGTCGCTAGTCGGCGACATGGGAGTGGCGAATCGCTTCGGCGGCGAGGAGTTCACGCTGCTTCTGCCCAATGTCGGCAAGAAGAATGCCGTTTCGAAAGCCGAGCAGGTCCGCGCGGCGATTGCCGCGGAGCCTTTCGTTTTTCACTCCGATGACCGCGAGATAACGATGAATATAACCGTAAGCATTGGGATTTCCGCATTCCCGCAGGATGCGTCTGATGCGGCGCGGATGATAGACAAATCGGATCAGGCGCTCTACCTCGCCAAAGCCCACGGCAGAAACCGCATTATGGCGCACCAGTGATGATGTTCCGCTGTGTAAATATGTAAAATTATTACCCGCACAGGCATTTTGCATTAAAATTAATTAGAGGTGATTTCTGTTGGATTCGAATTATTGCGTTGTTTATGTAACGGCCGGAAGTGTCGAAGAGGCTGAACGGATAGCGTCAGCACTTGTCGAAGGCAGGCACGCGGCATGTGTGACGGTTGTAGGCCCGGTGAGGTCGATATACCGCTGGAAAGGCGAAGTTGAGCGCGCAGATGAAGTGTTGCTGATCGCCAAGACGCGAACAGAGAAGTTCGAGGCGCTCCGGGCTGTGGTGAAGGCTGCGCATTCTTACGAGGTTCCGGAGATCATTGCGTTGCCGCTGGAAGCGGGCGAGGCGGCGTACCTGAACTGGATAGACGAGAACACGGCGGACTGACATGAGAGATTCATCGATTATTACGCTGATGACAGATTTCGGCGACCGCGATCCATACGTGGGCTGCATGAAAGGCGTCATCCTTTCGACTGTTCCCGATGCGCGGATTGTTGACATAACGCATCAGGTGCCGTCGTTCAGCATGGTGTCCGCGTCGTATATGCTTTCGACATATTACGGGATGTATCCGCCGGGGACTGTGCACGTGGCGGTGGTTGACCCCGGAGTGGGCGGGCCGCGTGCGGCGCTTGCGGTTGCGGCGGGCGGCCATTTTTTCGTCCTGCCGGACAACGGCATAATCACGATGGTGGCGGAGGAACATAAAGAGGGCTTCAGGGCCAGACTGATCGAAAATCCTTTGCTGATGAGGGACGAGAGGAGCGCGACGTTCCACGGCCGCGACATTTTCGCGCCCGCCGCCGCTAAACTCGCGTCGGGATTTCCGTTCGACGAGGTAGGCCCGGCTATTCTGCACCCGGCGCTGATCGAGGGGATTGTGGTATCGGTGGGCGCGAGCACGCTGACCGGCGCGGCTGTACATATAGATCATTTCGGCAACTACATAACGAACATTACGGCGGAACATCTGTCGAAATATGAAGGGCCGCCGACACTGGTGAAGATAGGCGCGTTCGCGATCATGGGAATGTCGCACACTTATTCGGACAAGAAGAACGGCGAATTGCTCGCTTACGTCGGCAGTACGGGGCGGCTCGAGATCGCCGTGGCGGGAGGCAGCGCGAAGGATGTGGTAGGGCTGCCGGCCGGCGCGGAGGTTGTTGTGAGATGGAGGGGCGCCGCGGGATGATGAATGTTTTAGAAAGTATAAAAGAAGTCGTGTGCGGTGTGCGGCGTAAAGCGTCGGCGATTCTGTTGGCGTGCGCCGTATTGCTGCTTATCGGCAATCAGGCGCGGGCGGGTTTCCTTGACGTGGACGAGGTTAAGGAGGCGAAGCTGGGCAAGGAAGCCGCGGAAGCGATAGTGCGGCAGTACGGACTGGACGATGACGAGACCGACCTCAAGCGCGCACTCGCGGTCGCACGGAACATTATTAAAGCATGCGACAGGCCGGATATGGAGTATCATCTCTACGTGCTCGACTCGGATATAATCAACGCGTTCGCGATACCGGGAGGCTATGTTTTTCTTACAAGAGGAATAATGGATTTTGTGGAGGACGACGACGAGCTTGCGTCGGTGATCGGGCACGAGGTGACGCATATAGTTAAGAAGCACAGCATCACGCTTTACAAGAAGGGCATGAAAGACGCGATGCTGAATCTTCTGCTGCTGGTGCTGACGCGCGATCCGAAAGCGGTGATGGCGGGGCAGATGATCGAGCAGTCGCGGACGGATGTTTACGGACGAACCGCCGAGGTCGATGCGGACAAGTACGGCCTCGAGTATATGTACAGAGCGAAATACGACCCGGACGGATTCATGCGATTCATGATGAAAATGCAGAAATACGATACACATTCACCGGATTTGTTGTATGATTATTATGAATTTCACCCGCCGATGGAGACGCGGATAAAGCTGGTTGAGGAGAACTTTCGCCGTTTGGGGCTTGAGCCGCCGAAGGGGCTGGGTTATGAGATTTCAGGCCGGCTCGTGGCGATGGAGGAGTGTGCGGAAAGCGGAAAATGCCTCGGGAGCATCAAAGGCCCGCACGGTGAATTGTTGCGGATCGGCGACGCAGGTGAGGACGGCACTCCGTACCTTCGCGCCCGGAAGGTGGCCGCGACGCTCAATTCTCTGTTCGACAAAAGGATGGCGATGTTCGAGCTTCAGACTTCAGCCGGACCGGACGGCGTGTCGATCATCGTAAGGAATACAAAGGTGGCCACGGTGCTGCCGGGCGACCTGAAAGCAAACGATTCGGATTCCGCAGACAAACTTGCCGGGGTCTGGATTGAAAAGTTGAAACAATTTCTCTGGAACGATTTTCTTAAAGAGGATCTCTGACATGGCTAGAGTATTGCTGGTTGACGACGAGGAACGGATTCTACAGAGCTTTGCGAAGGGGTTGGAATCAATCGGATGGGGGGTTGTGACCGCGCAGTCCGGGCAGGCCGCCCTCGAAGAACTCGATGCCGAACTTCCGGATATAGTGATAACCGACCTTGTGATGCCGGAAATGGACGGGCTTGTGCTGCTTGCCGAGGTGCGCAAACGCGCCCCGAATCTGCCGGTGGTGATTGTCACCGGTCACGGAACGGTCGAAACCGCGGTGCGCGCGATGAAAAATGGCGCGTTTGACTATATATCGAAGCCGTTCAATCTCGACGAAGTGGACATGGTGCTGAACCGCGCCATCGAGCATAACCGTCTGCTCGCGGAGAATATCGCCCTCCGCGACCAAATCAAAAAGAAATTCTCTTTCGACAATATAATCGGCGCCGGCGACGAGATGCAGTCCGTTTACCGGATTATGGACAAGATAAAAGACACGCGGAGCAGCGTTCTTGTCACGGGTGAGAGCGGCACGGGCAAAGAACTGATAGCCAAAGCGCTCCACTACAACGGGTTTCTGAAGGATAAACCGTTTGTGACGGTGGACTGCGCGGCGCTCTCGGAGAATCTGCTCGAAAGCGAGCTTTTCGGACATGTAAAAGGGGCATTCACCGGCGCGCACAGGGACAAGGAAGGTTATTTCAAGGCCGCGGACGGCGGATCGATTTTCCTCGACGAAATAGCCGAGTTCACGCTCCACCTCCAGACGCGGTTGTTGCGAGTGCTTCAGGAGGGCGAATTCTCGCGGGTCGGCGACAACAAGACGATCAAGGTGCAAGTGCGGATTATTGCGGCGACGAACCGAAACCTCGAACAGGCGGTTAAACAGGGGCATTTCAGGGAAGACCTCTATTACCGTTTGAATGTTATTAATATCAAAGTCCCGCCGCTGAGAAAACGGTTCGAGGATGTGCCGCTGTTGGTTGACCACTTCATAAAACAGTTCAACGAGAGGTTCGACAAGAATATCGAGGGAATCAGCCCGGAGGCACTGGCTGTTTTCTCGCGATACGAATGGCCGGGCAACATTAGGGAACTCGAAAATCTTATGGAGCGAATAATCATCTTCTGCGAGGAGTCGGTCATACGTCCGAAACATCTTCAGGACCCCATCAAGGCGCTTGCCGACACGGGAGACGGCGGGGACGACCTTTTCAATCTCGAAACGAGGTCGTACAAGGATGCAAAAAATATAATCGTTAAGCGATTCAATAGGGATTATTTTAAAAGTCTGCTACTCAAATGTGAGGGCAACATTAGCGAGGCCGCCAGAAGGAGCGGGATCGACCGCTCGTCTTTTTATCGTTTACTTAAAAAGTACGATATCCCGGTTTCAGAATCAGAGGAGTAGTAATACGACCGGGAGTTTCGGCTTTCTGTTTTTTCGCAACTCGGCAAGAATAGGCTTTATGAAATAAATAATTGATAGTATGTTATTTATAGTTATTGACCCCCATTGACATTTATAAGGCAATATAATAAATTCTATATAATGTCGTTTATTAAATCGGGTCGAACAAAAGGAATAAATGCCGACCCTGACCGGAGGCGGCAATGGACGAATCCCAGCGCCCGATCCTCACAATAGGAGTCGTGGCGGAAATATTGGGGGTTTCTGTGCAAACCCTCCGCCTATGGGAAACAAAGGGGCTTGTCACGCCCGCCCGCAAAGGGAAAGACAGATATTATTCGGAAGAAGACCTCACCCGGCTGAAATATATCAAGCATCTGCTGCATGAAAAGAAGCTTAATACATACGGAGTGCGGGAAGTTCTGCTTAAAGAGGGCTATTCGCTCGGCGAGGCGAAGGATGATAAGCCGGAGGCGGAATGGGACGAAGGCGAAAGGGCGGATGAAGCGGCCGGCGACGGAAAAACGGTGCTTGTGATAGACGACGACCCCGATCATTTAAATATAATGAAAACCATATTAGAGAGAAACGGCTACCATGCCATGACGGCCGCGAACGGCAGAGACGGCATGGCGAAGATCGAAACCCACACGCCCGATCTGCTGATCCTCGACATTATGATCCCGGATATGGACGGGCTCGAAATATGCCGCCGCGTGAAAAAAAGCAAGCAGACGGCATCGGTGCCGGTCATAATGGTCAGCAGCATGCCGGAGAACATCCGGGAAAAGTTCGGGATAGGGGAGCTGCCGGGCGATGCGTTTGTTCAGAAACCCGTGCGTCCATCGGAAATTTTAAAAGAAATAAAACGTTTACTATAACAAAGTGTTAACATATAATACTCTCTATTAATAATATATTCATCTGTGGGAATGCTAATAATGTTCGTTTTGGGAACTAAATATTCCTGAAATGTGTTAATTTTGCCGTATTCGCACAGATTAATGCGCTTCGGCGGCGCGATAAAAATAAATATCTTTTTATATTGACATATAAGGCGACTAGCTTTATGCTTCTTAACACCATTACCATGCGACATGATAATGGCTATATAAAGCGAGTGATAGTGAAAAATTTCACTTAAAAAGGAGGGAGATAGTTGGAAACATTTCTTGCCAGCGAAAAAGTCCCTGACCTCGTGCGGCATCTATCCAAGGATCACAAGGTGATAGCGCCGGCGGCAAAGGGGCCGACATTCGTGTTCGCGGAAGTGAAAGACCCGGCGATGGTTGTGCTGGATTACAACACAACGATACTGCCGCCGAAGAAATTTTTCATGCCCGCGAAAGAAGAGTTGCTGAGTTTCAACAGATCGACCGGCGAGTCTAAAGCCCCCGAGGCTGAGACGGGCTCGAAGGTTATGCTCGGCGTGCACAGCTACGACATGCAGGGGATCCTGAGGCTGGACCAGCTTATGAAGGACGGGAACCCGGACAAAACGTACCTCGCGCGCCGGCAGAACACGCTTTTTATCGGTGTCGGTTTTACTCCCGACGAGTATCACTTCAGTGAATCGGTCGGCATCAAAATTACGGACACAGAGGGTTTCGACGCGTTCCTGACTCCCGCGGAAGGCGGCTGGATCCTCAAAACACTGACCCCGGAAGGCGAAAAGCTGCTTAGCGGTTTTTCGGGCGGCGCGGTATCTGCGAAGCCCAAAGCGGCGGCGGCGTTCACGAAGAAGATCATGCCCGACCTCGCGCGGATTCCGGCGATGCTGGATAAAGCGTATGGCGGTCCGGTGTGGAAGCAGAACGGGGAGAAGTGCCTGAGCTGCGGTTCGTGCAACCTCGTATGCCCGACTTGTTACTGTTTCGACGTGCAGGACGAGGTGAATCTGGACATGACGACCGGCTGCCGCTCGCGGCTGTGGGATGCGTGCCAGATAGCGCCGTTTGCGGAGGTTGCCGGAAACGAGAATTTCCGCCACAAGCGGGATTCGCGCGTGCGGCACCGTGTTTACCGCAAGTTTCGGTACCTGAGCGACAAGTACCCGAAGCCGTTCTGTGTCGGGTGCGGGCGCTGCAACAGAGCGTGCACGGCGAAGATAAGCATAGTGGAAATGATAAACGACGCGGCGGCGACTGTGTGAACCGCGGACCAATATACCCGCGCCGCAGGCGCGGCGTGTTAAAGGAGATTTTCAATGGCTGAACTCGACAAGATGAAAGTGAAGGATATCCCCGATATGTTCTTGCCGATGAAATCGGAGCTTGTCCGGGTCGAGCAGTTCACCGAGAAAGAAAAACTCTTCGAGATCAAGTTGCCGGGCGGCAAGGACCTAGGCCACCAGCCCGGGCAGTTCGTCGAAGTGTCTCTTTTCGGCATCGGTGAGGCGCCCATTTCGGTTTCGTCGTCACCCGGAAAGAAAGGAACGTTCGAGATAGTCGTCCGCGCTGTGGGCGATGTCACGTACGCTCTGCACGCCCTGAAGGCCGGCGATGCGGTCGGCATCCGCGGGCCGTTCGGACACGGTTTCGACGTGAACGAGCTCAAGGGCAAGGACATGCTGTTCATCGGCGGAGGCATCGGAATGGTTCCGCTCCGCTCGCTGGTGAACTACTGCATCGAAAATGCGAAGAATTACGGGCGGCTGATGGTGCTTTACGGCGCGCGGACGCCCTCGGAACTGCTTTTCCCCGAAGACATTAAAATGTGGGAGAAGAAAACGGAATACCACGTCACGGTTGACCGCGGCGACGCGAACTGGAAGGGCAAGGTGGGCGTAATCACGACGCTGATTCCGCCGCTGAACCTCGACCTGTTGAAGACGGTGGCAGTCGTCGTCGGACCTCCGGTGATGTACAAATTCGCGATAATGGCCCTTCATTCGAAAGGCTTCAAGGACGACCAGATCGTAGTGTCGCTCGAGCGGCGCATGAAATGCGGGCTCGGCAAGTGCGGCCACTGCCAGATCAACAATTCGTATGTCTGTCAGGACGGTCCGGTTTACAATTACGCGAAAATCCGCGATATGGAGGAGGCCATTTAATGAAACCAAAAGTGGGTTTCTTCGA
>CAYPEK010000082.1:0-19805 GCA_964409645.1 uncultured bacterium | reverse complement strand
CCGTCATTTCCTCAAGGCCGGCTGCGAAGCCAGTATCATCAACGAAGTGCTCGTTGAAGAATACCTGGCCGGCTGGAAGGAATACGAACTCGAAGTGATGCGCGACCGCAAGGACAACGTCGTCATCATCTGCTCCATAGAGAATTTCGACCCGATGGGCGTCCACACGGGCGACAGCATCACGGTTGCCCCGTCGCAAACGCTCACCGACCGCGAGTACCAGATCATGCGCGACGCGTCGATCGCGTGCATCCGCGAGATCGGCGTTGACACCGGAGGCTCGAACATCCAGTTCGCGCTGAACCCGGACAACGGGCGCATGGTGATAATCGAGATGAACCCGCGCGTGTCGCGCAGTTCAGCGCTCGCGTCGAAAGCCACCGGCTTCCCGATCGCGAAGATGGCGGCCAAGCTCGCTGTCGGCTACACGCTCGACGAGATACCGAACGACATCACGAAGAAAACGCCGGCCTGTTTCGAGCCGACGATCGACTACTGCGTCACGAAGATCCCGCGTTTCACGTTCGAGAAATTCTCGGGCGCGGACTCGACGCTCACCACGGCGATGAAATCGGTGGGCGAAGCGATGTCGATCGGGCGCACGTTCAAGGAATCGCTCCAGAAGGGGCTGCGCTCGATGGAGATCGGCCTGACTGGCTTCAACGTCCCGAAAAAGAAGGACATTTCCGAGAAAGAATTAATGGACAAGCTACGCCGGCCCAACCCGGAGCGCATCACGCACCTCAAGCACGCGCTCATGGCCGGAATGACAATAGACGAAATTTTCGATATTTCCGCCATCGACAGATGGTTCCTGTATAATCTGAAGGAAATTATTGATTTCGAAGCCGGCCTGAAGGCCGCGGCGGGCAAGGGGCTGAACGCGTTCACCCCGGACATGCAGAGGGCGGCCAAGGAATACGGTTTCTCGGATCGGCAACTTGCGGAGATATTTGGCACGGACGAATTCACTTTCAGAAAATTCAGGAAGAAAAGCGGCGTGAAGCCGGTTTACAAGCTTGTGGACACGTGCGGCGCCGAGTTTGAAGCTTTGACTCCTTATTATTATTCTACATACGAGGCTGAAGATGAGAGTAGGTAACGACTGGGACAGACCGAGAGAAGCGTGCGGCGTATTCGCGGTGTACGCTCCCGGAGAAGATGTGTCCCGACTGACCTACTTCGGGTTGTACGCGCTCCAGCACCGCGGGCAGGAAAGCGCCGGAATCGCGGTCACTTCCGAAAAGGAAATCATCTGCTACAAAGATATGGGGCTTGTGAACCTCGTGTTCACAGAGAAAACGCTCCGGCTGCTCAAGGGCAAGATCGCGCTCGGCCACGTCCGCTACTCGACCACGGGGTCGAGCATCGAGGCGAACGCGCAGCCGATCGTCGCGTACGGCAACCGCATCGTCGCGGTCGCCCACAATGGTAACCTCGTCAACACGACATCCCTTCGCGCCGACCTTGAAGAGCGCGGAACGCAGCTTAAATCCACATCGGACACCGAAGTCATCGCCGAACTTATCGCGCAGAGCGAAGCGCCCACGTTCGAGGAAGCGGTCAAAGAAGCCGCCCTCCAGATCAAAGGCACGTTCAGCGTCGCGACAATAAGCGAGGGCAAGCTCATAGCCCTCCGCGACCCGAACGGAATACGCCCGCTCTGCATCGGCTCACTCGGCCCCGGCAAATGGGTCGTCACGTCGGAGACGTGCGCGCTCAGCATCATCGGCGCAACGTTCGTCCGCGAGATCGATCCCGGCGAGATGGTCATCATCGAAAACGGCGAACTGCGCTCGATGAGATACGCGCCGTTCGAGCGGCAGGCGCTCTGCGTGTTCGAGTTCATCTACTTCGCGCGGCCGGACAGCGTGATGATGGGCCAAACGCTCCACACCTGCCGCGAAAACATGGGCGCGAACATCGCGCAGCAGAACCCCGTCGATGCGGACGTTGTTCTCTGTGTCCCCGACTCCGGCACGCCGGCCGCGATCGGCTACGCCCGTGAAGCCGGAATCCCGTACGACATCGGACTCTACAAGAACCGCTACGTCGGGCGCACGTTCATCCAGCCCGACCAGACGATGCGCGAACTCGGCATCCGCATCAAGCTCAACCCGCTCACGGACAGCTTCAAAGGCAAGCGCGTCGTGCTCGTTGACGACTCGATCGTGCGCGGCACCACAAGCAGCAAAATAGTTAAAATGATATACGACAGCGGCGCGAAGGAAGTCCATGTCCGCGTCTCGTCGCCGCCCATCAAGCACCCGTGCTACTACGGCATCGACATGGCCACCCGCGAGGAACTCCTTGCTTCAAATCGCAGCATCGAAGAGATCAGGCAGGTGCTCGGCTGCGACTCGCTCGACTACCTGAACATAGACAGGATGATCGCCGCGACCGGGTTGCCGAAATGCAATTTCTGCTCGGCGTGCTTTGACGGCGAATACCCCGTCCCCATACCGCAGCAGTTGCGCCTCGACAAGCTCCTCTTCGAGCCGAATGGCAAAAACGGCAAGAAGAAATAAAGCCCGCTCTTTTTATCCGTGTTTATCTGTGATTAATATTTTTTCGTTTTTTCATTCATCCTTCAACGTGACCGCTTGCTCACGCGCGCGGCTCGGATTCGCTTCGCTCATTGAATAATATTTGAAAACCACCGACGAGGTCGGTGGTGAGGCGGGCCGAGGGCTCGCGCAACCAAAAGACCACCAACGAAGTTGGTGGCGGGGAGGAGGGGATATAGAGTAGAATAAGGAATGGAACGATATAGGAAAAGTTCGCATGCAACGTATCAATGTAAGTCTCATTTTGTATGGGTACCGAAGTATCGATTCAAGGCATTATCGGGTGGGGTGAAAGAGGAACTCAAGAAAATTATATTCCAAATATGTGAAAGCATGGACGTGGAAATAATAAGAGGGAATATCCAGCAAGATCATGTGCATTTGTATCTATCAGTTCCGCCAAAATATAGTCCTGCGGAAGTGATGAAAAAGATCAAAAGAAAGAGCGCGGAAATGCTGTGGAAAAGATCGCCCGAACTGAGAAAAAAATATTGGGGACAGCATATATGGGCGCGAGGATATTTTGTCACAACGGGTGGAGTAGAGGATGAAGTGATAAAGAAATACATTGAGAATCAGGAAGATGAAGAAAGGCGTCTGGAACAACTTCGCATGTGGGATGAATAGGACAAAATGCTACTACAAAGCCACCGACAAGGTCGATGGTAGTTTATTTGAAAGAATAACCGAAATCAAATAATAATTATAATCAAAATCGTGGCGAGGTCCGGGGTTATGGCTGACTCGAAACACGGAAAAATCGGACTAATAATAAGTTCGGTAACACTGATCTTTCTAATTTCGGCGTCCGCGCGGACGGCGGCGGGCGAACTGAAGTTGCTGAAGTACAACAATCCGGGACTGATCGATGACCTCGCGGTCGGCCTCTGGGCGTGGCCGCTCGTTATGGACTACGACGGAGACGGACGGCTCGACCTCGTCGTCTCCTGCCCGGATACGCCGTACAACGGCACGTATTTCTTCCGTAACTCCGGCGGCAACGGCGCGGATGCTGTTTTCGAGGCGGGAAGACGCATAGGAAACGGTATTAAGAACCTCCGTGCCTCAAACACCGGCGGCGGTATCGCGGTGACCGATTCCGGCAACGAATACACGGATTTCACAACTAAAGGGTTCGACGCGCCGAAACAGATTCCGGTTTCGCTGTCGCTGCACAAGGATTTCCTTCCGAGGGAGAAGCGCATCCGGGACAGCCAGTGGAGTTACGCGGATTACGACGGCGACGGCCGGTACGACCTCGTGGTCGGACTCGATGACTGGACGGAATACGGATGGGACAACGCGTACGACGCGAGCGGCCGTTGGACGAACGGCCCGCTGCGTGGTTCGGTTTACGTTGCACTGAATAAATCGAACACGAAGAAGCCGAAGTACGGCAAGCCGTTCCGCATCGAGGCGGGCGGCGCTCCGGCGGAGGTGTTCGGAACTCCTGCGCCGATCTTCGAGGATTTCGACGGCGACGGCGATCTCGATCTTGTGTGCGGCGAGTTTCTCGACCGGCTCACATACTTCGAGAACACAGGCACGCGCACCGCGCCGGTTTATGCGAAGGGCCGTTTCCTCGCGCATAACGGCGAAACGATCCATCTCGATCTCGAAATGATCGCGCCCACCGCCGCAGACTGGAACGGCGACGGCCGCATGGACCTCATAGTCGCACAGGAGGACGGCCGGGTCGCATTGCTCGAAAACACGGGCCGCGTGGTGGACGGCGCGCCGGAGTTTCTGCCGCCGCGTTTCTTTCGCCAGACGGCTGACCTCGTGAAGTTCGGCGCACTCACAACGCCGGTAGGTTTTGACTGGGACGGCGACGGCCGCGAGGATATTCTGACCGGCAACACGGCGGGCTACATCGGGTTCATACGCAACCTCGGCGACGGCGGCGAAACGCCGAAGTGGGCCGTGCCCGTGCCGCTCACCGCCGGCGGCAAAACAATCCGCGTTCAGGCGGGCGATAACGGTTCGATTCAGGGACCGGCGGAGGCGAAATGGGGTTACACCACGATCAGCGTGGCCGATTGGGACGGTGACAGGCTGCCGGACATTGTTGCCAATTCGATACTCGGCGAAGTGGTGTGGTACCGCAATGCCGGTACGCGGACTGCGCCGCAACTCGAGGAGGCGCGCCCGGTCGAGGTCGAGTGGACCGGCGATGCGCCGAAACCGGCGTGGAACTGGAAGCTGCCGAAAGGCAAACAACTCATCACTCAATGGCGCACAACGCCGTTCGCGGTGGACCTCAACCGCGACGGGCTGACGGACCTTGTGATGCTTGACCACGAAGGCTATCTTGCTTTCTTCGAGCGCGCGCGGAAAGACGGCGGGCTGGCCCTGAAACCCGGCAGCCGGATTTTTGTGGATAAGGACGGCGCGCCGATCCGGATGAACGAGAAGATTGCCGGTAAAAGCGGCCGCCGGAAAATTTGCGTAGCGGACTGGGACGGCGACGGACGGCTCGACGTGCTCGCGGACAGCGCGAATGTGTCGTTTTTCCGCAACACGGGCGAGCGCGACGGCAAGATTGTCCTCGAAGATATGGGGAATCTATCGGACAGGCGGCTGACCGGGCATGATACGAGCCCGACGGTTGTGCACTGGCGCGGCGGTGGTGTTCCCGACCTCCTCATCGGCGCCGAAGACGGCCATTTCTACTACATGACGAATGAAACAGCAAAATAATCCCGATTGGTTTAAACCGGCAGGATGGCGGTGAAGTGGAGTTCGTTTTTGACCGCTTCATCGACTGTAAAGCGGCCGCCCGCGAGGGATGTGGCGGCTTTGCAGATGGCGACGCCAAGAGATCGAGTGTCCGAGATCAGGAGTTGAGCGGAAAGCTCGGCAGGCGAATTGGGGATGGATTGCGCGGTTTTCAGAGTGGCTGCGGTGTAGCTGGTTGTATAGCACGATGCGTCAACCACCACGCCGTCCTCGTTCGTGTAGATTTTGAAAACGACGTGGTTCGATTCGCAGTATCTCGCGACACCTCCGACGAGGCTTTCGACAAGAGTGGAGAAAAGCAGAGGGTCGGTCTTAATGAACATGTGAGGGGGCATTTCGATATCTAGGCGGCAGCCTTCGCCGGCGTGGGCTTCTTTCATCCGGCTTAATGCTGTGCGGGCCGTCGGAACAAGGTCCATCTCTGTTTTTTTCGGTATGTACTGCCCGGTTTCGAGTTTTGTAAAGAGTTCGAGTTGTTCGGCGAGTTGGGCGAGCCGGAGTCGCGCGCTGCGGAGTTCGCTGAACGCCTGAATGTTATCCGCGTTTGAGACGGTTGCTGCGTTTTCGATTTTTTCGAGGCTTGCCATCATGGTGTTGAAGTGCGGTTTTAGTTCATCCGATACCGAGGAGACAAAATCCATCTGCGCGTCTTTGTAGAGTTGCTCGCCGGTGACGTCGGTGATGGAAAGCACCATACCGTCGAGAGCTTCCTCTGGTCTGTTCACGCTGGTTCTCTGAAAACGCAAAGTCTTGAACTTGAAGACGATGTCGAAAGTGCGCTCGGGGCCGGGAGGCGCGCCCGCGAACTCTTCTGCGATTTCGTCCACGATGTCCGGGACAGGATCGCCGGGGACCATGTCGAGCATCATCATCGCCGCCGGGTTAAGTGTGACGAGTTTTCCCTCTTTGTCGATGACGACGATGCCGGTCGGGATCGATTCGACAACTTCGGCGATCGAGAAGGGCATCCACCGGAGAAGTGCGTATCTCGTTGTGCCGACAACGATCGCGATTGACCCGACGCAGGTCATCAACGCCGGGATCGGGTGGCCGATCGGAACGAGTTTAAGAATCTCGAATCCTCTGCCTATCAGCGGCGTGACCACGAAAATTGAGATGATGAAAATCAGTTTGTATCTGTCCGGCGACCGGGTTTCGAACAATTTCGACGAAATCAGCAGCACGCCGCTCACAACGGTCGTGATCGAGTAGGCGATCATCGCGTAAAAAAAGATTCCGTTGCCGTAGCCGTTTCTGAGACTGCCGTAAAAGAGGCGGTGTGAACTGTCCGCGAATATGCCGACTATCAGTACAAGCGGAATTATGAAGATAAAATAGACGGCCCAGCGGTTCCTTTCCCAGACCTTTTCCGAGAGTGAATATTTGATCGCAAGCGACAGCCATAAGGGGCCGATAAGGCATGCCGACGAGCTCTTGATCTTAGTAAAAAGCATTTCTTTGAACTCGATAGGAAAGAATTGTTCGAGAAGGAATCCGAGAACCCACAGGTTCATTGTAATGATGAAGAGATTGAGAGCGGACGTGATTCGCATCCGGCGTATTTTTTTTCTGTCCCTGAAAAACGCATAGTTAAAAATTATCATGCTGGCGGCATAGCAAGCAGCGTTTAAGTATGAGTAATGAAACTGAGCCATAATCAATCACTCCGTGTCCGTTACCGCGTAAACTTTAATCGCGGGTCTGGGAATATCAGTGAATTTTATGACGCAGGTGATAAGGAACGGAGCGCGTGTTGCCGGAGCCGTGATCGAGAACGGCACGAGAACGCTGTCCGAGGCCGGGATGGAAACCGAGCGGCGCTGGGGTTCGATGTTGACGCCGGATGTATCAGAAGCAAACGATACGTCCGCTTCGCAGGGGATGCCGTTGCCGTCTATTTTAACGCGCACCTGTTTCTGCTCGTTCTTTTTGAAAGACATATCCTTGGAATCGAACGAGGCCGCGGCCGGGTCGAACACCGCCGTGCCGCCGTCGAATTTGAATTCGTGAGGAATGCCGCCGTTTGTTTCGTATTTTAGCGCAAGTGAGGAAAGCTTATCGCTTATGCCCGGCATATCCACGAAAAACACCTGATCTTTTTTTAACGTGTTCTGCTTGTCGATCAGTTTCGATGCGGCGCCGGGAGTGTATGCCTTGACACCGACGGCGATCGGCGTTCCGAGATATTTGAATCCCATTCTCACTCCGCCCGCCGAGTTCTTTGCGGCTGTGGTCTCAAATTCGCTGAAAATGCTCTTCATGACATCGAGCATGATATCGTTCCATTTCATTGATACGGCATCTCTGAGCGCCGGGGTCTGAGTGTCCGGACCGTAGAGATTTGCGTAAAAAGCGCCCGTGGTTTTTCCTGCGCCGGCGCACATTTTCCAAGTGCGTATCAGTTCCGGCGCCGAACGCACGGCGGCGTATTTGTCGTGTGTTGCCGGCGGTGCGCCCCAGCTTGTGAGCACAACGACGCGGTTGATTTTCCCGCTGATCGGCGCGGATCCGCAGGCCGCGGTATATTTCTTCTGTGAGCTTACCCCTCGAATGTCTATCATTGAAAATGGTTTTTTAGAAAAATCGGGATCGAGCGTTCCACTGTATGCTATGGGTCTTTTGTAGTGATCTAGAGTCGAGATCGCCAGCAGCATTCCCGGCAGGTCTTTTGTGTCCGGGGTGTCGATATCCCAATAGAGGATATTTGGAAATTCGCGAAGAGCGAGAATTGTGCGCGCCCAAAGTCTGTCCCGGATGATGGGAACAACCATGATACCGAGTTTTCCCGCCTCGCGGACGACGGATTGTGGCGGGTCCGCGACTCGAATTGTGTTTAAGCCGGCTTCCGCGATTTTTTTAAGGTCCATCCGCCCCCACACCGACTTGTATTCCGTACGTTTCGAGCCCGCTGTCTTTTTGACGCCCGGAAGTCCCTCGACGCCCTTAATCATATATTGATGCCCGTTGACAAAAAGGGCTTCCCCGGAGGTGTTTATAAATACACCGTGGAAGGAAAGATCGATCTCATCGTTATGTCCGGCGGCATCGTTCAGATGGAGCGACGCCCGGTAGGTATCGTAACGGGGCGGAGTGTCCCATCTGAATTCCACCACGCTGTCGTTCGGCCCGGCGAAGGCGGGCATGGTTTTCTCGAATCTTTTAGTTCCGTCCGAGGAGTATATCGTCAGCGAGAGCGAGCATTTTCTGCGGCTGAGGGAGGTTGCGCCGACCGCCGCGCGGAAGATGTACGAAACACGTCCGTTTTTGATTTTGTCGGGTGCAATCCGCTCGATCGTTCTTATGTAAATCTCCGGTCTCGCCACAAGCATGATATTGCCTAAAATACCGGAAGCTTTTTTGCCCGTCGGTTCGTCCTGAACGGTGGCTTCGGGGGCCGAGGTCACCGGGTCGTCAGTCACGCGTACCGCGATTGTGTTCTTCGTGCCGTACTTAATCAGGTCCATCATCCTGAAGTATTCCGGCCAGTCGAATGTCCAGACATGGTTGTAAACGCCCACCTGCCGGTCCTCGAGCGGTTCCTGATATTCCGGGTTGATCAGTTTTTCTCCGTTCAGCCAGACCTCGCCCTCATCCAGTATTCGTTCGAATCTCAGCCATTCATAATAGGTGCCTTTGGATGGCGTGAATGTTTTTCTGTACCAGCCGTCGGCATTCTTCGCGCCGTGTTTATCTTTCTGCGGCGTCTGCACGGTCTCCCATTTGGAGTCGTCGAAGCCGGGGTCGGAAAATTCCGGACTGTCCTCCCGTGTGTATTTCCAATCGCCGTTCAGCAACAATATTTTGCGGTATTTTGAAGCCGGAGTCATGACGTCCGCCCGCGACTCGGCGCACGCCGCCGCCAGCGCCGCTCCGGCTATGATAATCAGCAATATTTTCGAATATTTATATTTCTTCATATATCAACAAATTTCAAAGTAGTTCTATTCTTGATTTGATAATATATGAGACCGGTGGTTTTTTACAAGTGAAGCTTACGTCACGTTGCTAATTCGACAGCAAATTTGTCATTATTAAATGCGAAATTTGACGCTTTGTGATATGCGTCACTTGCGGAACTGTGCGGTAGAGCATATTAGCAACACAGCGAAGGACCGAGTGATTCGGAACGGTTGCCGCATCGCCGAACAGTCCGTTTTTGTTTTTTCTTGGATCATCAATTAAAATTACGCAGACATTAACGAAGGAAAGCTGCATGAGCGAAAAGGACGGATCGCGGGCTGTTTACAAGGCGGGAATCGCCGGCCTTCTCGTCTGCACGGTTGTTTTGGCGTGTCGCGGCATAACGTACATCGAGCCGAGCTACGGGAGCGATTTCTACATCAGGATTCCGCTCGGCATGATAGTAAACGGGATGGAGCCGGGCTTTTATAAACACCCGTCTCTGTTTTTCGACATCGTCGCGCTTCTGTTCCGCGGATATTACTACGTATTGCTGATGACACATCGCGTTAGTTCGATTACTGATTTTTTTGTTGAGTATTATTTCGGCAATACGTTAGTGTTTTTTGTTATTGCCCGCTTTGTTTCCGTGTTGAGCTTCGCGGGGGTGGTTGCTCTCACGGCTCGCGCAGGGCGCAGGATATGGAACCGCCGCGCGGGCTTCATCGCCGCATTTTTTGTGCTGTGCTCTTATAACGTGCTCGAACTTTCGGGCAGGGAGAATGTGGACACGCTCGCGTTGTTTCTTGTGATGGCCGTGTTCGACGTCTCGCTGTCCATAATGGAAAAGCCGACTGTGTGGAAGTACGCGTCTGCCGGCGCGCTTGTCGGTCTTGCGGCTTCGGCAAACTATCCAGCAGCGATTTCATGCGTTTTTCCGGTCTGGGCGTATCTGTCCGTTTTCCGTTCGGAATCGGCGGGGAAGACGCGTATCGCCGCCGCGCCCGCGGCGCTGATATGCGCCGCAGCCGCATTTGTCGCCACTTCGCCTTACGCGGTTTTCGCATTTAAGCCTTTCATCAGCGATATCATGTTTCAGACTGAGTCCATGTACGAAGCGAGCGAGGGCAGAGAGATAAGAAATATAGGCTTTTATTATTTCAATTACCTGATTGCGAAGAACGGGCTTTTCCTCGCGGCGGCGTTGCCCGCGGCGTTTTGGTATGTTTTCAAGGGCAAGGCTAAAGAGCGCGCGGTAATAGTTTACCCGGTCGTGCTGATCCTGTTTTTTCAGTCGATCGTGACGAAGGAAGGCCGCTGGATTATGCCGTCGATGCCGTTTCTGTTCATGTACGCGGGGCGGGCGGTTGACCGAGCGGTGGAACTGATCGGCAACAGGAAACTCGCGAACGCGATAGTCGCGGCGGTGCTTGCGGCTTATTTTCTGATGGGGATTCCGGCGCGCTGGATCGACACATGGACGTCCGGAAATCCGAGCCCGCAGGAGAAAGCTTCGGAGTGGCTTCTGAAACACGCAAAACCCGGCGAGACTGTGTTGTACGAATCGTACACTGTATTTTACAAAACGCCCGCGGAATTCGAGAGGGTGTTTTTCTCGCTTGTGAAAAAAACCGACGACAATTTCAAGTTCCAGAGCTATTCGGCGTTCGCGAAAGCCGCGGAAAGCGGGCGGTTCGCGGAACCGGAGTTTTCGCTCGCGCACTTGTCGGAAACCAATACGGTCGGAGACGACATGTACTACCGTCCGGAATTCGCGGTTGCTTTGAATGCGGGTTGGATCGTTCTGAATGAGGACACAATGAATAACATCCGGGAATTGCACCGAGTTAACGGTGAAAAGTACCGGAGAATGATCGCTTTCTATGACTGGGTAAAGAAGAATTATCGTTCGGTTAAGACTTTCGAGTCGGAAAAGCGCAGCCCCGATCCGACGATAACGATATACGGACGGAAGAGAAACTTCACGGCGGAAGAGATGGCAGGCGCGCGCGCGGCGCTCGGGATGGAGGGGCTGAATCTTAAAGATATAGTCCGGCCGGAGAAGGGGATAATAAGTAAAGCCGGAAACGGGCCGACTGTGACGTGCCGGTCGGCCGGATGCTTGGCGCTGATCAGTGAACTGAAGAGGTCGGGTGTCGGGAATGTAACGCTTCTCGAATCGTATGACGGCGGTACGGCGAAACTGATGATAGAGGCAATTGTGCCCGGCGAGAGCAGATTGGTTCGGCTGTCGATCTCCAAAACCGGGATCGGAATGCGGTGTTACGCGCGGGCGGCCGGACTCTGTATTCAATATTTCGGCAGAGAGGGAATGACGGAAGGTCAGGAGCGGATTTCGAAGAAGATGGTTGGCGCGATATCGGGGATGAAGCACCCCGAATCGATCTGGCGCTGACGGCGTCCGCCGAACGAATTTTCCACGATTCTTTTTATTTACATTAAAAACAAAAATCGTTATATTTTCCGGGAGGCCGAGATTTACGGGGGGGTATGAGCATGAATATTTTCTTCAAGGGGCATGTTCTGTACAGCATTATTAAGTGGCGTCTGACTTGGGGAAAGAGAAACACTCATTATAAGTACACAGTTCCAGATAATCCGAAATTCATGGGTCCGCGCGACGCGGCGAAGTTGATAAAGGACGGTTCCGTTGTGGCGACGTCCGGGCTGGGCGGCAACCAGCGCGCGTGCATCATGTACTGGGCCATCCGCGAGATGTTCGAGGAGACCGGCCACCCGTCGAACCTGACGGTGATCAGCATCGGCGGGCAGGGCGGCCGCGGGATGGTGCCGGGCACGGTCGAGGAACTGGGCCTCGAAGGGCTCACGACGCGTTTCATTGCCGGACACATGGAGACGTTCAAGTCGGAGCTTAAGCTGGGCGACAAGGGCAAGTGCGAGCTTCAGTGCATCCCGCAGGGCATTCTCGCGCTGTTGTTCGACGCGCAGTCGCGCGGCGAGGACTCGATCGCGCTCAAGACCGGCGTCGGGACGTTCTGCGACCCGCGCGTGGGCCGCGGCTCTCCGCTGCTCGACCCGAAGGCGGAACAGCTCATCACGGTCGAGGGCGACAAGTTGCGCTACCGCATCCCGAAGATCACGGTGGCCGTGTTCAACGTGCCCGCCGCGGACCGCGAGGGCAATCTGTACGTTAAGAACGCCGCCATGATCGGCGAGGCGTACGAAACGGCGCTCGCCGCGAAACGGAACGGCGGCATCGTCATCGCGAACGTCGGCCTCATAGTGGAAAAGGGGTACGATAAAGTTTTCCTGCCCGCCGACAAGGTTGACGCGGTGGTTTACTATCCGAAGACGGAGCAAACCGGTTCGAAGTATCACTCGAAGCCGTGGGAATGGTTCTCGACCAGCAGCACGAAATCGGTCGAGGACGGACTCGAAGCGCTTTCATTCATAAACAAGACTCTGAAAATCACGCCCGTGCGGTCCGAGGTGGACAACGCGCTCGCGCGGCTCGCCGCGTCGGTGTTCGCCGCGAACTCGAAGAAGGGCGCTTATGTCAACATCGGCGTCGGCCTTCCGGAAGAGGTCTGCCGGCTGATGTACGAGGGCGGGTTGCTGAACGACATCACGCTGCTGACGGAAAGCGGCGTGCTCGGCGGGATTCCGGCGCCCGGCGTTTTCTTCGGCGCGGCGACAAATCCGAAACAGATCATCTCTTCGGCGCAGGTGTTCAAACTCTGCTACGAAAAGCTCGACGTGACCGTGCTCGGCGTCCTGCAGGCGGACAGCGACGGCAATGTGAACGTCTCCAAGCGCGGCGAAGGCGCAAAGAACTACGTCGGCCCGGGCGGCTTCATCGACCTCACGACGGCGGCAAAGATGATCGTCTTCGTCGGCACGTGGATGGCGCACTCGAAGATGGCTATCGAGAACGGAAAGATGAAGTTCCTGCAGAAGGGAACTCCTAAGTTCATCGAAAAAGTGGACGAGATCACTTTCTGCGGCTCGGAAGCGGTTAAGGCCGGCCGGAAGGTTTTCTACGCCACTAACGTCGGCGTCTTCAGGCTGACGGAGCGCGGCATGGAACTGATTCAGGTGATGCCCGGCATCGATATCCAGAAGGACATCATCGAAACATCGCCGATGAAGATAGTGCTGCCCGAAAACGGAGCGGTGCCGGTGGTTCCGGCCGAGATCGTGACGGGCAAGGGGTTCAAATTGACGCTCGGCAAATAAAACGCGCGGCTTAAGGAGACACCGATGGCAGAGAAACAACTCCGGTTTCCGGAAGGCTTTTTGTGGGGCACATCGACCGCGGGCCACCAGATCGAGGGCCACAACGACAAGTCCGACTGGTGGAAGTTCGAGCAGGAGGGCAAGGTGCTCGACGGCTCGAAATCCGGTGTCAATATCGACTACTGGAACCGCTACGAGGAAGACCACGAGATAATGACCAAGCTCGGGTATCAGCTTTTCCGGCTGGGACTCGAATGGGCGAGGATCGAGCCGGAGGACGGGAAGTTCGACATGAAGGCGATCGAACGGTACCGGCAGATTCTGACCTCGTTGCGAAAACGCAATATAAAAATCTGCCTCACGATTTATCATTGGGTGCTCCCGCTGTGGTTCGCCGAGAGCGGCGGCTGGCTGCGGCCGGACGCCGTGGGCCGCTTCATCCGGTTCAGTGAGCTGGTGGTGAAGGAACTCGGCGAGTTCCCGGATATATGGGTCACGCTGAACGAGCCGATGGTGCCGGCGGCGGCGGGCTACCTCGCGGGCGAGTTCCCGCCGGAGATCAAGTCGCCCAAGAAATACGGGATCGTCGCGAAGAAGCTGCTCGAATGCCACGCGAGATGCTATCCGCTGATCCATAACAATGTGAAGTCCGCGCCGGACGGTTCTCCGACTCAGGCGGGGATCGCCATGGCGTACCAGTGGATCGAGCCGTGGGGCAGCCCCGGCCTCGCTGGAAAATACGAAAAGATTATGTCTCGTTTATGGGAGAAGGGCGGTTTTCTCGGCTGGGACGAGGCAATTATCTCCGGGCGCGCGCCGTGGTACTTCGGCGGCGGCGGTGAGATTCCCGGCCTCAAGGACAGCTACGATTTCTGCGGTGTGAACTATTACTTCCGCAGCTCGATCAAGTTCGACAAGACGAAGTCCGCTCAGGTTTTTATAGATTTCCAGTCGGTGCCGGACGGCATAGAAAAGACGCAGATGGGCTGGCAGATTTATCCGCCCGGATTTTACAAGACGTTCATGCGTGTCTGGGATATGTTCAAGAAGCCGATCTACATCACGGAGAACGGAATCGCGGACGATGTTGACAAACAGCGACCGAAATACCTGCTCGAACACATCGCGCAGGTGCACCGCGCCATACAGTCCGGCGCGGACATCCGGGGCTATTTCCAGTGGTCGTTCATCGACAACTTCGAGTGGAGGGAAGGCTTCAGCAAGAAGTTCGGGCTGATCGCGTGCGACGCGAACGACCCGGAACTGAAACGCACGCCGCGCCCGAGCGCCTACATGTATTCCGACATCATAAAGGAAAACGCGATCACAGAAGAAATCCTGAAGAAGTACGCGCCCGGCGCGGAAGACGGCGTCTTCGGGAATAAGTGGGCCTGAATGCGCTGAGTCCGGGCCTGAATGTTGTTTTTTTCATGCCGCAATCCCGATATGGAATCCTCTGAAAGTATTTTTCGTGGCATAATGTTTTTTCTTTAAAGCGTCATAAATCGAATTAAATTGTCATAAACAATAAATGGCTGTCGGCCGGGGTTTTGGTTATGCTTGAATTTAATCCGGCGTTGATTAAAAATTTAGAGAGCGGTGAATTTTATGGATATTCGAGAGGTAAATCGGTTGAAAAAGACTGTATGTGCAGCAGTTGCAGTGATGATTTTAATGCTTGCGTCGGCCGGTGCAGCATTTTCTCAGTTGCCCGGAGCAAAGGCAGCCAATTCGGGGCTGATACCCGGAATGGAGATCGGCTCGCTGAAAGCGGAAAAGGATGGCGGCGGCCAGATCGATCTCGGCAAATACGGCAAGCCGTATGTGGCCGGTTTTTTTGTTGTGGGAAGTAACGAGATAGCCTCGCAGTTGATGGCTGCGTCCAAAGTTCTCAGCAAAAAAGAGTACGCCGGTGTGGACTTGATAGCGCTGACGTATGCCACGGATGCAAAAGGAAAAAAGGATGCGCGAGACTTTCTTAAGAGCAAGAAGATTGATGCGGTGCTCGTGTTCGACACGAAACTTGCAGTGGCGAAACGTTTCGGAGCGGATTCGTTTCCGGCGTTTTATATGGTGGACAAAAACGGCCTGATCCGGTCTCTGAAGATTACGGATATCGGCAAAAAGATAAGGAAAAGGACGTTCGAGGATTTTGTGAAGATGCTTGCGAAAGGCGAGCAGGCGCCGATGGTGGATTTTCTGCCGATGGACGATTATCCGAAGGCGCAGATGGGGCTTGTGGGCAAACCCGCGCCGGATTTCACTCTGTCCGACCTCGACGGGCGTAAGTATTCGCTTTCGAAGTACAAGGGCAAAAACGTGATTCTTGTTTTCTTCAGCCCGACATGTCCTCACTGTCTTTTGGAACTTCCGAGGGTTCAGGATTTTTATATGAATAATAAGGCGCGTTATAATTTGGAGGTAATTGCGCTGACATCGGCTGGGGGGAAGGAAATGGAAAAGAGGATCCGGCAGATTATATCGGACAAGGTGCTGACGTTTCCGGTTTTGGTGGACCTGAAGGGAAGCGCGTTCGATAATTACGGCGTGAAGCCTGTGCCGGTCGCGTTTTTTGTGAATAAGGAAGGAACTGTAAAAGACGTGCTTGTCGGCGAAGTGCAGTTTTTCGCGTTGGTGTATCACTCGATATTCCGCGATCCGTTGCGGCTCGGAAGCTGACGCGGAGGGCGGTGTCGCGGCGGCGGGATGGGCCGCGTAAAGGGGGCGACCCTGTATGAAGACATTCAAAATTTCGTTCTATAAATCTGAGATGGGCGAACTGGTTAAGGTTCGCGAATTCTTCCGGCTGGCGAACACGGTGGACGAACTGGTCGCCAACCCGCCGGAGGAGTTTATGGACATGCTCGCGGAGTTTCTGCCGCTGCAAGGCTGGGTGGAGATGGAACGCGACAAGGCGAGCGTGTTCGTTATTTTCACGTCGCGCGAGAACAGGCCCAAGGACCACGAGGTAGAGGAATTCGGCAAGTGGCTCGAAAATATCAAGCCGGCCGACTTCAAAGGCGTGTGACCGAGTAAAGGCGTATTAATCTCCCGCATAGATACCCCGACAGGATTTTTCTTGCCTGAATCGTTCCGTGCGATTAAAATTTGACCTCAAGCCGCTTTCGGAGGCGGGTATCGGACATCGGAGGTATGCGGGATGAAAATCAGGTCTGAAAGAGATTTTAATTATTCGGTCGATAAGGCCGTGACGGTGTTTTTCGAGAGCGGCGACTCTTACGATATGAATGAGCTTGAGAACGTGACGCAATGGAAGGTTGTTAAAGAGGAAGATTTCGGCGACCGGCGGGTTGGGACGAAGGAGTGGTGCGCGCACAGCCAGATACCGAAGGCGCTCCAGCCGATTATCAATCCGAAGATGCTGACGTGGTTCGAGCACTCGGAGTGGAACCGCAAAACGAGAGTGTATTCGTTCACGATCGAGCCGCATTTCCTGCACAAACAGGTGAAGTGCACCGGGAAGACGGCATATATCGACAAAGGGCCGAACAAAAGCGGCCGCATTTTCGAGATGACGCTTAAAGTGGACATTCCGATATTCGGCCCGATGCTCGAAAATCTCGTTCAGGGCATACTGAAAAAGAACGAGGAGCAGGACTTCATTCTCTCCGCGAAGTCGCTGGATAAGGTTTACGGCGGCAAGTAGTAAGCGGAAGCGACCCGGCATTGATTGCTGATAATCAAATTTGAGAACAGAGTTGTAACGCGGTTGTAAAGGGCCGCCTCATTTGTTCATGGACCGCGCGTTGTGCCTCTTTCAAACTCGTGATTATGATTGATTCTCCGCTGCTTTTGAAAAAGAACTTTTCGCTTTTTTAAATGGCGAGACGAAGCAATTTTCGGAGTACGGCGATTCATCGCCGTTTTGTTAGCCGGGAATTAATTCCCGGCTCTGAAAGCGACAATGAATTGTCGCACTCCAAATTTTTAAAATCATTTATTACGAAAGAATTATTTATTGACCATGAGGCAAAACCGCTAAGTTTGAATTATAAGGCGTTGGAATACCGATGCCGGAGGTTTACATATAACTGCTGATAATTCCCGAGAGCAGGCTGCTCGTTCCGGAGTTCAGGCTGCTGTTGTACATGGCCATGAAGCCTGCGCCACCGGTGAGTCCGAGAACCTGACTGATGGCGCCTTTTGCTTTCGAGGAGACGGTGGTGACGAAATTCGTGTCGTTGAACACCGTTTGTATCAATTTTGGATTGCTTTCGGCAACCTCTTCGAGCTTTTCCGAATCCACGACGAGCTTTCCGTCTTTATCGATTGATATTCCGACGGCTTCGAGTCCGTCGGAGTTTGCCTCGGCGAGCGCAACGAGACCTTTCGCGCTCTGCTTGCTGATGGAGCTGGAACTGCCGGAGAGGGAGGTAACGGCTTTATTGAACGCGGACACGAAATTTTTAACTGCGTTTGTTATCGTTTCGGCGCTCTGATTGCCCGAAAAGACGGAGAGGGGATTGCCGTTCGTAAGTGAACCCGATGCGGTGACGAGTCCTAAAGTCGAGAGGTTCACCGACAATTGGCTCGTCGCGGCGGAGCCGGAAAGCAGAGACGACTTGCCGGTCGCGTTGCCCAGAAGGCCGTTCAGCGAGCTGGTTTTCGTGGCGACCGAGAGCAGTTGATTCATTAAATTCAGAGAATTGAGACTGTTTATGAGAGAAATGTCGAGCGCCATTTTAGTTACTCCGATCCCGGGCCGGTAAAAGCAAATCAGCCCTATTATTGTTTATCGGCATTATTACTCAAATAAATAAGTTTAAATTTAACAAACGGGGCGTGATCTTGCTCACAATAGAGCGAACACCTGTTGTGCGCCGGCGCACGTTCATGTTAAGATAGCACGCATGGTTTTATGGAAACTTTGTATTTTTTTCCGTAAGCAAGCCGATTAGAGGAGCAAATTTTAATATTGTCCCATAATCGTAGGACGGCGAACGAAGCCGCAGACGGCGACTTGCTTCGCAAACGTTTTTTAATGTAGGGCGGCATCGCCGAATGCCGCCGGTATTTTCGTTTTCGGACTGTTAGCCCGGAGTAAAAAACAGCTCGTTGAGTTAGGCGGGAATCGGCGTTTCCGCCCTACAAATCCGGTGCGTTATCAAAATTTCTTTCAGGGGGAAACATTATGAAAGCCATCAGCCGCGGAATCGTATTACTGGTTAGCTTATTGTTGGCAGGCGCGACGGTTTTTGCATCGGAAGGCAGCACGGGAGTGACTGCGGAGCAGGCCTTGAAGGCGCTTCAGGACGGCAACGCCCGCTTCATCGAAGGCAGGAGCGAGCATCCGCGCGCGGACGCCGCCCGGCTGGCGGAGACGGCGGAGAAGGGCCAGTTCCCGATAGCAACAATTCTCGGCTGCTCCGATTCGCGGGTGCCGCCCGAGGTGCTCTTCGATCAGGGCGTCGGCGATATTTTCATCGTACGCGTCGCCGGCAACGTCGCCGACACCGACGAGATCGCAACCATCGAGTACGGCGTCGAACACCTTCACACACCGGTGCTCGTCGTCTTGGGCCACACGAAATGCGGAGCGGTAACGGCGGTCGTCAAAGGAGGGAAGGCCGAAGGCAGCCTTCCGCTTCTTGTGGACAACATCGTCCCGCCGGTCGCCGCGACCAAAAAGAGCCTGCCGAACTCGAGCGAGGCGGACATTATCAGCATGAGCATCAGGGCAAACGTATGGCAGTCGATAAACGACATCTTCCGCCGCAGCCGGATAGTGCGGACCCTCGTCGAGGAGGGCAAGCTGAAGGTGGTCGGCGCGATATACAGTCTCGACTCCGGCAAAATCGAGTGGTTCGACGAAGCGAAACCGGCCGAAGCCGTCTACGGCAAGCCGCACAAAGCGCAAACTAAATCAAAAAGCCACAAAAAGCACTGACCCCGCATTCGCTGAATGAATGGTTCTAAAAAAAGAATGCCGAATTTGTGGTACAATACGACCTGCTGTTGAATGTCTTGGACTTGGAGGCAGAAGAGATGACGAACGGCAACACGAACGCAGCGGCGGACATATACAGGAAGCTGACAGGCAAGATCGGGCTTGGGAACTCGGAGCGGATCGCGAGGCTGTGGTCGATGCTCTGCGGGGAGGCCGAAGCGGCACTTGTGATGGCGCTGCCGGGCACGCTCGAGGCGCTCGCCGCGAAAACGGGCGGAACGACCGACAAAACGTCCGCGTTGCTTAAAACGCTCTATCACAAAGGCGTGGTGTTCGAGCGCGTAAAGGACGGAGTGACCACCTACAACGCGCCCCGCAACTTTATCCAGTTCCACGACGCGACGATACTCTGGCCGGAAGCGCCGGCGGAATATCTCGATCTCTGGAAGGAATTCATAGACGAGGAGTATCCG
>CAYPEK010000081.1:0-19982 GCA_964409645.1 uncultured bacterium | reverse complement strand
TCCGCAGCGCGCTCGGCCAGATCGTCAACTTCTTCTACACCATGCAGGGCGAATCCGCGGGTGCTCAGGCGTTCTCCAATTTCGACACGCTCATGGCCCCGTTCATCCGCTACGACGGCCTCACTTACGACGAGGTGAAGCAGGCGATTCAGGGGTTTATCTTCAATCTGAACATCCCCACGCGCGTCGGCTTCCAGACGCCGTTCACCAACCTGACGATGGACCTCCAGCCGAGCCTCACCTACGCCGATCAGCGCGTGATCGTCGGCGGCGTCGCCCGCGACGAAACGTACGGCGAGTTCCAGCCCGAAATGGACATGCTCAATCAGGCGTTCGCCGAAGTGATGATGGAGGGCGACGCGTTCGGCCGCATCTTCACATTCCCGATCCCGACGTACAACCTCACGAAGGATTTCGACTGGGACAACCCGAAGCTCGAACCGCTCTGGCGCATGACCGCCAAGTTCGGCATCCCCTACTTCGCGAACTTCATCAACAGCGACATGGACCCGGAGGACGCACGCAGCATGTGCTGCCGGCTCCGGCTCGACAAGCGCGAGTTGCTGAAACGCGGCGGCGGCCTCTTCGGCGCGAACCCGCTCACAGGCAGCATCGGCGTCGTCACCATCAACATGCCGCGCGTCGGTTACGTCTCAAACACCGAAGAGAACTTCTTCAGCAACCTCGACACACTGCTCGACCTCGCCCGCGAGAGCCTCGACATCAAACGCAAACGACTCGAACAGTTCACCGACCAGTCGCTTTACCCCTACTCGCGATTCTACCTCTCATCCATTAAGGACCGCACCGGCCAGTACTGGGCGAATCACTTTTCGACAATCGGCATCATCGGCATGCACGAGTGCTGCCTGAACTTCCTCGGCAAAGGCATCGAGACAACCGAAGGCCGCGACTTCGCCGCACGCGTGCTCGACCACATGCGCGAGCGCGTCTCCGCATATCAGGAGTTGAGCCCGGACGGCATCCTGTACAACCTCGAAGCCACACCCGGCGAAGGCACATCCTACCGCCTCGCGCGCAAGGACCGAGATCAGTTCAGCGACATCATCACATCCGGAAACGGAGACCCCTACTACACGAACTCGTCCCAGTTGCCAGTCGGCGCAACCGACGACATCTTCGAGGCCCTCGAACATCAGGACCTCCTCCAGTCGAAATACACCGGCGGCACCGTCCTGCACGGCTTCATCGGCGAGCGCATCGAAGACCCACGCCTCTGCAAACGCCTCGTCCGCAACATCGCCAACAGATACCGACTGCCCTACTTCACAATCACGCCGACGTTCACAATCTGCCCCGTCCACGGCTACATACCCGGCGAGCATTTCGAGTGCCCGTACGACGACAGCGTCGGCCCCGACCCGCTCGATGCCGATGCGCACCCCGGCGCCGTCGCGCAGGAAAGCCCGTCGCCGTGCAAAGCGCGCACCGAAGTCTATTCGCGCATCGTCGGCTACTTCCGGCCCGTCCAGCAGTGGAACATCGGCAAGCAGCAGGAATTCCACGCGCGAAAAGAGTTCATGGTTGACCCGGCGGACATCCTCGCCATGCCGGAAAAATACAGACACGACACGGAAGAACCTCCCGCCGCATCGAACGCGACGGCCTGACGATAAACAAAAAAACGGGAAAGCGTGGTGATATCAGAATTGGATATTCCAATCAAACAGTTCCTCGGAACCTCACTCGTTGATTACCCCGGCAAACTCGCGTCCATAATATTCACCGGCGGCTGCAACTTCCGATGCCGTTACTGCTACAACCGCGGACTCATCAACCCCTCGGAAGGCTTCGACATCGAGGCCGAAAAAATCCTCCGCTCACTCTCCAACCGGCGCGGATTCGTCGAGGGCGTCGTCGTCACCGGCGGCGAACCGACAATGCATCACTCCCTCATCGACCTGCTGCACAGCATCAAAAAACTCGGCTTCGCCGTCAAACTCGACACCAACGGCTCACACCCCGAAATGCTCGATTGGATCATAGAGGAAAAACTCGCCGACTACATCGCGATGGACTACAAGGCGCCCCTGCGCCGCTACGAAGAAATCACAGGCGTCGCCGGATTCGAGGAACAGGTCAACGCGAGCGCGCAACTCCTCATCAAGCGCGCCCCGCACTACGAATTCCGCACCACAGTCCACCCGCTCCTGCTAACCCACACCGACATCGACATGATCTCGGACGAGATCGCGGGCGCGTCCGCGTACTACCTCCAGCAGTACCACCCGTTCGACTCGCTCGACACCGCGCTCCTCGGCGCGGAGCCTTACACAATCGACTTCTTCCACGATGCCGCCGCGCGAAACAAAAGCAGATTCAACGTCTTCGCCGCGCGAAACCTTAGCGAGCCGTCCAAGACATACATCCCGACGATCGCCCCCAAGCCCCTCGCCGGCGACACCATCCGCCTGTCCTGATTATGGAATTATAAATCTTCAGTCATACCTTCGTTATTCATAGAAGCGTTTAGTTCTACTTGTATCTTATCCGCAACATAAATCTTATGTAAGGCGGGGTCGCCGCTCGGCAGGCCGCACCCCGCCGACGTCACGCTTTCACCTACGTCGCATTTCATCACCCTCATCACCCGGATACTCTCTTATATTCAAACAAACTAATCTCTCCCTGATAAGGCCAATCCTCCGCCCTCTCACAAAGACCCGTCCTCACCGGATTATCGAGCATACATTTCCATTTATCATGATACGATTCATTTCTTCTTAACAATCGATCAAAAAACTCATTCTGCCAAAGCTTTCCTTCATACCCCGCCTCCACTGATTTTTTATGCATCCACTTCTTAAAATCCCGTATAAAACCTGAAAGAGCCTTCGCATCTTTCACAGGGACGGCAAAGAAATGAATATGGTCGGGCATAATCACAAAACGCCCTATCGCCCACCCATGCATCTCATTACATTGCATAAGACATTCTATTACCTCATCGGCAACAAGCGGATCGGCAAATACTTTCCGTCTTTGATATGTTGTCATTGTTATGAAGAATATCGACGTATGATAATCCAACAACAGCGTTTCGGGATGTTTCAGGTGTTTTCTCCGAGGCAATTCCATAGAGCGTCACGTCGGCGGGGTGCGGCGACCCCGCCCTACATAAAAACTAAATGCGACTTTGAGAGCAACCCGCGAATATTGATAATATTAATATTCGAAAAGCGGCCATATTTTCAATGCCGATCACCAATTCCATTTAATTCTTCAATTCCCGATCATGATGTTGCTAAATATCAATTATACCACGCGCGCTCCGAACTGGAAAGACGAGGATTTGTGTGCCATGCACTAAGCTTTCTTTTGTGCATGAGATAAAACAACACCTTTAAAACATCGGCGCGGAGTACAGCCGGCCGAACGGGGCATCATAGCGCTCGTCAGAGCGCGATGATGTTTTCTTTGTGTCTTCGTGTCTTTGTGGTGAATTTTTAAAACGAGAGCGAGGGGCAATAACTCACTGCATTTCACGATTTCATGTAGGCTCTCAAATCCGGGCGGCGGATAAGTCCCGGCAGGGCTTTTATGAGAAATTTGACAAGCGGCATAACGTACACTCCGCTCATAAGCCGCGTGAGTTCGAGATGCCGCAGCAGCTTGTAAAAATCGCGCAGGTCGGCCTGCGACAGATTCAATGTCGCCTCGATGAGTATGTTGTGCATCATTTTCATTTCGGTCATCATCGAATTCCGCATGACGAGCTTGTCGAAATCAGCCAGACCGGCGGCCGACGTGTCGCCCCGCCCTATCGCGGATGCGGCAACCTGCGCGGCCACATCGCCCGTCTTGATGGCGGTTGGTGTGCCGCACATCCCCGCCGTCGCCACCGCGTCCCCCACGGCAAGCACTCCGTCCCCGACGCCGGTACACGGGAGCCTGCGCCCGTAAACCCTGCATCCGTCGTAGTTGTCAAACGGAGACGTGAACCTGCCGACACGTTTCGCGACCCGCTCGTCTTTCGTTGCATATCCGTCGAGGCAGTCGGTGAGAGGCGCTTGCAACTGCCTGCTTTTTTCGGTTTGAAGCGGGCCTGTCACCAGCTTGACGTGGTGTGAACCGGACGACCAGAAGGAAAAGAACGGCATATCCGGCGCACCGGCAACCCGGCCGAGCAGAAACACCATCTCATCGAGCGCCTCCGCGACCGGCGGCTGCACCGTCTCCACCGCATAAGCCCAGCCGACCCCCATCTCATTGACGGGGATTCCGACCGCCGCGCTTAACCGGCCCGTTATTCCTTCCGCCGAGATCACAACCTTTGCCCTGAGCCTCATTCCGTCGTCGCATTCCACCCCGACAAGCCCATCGGCCCCGCGTTTTTCAATCCTGCCGGCGCGCGTGTTGTACGCTATGACAGCGCCGAGCTCGCGGCTTCTGTCGGCCAGAGTTTCGACGAGTCCGTCCTTGGCGACGATTGGGATGAACGCTTCGCCTTTTGCCGATTTCGTTGCAAACCCGTCCGGCCCCATGAATATGAAATCTCTCAGCCATTCGAGAACAAACCGCTGCGGCACAATAAGGTCGAGCCCGCCGATGAACAAACCGCCGGGCCGTTTATCGACTTTATAAACGTCGGGCGATGTCGAGAACTGCCCGCCGTCCGGGTGATGTGCCCTGCACGGTGAAGGCAATCTCTCTATGACGGCGACCGACAGCCCGAGCGTCCGCGCCCTGATCGCGGCGCCCAGTCCCGCGGGCCCCGCGCCGATTATCAGAACGTCATGGACGGCGTCGGCGTCCAGCCCTTTGCAGGGCTCGGGCACGTCTCCGAGCGACATGCCGTCCGGCAACCTGTGTACCTTCAACGCGCCGCGCGCGCAGTCTTCCTCACATGCCATGCAGCCGATGCACCGGCTGCCGTGTGCAACGGCGACAGGCGCGCCGTTTCCGGCGGATTCATAGACAAATTGCGGGCACGTCCGGACGCACACTCCGCACCCGTTACACCGTTTCTCATCCAACACTATCTCGTTCGATTTCATTGCGTTCTCCAAACCTGCCCACGTTTTGACCGCATTTATAATCAGGTTAGCAACTGTTTCTATTTAACAACAGCCTTCACGCTGTCTATGAAAGCGCCGATCCTGACCGTGTTGTTATCAAAAATAACGAAGCCGTATTTCTTCCCGAATTCCTTCTCGAAAACAGCAAGCGCATCGAGGTGTGCTTCGATCTCTTTCCTGAGAGCGTCGGCTTCAACGCTGCCGGACGATCCGGCGCGCAGCTTTTCATATCTCATGGTTTTCAGAATTGCGAGTTGGCACAGCTCGCTTATATCCACCATGTCCGCCATGATATCGAACTGCTGCTCGAATTCGCTGTAAGCATCCTCTTTCAAGAATGGTTTTGCATTTTCCAGATCCGCACGCGACGCCGCCATCAGTTTCCTCGCAAGTTCCTTTTCATGCGCCACCATTATAAATGTATCGCCGTCGGGATCGGCCATCATCTCGTAGCTCCGCTCGTAAAACGGGCTGTCGATCCATCTCCCGACGGAGTAGCCTCCGAAATCGAGTATGTGCGACTTCGCGTAATCGTATGTCGGAACTTTGCTGTGATCCGACACCCACTGCTGCAACGGGAACATGATTATATTCGTGATGTCGAAAGTGCGTTTCAGCGCGGAGATTACATGCGGCGCAGCGTCAGCTCCGTAGCGGTCGGCCGCCCACTCACGCCAGAAATCTTCAGGTTGCAGCACGGGATTCTGCGCGAAACGGCTGAACGCGAGAAGGTTGACCTCGTTCAGCGTGCCCACCGATGTATTGTCGTACCTGTCAACGCGCGTGACGGCTCCAACCGCGCCCTTCGACCTCACGTAGCTCAACACCTGATGCGTATATTCAACTTCGGCATGTGGAATCCAGCTTTGGCCGGTGTATTCCTGACCGCTGTCCATTTCCATTATCAGCGGAAAGCCGGGGTTGTTCGAGAAAGTCGTTTCATACGGGTAGTACGGGGACCAGTCGTGAGGCGAGCATTTCGCCATCAGCATGATGTTGTTTCGCTTGATGTCTTTTGCAAGCCTTTGCACCGCGTTCTGTACGACCGCGAGCTCTTCCGGCCGGTGTATGAAAGTGCGTATTATCAACACTTTGCCGCGCTTGTCGCATTCTTCCGCTATGATGTCTATCATCTTCACAAACTGCGCGAGCGTGTCGCCTCCCGAGTCCACCTCGTCGGGAGAGTATAGCTTGTATTGCGTTTCGGCAAACGTCAGCACGAGCCCGTCGATTCCGTCCACGGTATCGAAAAGCCTGACGTACTTTGCACGCAGCCAGTCCCACAGTTCGTCGGAAATCACCAGCTTGCCGTCCTTGGTGAATTTCTTCGGAACGCCGGAAAATTCGTGTACCCATACGTCAACCTTGAGGTCGTTCTTCTTCGCTTCGGCAATGCACTTTTCGACCAGCTTTCGCTGAATGTTCGCGCCGGGGCCCTCCCACATTTCCTGCGCATCCATGATTATGTTGTGGGAAAGCTGTATTCTGTTCATCCCGGCTTTCCGCGCCATCGGAATCTGTTTCTTGAGATAGTTCCACTTCCCCGTTTGGAACGCCCACGCGCGATATTCCATCGCCGGCGCTTTATCCTCCGCGCGGCAAACCGGCGTCATTATTACCAGAGCCGCCACCATCAGCACCGCGCTCGCCGCAATTTTCGTTATCCGTCGCCGTCTGTCAACATTATGCAATGGCATCCGCAATACTCTCCTTATTCCTTTACCGCCGCCTGTAGAAACGAGTCACCGCTTCGGGACAATCTCCAGAACGCCTTCGTTGCTCCTTTTTATCTTTTCGATGTCCATTTCCATCGGGATCATTCCGCCGTTTAGCCACTTGTCGTTCTGGTCGAAAAAATGCTTCATGCGCGGGTGGCCGGATTCACCCGTATCTATCACCATCCGCGCCCCCGGCACATCCGCCATGTCGATCACCTGCCGGAAGCACGGCCCCGCCACAACCGGGAACTTGTAATCGAGCCAGAGATAGTGTCCGTTGAACACCGTTCCGCGACCGCCGTACGCCGGGATTTTGTACACCGGGAACAACCGCCTGAGCGGTTTGACCGCGCCGAACGGATGGCCGAATGTCACCACGTGCAGGCTGCCCCATTTCCATTTCGCCGGGTCGTTGCCGAACCGCTCCGCGAGCTTGTGGCCCGCCACCTTCACCGCCGCCGCGAGTATGTCGTCGCGCGTCTCCACCCTGTCCGTCTTCTTATCGTCCATGAACGACGACTCGCCCGTCAGATACATCGGCGTTGTCGTGTTCTCCACATCCGGCGTTTCGTAGAATTGCAGCAGCAGTTCCTTCGACACCTCGTCGCCGAACGTCAGGTCGAGCGCCGCTTTATACGCCGTCGCGAACACCGCCGCGCCGACGCTGTCCGGATTGCAGAAGAAGTCCCAATCCTTCAGAGATTTCGCGGCCTTCACCGCGAGCGGATCATTCTTATCGCCCGCGCGTTCGAACGACGCGAGAAACACCGGGACGACCTCGGCGGCATGCAGCGACTTCGTGTCATGCTGCATCTTCTCGAAATCCGCCGCAGTGAATTTCTTCTTTTCTCCGAGCATCTGATGAATCCGCAGCGCGCGGTATTTTTCATAAGTGAACGAGACGACGTACGGGTAATCCTCCTCAGGCAGAACAGCGTTGTTCGCCGTTACGATCATCCCATTCTTTGGGTTATTGAGTTGTGGCAACTCTCTGTACGGGACGAACCCGCGCCAGTCGTAGTCGCCCGTCCAACCGGGGACTGGGATCGTGCCGTCGCCCTTCGCGCGCGCCGGGTACAAGCCGCTCGCGAAATAGCCGATGTTGCCCTTCGTGTCCGCGAACACCCAGTTCTGCACGGGCGAGCCGATCAGCCTCAACGCTTTCTTCACCTCGACGGCATCGCGGGCGCGCGCAACGGCGAGGAACCCTTTCGAATCGTCCGTCAGCGTGTAACCCGTCCACGCGAGCGCGATCGGCATGGCGTCTTTTCCCACACCCGGCAGCAGATCGTTGATAACCGGCCCGTGTATCGTCGTCCTCAGAACAACCTTCTCAGTACGGAAGCCGCCTTTCGACTTGATCTTGAACACTTCCTCGCGCTTGCCGAATGTCAACCATTCGCCCGTGTGCAGATACTGTTCGGGGTTATTCGGATTGACCTTTTCGACGAACAGGTCCTGCTTGTCGCAGCGGGTCGTCGTCGCCGCCCACGCCATCGTGGGCGTATGCCCGAGGGTCATGAAAGGCATTCCGGGGAACGAAACTCCGATCACATTGAGGCCGTCCTTCGTGACAAGGTGCGTCTCATAAAACACCGACGGCAGCATGTGGATCAGGTGCGGATCGTTCGCGAGCAGCGGCTTTCCGCTCTTGGTGTGCGCTCCGGATACCACCCAGTTATTGCTCGCGAGTTCGAAACCGGAGATGCCGAGCGCGGCACGGTTTGCGTCGTCCGCGCGGAGCAGCGCCACGGCGAGTTCGCTTTTCAGCACATCCGGCGGCACCGGCACCGGGGCCGGCTCGATCACCTTCCCCTGCGGATTGTACTTCTTAATCGACGGGTCGATGATGTACGGACCGCCCGCCGCGTAACGCGGGAACAATTCCCAGCCGCGCTCGCGGCCGAGCTCGCCCACCGCTTCGAGACGCGCGATCTCGAACCGCATGTTCAGCGACAGGCTCCACGCAATCAGCCGCCCAAGCATTATCACATCCGCAGGCGTCCAGTGCTCCGGCTTCCTCCCGAGCAGCGTGAACTCCGGCGGGAGGCTTTTCGCCGTGTCGATATACGTGTTGATACCCGCGCAGTAGCTCTCGATTATTTCCTTCGATTCGCCCGTGAGCAACTTCGCGCCCTTCTCGCCGAGCATCCTCAGGCCGATCAGGCGGTTGAACTTGTCCTGTTCGAGGAGTGAGTTGTGCCCCATCATGCCGGGGTCCGTTTTCGCGTCGCCGATCAGCTCGGTCAGCCGCCCGGACGCCATCATCCGCGTCAGGTCCATCTGAAAAAGCCGCTCCTGCGCGTGCACGTATCCGAGCGCGAAATATGCGTCCTGCTCTGTGTCCGCGACGATGTGCGACACGCCGTCCGCGTCGCGATAAACCGTTACTTTCGCGCCGGGTACGATCTGCCCCGCCGCAACCACCGTCCCCGAATACTGCGGCAGCCCGCGGTTCATTATCACATTCACAACAATGCATGCGCCTGCCGCAACGACTGTGATCGCCACGGCGATTATGACGAGTGCCTTCTTCATCGGCCGGTCCCCCGCCTGATTTATGGATTTTGTTATTTCAGATTCTTATCGTACCACTTTTTCAGAAGCGACGTGGACTTGTCGATCGGCGGCACGTGTGCGACATCGCCCGCGCACGTGAACCATTTGATCTCCTTCGGGTCGCCCGCCATCTGATAGAGCGCTTCGCCGGTCTTCTTCGGAACGTAATGGTCGTTCTCGCAGTTGATCATCAGCAACGTGCGCGGTGAAATCAGTCCGACGAAATTCAGCGGGTCGATCACGTCCATCTTGTCAGCGAAAGCCTTAATCGCATCGTCTTTATTATCGAGATGATTCCGAATGACACCGAACGGGGCCACCTGACTGGTTTTGAGCATATCGTCCCAGCCGCCGCCGCCCACCATCAGTATCACCGTCTTGATGCGCGAGTCCACACCTGTGAAAATCGAGCCGAGGAACGACCCAAGACTCGCACCGAAATAGCCGATCCGTTTCGGGTCGATGTCCGGCCGCGACACAAGGTAATCCACCATGCGCATCTGGTCCTGCACGGTCTGGTGCAGAGAGCGCACGTTGTCCGCCACATCAATCGTGAACACGTCCTTGCCCGCTTCCTTGCGCTCGCCGTGATACTCGATGTCGATCGCCATCAGTGCATAACCTTTCGGCGCGAGCACACCCGCGAACAGATCGCCGAAACTCTTGTCGCCGCTGTAACCGTGCTGAACGATCACGCAGGGATACGGCGCCTTGCCGCGCGTCGGAATGTACAGATGCGCGGGCACCCTCTCGCCGTTCGTGCTGTCGTACAGCACGTGGTAGAGCGTATAGCCGCCCACCGTGCGCACTTCCTTCACTTCCGCGTTCAGCGGCATGTTGTGGTCGTACTCATAAGTCTTCACATAAGCGGCCGTCTTTTCCGGCACCGTCGCCAGCGCCGGTATTGTCGCTAAACGGCAACTCAGCGCGACCGCCGCCAGCGCGATCACCGTCAGAATCTTTCTCTTGTTCGTAATCATCCGGTCGTCTCCGTTCTTTCCGCCTCCCGGCGGTGTCAGTATATCGTCCCCACCGGCCGTTGCGTTGTGAACGGCACCGGAGTCCAGCTTGTTCCATCCGCGAAAACCGACTTCGAATCGATCGCCGCCGTGGATAAGTCAACAGTCAGCAATGTAGCGCCTTTGCGAACCTTGTCCGCGCCGTATCCGCCAAATGCACGGCTGTACTGCAGGCGGATTCCCTCAACAGTTCCATAACAATCGTTTGTATGGTCGTGCCCGCAGAAGCAAGCCCTTACAAACCCGGACTTTTTGAACGCCTTCAGCGCCTTCTCCGAGCCGTTCTCGTGGCAAATCCTCTCGAGCATTACGCCTCTCGCGTCCTTTGCCGCGGGAATCCTCATATACTGCGGCAGCGGGATGTGGAAAAACAGCAGCGCGGGCGGCGGCGTCTTATACGCCGCTTTAATCCGTGCCGCCTCGTTCTCGAACCATTTCACACCGCCCGCATCGGTGAAGCCATTCGGAACGTCGTTAAGAAAAATCAGGTTCAGCAGCGGCCCCGATCCGTCCGCCGCGCGAACCTCGATCGTGTAGTTGCCATCCGACAACGCGCCCTTGTACATCGAGTTCGGCGCCTGTTCGAGAATCGCATGCGCCTTCGCATAGTCGCTCGACTCGTCGTGGTTGCCCCATGCAAACGCCCACGGCGTATTCAACTTCACAAACTCCATGCACGCCCATTTGCAGTACGTGTTCCCCTGCCCGCCGTTGTTCGTCGCCCAGAAATCGCCCGTGTTCGCGATCATGTCGGGCTTTATTATGTCCGTGATCTGCTTAATCATCTTCACGCGGTCGGGCTCGGTCGGAATATTTTTTGAAACGTAATGTATGTGCGTATCCGTGAACTGGAGAATCCTTATCTGTTTCGCTCCCTCCGGCATCTTGAAGATACCGACGTGAGCCGCCGCATCAGCCGCCGGTTCCGCCGTAGCGCCGACCGTAAACCCCTCCGACGCGCGACCGATGCCGCCCAAAAATAACGCCGCGCCCGCAGCCGCCGTACCCGCCATGAACTCACGTCGCGTCAGTTTCCCGAAACCCGTCTTCTTGTCATTTTCCATCTGATTGCCGCTCCCGTCTTTCTTCATGCCGCGATTATACATCAAAACCGCAACGCAAAACCAGTATTGTTCTCTGTGGATTATATGTTTAATTCGAATGAGTTCTTACATTAAAAAATGCTGTCGGCGGCCATGTTGTTGCTGAACGTAAACATAATGGAGATAAAATCAAATGAAAGATTATTGCCGCTTCTTCCGCGACGCTCAGAAATCGATCTCGACGGTTGCGCGATCGTCCATGACGAAGTCGAGCCGGAACAGTCTGCCTGTGATGTGCCGCAGAACCGTTTCGTGCGCCTCGTCCGTTCCGCGCACAACGCACTGGCCGGGCGTGTACCCTTCGGGACTGTAAATGTAAATCTTTCCGTCCCTGTTGCACGGCGCCGCCAGCGAGAACGTGAGCCTGCGGGCCGACGCGTCGTAATTCTGCGAGACGAGATCGACGCCGCCCTGCGTGAAATGGAACGTCGTGGCGACAAGCTGCGGCTGCGCCGACACCGGCCGCAGCGAGAGCATACGCGACGCGTGTTTCGGCACGCGCGGCAGCACCACGCGCCCGCGATGCACGCCGTGATAGCGCTCCTCCCACACGTCGAACACGTGATAGTCCGTGTTTTCGTCGAGCCCGATCTTGCCGAAGAACACCGGCAGGTCCGCCGTCTGCTCGCTCCAGTTGAACCGGCCGACAATCGTCACCGGATCGAAATCGCGGTCGAATCGTTTCACGAGCGTCGCCGGCGGCGAAGTATCGAACAGATCCGCCGGAACCGCCGAATCCACGAGCGGCGGGATGAGCTGCTGCGCGAGCCGGATCGACGAGCTGGTCAGTTCAGCGAGATTGTCGCTGAGGAACAGCGGGCCGCCGCTCAGCGCGACGATCGCCGCGTGCGTCAGCACCTCATCGTGCGTCAGCTTCGTGTTCTCGAATCTGCACATCAGGCAGTCCGCATCGCTGAATCCCCACAAATTATTGAGAAAATAGCGTGTGAAATTCATGATCGCGGGACCAGTCACGCTCGGCGCGGACGGGTGCCCGAGTATCTTCGACTGAAGAAAATCCTCCCAGTACGGCGCGGTGTCGCCCGACATCCGCATTCCGTTGACGATGCCGAGGCCGAGCGCAATCGGGATGCCGCAGCCGACGATGTACGTGTCCGGCCCGGCGGCCTCGCGGATGATTTCGAGTCCGCGCCGGAACGCCTGAGCGCGCGTCGCGTGCGGATCGTGCCGCTCGCCGTCGATCGCGCCCGCGTACAAAAAGTCGAGTTTCAGATATTTGTATCCCCAGTCGCGCACGATCGTGGTGAAAATCTCCTTCATCCATCGCGCCGCGTCAGGGTGCGTATTGTCAATTCCGTATTTGATGCCGAGCGAAGCCGGCTGCGGCCAGATCGAGACCGCCTTCGGGCCGCCGCCCTCACGCCTCACAAACCAATCCTTGTTTTTCTTGTAAAGCTCGCTACGGTGCGTCGCGAAAAACGGCGCCACCCACAGCCCCGGCGTGTAGCCCGCTTCGAGTATCCGCCGCGACATCCATTCAACGCCCTTCGGGAACCGGCTGTTCACCTTCATCCAGTCGCCCGGCGCGGGCTGATAGCCGTCGTCCACCTGAAACACCGAGATCGGGAGTTTGTCGGAAAGCGACTTCGCCGCGTCGATGTTTTCGAGAATGACCTTCTGATCCATTTTTTCAAAATAGTAGTACCACGAGCACCAGCCGACCGGCGGCGTCGGGAACTGCTTCGACACCGGGGCCTGCGTCTGCGCGGCCGCGAGCCGTGCGTACGTCTTGAGCGGCGCGTCGAAATCGAGCGCCGCCGCTACATTCTGTTCCGCCGGTTTCGGCGGCAGCGCGAGTATTACGAGCTCCTCCGACGAGAGTTCGCCACCCGGCGCGAGCGGGATATTCTCCGCGTGGCACACCGCCCGCAGAAAATGGAAGTTGCCGTTGCGCGACTTGAAATCTATCTGCGCGAGTTGGTCCGCCGTCGTGGTGAACCCCGCGACGATCAGGCCGCCCGACACCTGATCCCTCACCGCGCCGAACCACTCGCCGATGAACCGGCCGCGACCGCGCGGCACCGGCACCGTCGAGTTGTGCGTCGCGTTGTGTACGAGCGGATGCAGCGTCTGCGTCATCGTCTCGTTCCAGCCGCGCACCTCCGCGCCGCTCCACGTCAGGAACCCGTTCCGAAGGAATTTATAATCGTGGCCCGGGCCGCGGCCGAACAGCGCGCCGCCCTTGACACTTTCGAGCGAAAGCGGATAAAAATCCACATTGCTGACCGCCGTCGGCCCGCCGTTTTTGATCGTCAGCCGAAGCTTGAAGCCGTCCGCCTCTGTCAGCGGAGATACCTTTAGTTCGGTTGTGAACGGCGACCCGGCGTAACTCTGCGTGAAAAGCATCCCGTCGGCCGCGTCCGCCTTCTGCGTCTCGACGCCGCACGAGCAAACGCCCCCGCCCTCCCTCGAAAACTCGATGCACGCGCACGCGCTCTCGAATATCCACGCGCCGCTGCCTTCGTCCCGCAGCCCGAACTTGCCGGTTGCAAGGTCGTATTCGAGGATAAACTGTCCCGATTTGATTTGTTCAGTCATGTTTCACATCCCGCTCCAAGATGATTAACGCAAGAGGTTCCGGCCGTCCCGAAAGTATATTTTAACTCCGGATTATTTTCCACCATCCGGTTCCCTTTGTCAAAACCGCCCCGCAGCCGGTCCCCGCGAGGCATAAAACAGCGGCGAAACGCGATAAGCTTCTTCTGAACAAGAATGCGATCATCATCGTTTGACGTAAAGCAACAACAAATCGATGCGCTCCGGACTCTTCGCGAAAAACGGCTTGATGCGGTATAATCATTTAAAATATTTATCGGGACGGATTAAATCATGAAAAAAGGCAGTCCGAAGATCGCACTAATCGGAGCGGGCGGCGCCACGTTCGGCACGCTCATGATCTACGAGGCGCTTCGCGCGGAAAAACTCCACGGCGCGGAGCTCGCACTGATCGACATCAACCCGATGCGGCTCGAAGTGACCCGCGCGGCGGGCGAGCGCATGAACGAGTCGATGGGCGGGCCGCTTAAATTCACAACGTACGACAACACCGCGAAAGGCGTCGAAGACGCCGACTTCATCATCATTTCCGTCGAAGTGGACCGCTGGCGATACTGGAAGCAGGACCTCGAAATCCCGGTTAAGCACGGGTCGAAACAGGACATGGGCGAGAACGGCGGCCCCGGCGGCCTCTTCCACGCGCTGCGCACCATCCCGCTCGTCCTGAAAATCTGCCGCGAGATAGAAAGCTCGAACACGGACGCGCTCGTCATCAACGTCACGAATCCGCTCCCGCGCGTCAACATGGCGCTGCACAAGGCGACGAAACTCCGCCTCGCGGGCGACTGTCCGGAATACCGGCTCGCCCTGCCCCGCATGTCGATGAAACTCATGCTGCCGATACCGAAAATCCGCATGGGCGCGCGCGGGCTCAACCACTTCACTTGGATATACGAACTCGAAAACACCGACACGGGCGAGGACATGTACCCGCGGCTGAAAACACACACGGATTTCCTCCCAGCGCTCCACGGGAAACTCGGCCTCCGCTGCTTCAAGGAATTCGGCGAGTACCCGGTCAGCTCTGACAGCCACATAGGGGAATACCTGCCGTCCGACGGGCCGGGTTCGCGCTCGGTGCTGCCGCGCTGGTTCCCTTATCAGCAATTTTCGGAGTTCGAATGCTCGTGGCGCGTGCGGCTCTCGACATGGTACGGGCAGGGCAAATTCGAGCTGCCGTTCAAGTCGCTGCCGCGCGCGGTCGAGGGCACGATGGAACTGATCGAGGCGATGGCGTCCGGCTCAGACCTGCATGTGAATGCGGTCAACGTGCTGAACGACGGCTACATATCGAACCTGCCCGATTGGGCGGTGGTCGAAGTGCCCGCCGAAGTCTATGGAGGCAAGCTCATGCCGTGCAGCGTCCCCGCAGTGGCCGAACCGCTCGCGACGATCATGAACGAACAGTGCAAAATTCAGTCGCTGATCGCCGACTCAGTCCTGCAGAACGATCCGGAACTCGCGTTTCAGGCGCTTTGCATGGACCCGCTCGCGCCGCCGTCGGAGCGCGCCTGCCGCGCCGCGTTCGACGAGGTGCTCAGGCTCCAGAAAGACGTCATGCCGTTTAAATGAACTGCAAATAAGCACAGGACGGTGAAATGAAAAAGAAAAAACGAAGCCCGCTGAAAATCGCATTGATTGCTCTGGCGATAATCGTCATCGCGCCGGTCGCGCTGTTCTATTTGATTTGCTATATAGCGCCTCTGATTTACGCGCCGTTCTACCCGCTGAAGGTGATCCAGAACCGTCAGGACATCTCGCTGGACGGGAAGACGTATCACCTCTACTGGGGCGACCTGCACGGACACTCAGGGCTATCGCCGGACGCGTTTTTCAGCACGCCGGATCAGTATTACCGCTACGGCCGCGACGTCGCAAAACTCGACTTCGCCGCGCTCACGGATCACGACGCGCCGTGGGGGCTCGCCTCCGTCCCGAAACGCTGGAAAATTTCCGTCGCCGCCACCCGCAAATACAACAAGCCCGGCAAGTACGTCACTTTCATCGCCTACGAATGGACAAGCGGCAGCGGCCTGACGTGCATGATACACACGCTGAAGCGGCTCGACCGCTGGGACTACCTCAAAGACCCGATGCACTTCGGGCACCGCAACGTCTATTTCCCCGGCGACGCCGCGCCGGACACCGTCTGCTCGGTCGATTCCGAGCAGTGCAACACACCGGAAAAACTCTGGGAATTCATTGACGGCTACGGCGCAATCTCGATTCCGCACCATCCGCTCGGCGGCCCGGTTTATCCGTTCAAATGGGAGCGCTACAACGAGAAGTACGAGCCTGTCGTCGAAATATATTCGTGGCACGGCAACAGCGAATGCGACGGCTGCCCGAACGAAATTTACAACCCTTACAAAAACGGCAAGCATTCGGTGCGCGTGCCGCTCGAAGCAGGCCGCCATTTCGGATTCATCGCCTCGTCCGACAGCCACGACGGGCTCGCGGGCAACCTGACACGGCCGCCGCGTCTGATTAAATTCCTGCAAATGTTCTATCACGGCAAGCCGACACCCGGTCCGGGCATCGCCGCCGTTTACGCCGAAAACCTAAGCCGAAAAGCTATCTTCGAAGCGCTCCGCGCGCACCGCACCTACGCCGTGACAGGCGCGCGAATCGTCCTCGATGTGCGCGCGAACGGCAACACTTTCATGGGCGGCAGAATGACAGCGAAAGGCCCTGTGGCGGTTTCGATATACGCGCGCGGCGTGGCACCCCTCAAAAAGATCGAAGTGATAAAGAACGGAAAAACAGTGCACACATACAAAGGCACGGGCAGAACATTCATCACCGTCTTCCGGGATAGCCGCCGCCTGCGCAACGAGGATTACATATACATCCGCGTCACGCAGAAGGACGGCCAGATGGCATGGTCGAGCCCGATATGGATAAAGAGATAGCCAATCAGCATCGAGCGGGAACAGCGTTCCGAGATCGCCGGTCAGCGATATAATATTTCAGTGGTTTCCACTAAAACCGTCAGGTCAGGGTTTAGTTTGTTGTAGCTGTTCGGCAACAGCGTCGCGGAGGGTCACTCCGGGGTCGGCGAGAGATTCGTAGTCCGTTATCGTGTCCATGAAGATGCTGCCCGTCGCCGCGATAGTGTATTCCCCCGCAGGGTCGAGCGGCTTGCCGCCGATTGTGACATACTGCGCGTTGGCCATGCCGGACTCGTTTGGAACCGTCTCGTACGACAGTCCGGAGAAGAGCAGCTTCGCGGCCTGATCGTCCCCCGCCGCCGCACGGTCGGCTATCGACTGCAACTGCGCGCCGCTCATCTTCGCAACTATCACGTTCTGTCGCGAGTACGCCCTCATAACAGCGTATAAGTCAACAATCCGCACCGGTCCCGTCGCGTCGCCGCCGGGAAGGCCGAGCAGATTCCGGTCCACCGCCGCCGCATCCGCGCCCGTGTAATCGTTCAGCATCTTCGCGACGACCGGCCACTCCGTGGGAACCTCCCGCGTCGCTGTCGCAGCAGCGGCAGTTTCAGCCACTCCGGCCGTAGCCCACGACTGCGCCACCTCGCGGCCAAGTTCGAGATCGATCTTCGCTTTATACCCGTCATAAATCGCCGCGAGTTCGGGCGACTCTCCAACCGAATCGTCCACCGGCATCATCTTCGCCCTGAACTCCACAGGCCGCATCCGCCCCTCCGCATCGCGCGCGAAGTCCACATCGATCCGCCCAAGGTTGCGCCCGTGGCTTCCGGTGTTGACGAGCTTCGCCTTCCCAACCTCGACCGGCGGGAATACGACGTTGTGAGAGTGGCCGCCGATTATCAGGTCCGCGCCGGGCGCCGCGAGCGCGAGCTTCCTGTCGCTCGAAGCCCCAAGATGCGAAAGCGCAACCACAAAATCAGCCTCGCGCCGCATCTCCGGCATCAGCTCCGCGAGCGCTGACGCCGGCTCGGTCACCTCAACGCCCTTCAGATATTCCGGCCACACAAAATCGAAAACCTCATGCGTCATCAGACCGGTGAACGCGATCTTCACCCCCGCCGCCTCGCGCACGACGTAAGGCTTGACCTTGCCGAAACCGTATCCGTCCGGGAACTTCATGTTCGCGACCACAAAATCCTGATTCGAGTGGCGGACGTGTTCGGCGGCGGCCGCGAGCCCCCACTCGAAATCGTGGTTGCCGAGCGTGCGCACGTCGTATCCGGCGGCGTTCATCAGCGCCGCCATCGGCTCGCCCTTGTTGATGTACATCATCGGCGTCCCGTGCAGCAGGTCGCCGGTGTCCATGACAATCGTGTTCGGATTTTCCGCGCGCACCGCATCGATCATCGTGGCAATGCGCAGCAGACCCTGAGTCGGGCCGAGCCTCAGCCACTCCGGTCCGTCCGCGCCGCGCGCGATCCCGTGCAGGTCGTTCGTGAACAGAAACGTGATCGTGACGGTATCCTGCGCCAGCGCGCCTTCGGATTTCATCAGCGCCGCGCAAATCAGCACCGCTTTGAGAAACTTTTTAAACGACCACACCACGCCCACCGCCTACATATATTCATTACTTTTATAAGCCTCACCCCGCGAATACTCAATCGCACGTTTAAAAAACAGGCAGCGTGTTTGAAAAAAAACAAACAGGGAATATACTATGTATAAGCCGGTTCCCCGCATGGGAACCTTGACTGAGGAGCCCGACGGTAAAAATTTAACCGGGAAGTCAGAATGGGTTATCCGGAAGTAGAGAGTTGACAGGGTAAGTCATGAATGGCTTTTAAAAAACCGGGCTCCTACTGATAATAATTGTTTTATTCAAATATCTGCCCTCATTAATTATCCGGGGCTCTAGGGAGCCCCAATTTTTTGTTTGGCGCCCGATTGCGCGGCGAATTTTGGCTCTTTTCAGCCGTTCATCCCTCATGATTAATTCAATTTTTTTCTTCAAATCGGATTTATTTTCCTAATATAATATCGGGACTGCTGTAAGACGCCGAAACGGGAGGGCAAGGATGTCGGAGAAATACCTGCTTTTCATTTTCCTGTGCGCACTCAATCCAACGCTTGAGAATCTGGGGCTCGGGTTCCAGAAATGGGCAATCGACCAGTCGCCGAAAAAAGCGGCCGCGGGATGGAAATGGCTCTGGCGGTTCGTATGGATATTCGGCCTGCTGCTGACAATCGTCGTCGGCGTCATCGCATTCAAAGTCCTCTCGCTCGGCAACGCATCCACGATGGGCGCGTTCGCCGGATTCGGACTCGTCATCCTCACCCTGTTCTCATTCCTCGTACTGCGGGAGAAAATCCTGCCGCGCGAGCTCATCGGCATCGCCATCATCATGGTCGGCACCTCGATACTCGGCTATTTCAGCCACGGCAGCCAGAAAGAACACATGACCGTGGATATGCACAAGATGATCATCTTCTACGCGTGCTACGTATCCTTTATCGTCATCCTGCTCGCACTCATGCCGAAATACCTCAAGTCGATCGCCGGAGTTATCCTCGGAATGATCGGCGGCAGCATGAATTCGAGCGGCCTGCTCATCCAGAAAATCATCACGCCCGAAATAATGGGCATATTCAAGACATCCGGCGCGCTCGGCGCCAAACTCGGGCACGCGGCCCTCTTTCTCGTCACAACACCGCTCGCGCTGCTCATGCTCGGACTCGCCGTCGGCGGAATCGTCGTCCTCCAGATCGCCTACAAGCACGGGAAAGCGGTGCAGATCGTCCCGGCGCGCGCCGCCATCTACATCGCAATGCCCACCATCGGCGGCATGGCATTCCTCGGCGAACCGATGCCCGTCATCTGCATCGTCAGCATCGTGCTCGTCATCGTCGGCGTCATCATCGCCACAACCGCCAACCCGTCCAAACACGGGCATTGACCGCAGTTATCGACAATACCGTGTGCCATGCACCTAGTTTTCTTTTGTGCATGAGATAAAAACAATGTCCTTACGCCAATTTTCAAATAACGCTCGTCAGAGCGCGATTGTTTTTCCTT
>CAYPEK010000080.1:0-20197 GCA_964409645.1 uncultured bacterium | reverse complement strand
CCATCATCACCACCACGGCGCCCATCAGCAACACGCAGATGAGCACCAGAACGCCCGCCAGCTTCGCCCTTATGGATAATGTGCGTTTTTTCTTCTTCATCCCGCGCGGCGCACCCTGTCGTCAGTCGCCCTTCTTCTTTTCCTTTTCCGGTTTCTTCTTCGTCTTGGCCTCCCCGCCGTCTTTATCCGCGTCCTTGCGCGTTTCCTTTTTATCTGGAAATTCCCTCACGTACGCCGACTCCAGCGACGGCACGCCGAACCCGTCGAAGTAAAGCCCGGAAACGCTTTCTCGGGCGATGTAGCCTCTCCGCAACGAGAACACCTTGATATATGCGCCGATCGGGACTCCCGTTTTGTTCGTATGTGCCACACCCAGCCGCCTGTCCATCGCCGCCGCGGACGACGCCCCGGACGCGAACAGCGCGTCCTCAACCGATTCCGGCATCCCCATCAGCTCCGGCAGCGAGCGCAGAATCATCGCCGGCGACTCCTCCGACGAATAGTCCGTCAGCGATGCGGCCGTCTTCGGCTCCAGCTTCAGAGCGACCCCCGCTTTTTTAAAATCCTGTTGTAACTTCTTAGCAATTAAGCCGAGCGCCGTGTTCTTCTCCGGATACCTCAGCGCCATGCGCTTCGAATTCTCCGCCGACTTCCGCAACGCGCGCGCGTCACCCGCGCCGGTCACGTTGTTCTCCTTGCTCCCGTTACCGTTCAGGATCACCCTCACTATCCCGTCGCGGTCAACCGCGTGCGAGAGCGCCTGCCTCTGCCCCGGCAGAAAGAACGCCGCCGCGCTCGTATTCACATCCAGAAAATATATCCTGCTCGCGGGCGACTGCATCGCCGGCCCGAACATGTCGTCCTCTGCCCTGCTCAGCCCCGCTTCGGGCGCAGCCGTCAGGTCCACAGTTCCGCGCCGGAACTCCGTCATCCTGTCCCGTTCATCCGGCAGCGGCCGGAAATCCACCGAATCAAGATACGGGCGGCCCGCGAAATAATCCTCATTCGCGCCGAGCGTTATCACGCCGTTCTTCGCCGCTTCGGCGAATTTGAACGGCCCGGTCCCCACCGGCGGATTCAGGTCTCGGCCCGCCGTTGACGATATAATCGACAGCGCCGGAAAACACAGATACTTCATGAAATTCTGATCCGGCTCCGTAAGCTTTATCTCAAAACTCAGCGGATCCGTTATTTTAAGCCCGGATATCGTCCCTGACTTGTTCGACGTGAACTCGTTGACTCCTTCGACATTCCGCAACAGCCACCTGTACGGCGACCGCCGGTTCTTCGCGAGCCGCTTGAACGTCTGAAGCACATCCGCCGCGTCGAGCGGCGTACCGTCGTGAAACGCAATTCCCTCGCGCAGTTTGAAGTAATAGGTCTTTCCGTCGTCCGACTTCTCAGGCAGCACTGTCAGCAGCACCGGCACGAATCCGCCGCCCGGCCCCGGCGCAACAAGCGTGTCGAACAGGCACGCCGCAATCATCAACTCATGGTCCTGCGTCGCCAGCGACGGGTCGAACCTGTACACCCGCGACGGCATCGCCACCGTCAGCTTGCCTCCGAACTTCGGGGGCAGATACGCCCACGCGGGCGACGCTGCAAACAGCAACGCCGCAACCATGAACACAACCCGCGCAAACGCCCGTATTCTATCGCTTTTCGGCGACACGTCCGCCGCGCCGCCTCCATATCTCCATGAGAACATCATATTCCGTCTTTCTTTTTAGTCTCCGCCGACTTCGGTTTCGTTTCCTTGCCCGCGCTGTTTGTCTTATCTCCGTTCTTTACCGCATTTTTGATCTGCTTCGCCTTGTCGGCTGAGGGGGCCTTCTTTTCGTCGCTCTCCTTCTTGGCGGGCTTATAGACAGGCAGCAACCTGAAAAGCACCTTCCCGCCGGACCGCTTCGACAGTATCCCCATCACTTCCTCCACACCGTCGCCGTCCAGATCGCACGGGATCAGGCTCGCTATCGCGCCGCTTAACTGCGACGTCCGCCATACCTCTTCTATCTCACCGTCCCTGAATTCAAGCGCTATCACCGCGTCCTGATCGCCCGACCGGTCCGTCGCCACAAGCCAGTTGCTCTCCGCCGTCTTCGGCACGCACACCACCGCGCCGCCGTACTTCGGCTCCGTTTCCGCTTTCAGCGTTCCTCCCTGATATATCCGCAGGGCTCCGTACTCCGTCGCCACCGCCATCTGCACGAGATTCATCGACACCTCGGACCACCTCATCACACACCCGGAATAGTAGTCCGCGGGAATCGGAAAGTTTTTGCTTTTCGGCTCCGCGCCAGACGTGTCCACTATCTTCGTCGCCGAACCGGAAAAGCTCGTCACCCCATGCCCGAACTCCGAAACTATGTTCAGCGCGGGCGACTCCTGTGAACTCACAACCACGCTCGACGTTCTCCCCGCTTTCGCCATTCGCCCATCATTCCATTCGAACGCGAACGCCTTCTTAAACGTGTTCGTGGAGACAAACAGCAACTGCTTGCCGCCGTAGCTGCCCGTGTTGAGCGTCCCGGCGAACCCGCGGCGCGGATACTTCTCTTTAAACGACCCGTGCCATACCCGCTTCAGCCGCGACGCCGTCTCGAACGCGTACACGTCGAGCGCGCCCGTCGAGAGCACCGCCAGCCCCGGCGTGCCTTCGGTGTCCAGCGCGATCACCGCCATGTCCACCACAGGCTCCTGCGGCAGATTCGCCTCGAAATATTCGATCCGTCCGGAAGTGGCCGCCGGAAGCTTCTGCAACCGATCAGGCTTTTTCTCTTCGGCTCCCGGCTCGGGTTTCTTCTCTTCTTCCTTTTCCTCACTCTCAAAGTCCACCTGCGATGGACTACCCTTCTTCAGCTTTTTAGCAGTGTCCGACACAGTCGGCTTTTCTTCCTTGGGTTTCAGTTTCTCAGCCGGCTTCGTGGCGGGAGCCGGTTTCGGCTTCGGTTTCGGCGGCGGCACCGGCTTCGCGGCAGTCGCGGGAAGCAGTTCCGGCTCTTCCACCGGCGCTACCTCCGCCCTCACCGGTTCCGTCTCCACTGTCTGCGAACCCGACTCTTCCTCGTTCATCTCATCGACATCCTTGGCGATGTCCTCCGCTGTCTTCAACTTCGCTGGCTCTTCCTTTTTCTCACTGCTTTCAGCCTGTGTCTCCTTCGCCTCCGCCGCCGCCGACACCGCACGGCCGCCACACAGCATCAACGGCGCCGTCAGCAGCGCCGCAACCAAAATTAAAACCGCAAATTTCCTTCTTCCGCCAATGATATCCGTGAATCTCATGTCTTTTTATCTTATCCGCACCGGAGTCGTAACTCCATATTGTTTCATTATGTTTATTTATATCATATCAGACAGTCTATATATGAAAACAGTTCACAAAAAACAATAATTTGAAATAGCAAGAATCCATTGGCGAGGGCTCAAGAGAAAGGAAAAAACGGTAGTTGGAAGCCGCCAGTTGTGGACTGAAAAAAAAACAAGCCGCGCGAGAAAGTAAGCGGTCACGTGAAGAATGAAAAACCGAACAAAGTCGCGCCGTTGTTCATGCCCTGTCCCATCGCGGCAATGTCGCCCGTCAGCGGCACGATCAGGCCGACCTTCATCACCGTGACGCCGCTTTTCTTACCCCGCGCAACCGCCCGCGAGCAGTGCCCCGGCGGCCACACATGCAAATAACGAAATATGTCTCTTCCGGACCATAAATACCTCCCGAATTCTTTTCTAAGTCACTATTATTCCACATACAAGTGATCCATATTGAGACTAAGCCAACAGGATGGAACAACTCGATTTGATTTAAAAACAAACGTAGTTGGTATAAAATAAGGAAGTGAAGCTGTTAAAGCTCTATCTTGAAACATCGGTTTGGAATTTTCTCTTCGCGGAGGATGCGCCTGAGAAACGCGTCGCCACGGAGCTTTTATTCCACGAAATTGAAGTTGGGAAATATTCGATATTTATTTCCAACATAGTGGGACAGGAAATACAAAGAGCTTCACAGGCTAAAAAGCAACTTCTCGCCGGTGTAATTGAAAAATATAAGCCGTCTTTTCTGGAGGACTCCGCTGAAGTCAGAGAACTCGTTTTTATGTATATTAAAAATGGATTGTTGTCGCCAAACCATTTTGAAGACTTAACTCATGCGGCAATAGCCACTGTAAATGAGATGGACATGTTGGTAAGCTGGAACATGAGACACATAGTTAAACATCGAACCAGAACATTGGTAAACGCCGTAAATCAGATAAACGGGTACCGTTCGATTGACATTTGCACTCCTGAAGAGGTGGTGGATTATGACATTTCCTAAGGAATCCGAAGCTATGATTGAAATCAGGAAGATAAGAGCGGAAATATCAGAAGAGATTAAAAATCTGAGTCCGCAGGAACAAGTCGCCAAAGCCAAAAAGGAATCTGAAGAGTTCGAAAGGGAATTCGGTCTTAAGCTGCCGCGTGTTGGCGGAAATAAGGAAAAAAGCGCTTAAACAAAAAAGTAAAAACTGTTGTCTCGGGACAAAAATTAAGAAATTTAGCCTGCAATAAAAGCGTGAATACTCCGAAAAAGTATGTCCTCACAAAATATTATCGTTTTCATCTTCATTCCCCGTTCGCGGCTTTCAATTTTCGCTCGAATGCGCCGTTCGGACATGCAGCAACGCATTTCCCGCACCCGCGGCACTGCCCCGCGCGGCTCACGTGCATGTGCTTGTGGAACCGCAAGTCAATCATATCCAGAACCCCTTGCGGGCACGCCGACGCGCACGTCCCGCACGCATCGCACCGCCCGACGTCCACCCGCACATGCCGCGTCTCGTTGTGGCGTCCGAACGGCCCATGCCTCAGCACCGCCACGCCTCGCATGTACGTCACACTCCCCGCCGGCCGTATCGCCGCCGGCCGCTTCATCCGACGCCAACGGCCCGTTATGTGCGCCGCCAACCCGATGAGCATCGCAAGCCCAACGATGTTATGCACGTCCAGCAAATGATGGAACTTTTCATTATCGAGCGCCGCACCCGGATACGCCGCCCACAGATAAAACCCGACGCCGACAACCACCACCGACGCCGCAAACAGAAGCGTCTGTCGCGCCGTTCTCGCTTTCAGCTTCCCGCTCAATCCCGCGCCCCACTTGCGCGCAACCGTCCCGATGTACCGCCGGTGAAGCGCGATGTGCGCCGCCGCGCCGGCTGTAAACAAGATCGCCGCCGCCTTGTGGAGCCCCAGCCATATTGCTTTCGAGCAACCCAGAAACCCGCCGACGTGGCCGCCGCCGACGTGGAACTGCGTCAGAAGCACAAGCCCCGTGCCGAACACCGCCGCCGCAGACACCGCGTTCGCCGCATTCAGGCGACGAGCCCGCTCTTTTCCGCCGCTCCGGTCACGTTTCCTCATATCGCCTCATCCCCACGCGTCTCGATCCGGAACCCCATCCGCCGCAACAGCCCGATTGCCTCGCTGTCCTGAAATTGCACCGGATCGACATCGATCTTCAGGTCAACAACCGGCAACTCGAAGTCCACAAACTTCACCCCGGGAATCCCGATCAGCATGTTCACCAGAACCGCCAGCGGCGCCGACCCCGCGGCCGCCATAATCCGATAGTTTTTCTCCCTGAATTCGTCGGTCATATTCATTACCTCCGGCACCGCTATCAACTAAGCCGAATCATTCTGTGATTTCTCCATGTTACATAACAAATAACCCACACTACTGACATGTCAGTTCAGTTTTAACTCAAATTTTTTTATGTCCGCTCCGCTCTTTCATTCTTTTATTTTGAATATTTTCGATTCGATCTCTGTTATCTTGTCCGCAAATTCATCCGGTGTCATCTCGCGTTCACGCCCTATCAAATAGTATTCCACTGCGCCCATCGCCCCTCCAATCATATAGACACCGGCAAACTCAACATCATCGATCTCCGTTCTGTCGAAATCGGGGCTCGAACTCACCTCGCGCACGAACTCGGACACCATCGCCTTAATGATTCCTTTTACGATATCCTCCGTCTCCGCATTCCGCGCCCGCGCTTCTTTCATCAGAATCATGTAAATGTCGCGATTGTTGAAGATTTCCGTGAACAGTTCTCTATGGAATAACGATAGCAGTTCACGAGGCGAATACACACTCTTTCCACTCTCTAACTCGCGCTTCTGCCTATCGTGCAGGCCGTCCACCAACCCGAGCATGTAGTCTTCGAGCAATTCCCTGAAAACTGACTTCTTATCCTTAAAATACTGGTACAGCGTCGGGCGCGCGATTCCCGCCTCTTCGCAGATGATCGCGATGCTCGTCCGCTCGTAACCATGCTCCGCGAACGCCTTCAGTGCCGCATCGAGTATATGTTTTTTTCGTTCGTCCGCTTTCATACACGCCCCAACTGAACTGACATGTCAGTATTATGGGCCTATCCATCAAATTTGTCAATATTTATTAACTTTTTTCGATTTTTATCCGTTTACGCTTTTGACGATTATCTGTGTCCATCCGTGGCTATCATTTTTTCCGTATTTCTATTTCTTAGCTTTTATATAAAAATACACTTCCCGCTTCATCTCCCCCATCGCGACCTCGATCCGCCGCCGCTCCATCACCTCCGGTATCCGCTCGAACTCGTTCAGCTTCGCCACATCCGCCGCCTTCAGTCCAAGCAGCACCACACCCTGTACCGTCGCGCCCGGTTTCTTCCGCAGCGCGAAGAACTCCTTCGTCTTCACCCGCTCGTACCCGCGTATTTCCGCGGGGCAGAACACCGCCGGCGCGCCGAGCAGCTTCGCGATGAAGTGAGGGCTCATCAGCTTTCCCCATACGAACGTCGCGTTCGGGTCGTTCAGAATCGCGCGTGTCACACGCCGGCTGGCCGGATGCACAATGTCCAGAAGACAATCCTCGAACCATTTCACGCCGAACCCGTCCGCCGCCTTGTTTATTTTGCCTTTTGCCATGTTCTCTCTCCAGTTTCCGGGGGCACATGCAATATGCCCCTACATTTCATCAATACAATTCCGTACGTAGGGGCACGTTGCACGTGCCCCGCCGCCCGTCATTTTATCAGCGCATTAGAAACTGCTTTTTGCAGTTCCTTTCGCCCGCCCGCCATGTACGACTCATACGTCTCCACAAGCGCGTCCTCCGTCGTCTTTCGCGGCGCGTACCCGAGCATGCGCTTCGCCTTCCCGATCTCGTAAACGCAGTCGTGCAGCGCGAAATGGAAATGCTCATGCGCGATCGGATTCAGCCCCAGCCCGGCGAGCACGTCGAACCCCGCACGCAGCGGCGCCGACGGCACACCGAACACGATGCTCCGCGACCGCACACGCCGGATGAACCCCTCGATCAGTTCCCGGTGCGTCCACACCTCGTCACAGCAGATGTTGAACGCTTCCCCGGCCGCCTCCGGCCTGTCTCCTATCAGCATCAGACCCGCCGCGGCGTCACTCAGCGCAACCGCCTTCCCGAGACGCTCGCCGTCGTCCAGCACCGGAATCGGCAGCCCGAGCCTCACCGCCTCGAAAAACAGCAGCACGATCTTCTGGTGGTAAAACCCCGGCCCGAAAATCATCGGCATCCGCGCCACGCCGACCTCGATTCCCGTCCGATACGAGAACGACTGCAGCAACAGTTCCGATTCCCATTTGTGCATCGGGTACCCCGGCGGCGGGTCCTTCGGCGAGTTCTCGTGACATGGCAGCGACGGCTCAGTCCCGTACAACTCGATCGTTGATGCGAACACTATACGCCGGACACCCGCGCGCTCCGCCGCCGACATCACGTTCTCCAGACCGCCTATGTTCACTTCGCGGACAGTCTTCGGAACGATCCGCCCCACGTGCATCAGCGCCGCGAGATGGAATATCCGTTCCGCGCCCTCGCACGCCCGCGCGACAGCCTCCGCGTCCCGCACGTCCGCGCGCGCGAACTCCACGCCGTGCAGCGCCGCCGCGGGCTCACTAAAATCGACAATCCGCACCCGACGCCCCGCGTTCCTCAGCGCACCGGCCAGATTCCGGCCCAGCAGTCCCGACCCGCCGGTCACAACGTCCATCTCATCGCTCCATGCTCAGAACTTTTATTCAACACCCCAAATATATCCCATAGTCCGCATTTCACGCAAACAAAAAAACGGGGCCGCCCGAAGGCGGCCCCTTGTGACTCACTATTCCGCGGTATATCCACTAAAACACTTTCTTCAGCCATTTGCCCGCTTTGCGCACGAACTTCGTCGCGAGGTTCGTCGTGTCCACTTTCACGTTTCCGCTGCTGTCCAGCGTCACGCTCACCCCGTACTTGTTCGCCACCGCGCTCTCGACGAGCGACTCGACAAGCGGTTTAACATCCGCCGCCGACACGCCGCTCAACTGCGACGCCACCTTCTCGCTCGCGTTTTCCACATTCAGTGTGCTGCCGCCGCCGCGGATCGCCGCAATCAGGTCACGCGACTTCTGCAGCGCCGCCTCGAGTTCATCTGCGATCAGAGCCCCCTTTGTCCACCCGGCCAATTTACACACTTTGCCAGCCAGCAACAATAATATCATCGCCGCCAGCACGTAATCACTAAAACTCAAGCTCATTTCCCAATCACCTTCTTCCTTTGTATTTGCTTACATCTTCAAATGCCTTAACAGCAACACCGCCACGGAAACCACCGCCGGCGCGGCCCCCGCAATCGCCCCGTACAACCCGGCCCGAACCTTCAGTTCCGTCATCCCGCGATCTATCTCCGTGTGACGCTCGCGGCAACTCAAATCCATCCCATCGAGCCTACCCTCGATCCGTTCGAGACTCTCACGGATCCATTCTATGTCTTTGCTTATCCCTTCCACGTCGTCCATGTCGCGTCTCCTTTCTCATATCAGCATCTTCAGCTTTTTGTCCGAACCAATCGCGAGGTCTTCCGACCCGCCCAGCCATACATCGAAATACACCTTGTTCGCGTTCTGGTCCGTGAACACCGCCGTATAGTGCGTCCGTTCCGTTGGCTGGGTCGTTATGTTCGCGGTTGACCAAGACCACAGCGAGCCGGAAACGCACGACGCCGAAGCGGCCGTCAACGGCTCCGCCGTCCCGTCGTCTTTTATCAGCGACACAAGCACAGTCGCGCTGTCCGACGGCATCTTGCGACTCAGATTGAAATTGAGTCCCGACTTTCCGTACGTCGGCACACTCACTCCTCCCTGCCACTCTTCCGTGAACTCCGGTAGCGTCTCGCGGTTGTACGAAAAAGTGATCGTAAGATTCTGCAACGTGCACGTTCCGGATGCGTTTTCGAGTTTCCACTGGATCAAGTCCGCGCCGTTGAGGCCGGTTGCGACGCCCGATAAATCGGCGCCGCTCGCCCGCGCCGTCCACGCGGTCCACGAAGCCCCGCCGTCCGACGATGTCCGCGTGTAAACTGTTGGCGATCCGCCCGAAGTCGTGTACGTGATCGCGCTCCACAGCGCGACATCCCACGGGTTCACCTCAGGCGAAACAATGCTACCGCCCGCCGCGATGTCGAGGTTCGTTCCGTTCCGCGTCACGCCCGACGTTGTGAAATCCGTCAGATTGAAGGGCGAACACTCAAAATAGATCGCCGCCGCCTTGTTCGTCTCGTGGTTGCGGTAGATGACGGGTTCGATCCATGTCGGGTTGTTCGAAACGTCAGTCGTGTTGCCATAAAGCCACAATTCTACCGCGCCGCTCTTTGTCAGCTCAACATCGAACTTAAGTCCGGTGTGCGGATAGACCGCGTTCGCGCAGCCCGTGCATATCATCCGGCCGCCTTTAAGATAAGACGGCATGTTGTAATACCAATAGATTCCATATTTCGCTTGAGCGGTCCGGAGGGTTCCACCGTAGATTTCGTTCTGGGACAGCAGATGCCCGTAACCGCTTGACACATCGGCGGCGGACGCATGATCCCCGCCCGATACGATGCTGCCTCCCCAGTGGATGCCCATTCCGGATGTCGCAGTTGCCGAACTCGTTCCTCCGCGCACCGCGCAACTCGCGTACATGATCCCGTATCCGCTCGTCGCAATTCCAGTCATCGCGCTCGCGTTTATAAAACAGTATTCCGCCGATATCCCTCGCCCCGATGTCGCTTCACCGTTCAACGAAGCGTCCGCTCCGCTGACAATACAGTTCACAAGCCGCAGCCCCTGCGCGCTCGATGTTTTGCCGTTCAGCGACACATCTTCCTTAATGACGCAGTTGAAACAATAGATTCCGTATTTCGCCACCGCCGTGCTGCCCGAATAAACGTTCTTCATCCCCTTCATCGTACAGTTCAGGAAAGAGATACCGTATGTGCACACCGACACCGGATTCGTCACGACCAGTCCGTCTATCGTGCATTCGTCCTCCGCACATGCGTTCGCGCTGCTCAGCATCACACCAGTCGTGGATGTTCCCTTTTTGGCAACATAGTCGAATGTCGCGTTCGATATCGTTATCAGCCCGGTTGTCCAAGTGCCCCCGTATATATATGCGTAACAGCCATAAGTCGTGTCGCCGGTGATCTTCGAGTCGGGCGCTGCTGCGGACGTTCCGTACATTCCGAACCTGCCTCCAATCGCGAGATCTACCCCATAGACGTTCGATGAAGTTGACACGAAATACAGCTCCGAGCTCTTTTGCCAGCAGAACTCGCCGCCTGAAGCTACCGCCACCGCGCCGCCCAGCATGAGCTTCTTCACATTGGCATTGTCCGCGGAACTCAACTTTCCACCGCTCGATACCGCCACCGCGCCGCAGAATTGCTGCGCGCACGCGTGGTTGCTTATTGTCATATCGCCGCCGGACCCCACGGACACAGCACCCGTCCCCGCGTACGGGTTGTCCGACGCGATCGTCACCGTGTGCAATACAGTCGCGGTATCCGACGCGGACGACTTGAAAGGATATTCGCCGCCAAGCGCGTTCCCCCACGTCTGCGGGTCGTTCCAGTCGCCGTTTTGTACGCTCGTGAATGCAGCCATCACTCCACCCCCGCGCAATTGATGAATTCGGCCGTTACCGTGCAATCCTCAAACACCGCGCCCGAAAGGTTGACGTGCTCCCACACGCCTTTCAGTTCGCAGCGCCGGAATACTGTCTCCGCGAAATTGCAGTGCCTCGGCGATTCCACCGTCGTATCCTCGATTGTCCTATATGCGTAATTTTCGTTCTGCATCTTTTATCCTCCTTCACCGCAGGCGCCGCTCACGAATATGAGAGCGATACTCTGTCATCCCATACGTTGTCGCTCTCGGTGTCGCCGTCGGCCTAATCAGTTGCGTTATCGGGATTCAGCCCATGCTCTTCACAATACCGCCTGATCCGCGCATCGACCGTATCCTCATCCTCATCCGCCGCGGCATAACAGTACCGCTCGCCGCGTTCGCGCCCGTACTCGCTCATCGCCGGATGGTCCGAGATCGACGCTATGAATCTCCTGAACCCCGCCGCGACTCCGCCGCCCGCCGCCGAATACTCCGACACCGCAAAATCGCCGTCAAGCAACGCAAGAACTTCCGACACCACCTCGCGGTACGCGGGCGGCACCTTTCTCGCATGGGCCGACATGAACGACTCCCGCTCCCGCCAGCGCCTCTCCGACTCGCGCCGCCTCAGTTCCTCCAGCTCTTCGAGCGCCGCACTCAGCCGCTCCGCCGCTTCATCAAAAACAGTTCCGTTATCCATATCCGCCTCCTCGTCAGTTTCTTCCGTAATTATTTCTTCAGGCGCCTCACCGGATTCATCATCCGTGAGAGGTGTCCCCTCTATCTCATCCGGAGCTTCGATGTCGTCTTCCGGCACCGCATCGTCAATAAGCGATTCAAGCTCCGCCACACGCGCTTCGAGCAGGGCGATAACTTCGAGAAGCCCCTCCACCTGCTCCGCCGTTCCATCAGATTGCGCATCAGCATCTTCGCCGTCCGCCGCATAAGGCGCCCCTTCTTCGGCTTCCTCGCCGCCGGTTGCCGCCTCATAAAAGTAGGTTGCCGAACCATCCGCCGCGCCAGCGTAGAGAGCCCGGATGTCCGCGAGGGATCCGATCGCCGGCAAATTCGCCCCGAGCAGCGCAAGCCCCGCCGCAACGTGTTTATAAACTCTGCCCGTCGCTTCGTCGCGGTAGTTATGAAGCACTTCTAGACTTCGTTTCTTATACGCCCCTGCGCGGATAAGCTCGTACAATTTTCCCGGCACGCCCGCGAGGTCGGCGAACAAGCGGCCGCCCGCAGCGCGCACGTTTCTCAGCCAGCCCGCCGCCGGCAGCCCGTCCGACCGCAGAAGCGGCTGTTCCGGGTCGTGTCCCAGCTTCACGGGCGCTTCGAGCCGCCCCTCCAGCGCGGCGCTCGCCGCCGCCATCGCCGCAATATCATCAGCCGTGTACTCCGTTCTGCGCCCGGCGCTGTCCGTCCACTCGCCCGACCTGAAAATCTCCACATCGGGGATATCGTACGTCTTCATGATTTCTTTCGTTTCGATAGTGTCGCTCATTGTCATTGCCTCCCGGTCGAAAATATTCCCGCCCGGGCGCGGCCCGCGCGGCGTTCTGCCATCCTGTCCATGACCAAACAAACGAGTGTGCCGCCTCCGAACATGTTCAGGGGCGCTCCTTCGTCCGGCTGCGGACAAGTCTCATAATTCGAAAACAATCTCTCACCCTATAGCAGCCGAAACAGGTACTTTGAGTCAGGATTCGGGGAATTTTTTTCAAACAGCAAAACGGCGCACCAAATATTTTTAAAGATATATATGATACCGAAGAGCAAGCCGTCCGCCGTCGCACCGGCCCAACCGCCGCATAGCGCACGTTACGGTTTTCCGAACATAGCTGCGCGCGCAAAACAGTGTCGGATTTTTACAATAAAACCCCTTTTCATCTCGATTCGCAATATCGCGGTAAAACTGGACAAATAAGAAATCGGATGCTTTAATATAAGGCCATTCAACGTCCGGAGAGGCCCACAAGAGCGAAAAATGAGGCGGTGACGGACCGGCAACAACGCCGGCGGGGACGGGAAGCGACGGTTGATGGAAGACCAGAAGGAAAACAAGCAGGGAAACGTCATAGATTTCCTCGAAGCGCGGCGAAACATCATCGCGGCACACGGCACGGCTGCGCGCGGCCCGCGTTCGCCCCTCTTGGAACCCCTCAGAAAAATCATCGGCAAGGAAGAAATCGAACCCCTCTTTGATGCATTCATCCACAATCCCGGCGCTCATATCGACCTCGTCCACACCATCACCGGCGCATACAGCATCGAAGCTCCAAAAAAAGAAATACTTCAGGCTCTCGCGCACCTCGGCATCGAGAGAATCAAACATACAGCGCTCGATAATTTCACACCCGAACACTGGGAAGACTCAGCGCGCGCCATCCGCGAAGGCGTCAAACTTGCCATCTTCGTCGATGACTGGATGGCCGCCGAGCAGCTCTGGCTCAAACTCGACGAGCGCGCAGTCGAAACAGGAATCCGCATAATCGACCTCCAGCGGCTCGTCATGTTCGAGCTTGGCAACCTTCAGGCACAGCGCGGCGATATCGAAGGCGCCGCCGAGTTCTACCTCCTCTGCGAGCAACTCGCCGCCGAGGAGAATCGCGAGGACATCCTTGCTTATGTCCGCGTCATGCTTGGAAAAACACTCCGCGCTCAGGGAAAGCCGGACGACGCGCTTGTCGCCCTCCGCCGCGCCGCCGATTGGTCGTGGGAGTCTCAGGATCAGGAAATTCTTGCACACTCAGAAAATGAGATTGGCGCGGCGCTTTCAGATCTCGGAATTTTCGAAGACGCCATAAGCCACCTCAGCATCGCAATCGACACCGCAGACCAGATCGGCGCGGCGCCGATCAAAGCGGAAGCATCTCATAATCTCGCCTGTATATTCGAGCGCCAAGGCCGCACGACGGACGCCGCAAACGCCATCACTTCCGCGTTCGACAGCAAAGTCGTCATGGCCGACGTCGCGGCCTCCCTGTCGCTTCTCCACTCCATGTTCGAAATAACCAAAACAACTAAACACTGGGGCGACCTGCTTCTCAGAATTCAATCGCTTCGCGACAGAATCCACGCGGGCGCGCAATTCCACTTCCTCGGCCCGCTCCTCATCCTATCCGCCGACACACACGAAGAGCTCGGTTTTCTCCATCTCTCACTGCACGACCTCGAAGAAGCCGCCTACGTCTATCAGGCCCTCGAAGAGCCGGAACTTTTCAAACTCGTCTCAAAGAGCATCGAAAACCTGCGCGAGCGCATCGGCAGCACATCAACCTGAAAATAATCCTCATTCGGAACCTATTCACAACATCACAAGATTGCTCTAAAATTAATTATGAATTAGTTGCGCGTTTTCGACTTAACGCCCGCCATGAACGGCGAAGGCACTCACTCAAGCTGGAGGTAATCTCCTTGAAAGACGTTAGAATCGAATCGAAACCATTGAAAGAGGGCGTGGAGCTCTCCATGGCCGGAGAACTTCTGTTCTGCGATTCGCAGGAATTCATGCAGAAAGTGCCGGAACGCGTCCGTGGCAAAGGCAAAATGGTCGTCTTCAACTTCGAAAAACTCAAATTCATCGACTCCTCAGGTCTCGGCGCCGTCCTTTACGCCTCTCAGGCATGCAGGCTGCAGGAACAACAGGTTCACGTAGTCAATGCAAACGACAAGCTTCTCCAATCCCTCCGCACAATCAGCAAAGTCGGCACGTTCGTTCTCCATGAGAAAAAGGAAGCGTGAGGCTGTAGCAAAGAACGGCTCGGCGAAGAACAATAACCGCGGGACCCGCTCCCGCCGTAAATAGCGCATCAGCAAACCATAACCGGAGAGGCGAAAATGGCCGAAAACCTCAAATCACTCAAAAAACGAAGCGAAAAAATATTCGAAGTCATCCGCCAGACGCCGTTCATGTTCGTCACGCTCGGCATCATGCGCGGACTCGGTATCGAAGATACCGAAATCACGAATAAGCCGCTGATCGGCATCGCAAACAGTTGGAACGAGATCAACCCCGGCCACGCGCACCTTCGCGAACTCGGCGAAGCCGTCAAACACGGCATCATCGAGGCGGGCGGCCTGCCCCTCATGTTCAACACCATCGCCCCGTGCGACGGATTCGCGAACGGCCACGCGGGCATGCGCTTCATCCTCCCGCAGCGCGACATCATCGCCGACTCCGTCGAAGCAATGGTCGAGGCGCACAGCCTCGATGCGCTCGTCACCATTTCGAGCTGCGACAAGATCAACCCCGGAATGCTCATGGCCGCGCTCCGGCTCGACATACCCACCATCTGCGTTCCGGGCGGCCCCAACCTCTTCGAGATCGAGTTCATGCCCGGCTACAAAGGCGTCGAGAACCGCGAGTACGAGGACATCTTCAAGAAAATCAAATGCGTTAGTTGCGCCACGCCCGGCTCTTGTTCGCTGATGGGCACCGCGAACACGACCCAGTGCCTCATGGAAGCGCTCGGCATGACACTCCCGAACGCCGCCACCGCGCCCGCCGTCACGTCCATGAAAAACATGGTCGCGCGCGAGTCCGGCCGCCGCATCGTGCAGATGCTGAAGGACGACCTGCGCCCGTCGCGCATCATGACTAAGGAGGCGTTCCTCAACGCGATCATGGTCGATGTCGCAATCGGCGGCTCGACGAACTCCGTCCTCCACCTGCCCGCGATCGCCTCGGAGGCCGGCATCGACCTCGACATCGAAATCTTCAACGAGTACAGCAAAAAAATCCCGACTATCGCCAACATCTCGCCCTCCGGCGCGTATTCGATAACAGACCTCTACAAGGCCGGCGGAATCCCCGGCGTTCTGAACCGCATCAAAGAACACCTCCACGGCGACTGCCTCACCGTGACTGGAAAAACCATCGGCGCTACCGCGAAATCGGCCAAGGTCGGCGACGACGACGTAATCCGCCCGCTCGACAACCCGATCTACCCGGAAGGCGGCACTGTGGTGCTGAAAGGCAACCTCGCCCCCGAGGGCGCGGTCGTGAAACAGTCCGCCGTCACGGATCGCTCCATGCTCGTCTTCGAAGGCCCCGCAGTCGTGTTCGAGTCCGAGTTCGACGCTCTCAAAGCGGTCTCAGACATGAAAGTCGCCAACGGCAGCGTCATCGTCATCCGGAACGAAGGCCCGAAAGGCGGCCCCGGAATGCCCGAACTGCTCGCCCTCACTTCCACGCTCATGCTGTTCAAACAGCTCGACCGCGTCGCGCTAATCACCGACGGCCGCTTCTCCGGCGCAACACAGGGCCCATGCATCGGCCACGTCTGCCCGGAGGCATACGTCGGCGGTCCGATCGCAGCGTTGCGCAACGGCGACACAATCAAAATCGACATACCCAACCGCCGGATGGATGTCGCGCTGTCGGACGAAGAAATTAAATCGAGGCTGAACGGTTACAAGCCGTATGACAAAGGGATAACGAGCAAGACGCTTCTCAAATACCGCGCGCTCGTCACATCCGCCGCAAAAGGCGCCGTGCTCGAGTATTAAAATCCGTCAGAATACATAGATTTATTTTTCTACGCGCGCGTCAGAGCGCGATTGCATTTCCTTTGTGTCTTGGTGTCTTTGTGGTGAGTTATTTAAATACGGCGGGGTGCAGCCAGCCGAACGGCCAGCCGCCGGCGACCCCATCATACATAACTCAGATGTTGCTTTTCGTCTTTACCAAGTTTACAGCTTATTGCTACTGTTCTTTTATTTTGTCTTCCGCTATATTCTGTATTCTATATTCTTCTTTTCCGTCTTTCCCCCAGTTGCCAACTACCGGCTACTTCCTTCTTTTCATTTAAAAAGATGTATCTCAAGCGCGGCAATCAAAAGCGCATGCGCCGTGGCGAGACACACAGCGGATATCGCGACTCTCTTGTGCCACTTCAGCAACACTTTCGGCTTCTTCCGTATGTTCATCCCGATCGATGCCGCCGTGATTATCAAAAGATACGTCAATATCCCGAACGGCTTCACAAGCTGAAAAAGAGTCCCGTTGATTCCGCCGACGCCTTCCGGCGCAGCAAGCGCGACTCCCGACAAGCAAACCGCAGCGAACACAACACCTGCAATCGTCGTCAATCTCTTCATGGTCAGTCTCCTTTATCGGTACTTGGTATTATTATAAACGTTGCAAACACTTTGGTCTGTTCTGATGTCGAATAATTTAAATTCATTTATAAGGAACATTATCTTATTGTAAAATGTTCCTAACTAACGGAATAAAAAAACGGAGGCGGTAATGGCTACAAGATTACTTATCGTTGGTGGAGTTGCAGGCGGAGCGACAGCGGCGGCACGCGCGCGCAGAATAGACGAATCGGCGGAAATCATCGTTTTTGAGAGAGGCGAGTACTCGTCGTTCGCGAACTGCGGGCTCCCCTACTTCATCGGCGGCGAGATCGCAGAACGCGGCGACCTCCTCGTTTCGACCCCGAAAATGTTCAAAGACCGCTTCAAAATAGATATAAGGACAAACTCGGACGTCGTCGGCATCGACCGCGCGAAAAAAGAAATCGCTGTCACGAACCTCGCAACCGGCGAGAAGTACACCGAACGCTATGACAAACTCATCCTCTCCCCCGGCGCGCTGCCCGTCAAACCGCCGCTACCCGGCATAGACCTCGACACCATTTTCACCATCCGGAACATCCCGGAAACGGACGCCTTAAAGAAATATGTTGACTCTTCGCAACCTGAGTCCGCGGTTGTCGTCGGCGGCGGCTTCATCGGCCTCGAAATGGCCGAAAACCTCGTCCGCCGGGGCGTGAAAGTCACAATCGTCGAAATGCTCGATCAGGTCATGGCGCCGCTCGATTTCGAAATGGCCGGCTTCATCCACGAACACCTAAAATCGAAAGGAATCTCGCTCCGCCTCAAGGAGGGAGTCAAATCGTTCAGGAAAGCGGACAAGAAAACAGTCGTCGAAACCTCCGGCGGCGAAATCGAGTGCGACATGGTCATCCTCGCCATCGGCGTTAAGCCCGACGTCGCGCTCGCGAAAGAGGCCGGACTTGAACTCGGCGAGCGCGGCGGCATCAAAACCGACGCGCACATGCGCACCTCCGATCCCGACATCTACGCGGCCGGCGACGCCGTCGAAGTCGAGGACTACATCGGCGGCGGGCAGACACTCATCCCGCTCGCCGGCCCCGCAAACAAACAGGGCCGCATCGCCGCCGAAAACGCACTCGGCCGCGACTCCGAATTCCGCGGCACTCAGGGCTCGGCAATCGTCCGCGTGTTCGATCTCGCGGCGGCCGCCACGGGCAACAGCGCCAAGTTGCTCAAACGCAAAGGCGTCCCGCACCTCGTGTCGTACACACACTCCGCCTCACACGCCGGATACTTCCCCGGCGGACGCATGATGGCGATCAAGCTCATATTCGCGCCCGGCGACGGCAAAATCCTCGGCGCGCAGATCGTCGGTCAGGACGGCGCGGACAAACGCATCGACGTCATCGCCACAGCCATCCGCGCGGGCATGACCGTGTTCGATCTCGAAGAACTCGAACTCGCCTACGCGCCGCAGTACTCGTCAGCTAAAGACCCGGTCAACATGGCGGGTTTCGTCGCCGCCAACATACTTCGCGGCGATGTCAAAACGATCAACTGGGACAATGTCGCCTCTCTCGACCCGGCGAAATACACGCTCCTCGACGTACGCAACAAACCCGAACTCGACAGCCTAGGATATATCAAAGGCATGGTGCACATCCCGCTTCACAGCCTGCGCGAAAGACTCGGCGAAATCGACAAGAGCAAAACCATCGCCGTTTACTGCGCGATTGGCCTGCGCGGATATATCGGCGCTCGCATCCTCACGCAGAACGGGTTCGACGCCGTCAACCTGAGCGGCGGCTTCCGCACCCTCTCCGTCGCGGACAAATCGGTGATAGTTAAGTAGTTTTATGATTGTATTTTACAGGTCGTAATTTCTTCGCCACTTATTGGAGTTCAGCTTACACGTAAACGTTACGTGACCACTTGCTTATGCGCGCGGACCGGATTCGCTTCGCTCATTAAACGTCCAACTATGGAGTGCGGCGACCCGGCACCGCTTTTGTATATGTTGCCGTTCAGTTACACATAACACGCGCTTGCCGCGGCAACCTATTCAGCCCCCGACCGCGTTTTTGTAGGTATTCGCAGCCTGTCCCCAATTGTCATTAATATTCACATGCTGCATAAGTGACATAAAACATGCTGCCTTTGCTCATGTCTTCCTTCAAATCGAACATTCTGATGAATTCATGGCATTCAAACAAATTGCCGCAAGACTTCAAATCACCTGCCTTCGGATGTCCGCCTCTCGATATGTAGCCGTATTTATTCCAATATTTACTGTCCATAAAGAGATATTTGACCAATACCTCTTCTCCTGACTCGTCGCACCTGATATAGCTTCCAGTTTTTTCATAGTAATCCAATACTTCTTTCCGCGTTTTCTTAGTCTTATACAGTACCGCCGCGGTCATAAAATGATCGTTTCCGCTCGCCGATATGCTTCTCTCTCCTTGATACGAGTTCAAACGCTCCACACCATCAGGAAAAGGTCTTTCGTATAACAGCCTTAAAAAAGCACTCACCCTTTCGCTTTCTCTTTCACTCTTATCGGCATAATGCAACAAACATGTGATTGATATGATTACAAAAACACCAAACAACGCAAGCCCGGTGAAATATATATATTTAAAACGTCTCGGCATATCGTTTATATCCCGTAAAATATATAATGATTGTCCATGCACGATGAGTAAATCATAAAATAATGATATTGTTTGCTGTATCGTACCGCTTTGAGCGGTATCGCGGCATCCCCGTTACTCTCGTACAAGCCTGTGATGTTGCACAGATTAACATTTCTTGCATCGCCGTGAAACGCTTCAACAATGCTTTCTTCATCACCTTCCGCGCACTCGGGAGTCTCTATTTTTCTTTCATAATAATCATCGTAGGCATAAACATCTTTGTTTCTCGTTCTCAGGAGAACCGCCGCCGCAAGATACGGAAACCCCGCGTTGCCTCCCTTACAAACAATTCTGCCCTCCGCCACCTTTTCCACACCTTCAGGTAGTTTGATGGCGCTTAACCTATCCGCGAACGAAGCCAGAGCCGCCTTCTGTTGGCAATGGACAACAATAAACACACCGGCGACAACCGCCGACGCCAACACACATAACCCCATAACACTTATGCACCCGTAATATGTTGCTTTATAT
>CAYPEK010000079.1:0-20262 GCA_964409645.1 uncultured bacterium | reverse complement strand
ATATACTTCGTCTCTATCCCCGAATCGTCGAAAAGTTCCGTCAGCGCGCGACCGTATTCATCGTCTCCCGCGCAGCCGACCGGCAACGCGGCGCCGCCGAGCGCGGCGATGTTCGAGGCCGCATTGGCCGCCCCGCCGAACCCCACCTGACGGCCGCGCCACTTCAGCACCATCACCGGCGCCTCGCGCGATATCCGCGTCGTTTCCCCGAACACATATTCATCGAGGATCAGATCGCCAAGCACGACAACCCGCTTACCCGCCATCCCTTTGATTATCGATTTGAATCTGGATGCCCGCACGTTTATCTCCCGGTATCGGCGCAACGCGCCGCGTCATTTTTCCGATTCGCTTTCCAGCATGATCGGGATACCTTCCCGAACCGGATACTTCCGGCCGCATTTCGTACACGTCAGTTTCTGCGCGGCCTCGTCGTAATCCACCTTTGTTTTGCAGATAGGACAAGCAAGAATCTCAAGCAGCTTGGCGTCAAGCATCCGAGTCCTCCCGTTCCCTGTCAAATATTGTTTTTGCCTGCATTTCCCGAACGATCCGTTCGGCCAGCGATGTGTATCGACTTTCAATTTTATTGTTTTTAACTGCTATTGCAACCGCCTTCTTCGTGCCCACCAGCACCACCATTTCCTTCGCGCGCGTTATCCCGGTATAAATAAGATTCCTTTGCAGCATCACATAATGCTGCGTGTGAACCGGCATCACGACCGCCTTGTACTCGCTTCCCTGACTCTTGTGCACAGTAATCGCGTACGCGAGCACGAGCTGGTCCGTCTCGCCGAACAGGTAGTTTACCTTGTTGTCGAGATAATCCACAACGAGCTGGTTTTGCGCAATGTCTATCGACCTGATGAACCCGACATCGCCGTTGAAGACTTCCTTTTCGTAATTGTTTTTTATCTGCATCACGCGGTCGCCGATCCGGAACCGGCGCGAGCCGCAACTGATGTCTTTCCCCGGATTCAGGCGTGCCTGCAGCACCTCGTTCAACTTGTCCACACCGAGCATTCCGTTATACATCGGCGATATAACCTGTATATCCGCGATCGGATCAAGATTGAATTTCTTCGGTATCTTGTCGAGACAAATACGGACTAGTATCTCCATTGCCTTTTCTGGGTCTTCCTCGTGCGAGAAATAGAAGTTGCCGCCGCGTTCCGCTGTCGCCATCACCGGCATTTCGCCCCTGTTGATAAGGTGCGCATTGCCGACAATCGTGCTCTCCGCCCCCTGCCTGTAAATAGTTTCGAGCCGCACCGTTTTCGCCGCACCTGAGTCAATCAGGTCCCTCAGCACATTCCCCGGCCCGACCGACGGCAACTGGTCGATGTCACCGACAAAAAGCAGCCGCGTGTGATGCTTCACCGCCTTGATGAGATGATACATCAGCAGCGTGTCCACCATGCTCATCTCGTCGATCACTAGCAGGTCGCACTCGAGCGGATTCTCGTTGTCCTTGTTGAAAATATTTCCGCGCGGATTATATTCGAGCAGCCGGTGAATCGTCTTCGACTGTTCACCCGTCGCCTCCGTCATCCTCTTCGCCGCCCGGCCAGTCGGCGCCGCGAGCAGCACGCGGAATCCGTTATTTTTGAAAATGTGTATCACCGCGCGCGTCGATACCGTCTTCCCCGTGCCCGGTCCGCCAGTCAGTATAACGACCTTCTCCCGGCCCAATTCCTCCACAACACTCAACTGCTGGTTCGACAGCCTGAAACCAAGCGCTTCCTCCGCACTCCTGATTTCTTTCTCCTCGACCCCTAGGTTGAACAGCGTCCGTGATTTCTCCTTCAGAATCGCCGCCATACGTTTTGCTATATAACACTCAGCGTAATGATAGTTAGGCGCGTAAACCCGGTCGTTTTCAGTAATTATCCGGTCGCCCGACTTCATCATGCTGGCAAGCGCTTCCTCGACCTTTACGTCCGTCACTTCAAGAATCTTCGAAGCGCTCGTCACAAGCTCTTCGACCGGCAGATAGATGTGCCCTTCGCTGCCCGCCGTTTCGAGCGTGTAAACAAGCCCGGCGTTGATCCGAAGCGGCGAATCCTTATCCATTCCGAGATTCATCGCCACACGGTCCGCCGTCTTAAAACCGACGCCGTACACCTCGGTCGCAAGCAGATACGGATTTTCCTTGAGCACCCGTATCGAATCGTCCCCGTACGCCGTGAAAATCTTCATCGCCACGCCCTGCGGTATGTTGTGCGATTGCAGAAAAAGCATTACCGACTTGATCCGCCGGTGCTCCTCCCACGATTTGATTATCTCGTCCGCTTTCCGCTTTCCGATGCCCGGCACTTCCCTTATCCGCTGCGGAGACTTGTCGATAATCTCGACCGTTTCCTCTCCGAACTTGTCCACAATCCGCTTCGCCATCACCGGCCCGACGCCTTTTATAAAACTCGAAAGGAACTTAATCATCCCCACCTTCGAGCGCGGCAGATCGACCTCGTACCTAGCCACCTTGAATTGCTTCCCATACTTCGGATGTGTCACCCATTCGCCGTGAATCTTCATCGGCTGCCCTTCGCTCAGGTTCGCGAACGTGCCGGTGATAGGAATCTTGTCGCCGGTGTCGAGCACTTCGAACTTAGCCACCGTGTAGCCGTTTCCGGAATTATGGAAAACAACGTGGTCGATCACACCTTCAAACGACTCGGTTTCAGCGGCAGGAGCCTCGGCGCCATGACCGTTGTCGCCGCGTCGCCGGAACGAATTACCGTTCCCGTTTTGTGGAGATGAAAAATTATTACGCATTATGTTTCACTTCGGAAAAACCGGCCATCCCTACCGATAACATCCGGTACGAGACACCCATTTTGAAAAAGCGGCGATTCAATTCACTTACCGGGACATTCCTCAAATCTTCTCGGCGAATGCGAATCGGTATTCCCGGTAATCTCGCATGGAACAAAATTTTTCGTTTTAGCAATAATCAAATAAGTCTTTGTTCCCGCGTCCTGAATACGCATTTCCTCACACGCACTGTCGTTCACAGGCAGCAATTCCTGCAACATGGCAATTCTATCCGTGTAAGTAGGATTTCCCTGTTTGTACTTCTCCTCGGCGATCGTTGCATCCATCACCGCATTGAGACAGTCGTAGAACACTATTTTTTCAACTTCGTTATCGTATTTTGCTTCCCCAAACCGCCTGATTTTCCAATATTCATCTTCCTTGGCAAGCTCGAACTGTTTCGTTTCGACAACCGGTTTATTGTAATCAATCTCACCCGTCTTCGGGTCTTTTTTGTTGTACCGGTACAACACCTTAACGTATGCCGAATTCATATCCGACGATATCGTCTTTGTCTTAAACTCGGATATTGTGCGCTTGCTCGAAAAATCGTTTAAATACTGGCTCACGATCTTCTCCGGCAGCGACTTGGAAAACAGTTCTCCGGCCTTCGTGAGATCGGCCATCTGATACCCGCTGAAAAGGCTTTCCACAACCTTGTCCGGGGGAAGTTTTTTAAGAGCCGCGTTTTTCGTTTCCGCCGGTTGCTTCGAGCACCCCGACATGAGAAGCACGGCGATAACCGCGAGCACCGGCATTCCGAATCTTTTCAATTTTTTCGCTGCCATATCAGCCTCCTAAAACCATACGGCGGCGGGTCGCCGCCTTCTGTATTATTTGCTCAAAAAGCTCCTTCGAGCCTGTCCGCGAGAATCCTCGGCAGACCCGCGTCGCGTATCCTCTGTTGCGCTTTCTCAACAGGATACTCAAACCGCCTGAATTTCAGAATGTGCGTCGTGTCGTCCCATTCCACAAAACAGCCTTTAGGATTGCCGTCCCTCGGCTGTCCGACACTTCCCACATTTATAATTACCTTCAGCGACGGATCCAGCGCCACCTCCGCTTCGCACTCGCTCTCCGAGCGGAACACCGGAGTCCCGTCAACCGTCTGCAACCACAGTCCCGCCCGATGCGTGTGCGCAACGAACGAAACCGTAATGTCGCGCTCCATCATCTCATTGAAAGCCCGGTCCGCATTCCATTTCGACATAACATACTCATCCTTATCGACCGGGCTGCCATGCACCAGCAGCGCCTTTCCCAGCACTGAATCCATCCAGATGAAATCGTTCAGCCCTCTTAAAAAATCGTAATTACGCTCTTCGAGCACCGATCGGCACCAGAGTATCGCACGGCGCCCGTCCGGGTTGAACCGCACCGGTTCGTACCTGCCGAGCACTACATCGTCGTGATTCCCCGTAACCGATGGTATATTCCTGCTCCGTACCAGTTCCACGCACTCATTCGGTGCTGCGCCGTATCCGATTGTATCGCCGAGGTTGAAAATCCTCTCGTGCTCGGTCTCATCCGCAATCTTCAGGAACGCCTCGAACGCGTCTATATTTGCATGAATGTCCGAGAAAACAATGATCTTCATCTCAACCGGTACTGTTTTTCCTTTATCTCCGGCGGTCGCCCGAGTGTCAGTTGCCTATCGGCGACTCTCTGACCGACTCGGGACTTCCGCTGTCGCCGCCCGTCACGCCTGCTCCGCCCGACGTCGGCAGCTTGTACTCCGGCGACTTGAACATCGCGCCCGGCGTTCCCCCGGTGCCGCCGGAGAGCACCTCGATCGCCTTGAGCGACAACTGATGCTCCTTGTCCGCAAGCTCAACAAGTCCGAGCTGCATGTAAATCTGTTCGAGCTGGTTGTGCAGTTCGTAATTCAGCTTGGACATATCGGACGCCTTCTGAAACTCCGCCAGCGCCTGATCGTTCTCGCCGACTTCCATGTAACCGACACCGAGACGGTAAAACAACAGCGGGTCCGTCGGCGCAAGCTCCGTCGCTATCCGGAGTTCTTTCAGCGAATCGGAGTACTTCATCAGCGACGCATAAATCATAGCTATATCTATGTGATAATACGGAGCGCCTTCCTTATCGTTCTCGATCGCCTTCTTATATTCCTCGATCGCTTCATTCGCCTTCCCCTTCATCTTCAACTGATTGGCTTTGAGAACGGGATTGTAAAACACTATCTTATTGTTCTCGTTCAGAGATCTGAATTTTCTGTAGAACCAAGCAATAAAATCGCCTCTCTGCTTTTTAACGAGAACACCTCTTTTTATCGCGCTTCTCAAGTTTCCATATACGGCGTCACGCGGGTTCCTCGAATCGAGGCATTTCAATATGTGTATTCCGTACCTCGTGGTGAACGGCTCCGTTATGTCGCCGGGCTTCATCGTCGATGCCACCCGCCAGAACTCATTGTCAACCGATTTCTTTGCTATATATCCGATCCCGCCGCAGTTCTTCGCCGTCCCGAGGTCCTGCGAAAGCCCCTCCGCAAGTTTGCAGAAGTCCGATCCCGCCTTTAACTGGTTGTAAACATCCCACGCACGTTCCCACGTCTTCCTGTCGCTGAAGTTTATCTCCATATTCTTAGGCCGCGTCCGGTCAAAAACAAAAAATATCTGCCGCAGCGCAACCGTCGGCATGTAATCGTCTATCTCCTGCTCCGATACCGTGTAACTCTTCAGCGGAAACAGTTTTTCAGCAAGTTTATCCTCTAGTATTTCCTTCTTAAGGTCTTCCCGGAACTCTCCTTCGGTCCTGAACCCCTGCATGCGCCACAACGTCTCGTACATCTTCAAAGGGTCCATGCGCGGCGTCTGCCCTGTCTTCTTTTGATCCGACTTGTATTTCTTTTCGAGCAGATTCAATATGTCCTGTTTCTTCTTTTCAACATCCTCTTCCGTTGACTTTACGCCTTCCTTTTTCGAGAAAATCTCAAGCATCTTATCGTTCACAAGCGCTTTCATAACCGACAGCATTACATCTTCCTTGTCCGCCGCTGAAAACCGCCCGGAAGTAGCTATTATTTTCGTAATTCTCCTGTTTATTGCAGCCTGAAACTGGAAATTGGTTATCTTTTCCCCGCTCACCTCGCACGCAATATCCGGCACTTGGCTAGACGGATTTTTCTGTACCCGCCACATTATTATTCCGAACACGATAAAAAATACGAGAACCCCTATTACCTGAAACCATCTCTTTTTGAAGATTCCGAGCATGAAACCTCCACGGAGTCAAACCGCAAGTTTATGGTATTCTAACATACTGATTTACCATTTACCATTATGTTAAACATACAATTGTTAATTATACCTAAATATTATTTATGTTATATCAGTGATTTTTGCGTTTTAAAATATTTTGATATAAATAAAAACATTCTAAGTATGAGCAATGCCGAAATAAAAAAAGCCCCCGTTTCCGGGGGCTTTTTCTTGCTTCGTTAATCAGGCTGTCAGCCGGTTCAGACCAACTGCGGGAAAATGTTTTCCATGCAGCTTGTGTCCATGCCGTTGATCGCCGCGTCTCTCCAGTAAACTCTCGGAAGGAGTGTCGTGCAGTAGAATTCGGCGGTTTTTACCTTGCTGAAATAGAACTGGGCTTCGGTGCTGTCCTTGATGACCGCTTTCTTCGCCGCATCGTCCGCAGCTCCCTTTTCCGTGAAAATCGCATCCAGCTTGCCGGCCGCGATCGCCGCCTGCTCCACTAGGAAGAGGCCGCAGAGCACATCGCCGAACATTTCGAGCATCGAGCATGCGTTGATCAGCGGTACCCACGCCTTCTCGCTCTTCTCTCTTGCGAGAGACATGAACTTCATGACCACGCCATCCAGTTTCGCTTTCGCCTTCTCGATGAGGCCGGCCATATCCTTCACAGCGTCGTTCTTCTTCAGCGCTGCGAGTCTGTTGTTCACGTCCATTACGAATCCCATCAGGACTGCGCCCTTCTTCATGCCCATCTTGCGGCCGAGCAGGTCGAGCGCCTGAATTCCATTCGTTCCTTCATAGATCGAAGTGATTTTTACGTCTCGGCAGTACTGTTCAACCGGGTATTCCTGACAGAATCCGAAACCGCCGTGGGTCTGGATCGCCAGCTCGGTGACATGGAACGCCGTGTCCGTGCAGTATGCCTTGCAGATCGGGGTGAGCAGTTCGACCCATCCCATGTATTTCTCGCGGTCCTTTTCGTCCGCGGAGTTGTGTCCGAGGTCGATGTAGGTGGCCGTCGTGTAAAGCAGAGCGCGCATACCTTCCGTGTAGGCTTTCATCGTGAGCAGCATGCGGCGTACGTCCGGGTGGTGGATAATCGTCACCTTCGGCGCATCGGCATCCTTCATGTTGCGGATGTCCGGGCCCTGAACGCGTTCCTGCGAGAACTGCAGAGCGGCCTGATATGCAGCCTGTCCGAGCGCCTGTCCCTGCATACCTACCATCTGGCGTTCTTCGTTCATCATAAGGAACATGTACTTGATTCCGCTGTACACGTCGCCGATCAGTTCGCCTTCGCAATTATCGTTTTCGCCGAAATTGAGCGTGCAAGTGGGCGATCCGTGAATACCCATCTTGTGCTCGATTCCGCCGCAGACCACGTCGTTGGATTCGCCGGGTGTGCCGTCCGCGTTGAGCCTGAACTTAGGAACGATGAACAGGCCGATGCCGCGCGTGCCGGCGGGTGCGCCGGGCGTGCGGGCGAGTACGAGGTGGATGATGTTGTCCGTCAGGTCGTGATCGCCGAACGAAATGAAGCTCTTCGTCCCGGTGATTTTGTACCAATTCGGTCTTCCTTCGATCGGTACGGCTGTGGTCTTCGAAGCGCCCACGTCGGAGCCGGCCTGCGGCTCGGTCAGGCACATCGTGCCGCCCCATACGCCGGAGAGCATCTTTTCGAGGTACGTTGTCTTCTGCTCATCCGAGCCGAAGGAGTAGATGACGTTCGCGGCCGACTTCGAGAGGCCGGGCAGCATCGTGAACGCGGTGCAGGCGCCCGTGAAGATTTCGCCGGCGCATGTGTTCAGCAGTTCGGGCATCCCCATTCCGCCGTAATCCGGGCTCATCGTCGTCGCGCCCCAGCCGTTCTCGACGTACAGTTTGTATGCATTCTTGTACTCTTCCGGCGTTGAGACCTTCGCCGTCGCCGGGTCGTAATGTGCGCCGACTTCGTCCGACGCCTTGTTCATCGGAGCGAGCACTTCGGTCGCCATCTTGCGGGCCTGCTCCACCATATCCATAATCATGTCGGGATCGGCGCCGCATTCCGCATACTTCGGCAATCCGCAAATCTGTTCGAGAGACAGATACTCTTTCAGTACGAATTTAATGTCTCTCATGTCAACACGATAGTCTCCCATAAAGCCTCCTTTATGACTTAAAAATTTTTACCGCTATTTGCTGAAAGGCAACCGGCCCAGCCCTTGCCTTCAACTTTTCGTTGTCCACGGCGTTCAGATTTTCGAACAACAGCTTAACCCGGGGAGGTCTTGTATTTTTTTTCACAATCCCCGCTCTAAAAAAAAGGCTTGTCGCCCTTTTCCCGCTATCCCGGATTATCGTCTGCTGGCCCCAAAAACGCCTCGATTACTTTAAACTGATTTATTTACTCTGTCAATTGTTATTTTCAGTAATTAACAGAGAGAGCCCTAAGCCCTTTGGGAGATTGCGTGACAAGCGCAAATAACGTAGTGTTTAACCTCATTTTTTATGAAGCGCGCCCGAGAGGAATTGAACCCCTAACCCTCAGATCCGAAGTCTGATGCTCTATCCAATTGAGCTACGGGCGCCCAAGCCGAAGCACATTGCATTATATGGGTTTTGCCATGCCGCGTAAACCCTCATTGTCATCTATTCGTTTTCGACGTCCTATTTAACCGCCTGATATTCGAAAACCGCAAGATTGTGCTCGTCGAGCGTTGACGAGAATTGATGCCGTCCGTTATTTGTCGATACGAAATATAAATAATCGACTTCATCCGGATTCACCGCCGCCCTGAAAGCCGACTCCCCCGGACTGCATATCGGCCCCGGCGGCAGCCCGCGATGGAGGTATGTGTTGAATTCGGATTCGTATTTCAGGTCTTCTTTAGTCAATCCTCCGGCGTATCTCCGCCCAAGCGCGTATATCACTGTCGCGCAACTCTGAAGCGGCATCCCGAGCTTGAGCCGGTTGTGGAACACGGCGGACACCATCGGCCGCTCCTCCCGCGCCGCCGCTTCTTTCTCGATAACCGAAGCTATCGTCAATGCGTCTCTGATCGACAACCCGCTTCCGGCGGCCTGCCCGCCGTAAACCTTTGCGATCCGCTTTTCAAATTGCCGGTACATCATTTCGAGAATTCTCTCCTCGCCCGCGCCCTTGCTCGCGCAGTACGTCTCGGGAAAAAGGTATCCTTCGAGCGAATCCGCCTTCAGGCCAAGTCGGGACACAAATTCGCCGTCGTTCGCAAGCGCGACGAATCTATCCGCGTTCGCAAACCCTTTCTTTTCGAGAAGCCGCGCGGTCTGTTCCACCGTCAGCCCCTCCTGAACCGTGAAGCAGGATTGCCTCGAACTGCCTTTTTTCAGCCGGCGCAAAATTTCCGGCACGCTCATATCTCCCGAAATCTCGTAGTCGCCCGCCTTGATCCTTTTTTCCACACCCGTTACACGCGCATACACGCGGAAAGCCGTCTCGCTTCGGATAAACCTCTTGGACTTCAGTTCTCCGGCAACCTCTTCAGCCGTCGCCCCATACCCCACCCCAATGATCTCCGTACCTTTTTTAGGCCCGACCGGGGCAAAAAATGCAAACAGCGCCGTCGCAACGGCTATAACTACAATCGATGCTGAAACACAACGCCTCATCATTGCCCTGTTCCCTTTATTCAATTTCCCATTCATAACACGTCCACCGTAATTTCCGTCGTAAGTCCCGCGCCGTCCATGCACACAATCTTATGCCTCCCTCGCGTAGGCATATAAAACTTTTTCTCCCCCGGCGCGGCGGAGGACACCATCTCGCCGTCGATGAACCAGTAAATCCTGCCGACCGTGTTCGACACCGACGCGTCGAGAAGTATCTTCTGGTGCTCGATCGGTGCGTCCTCCCTGATGAAATACTGAACGCCGGGCTGAGGCGACACAATTACCGGTGCCTGACCGCCCGATGTATTTTCGCAGTCTGTTCGATATTCAGGGATGTCCTCTATAGGGTATCCCTCGCGTTTCATCCATGTGGCGATTTCCTTCGGCCATACAACGAAGTTCTTCTCTGTGTATTTCCGACCGCGGCGGCAGCTTTTCGTCAGTCTCAGGCCGGTCTCTTTGTCGATGAAATATTTCCTGTGCATGTCGCACTGTTCGCTCGGCGAAACGCCGTACAGGTAATACTCATCGACGGCTTCCGGGCAGTTGTCGCCCACCGGTTTGCCGCTCAAAGGGCAGACCTTACGGGTCCCGACCGACGCCGGTTTCCTGAACCAGTCTCCGTTGTCGCTTATCGCGTTGAAGATGTCGAACAGGAGCGGCGCGGCGACTTCCGCGCCCACAAGTTTCTCCGCTTCGCGGCCGTTGAAGTTGCCGATCCACACCCCGATCGCGTACTCCGGATTGTATCCGACACTCCACGCATCACGGTGTCCGTAAGACGTGCCGGTCTTCCATGCGACTTTCGGCAGGCTCGTTGTGAACTCCCAGCAGTTCGGCAGGTCCGGCCGCCGCACCTCGGAAAGAATGTCGGATATAATAAACGCCGCCCCCTCCGAAACGACACGCACCGGGGCTTCCGTCCGCTCACCTTCGACCATCTTCAACGGCTGATACATCCCGCCGTTCGCGAGCGTCGCATACATATTTGTCAGATCGACAAGCTTCACCTCGGCGCCGCCGAGCACTATCGGCAGCCCGTAATACTCACGTGGTTTGTTCAACGTCGAAATGCCGCCTTTTTTCAATAACACGTAGAAGCGGTCTTTCATCCCGGCGACGAGGTTAACGGCGGGGACATTCAGCGACTGCTTTAGCGCCTCGTCCGCCGCGACACCACCACGGTACTTCTCGTCGAAATTCACCGGCCGGTAACCTGAGTAGTCCACAGGCACGTCGGGCAGGAGCGTCTTCGGCGATATAAGCCCGGCATCCAGCGCAGCCGCGTATGCGAACGGTTTCAGCGCGGAACCCGGCGAGCGGGGCGCGAGCGCGCCGTTCACCTGCCCCGAAATCTTCAAATCATCGAAGTCCGCCGAGCCCGCCATCGCCACAAGCTCGCGCTTCTTCACGTCGATCACGACAACTGCTCCGTTTGTTATCCCCTGCGCCCGCAGCGGAACGATATGCCTTTTCAGCAACTCTTCGCAGAGCAGTTGAATTCTAAGATCGACCGTCGTCGCGATGTTCGGCTCGTTGTGGTATTTCGACGCGGCATATTGCGCGAAATGCGGCGCATACGCGGGCGGTGTTTCCCGCTTGCCCGGGTTTTCGAGCGTTACGATCTCGTCGAATTCCCGCTTATCGATCAGCCCGCGCTTAAGCATAAGCGTCGCGACATTCCGCCGCCGGCCACGATACTCCGCCACATTCCGATCCGGCCTGAACCGCGTCGGCGAGTTTGGAATCACAACCAGCGATACAGCCTCGCTTTTGCTCAACATCGACGCTGGTTTGCCGAAGTAAAAATATGACGCCGCGCCCACTCCCTCAATATTCCCGCCGTACGGAGCGAGGTTCAGATAGAACTGCAATATCTCCTTCTTCGAATACTTCATTTCGAGCTGAAACGCGCGAAACAATTCGATGAACTTCGCCGCGTACGTGCGCCGCTTCGGCTCGATCATTCTCGCCACCTGCATCGTTATCGTCGAGCCGCCGCTTACAACCCTGTGCCGCTTCACGTTCAGAAAAACCGCGCGCGCGACAGCAACCGGATTCACCCCCGGATGCGCGTAGAACCACTTATCCTCATAACTCAGCACGGCATCATTCATGAACGGAGACACATTATCGAGCCTCGTGTTCATGCGCCAGTAACCGTCGGCGGAAAGAAACACCTTCAGCAGCCTGCCGTCCTTCGCGTAAACCGCCACCGACGACCGCCTGTTCAGTTTCTCAATCGGTAGCGGGAAGATGATGTTCAGCAACATGAAAATTACAACCGGAGCCGCCACCGCGATAAACAGCGGCTTACGGATAATCCGGGCGGCGAAAGCTCTCGTCCTTTTCATGATTTCGGCACGTGTCCACATATCGCCACCCTCTTACTCGACTATCTCGATCGTGCCCGACGAATTTATACTCGTGTACGTCGGGTCGTACATCGCCTCGGCCGATATCGGGGGCAGCGCGAACTTACCGCGCGTGACCGCACGCAGGCCGTAATAAAATGTAACCTTGTTGCCGGTTCTGAAGTCACCATAAAGCAACAGCCTGTCGTCGCGGATATCCATGTATGCGGGTGTGAAATCGGACTTGCTTATCCACGGGACGTTCGCGGTTGTGGCGAGCCGCGGATTTTCGATTTCGAGCCCGGCCGGAAGCATGTCGTCAACCGCTACATTTTCGAGATTCGCCGTCAGCGCTTCGACGGTTATCTTCCCGATCACAAGCTCGCCCTGCTTGATCTTCTGATAGTCGAGCGGCTTGCCGTTTATGTCCAGATACTCTCTCGTTACGCGGATACCCTTGTCGTATTCATCGAATACCGGCTTTTCGGGGACTCCCCACGCCTGCCAGTAATAGTAGCCATGTCCCTTTCCTTCGATACTGATCATTAATTTCCTTCCGGATAGTTTTCCGTCGTTGATCTCGGCGCCTTTCTCACTAAATTCCTTCAGAGTGCGCATCCCGGATTTAACCGAGCCCGTAAATTTCGATTTGCCCTGTTTCGAGTACGCTTTTCCGACAGCGAGGAATGCGAAAGCGTTGTCCTGCGTCGTGTACCATTCACCGGCCTCGGCTTTTGCGCCGAGGGCTTTGATCAGTACCGGTATTCCCGGATTTTCGGGCGCGAGCTGTGTCAGCACGTCGAGCATGATCGCATCCTCGCGGACAGTCGAATTGAAATTCCCGCCCGATTCCCGCCTGACATCAGGCGAGGGATGTATTTCCGCAGGCAGCAACGACAACGCGGTCCTCTTATCGCCCGCTTTCGCGAAGCACAGTGCGAGCTGGTAGCGCGATGACGGCCCAAGTTCTCTCAGCCGGTTCTCTTTTATGTAGCTTATCGTCGATTTAGGCGGTTTTCCCGCAAGCGATAAAACGTAGCTCGCGTACACCTTCATCTGAAGATAATAACCGCCCCCCTCGCTCTCATCTTCCTTACGAATGAGCTTTTTGAGGTAATCAAGCATGTTGTCGTAAACGTCGTCCGAAACGTTGTAGCCGGCCTTGCGCGCTTCCACGAGAAAATGCGTCGCATACACACCTGCCCAGCCGCTCGAATAGCCCCCGCCCGGCCAGTATGAAAACGACCCGTCCGCAAGCTGCATCGACGACAGCTTCCTGATACCTTGATTGACGTAGTAATCGGCGGAGTTGTTCTTAAAGTATTCAGGCGCCGCGATTTCGGCAATATCGTTGAAATACAGCAGCGGAAACACCTTCGATGTCGTCTGTTCAACGCAGCCATGCGGATATCTGAGCAGATACTTCAGGCTGTTTGCAAACTTCACCGCCGGGAACCCGGAAATCACGACCCGCACTCCTTCCGTGCCCGAGACAAACCCGTCCGGCAACGAGATCGTTTTATCGGCGCCCGCGGTCAGCACACCGCTGCCCGTCTTCGTCACGACCGGCGAGGACGGCCTGATCGGCAGGTTCGTTACACTGTATGTTTTTTCCCCGCCGCCCGACGCTTCGATCATGAACTTCACGCCGCCGATCGCATTTCTCACTTTGATGCCGAAATAAATCACCTTCTCGCGCCCGTTTTCAATCGATATTTTTTTGACATCATCACCGATGATATCGACCGGCCCGTCCGCCTTCAGCCTCACGGCGAAACTCGCATTTTTACCCGTCCCGTTGTAAACGGATACCGGCGCGTCGAACGCATCCCCCGCTGCGAGGAACCGCGGGAAAGTTTCCGAGAGCACTACCTTGTCCCTTACATAAACGTCCCGGCTCGCCGCAGCTACTTTCGTGCCGTTCACAGCGACTGCCATCACTCTCAGCCTGCCCTGAAACTGCGGCACGTCGAACTTCACGCGCGCGTTACCGGCCGCGTCGCTCTTCACAATGCCAGACCACAACGCCACCGGCTCCACCCTTCTGATGCCGATCGGCGACAGATGTTTCTTCCTTAGCTTCGCGAGATAATCGCCGCCCGGCCGACCCTTCACACCCCTCGGCTCAGGAAGAATGAACGAATAGATATCGTACTCGTCCATTGTCAGCCTCTTCTTGCCGTAGAAAAACCCGAACGGTTCAGGCGTCGGAAAATCCGTCAACTGCAAAATCCCTTCGTCCACGGCGGCTACCGTCACGTATGACTGCCCGGACGCAACTTTAATCTTCAGGTCGAGCTTCGTCTTCGGCCTTATCGCTTCCGGCGCGGCAATCTTCAGCCCGAGCCTGCGCCCCGATGCGTCCACAAACAGCGGCGCGATACCGAACGCCCTCATCGGCGACCTGCCGTCGTATTTCTCAAGCGGTTTGATCACCGTCGCACTCACATACACGTTCGGCAGATATACCTCCTTCACCTTGAACTCGACTATTGTCGTGTTCTTATCCGTCATCTTCGTCCAGTAGTCGTAAACTTTGTCCCTCTCGACAACCACCATCAGCCTGCCCGCGAACGGCGACTTGATCGTCAGCCGCGCCGTTTCGCCGCTCTTGTATTCTTTCTTTTCGGGGACAATCTCTATTCGGTCCGGATTCTCCATCGCCCACGGGTAGTATCCGTATCCCTCGACATAGAAATTAATCGACGACTCGGTTTTCCCGCCGGGGTCTTTCACGTCAAACCTGTAGCTCCCCCAGTCCTTCGGCACATACGAGACCTTCTTCGCTCCCGCCGCCACGCTGAACGTTTTTATCGCGCGCTCGGCCCTTTCCGAAACATACCTGTAATTGCCCTCCTCATCCTTCTTGAAAACAGTGTTGTAATAGACCTTATAAACACGGCCTATCAATTCATTCGCCTTTATCGACTTGCCAGCCGGATCGACAGTCACCACATCCACAACGAACGGCTTGTCGATTTTCGCATAACCGTCATTCTTCGATCTCAGGCCGATGTAATAAGGAAACACATGGATGTCGAAGGCTCGATAAGCGCTCACAGCACGGCCGCCGGGTTCAGTCACCGTCGCCGTAACGACGCCTTTCAACGCCGACGGCGGGTTGATGTCCTCCGGCACTTCCACCATGAACGTGATCTTCCCGTTGTCGTCGAGTTTCCCTTCGCCAACCGCTATGCTGATCTCGTCAAAACTCCTGTCGTATTTACCGAACGAGTAATCCCCAAGCCCAGCGGCGCTGAAATCGGCGGCTTTAATCAACAGCTTAGCTTCCGCCTTTCTTCCGGCGGCGGGCGGCCCAAAAAGCGTCTGTGCATCCACAGTTACCTTCACCTTTTCGCCCGTCTTGTACGACGGCTTATCTGTGGACACAGCAACCTTTATCTTGTCGGGAATGAAATCCTCGACGAACAAATGCGTGCGCCCGATTTCCTCTTTCGCCGCATTCACTTTCACAACATATCCGCCCGTCTTCGCGAAATCCGGAAAGTCCGCTTTGAACTCAGCCATGCCGCCTTCGTTCAGCTTCTTTGTGAACTCAGCGAACTTCGCGCCCGTCGGGTCCGCGATCTCCAATCCGATCGGGAACGGAGCGGGGGTCGCCATATTCCGGCCGCGGACGATCACCGATACGTGCGCGTGATCACCCGGCCGGTAAACCCCGCGATCCGTGTACGCAAACGCCTCGTACCCGAATGTCAGGAACTCACGTCCGTCTATGTCGAAAGTCGTCGCGGGCAGACGGCAGTCGCCGAACTTCATAAACGAAAAATCTTTCCCGCGCGACGCCGTGATTATGTACGGACTGAACGATTCGACATCGAGTCTTTTCTTTAAATCCTTAATAATTGCAACGCCGTTCTCGTTCGTCGTTCCTTCGGCGATCAACTGATTGTTGCTGCTTATGAGGCTTATATTCACGTTGCCAAGCGGAGCAAGCGTGTCCAGCGAATTAACCCATACAAACAGGTCGTCCTCGGAAAGCTTCGCCGATATTCCGAGGTCGGTCACCATTACAAGCAGCGAGTCCCCGTCCCACCATTCCTCCTCGCTGCTGTGGACGCTGACCTTGAACACACCGCGATACTCCGTGTCAAGGAACTGCCCCAGATCGATCGGCGTCGTAACCTTCTCGTTGTGACCGCCGTTGATGAGAATTTCTTCCGAGTAAACCGTCCTGCCGAGATCGCCGTAATACCAGAAATCGCCTTCATACGGATCGTAATTCTGCATAAGCGTGACAATGTTGTTCAGGTATATCTTTTCGATCTCGACCTGAACTTTTTCCACGTTGACCGTTTCTATTGCCACCCTCTTCGACCCCTTCCGGGGCAGATAAATCCCGTTGTACTGAAACGAAATGTCCGGGTCGAGGTCGCCCGTAAAAACCGTGTCGGTGAAATCCTTCGGAAGTGTCGTACCGTCGGCGCCCGCGAGTCCTTTGCGTATTGTCACCGTGTAATTCCGGCCCGCGTCGAACTTCCCTTTGACGTTGATATACCTGTCTTGTTGTTCCGTTGTGAAATTTACATTCGGTTTGATCGATATGTATTCCGACGCAAGTTCGGGGTCCACCGGTGATGAGAATTCGATCCTTACGTATTTTTTCTGCTCGACCTCTCCGGTCGATAATCCGTAAACCTTTAATTCCGTCTCGATCACCACCGAAGAGACATACTCGTCAAGTAGGCCGAGCGGCCCTTCCACGCACGGCAACCCGGCGGCAACAACCAGCTTCATACTGTTTTCAACTTCTTTCCTGTTCACAGGTCCGGTTAGGATGGTGAACTTCCGGCCCGCCTTCGTTTCCGGCGTTATCGTAAAAGAAATGTCTTCCCGGCCGCCCTTGAATTCGTTGTATATTTTGAGATGCTCGGCCAATTTTTTCGGGTTGACCTTGCGGTTGAATTCGAGCGCCCACTGTACACGCGTCCTTATTTTTGGTGTCCGCTCGAACACAAAGTCCGTCTTCGAAAACGTCACCTTCAGCCTCTCCGTGTTGAATTGGAAAATGCGGTCGCCTTTCAGGTAGGCGTTCGGAACACTTATTATTTCCGGGAACACTTCGACGGTGTACTGAGTGGCCGGCTTCAACGGTGTTTTCGGGAAAAAGCGCAGGCTGTGTGGCGTGATCCATTTGTACACACCCGGTATTTCAGGCGTGAACTTTATCGGCATTTTGGTCAGAACTTTTCCGACATCCGTCTGGCTTGCAAGCGCATAAGTAAATTCAAACGTGAAGTTGGTTCGCTCAGGCACCTCGCCGGACGGACTGAATGAAGTGATCGAAACCGGCGCCTTGCCGCCGAAAAGCCCGAAACGTCCATGCGCAAAAAACTCGTAGATTCCAAACGCCGCAATCAGCATAATTACGGCTATACCGGCATACATCCGGCCGCGCTTCGTAAGTTTGCCGATAGGCCACTTTAATTTCTTTTGTCCGGATTCTTTGTTCGAGTTTTTCCCAATGCCAAAACCGAAAATACGCTTCATATCTATTCCCCCTTCGAAAAAGGCCTTTTAGTTTTGTGATGGCCTCGGAGGAATAAAATACAAATGCCGTGCCAACATGAAAATCGGTTGTACGGTTTGTCTTCTACCGGCATGTCCGATTTATCGTTTTTTTATTGAGTTGCTATTGTTTGCTATCGGATAATGTTATGTGACAACATACTATTGACACAAAATAATTAAATTACGATCTGATTTTTTAAAACCGAACTTGCCGACGCAGACTATAAGGAACCCTGCACTTTGTACATTCAAACTGAAGCATGTTTTCACAATAATATAGTTTTGTGATTGTCGGCGTGTTTTATCATATTAAATTAAGTGGTGATCTCATTGACGCCGTAAGGGGTTTTATGTGTCAATTTATCAACATTTTAAAGTGTCAAATATTACACAGGAGCATCCATGCTTCTCTCATTATTTATATTTAAAAGATGAGTTAACTGAATTACTACAGACGCTTCACCGCAATGCTTTTCGATTTCTCTTCGAGTTCGAAAGCCACCTTGTCCATGCGTGATTCGACACGCATGATCTGCGGCCCTATTTTCACGACAACCCCCGGATACGCCGAACCACGGATCTTGACCTTGGAGTTCCTTGCCGTCGGCGCAATTGCGTTTTGCATTTTTGTTATACCGGCCGTCATCATTTTTACTTTCTCGCCAAGTATGTTCCTCAGCAAGTTCATCTTTTTCAGCTTCTCGATTTCCTCTTTGGTTATCTTTCCGGCTTTCGCCACCTGCGCAAGCCTCGTCAGCTCCGCGCCGGCGAGCTGATACTTATTCATCGTATCCGCGATTTCCCTTCCCGCGTGTTCATATCTGACTCTCATCGCATACTGCATCCCGACCTCGATCGATGTCCGCGCGGGTGTTGTCGCACCAAGATCATCTCCATCAAAATCTCTCAACGCAATCACCCGGCCGCCTACCATCCCGAGCTTGCCGCCTCCGTGCTTATAAACTCCGTTGCCGGCTATCAACTCGCTCGCTCTCACCAGACCGCCGACATATATATTATTCGCCCCGATCAGTCTCGACCGCTCCACTCCGCTCACTATCATGTCGTCGCCGGACTGCACCTTTGTCGCCACGCAATCCGAGATCGTTCCCTTTACTTTTAGAATGCCGCCCGCGATCACTTCCGATTTGTTTATCCCTCCGAGAATCTCCACGTGATGACCTGCAATTATGGACTTCCCCGGCGGCAAATCGCCCAGCACCCTCACCATCCCCGGATAATCCGTCCTGTCCGGCACGCTGCCAGCCTTCGGGTCGATTTCGAGGCACTCCACAACGCAATACGCATCCTTCTCCTTGCTCACGTAACCGTCGATATTCGAAAACAGCTTGAGTTTATCCTCCGACAAATTCGTGTTAGTTCCACCGGAAAGTTCAACGTCCGTTCCCGCGGGCGCGGCGACCGCTTCATCGAACACATTCCTGCCCTTAGTTCCTTTGCCGACCAGTGTTTTCTCCACAATCAACTGACCGCTTTTTACAGCAAAAAAATGGGCCCCGGCCTTCACTCCCGTCTTGTAATGTTCGATTATTCCCGCGTTACTGCCCGGCACGGGCGGTTCACCCGCCGCAATCTTCACCACTATCGTCGATTTTATCTTTGAGGGCAGCCTCTTATACACTTCCGACTCAGCGCCGAACTTTATACCATGCGATTCCAAAAGCCCCTCGTACCATTCCTTAGTGTGTTCCGGCTGCGGCGTTATCCCCGGTATTATCGACAGCACCGCCTCAAGATTGTTGCTCCTGAACTGAACCTTATATTTCCAGTCATCGTAATCAGTGTCTCTGACTTCGATCTTTCCCTGTGATAAACCCGCCACACCCGGCATCGCCGCCAGCAGTTTCAGTCCGTCCTGCGAAATCGCCACATTCTCCCCGAGCTCGAACGCCACATCCTTCCCCGGCTCCGGCTCGAGTTTTCGGCCTTTTACAGTCAGCCCGATCGTTCCCGGCGTCGCCGGATGCTTTTCCGCAACCACCTCGTCCAGCTCGACCGGAACTCCGGACTTAATTCTCTGCCCCGGAAAATTCTTCGCCATCTCCGCCGTCGTGAATTCATCGAGCGACGTCTTGTGTTCAATATACGCGTCCGCGCCCTTTTCCGGCAGAAAGCCCGATGCTGCAAGAAACTCGGCGTTAATTCTCTTCTCGGCAACAGCTTCCGATATCTTGTCGTAATTAATGTTGACCCTGATTCCTTCTTTATATAACTTCGCCACGACGTCGAACTCCGTCACGTCGCAATCATCACCAACCGCAATGATTTTTACATAAGCCTCCATGTTGTTGTTCGCCACGCGGCAGGCAATCGAAAAATTCTTCTTCCTCGGCTCGCGCGGAAGCGTCTCTATCTGGAAGAGCGCCTCCTGCTGTTTTTTCAGAAGTTCCGCGTTCATCGCCTTGCACCGTCAGACATTATCGACAACCCTTACAACCGACCGCCGCTTTTCGTTTATCAAATTCACGATGACATCCTTCGAATACTGCTTTCCAGCCGGATCGAGCACCAGCTTGATCTCCGGCAGGAAAAGATTTTCCGGATTGTTGCGCACCACAACGCCGACCTCGCCCGTGTTCAGCATCAGAAAAGTCGAAATCGGATATATGCCGACCACTCTTACAAAATTCTCTATCGCCGCCGGATGATACTTCTCCTTCTGGCCGAGCATAATGCTCACCGCTTCATGG
>CAYPEK010000078.1:0-20511 GCA_964409645.1 uncultured bacterium | reverse complement strand
GAGCGGAAAACGGGGCTCGAACCCGCGACCCTCAGCTTGGGAAGCTGATGCTCTACCAACTGAGCTATTTCCGCAGCCGTCTCTAAAATTTTACGTTTAAAACGCAACATGTCAACTCACGGACAACTCGTCATATAACAGTGATGCCATTCCCGGCCAGCCCTTTTTTGTAAAGTCGGCGCGGGGGCCGTTGCTTGCATATCCGGTTGTTGCGCTATAATGTGTATTGCGGACGGTAAAGCTCGGCGGGGTACGGCGACCCCGCCCTACATAAACACTTTGGATGGCGAGATGCGGCAAAGCTGAACGGCGACCCCGCCCTACGTGATTTGTTGACTCTGTTCCGGAGACAGTTGTATGGAATGCAAGAAGTGCGGAAAGATTATCGACCAGCGAAGCGAGTTGAAGTTCTGCACGGGTTGCGGCGCTGAGATCAAGCGCGACTCGGAACCGCAGAAAAAGGAAGACTACGGATGGACGCCGCATAAGAAGCACCAGCCCGTCGGTTCGAACGTGGTCGAGCTCGACACACGCACTCGCGCGTTTTATGTCGGCGCGGCGTTGCTGTTCATTGCTTTGTTTATTGTGTTCCAGTTTTCTTTTCCGAGTGCATTCCTGTCGTTTATCGCGGCGTTGGCGTGTTCTGTGCTTGGCGGCACGATAGGAGTGATTGTTATCTCCCGCTCAGGATCGGACTTGAAAAACATGGTTAACGACGGGCTTGGATTCATCCCCGCTGGCGGACCGGTGAGACGGTTCGTCGAGGCGCTCTCCTCGTCGCTTTTTCCAACCGACGGCTCGAAGGAAAAGAAAAAGAAAAAAAGCAAATGAATGAAAAACTTTTTTGAAAAAGGCTTTCACGCTTTCAAAAAACTTCAATTTCGTAAAAAAACCGAACTGCAGATGAACACTGATAAACGTGGATTTTTTCGCGTTCTCTATTGTTTCCCTGCGTCTCCGTGTACTCTGTTCTTAAAACGCGCTGCAAAGATTTTTCCTTGTTCGCGGCAGAACGGGGAAATATAATTTGCTCATGGCTGTGATATGGAGGAATCTGCGTGGTTAAGTTGCTGAAGGCATTTTTAATAGTGTCGGTGGTGGCGATGTTCGCGGCTCTGGTTGCGATGTTGTACTGCAACGCACCGGCGGCGGCGAGCGCCGAAAAGCGGTCGTTCGTGGTTAAGGAGGGCGAGAGTTCGCTCAATATCTCAAGGCGGTTGTCAGAGCAAGGATTCATCCGCAGCTCTGTTTATTTCATGACAGTATCGTATTTCTCCCATTATCTGCGCAATTTCAAGGCAGGACGGTTTGAGATTTCGCCGGGAATGACAACGCAGGAGATCGCGCAAACTCTCGGCGCCACGAATCCGCTGCCGAAGCTGTTCAAGGTCACAATCCCGGAGGGTTTTACCGCGGAGGAGATTGCGCGGAGATATGACGAGCAGGGTTTGTGCCCCGCGAAGAAGTTCATGGAATTTGTGTCCAACCCGGACGGGACGGGCATCGACACGCACGGGCACGAATTGAAGAGCCTCGAAGGTTTTCTCTTTCCGGAGACGTATTTTTTCGGCGAGAGATCGACATGCGACGAGATGGTCCAAAGAATGGTGGACCAGTTTTTCACCGTTTTCGGGCAGAGGGCGATCGGGTTGGCAAAACGCGAGGGGCTTTCGCTTACGGAGGCGGTGACACTGGCGTCGCTGGTCGAAGGCGAGGCAAAAGTGGAGCGGGAGCGGCCCGTGATTGCGGGAGTGCTGATGAACCGCCTGCGGCGCAACATTAAGCTGCAGTGCGACGCAACGGTGCAGTATGCGCTGCCTGAGCGGAAGGGCCGGCTGTTTTACAAGGATCTCGATGTTGACTCACCGTATAACACATACAAATACGAAGGGCTTCCGCCGGGGCCGATCAGCAACCCCGGACGGACGTCGCTGGCGGCGGCGCTGGCGCCGGAGAAATCGGAGTATTTTTTCTATGTGGCGAAGGGGGACGGCTCGCACATTTTCAGCCGCAACGAGGAGGAACACGCGCGGGCAGTGGAGTATGCGAGGAAAACGCGCGGCAACTAGCGGCGCGGGAAAGAACGCGGCGATTGCGCCGGCGGATCGATCATGAATCTGTCGAAAGAAGTGTGGCTGAGGTCGCTGGACGTGCCGTTCCACAGGGCGTTCCGCACGTTCGGGCGGCCGGTGATCGCCCCGTTTCAGATAACATTCGCGGTGACATACAAGTGCCTCAATCTCTGCCGCACCTGCCACAGTTTCAAAAACCCGCAAGGAAGAGAGTTGACCGCGAAGGAATACGCGGCGATGTTCGACAAAATGACGTTCACGCCGTTCTGCGTGACGTTCACCGGCGGCGAGCCGTTCATGCGGGACGATTTCGGAAAGATCGCGGGGCTGGCATGCCGGAAACTCACGCCGCCGCTTGTGATCGTCGAAACCTGCGGCGACAGGCCTGACCGCATCAAATCAGAGATAAGCACTCTCGCAGGGTATTACAAGGACACGATCTTCCTCGTGCTGGTGTCGCTCGACGCGGTGAAGGAGGAACTCGATTCGATGCGCGGCGGCGTCCCGCAGTCTTTCGAGACCGTGCTTCGATCATATCGTTTGCTGAAAAGTATCTCCATGCCGAACCTGTTCACCGGTTTTCAGGTGCTGATATCGAAGTATAACGCGGCAAGCGGCGCGCGGCTGCTCGAGGACGTGTTCATGCTCTACCCCGACATTGTGTCGCTTGATATTGCTTACGGCTGCGAGACGCTCGGCGCGGTTGCGGTGGACGTCATGCCGGAATTCGACGACATATCAAAGCTGACGAAGCTATATCTGGAAAAACTGGGCGAGCTTAAAGGCCGCAGCGCGGTGCGGTTCCTCAAAAGTTTTCTCGCGAGGCGCGCCGAGCTCGAACTGAACAATCTCAGGAAAATGAAACGCGCGTGCAGATGCCTCGCCGGGCACGCGTATCTCTATATAGACCCGATCGGCTCCGTCAAGGACTGCCCGGTGGCGGCGAGAGAGCTCGGAGACCTAAGAGAAAACCAGTACGATATCGAACGGATATTGAAATCGGAAACCGCGCGCCGCGTGCGCGATCAGGTTGCGTCGAGCGAGTGCGTGTGCCCGATGTCGGCGCCGGCGCTGTCGAACATATTCCTGTCGCCGGAAGGCTACATCAACCTCGCGGGCGCGTGTTTGTGACGACTCGACCGGCGCCCCGTTTTGATTTTAACGACGGATTCACCGATAATATTTATTGAAAGATACATTTGTATGGACAAAGAAACAGGTAACAACTCTCCCCCTCCCCTGATATGGCCGGACGGCCCGATGGAGTTCGGGCGCAAGACGTACGTGATGGGGATTATAAACCGCACGCCGGACTCGTTTTACGACGGCGGCATGAACGAGGACATGGAGACAGCGATCAGTTGCGCGGCCTACATGATAAGCGCGGGCGCGGATATTATAGACGTCGGCGGCGAATCGACACGGCCGGGCGCGGAGCGCGTGCCGCTTGAGGTGGAAAAGGAACGGACGGTTCCTTTCATCAGGGAGCTGCTGAAGTCGATACCGGGCGTGCGGATATCGATAGACACATACAAGGCATCCGTCGCGGCGGCGGCGCTCGAAGCGGGTGCAGCGATGATCAATGACATTTCCGCGTTCAGATTCGATCCGGACATGACGAAAGTGGCCGCCGACTCCGGCGCGCCGGTCTGCCTGATGCACATGCGCGGCACACCCACGGATATGCAAAAAGACCCTTCATACCCGGAGGGCGTGATCGACGCAATAAACGATTTTTTCAGGGAGCGTATCGAGGCGGCGACGTCCGCGGGCGTGAAGGAGTCTCAGCTCGTGCTCGACCCGGGAATCGGTTTCGGCAAAACGGTTGAGCACAACCTCGAAATACTCGACCGATTGGCGGAGTTTCGAGTTCACGGCCTGCCGTTGCTCGTCGGCGCGTCCCGCAAGACTTTCATAGGTAAAACACTCGGCCTCGATCCGGGGCGGCGGCTCGAGGGCTCGCTCGCCGCCGCGGTAATCGCGGCGGTACGCGGCGCGGATATCGTTCGCGTGCACGACACGGAGGAGACGGTGCGGGCGGTCCGTCTGACGGACGCCGCCACCCGCCGCAATGGTTGACATACGGCTACTATGGTTGATATCGACGCACAGGGACTGACGGCAGGCGAATTCGAGGAGATTCTCTGCGACGTCTGCGGGAACTCGCCATTCGCATACTTCTGCCCCGCGTGCGACTACAAAGCGTGCAGCGACTGCCTGACAAAGGCTTTCAGGCGTCAGCGCGCGGGCGGCCTGCGGTGCCGCCGGTGCGGGCACTCGGATTCAAGCCTTAATACATTCATCGGGCCGGACAGAATCTAATCCTGCGAGGTTGCTTATGGGCGATATTAATGGGACGGTAGGGATGTTCTGGCGCGCGGAGTTCCCGCGGCCGGACTGGATCAGGCGGAAGTGGGTTTCGCTGTGTGGAGAGTGGGAATTTCAGGAAGACGGCTCCGGCGACGGCGAACGCGCGGGATGGCACGACGGCCGAAGGTTGAAAGAGAAAATCAACGTCCCCTTCTGCGTCGAATCTAAGGCTTCCGGTATCTGCAGAACCAATGTCTCAAACATTGTCTGGTACAAGAAAAGGTTTACGCTCGACTCCGGGTTCGCGCGTGGCGGCTCGCTGCTTCTGAATTTCGGCGCGGTGGACTACCGGGCGAAAGTGTGGCTGAACGGCAAACACGTCGGCGGCCATGAGGGCGGCTTCACTCCCTTTCGGCTGGATGTGACTAATGCAGCGGTTGAAGGCGAGAATGTGCTGTCGGTGCAGGTTTACGACACGCACGACCCAAGAATACCACGCGGAAAACAGACCGTTCTTCGCAAACCGTTCACGATTTTCTATACAACGGTTACTGGGATATGGCAGCCTGTATGGCTGGAATCAACCGGCGGCGCATACCTGAAAAATGCGCGCATCGACACATCGCCGGATAACGGAAAAGTAACGGTGACCGCTGAGTGGACTGGCGGCGCGGCGCCGGCCGCAGCAAGACTGACAGCGACTATGCCGAACGGCGCCGAAATTACAGTTGATCGGGAAATCTCCGGATCAGGCGGAGGCATTTTCGAAGCATCGTTCTCTGTAGCCGATGTCCGGTTGTGGTCGCTCGAAACGCCGGAACTTTATCCGCTCAAAATCGAGCTTATCGACTCGGCCGGCGCGGCGATGGATTGCATCGAGACTTATTTCGCATTCAGGACAGTGGCAATAAAAGATAAATCTATATTGCTGAACGGCAAACCATTTTATCAGAAGCTGCTGCTCAATCAAGGTTACTTTCCCGAAGGGCATTTCACTCCCGTGGACCCGGTGATGTTCAGAACGGACATCGAACAGGCAAAGGCGATGGGGTTCAACGGCGTGCGGATGCACCAGAAAGTTGAGGACCCTAGGTTCTTGTTCTGGGCTGACGCGCTCGGTTTTTTTATGTGGGACGAGATGCCGTCTGCGTTGTGTTTCTCAGAGAAGATGCGGCGCGCCGTACGGGCGCAGTGGGCGGAGGTAATGCAACGCGACCGCAACCATCCGTGCGTCGTCACGTGGGCGCCGTTCAACGAAAGCTGGGGAGTGAAGAGCCTGTTGTGGTCCGCGAAGACACGCGCGTTTATCGAAGAGATTTACCTTTGGACAAAGAAGAACGACCCGACGCGCCCAGTGACCGACAACAGCGGATTCGAGCACGTGCGGACGGACATTCTCGACATCCACCACTACCTCGGAACCACGGAAAAAGCGCGCGCCCACTATGAAAAAATCCGCGACCCGAAGAATCTCGAACACGACCTCGGGAACTTCTTCAAACAGTTAAACCCGGCGGAGAGTCCTGTCTGTGCGCTCGCGCCCGGCTCAAAGTACGAAGGTCAGCCGATGTTCGTAAGCGAGTACGGCGGATTCGGTTTCTACAAAACGCAACAGAAACCTCTGATTGAGAATTTCGGCGACTACACGCTGGACATCGCGAGATGCGACCTGTTTCAGGGATTCTGCTACACTCAGCAATACGACACGGAGCAGGAACAGAACGGACTGCTCACGTTCGACCGGAAACCGAAGGAGCCCTTGGAAAAAATCCGCGCTGTCAACGATGAAGTGGACCGAATAGTCGCGGAACGTGAGAGCGCTCATACTGAAAAGCATTGAACCGTCACAAGGCCGAAGCAGAACTCGCGGACAAAGCAAATATCGATTATAATATCCGAGTTGGTTTTTAACCTGCTGCGCATTTTCGCATCTAAAGTGATATCACATAGCTTGGGAGTCGTTATGAAAAGAACAAAACCAATGATTATTGCGTTTCTCATCTGCGCGGCGGCGTGCCTTTTCTGCCTCCGCGCCTTTGCGGCGGAAGATGTCGCGGTACTATCCTACGCGCAGGGCGACGTGAAAGTAAAATACAACGATGAATCAAGTTGGGGCAAGTACGAACTGAACGCGACTCTTCAAGTCGGCGATTCGATCAAAACAGGCGCGAACAGCAAAGCGAGAATAGTGCTCGAGGACGGCGCATCGCTGCTGATAGGGCCGCTCTCAATGTTCACTATAAGCGGTGTGACGATAGACGATGCGACTGAAAAACAGAACGCGTCATTTTCGCTCGACAGCGGGAAAGTTCGCTCAAATGTAAACAAGCTCGGCACGGCAGGATCGACCTTCGAAGTGAAAACGCCGACCGCGGTGGCGGGCGTGCGCGGCACCGATTTCATGGTGGAGATAGACCCTGACACCGAAGACTCGGACGTGACGGTATTCGACGGCGAGGTGGAGTTCGGTTCTCCGCAGGAAGCAAGAGAAAGCCGGGTGCGGATCGGCAAAGACCAAGGGGCGCGGATCGGCCGTGGCGGCAGGCCCGGAAAACCGGAGAAAATCAACAGGGAAAGAATCGAGCGGAAGATGCGTGAGATGTCGAAAGCACGAAAGGAAGACGATCCGACAGTTGCCGAGGGACTCGCGGATGACGGAGCGGAAGCCGTGCTCGCCACTAAGAGATCGATGATTTCCGAGGCGCGAAAAAACGCGCTGATGCAGCAGATCAAAAGCGGCGACATACCGCCCGGCCAAGTAAAGGAAGTGGTGAGACTAACCCGCAGAGGCATCAACCCGGAGCAGGCGGAAAGAATATTGAGTATAATTGATGAGCGAGACATGACCGACGATGAAGTCAGAGAATTCGCGCAGAGAATGCGAGGCTTGAAAAACAGAGAAGAGATGAAGAACGCGTTCGCCGAATTCGAGAAAAAAGCCCTGAAAAAGAAAAAGCGCTTGAAGAAAAGAAAAGCAGACGCGGAAGTCACTCCACCCGCGGATAACAAACCGCCCGCGCAAGGCAATAAATTCAAGAAGGGCAAAAAGAACAAATAACGGTTAAGTCAGACATTATCATGACGGACAGAGACGTGACAATCCGAAATGCAGCGCAGGACGACGCGAAAGCGTTCAGCGAATTGCTTTTTATGTCGTCATCTTTTCTAGTCAGCCTCTTCGGCAGCTCGGAAAGCGCAGCTCTGGCAAATATGTTCCGGAGACGGAAAAACCTTTTCAGCCACGAGCACACAAAGATCGCAGAAATAGACGGAAAGATTGCGGGGATGCTGCTCAGTTACGGATACCGTGCGAAAACCTCGCAGGAGGCCGCAACCGGATTCCAACTCTGCCTCGAAATGGGATTCGACATTGTCTCGAAGCTCACGCTTTTCATCAGGAGCGGGCGGCTTATGGATTTCGTTGTTGAGGGAGATTACTACATCAGCAACATAGCCGTTTTTCCGGAGTTCCGGGGTAGAGGCATCGCGTCGAAACTGATCGCCGAAGGGGAACAGTCGGCGAAAAGCGAAGACGCGCGAAGACTGGTGCTTGATACGGAAACAGACCACGAGGACGCAATACGTCTTTACGGAAAGCTCGGTTTCGAAGTCGTTAAAAAAGATTACATCGATCTCGACGAGAGAAAATATTTCTTCAGGATGTCTAAAAAAGTCGATTGATCCGCAGAGGACATCAAAACGCCGTTCAACCCTTGTCGCGGACGAACCTTGCTATGGAGCGGTCGTACGTGCGCTCCGCGGCGGCGCCGAAAAAGCAGCCGGGAATCTCGCCGTTCTTCCGGTGATACTCGACGCATTCGCAGCACTTCCCTTTCCTGCTGCACGGCTCGTACGTACATGTGCATTGTTTCTTAATTTTTTCTTTGCCGCATTCCATATTGTTGTGTCCTTTCCGTCCCTCTTACGATTAATATTATTTTATACGATCAAATCGAACAATCGAATCGGAACCACCATTTTTGGAATTGAGATTGATGGATCGACACGGTGGAAATAACATTTTTTCAATCGACAAGAATGCCGGACATGTAATGAAGTTTGTCCTTTTAGGATTAATGGACTAATATATAAATAAAATGTGGCTTGATTGTTATTACGGATTTGCAAATTATTTTAGAGTTAAGATTCATATTGTGGTGCTGATTGGATACAAATAATAAGCCGAACTGGAAAAACATTTACCGCGCACTCGATACGCAGGTGGTAATACTCGACCGCGAGCACAGGATTGTTTATGCAAACAAAGCGTTTCGGGAAGAGATGAAGAAAACCGGCGGCGAATTGACGGGCAAGAAGTGTTATGAAATGTTTCACAACTCGAACAAGCCGCCCGCGGGCTGCCCTCTCGAATCGCTGCTGCTTTCAGAAAAAGTCGAATCTGAAGAGATGTACATCGAAGCTCTGGGCAAAACATGGTTCGTTACCTGCACGCCGATATTGGACGGCAACGAAAGCGCGGATTACGTGGCGCACACGATGATAGACGTCTCGGAGCACAAAAAAGCCGAAGAAGCGTTGCGAAGAAGCGAAGAGCGTTACAAAACAATCACGGAACTCGCAACCGATTATATGTTTAAAGTGGACATCGGACGGGACGGGAGAATAGTACTCAGCGAAGTTTCCGATAACTATAACGCCATTACCGGCCGGAAGCTTGAAGAAGTGAAAAGCGTGGACTCGTGGACGTCGATTTTTCATCCGGACGACTTGAGCACTGCGATGTCTTTCATGAAGAAAGTTATAGAGTCGGGAGAGCAAGGCTCGTTTGAATGCAGAACGCTATTGGCCGATGGAAAAGAACGATGGATAAACATATTCGCAAAGCCGGTGATAGATTCGAAAACAAACAGGATCGTATCCGTCATAGGCGCGATTAAAGATATATCGGACCGAAAAATAGCCGAGGAAGCCCGTCAAAAGAGCGAAGACCGGTACAAAGCAATTCTGGATTTCTCGCCTGACGCCATTACGATCATCGATTTGAACGGACAAATTGTCGAATGCAGCTCCGCAACGGCAACTCTTCACGGATATGAATCGAGAGACGAACTGGTTGGAACGTCGGTGTTCGATTTGGTGGCGCCGGAAGACCTGAATATTGCCGCCAATGAAATTAAAGCACTGATCAACCAAAAAAACGTCAAAGGTTTTCAGTACCGATGCCTGAGAAAAGACGGTTCCACATTTCCTGTCGAAACATCAGCGAGCATAATCAACAACAACGCGGGAGACCCTGTTTATTTCATCGGCATCACAAAAGACATCACGGAACGAAAGAAAAACGAAGAAGACCTGCGGGCCAACGAGCATTTTCTGAACAGCATTGTCGATAACATACCGAATATGATTTTTGTAAAAAGCGCGGACGACCTGCGGTTCGTGAGCATAAATAGAACCGGGTTGGAATTCGTGGACAATGTGGATCATATCGGGAAAACCGCCTACGACCTCTTCACGAAGGAAGAAGCGGATTTCTTTACGGCAAAGGACCGGGAAGTGCTGGAAACAGGCAGGATGGCAGACATCGAGGAAGAGACGATACACACGGCGAAGAACGGCGTAAAACTGCTCCGCACCAAAAAAATCCCAATCATGGATAAGACCGGCAAGCCCGTTTACCTGCTCGGCATATCTGAGGACATCACAGAACTCAAGAAGGCGGAAAGCGAGATACGCAGGCTCGGCACGGCGGTGCAGCAAACAATAGACGGCATAGCAATAGCCGACATGGACGGAATGATAATATTCGCCAACAAGGCGTGGGCAAACATGCACGGCTACGAACGAGGAGAAGAGCTGATCGGCAAACATCTGAGCATATTTCACACGGAAGAACAGATGCGGGGCGACGTCATCCCGTTCAATGAGAAAGTGATCGGCCTCGGGGCCTGTTATGGAAACGTCGGGCACGCTCGCAAGGACGGAACCACGTTCCCGACATACATGACGACAACCGTTCTCAAAGACAAAGACGGAAAGCCGACCGGCCTCGTGGGCATAGCACGGGATATCACCGAATGGAAAAAGAATGCTGAGGAAAAGGAACTGCTCCAGCAGCAGCTATTGCAGTCGCAGAAGATGGAGGCGGTCGGCCAGCTGGCGGGCGGCATCGCGCACGATTTCAACAATATCGTCGCCACCATCATCGGAAACACAGAGCTGGCCCTCAGAAAGATGAACGAAGACGATCCCAACCGGGTGCGGCTGAACCGCATAATCAAATCGTCGAAACGCGCTCGCGACCTCGTTCAAAAACTTCTCTCTTTCTCAAGAAAAGAAAAACTGGACATTCAATCGGTATCGATCAATTCCATCATGAACGAGATCAGGGACATCCTCGAAGTCAGCGTCCTCAAAAGCGTTCGCATAGTAACGGACTTCGATGACTCCATTCCCAACCTGTCGGTGGACGCCACACAGATAACTCAGGCGATTTTGAACATCTGCCTCAACGCCTGCGACGCCATGGAAGAGAACGGAGTGCTAATACTTGAGTCACGGGCAGTACATTTCGAACGGCAGCATGTGTCAACGATCGTCAGAATCCCGCCCGGCGATTATTGTGCAGTGACAATCAGCGACAACGGAACAGGCATACCCGAGCACATGCTCCCGAGGATTTTCGAGCCGTTCTTCACGACAAAAGACAAGGGACAGGGAACCGGCTTGGGGTTATCTATCGCGGGCGGCATAATCCGCAGCCATAACGGATACATCGACGTGAAAAGCAATCCCGGCAACGGGACAACAGTTACCGCCTATCTTCCGGTGGGCAAAAACAACGAGGAAACAGGCGACACGGCCGAAAGACGCGAAGACCCGGCGGCACGAACCGGCACCATACTCGTCATCGACGACGACGAGGACTACCTCCAGATGATCGAAGAGGCGCTGAAGTCCGACGGCCATCGAATACTCAAAGCGCCGAACGGCTACAAAGCAAAAGAGATATTTGAAAAACACAGTACAACAGTCGATCTGGTTCTCCTCGACATGATAATGCCCGAAATGGACGGCGTGCGGACTTTCGACGAGATCAAAAAACTGTCGCCGGAAACAAAAGTGTTCATCTGTTCAGGATACAGCGTCGAAGGGAAAGCGAGCGAATTGCTCAAAAAAGGCGCTGTTGAATTCATACAGAAACCGTTCCAACTCTCAAAGCTGTCAGGTATGATATTCCGCGCCCTGTCTTCAAATTAACATCAAGTCGATAATACTTCAGCCACTCTGAGCAATTATTATTTTGTTTCCACTGACTCATCCGAAGCAACAGCGGCTTTTTCGAGAATTTCCTTCTCGATCTCTTTCGGGTAGTCGGGGCTGCTGCGTTTGATCCCGAGATAGTTTGTTCCCCACGCAAGCCTTGTCGAGTTCGTCTGGTTAAACCGAATCGGCTCCGCCTCAGGCGGAAGAACGCTCTTCTGTATCCCGTATATAATGTTGCCGTCCACGAATATCGCGGTCGTCCCTTCGTCGAAAAAGAAGCCGTTGTTGGGTGCGCCGCCGAACGTGTGCTTCGACCTGTGAACGTCGTGGATCAGGTTCTTCCTGATCACCGTTCCGCGCTGATAGCCGAGCGTATATATGCCGCCGCCGTCCGCGAGTACATTCATAACGTCGAAGATGTGGTTATATTCTATCGTGTTGTCTCTGATCGTCGTCTCCGACGGATTCCATCTGAAGCCCACCGATATCCCCGTATAAGGCATGTGCGCGACAACATTCGACGATATCGACGTCCGCTGCGAAAATGCCGCGAAAATCCCCACCGCACCGAAGTTCACTTTCCCGCAATACTCGACATCGTTGTGCGCTATAGTATTGTCCTGCGGCGCATATTCGGGTTTCTCCCAATCCTCGGAAAGATTCATCAGCGGCCGGCTGTCCTGCGGAGCAACCGTCTGGTGATCGATTCTGTGGCCGACGTTTATCCCGTTACCGCCGATGTCGTATAAACGGCAATCCTCCACCCTGCTCTTCCTCGTGCCTTTTCCGAAACCTATACCCGAGGCGCCCGTGTAAGAAACCGTGCATTTGTAAAAAGTTATGTTCTCCGCGAACGAGGTCTCGATCGCCGCCGGTTCCGAATAGATCGGGTCGCGTTTCTCCCTCGTGTAAAATCCCGCCTGAATCCCGGAATACTTCCTCGAATCATAAATAAAATCCGTGTGCTCAAAAGAAATGTTTTCAAAGGTGATATTTCTCACCGGCGCGCCCTCCGCGCCCGCCACAACCACGAGCTTGTCCAGCACGGGCGCAACAATCCCGCTCAAGTTCGGGTCCTCGCCTTCGCCCGCGTAGTAATACAGCCTGCTCTCCGACTCGTCGAAATACCATTCACCCGCCTCGTCCAGAAACGACTTCGAGTTTTCGAGATAACACGACATGCCGATTTTTGGGATAAGCGCCGAATGTTCGGTGAAACCCGCGCTCAAAGCCAGTCTCAATATTTTCGCGTCCCCGGCTTCGCTCCGTTCGATCAGCGTCTTCGATATGCTCCAGTTCTGAAGCACAACGAGTTCCGCCCTGTCATCCTGCGAAATCGCCGCATCCGGTTGTTGCTTAAGAGTCACAACGGCTCCCTGATCCGTAATATTTTCAATCTTGAAATATTTCTTTCCATTCGGCTCCCGGCTTCTGGTCAGCCGCCCATTCATGCCGTACAGGTTTCTCATCTTCCGTTTCCCCGCAAGAATGCTTTTTACATCCGCGGACCACAGGTTTCCGCCCTCCCGCCGCCAGCCGGTCACTTTCCGGCCTCCTGAAATCACTGTTTCGCCGCCGGCATCGCCGCGGAACACCACTTTCGTTTTCCCATTTGCATATCCTCCTTTGCCCGTGAAAACAAGCGGAGCCCCGAGATAGTGTGTCCCCGCGCTTAGGCTGACCACGACAGAGCCAGCGAAACCGGACGCCGCCAGTTTGTCGAGTTGCTTTTTAGCTTTATCAACAGTGGCGAACGGATACTTTGCGCTCCCGTCTCCCGAGTCGCTTCCCGACGCGGAAACAAAAATCTCACGCGCCGCCGTTGCAGACGCATGCACATCTTTCACGCACATTACAACAAAAACAAACGCTATCAGGATGAAAAGTCTGACTATTGGTATCTTCAATTGGGTTCCCTCCCGCACCGCCGCCTTACTTCCTCGCGCACCAGCGGCTTTATAAATTTACAACGCGCATCAACGCATGCGCAAGCGATACGACTCACACCGTCAGCCTGCGAATCGCTCAGGACAAACCCGGAATCAACAGCCGCGCTCTTGAGATTAAATACAAAAAACATATATATATTAATACTACTTTGACGCATCTATTCTGGAGGTTTACCGATGCAAAAAGCCACAAGACGTAAGAGATACTCACACAGCAAGAAATTATTGTCCTTTATTATCGCCGCTCTCGCCGTCTGCACATTCTCGTTCGCGGCGCGCGCGCAGGAATCCGCAGCGGACAAGATAATCGCGAAACTGGACAAGCGCGGCGACTTCTTCCGGTTGAACCTCGACAAATGGAAAATGACCAATAAAACCGAACCGAACTACACCGACCCGCATTACGTGCCGGATAAAAACTGGAAGAAGGCGACCGCCGGCCTTACCTTCCCGCAATCAGAAAACGGAATATGGCTCTGGTCGAAATATAAAGTGCCGGAGACAATGGGCGGCGTGCCGATGAAAGGCGCCAAAATTCTGTTCCGGCCGGCTGTCACTCAGAGCGAAGACGTTTACATCAACGGCGTATGGAAAGGCAACTCATACAACCTGTCAGGCGAATTCATGCTGACCGACAACGCAACTCCCGGCGAGGAATATGTAATACTCATCCACGGCATGAACCGTTTCGGCCAAGGCGCCTTCCTGCGCGCAACGCTGGTATTCATTCCGCAGCAGGAGCTGGACCTCAAAATCAACACCTATCTCAACGACCTCAGAACGACGCGGAGTCTGATCGAATATGCGCCGGACGCCGCGAAATGGAACGAAATAATCGATCGCTCGGCGGCGGCGGTGGACGTGGAAGCATTCGACAAGAAAGACTTCGACCGCTTCTCCGCATCGCTCGACTCCGCGCGCAAGCTGCTCGAACCGGTCGCCGATTTCACCCGTAAATTTTCGCTCTATATGCTCGGTTACTCACACATCGACCTCGCGTACCGCTGGGACAAGCGAGAAGGCGAGAATATCTGGGTAAACACAACACGAACCGTCCTGAGAATGATGGACGAAACACCCGACTGGACGTACTGCGCGGGTCAGGCCGCCGGATATCAATATATCGAGAAAAAGTACCCCGACCTGTGGGCCGGGATAAAAAAGCGGGTGTCGGAAGGTCGCTGGGAGATCGTCGGCGGCATGTGGGCGGAGCCCGACTCGAATCTCCCCGGCGGCGAGAGTTTCGTTCGCCAGTTGCTATACGGCAAACGCTGGTTCCGCGAGAAATTCGGTAAGGACATCGTCGTGGGCTGGACTCCCGACTCATTCGGATACAACTGGAACCTCGCGCAGATTTACAAAAAAGCAGGCATAACCGGGTTTCTGACGCAGAAAATCAACTGGAACGACACCAATAAATTTCCATATCACATTTTCTGGTGGGAATCGCCCGACGGCTCCCGGCTTCTGACTTATTTCGCAATCGGCGACTACACGCAGTCGCTCGACACCGATTCCCTTCTCAGCCAGCTCAAGACGATGGACAAAGACACCGGAGTCCCGGAAGATTTCGCAATTTTCGGCGTGGGAGACCACGGCGGCGGCGTAACCCAGACGTCACTCGATCGCGCGGCAGCGCTCATCGCCGACCCGCTGTTCCCGAGGTCGTCTTTCACTACAGCGGACGCCTATTTCAAGCACCTGCTCTCGCTCCCAGACGCTAAAGACTATCCCGTTTACGACAACGAGCTTTACCTCGAATACCACCGCGGAACTTACACGACGCAGGGGACTACAAAGCGCAACAACAGAAAAGGCGAGGCAATGCTGGCGGACGCGGAGATGTTCTCCTCGATCGCCTCCCGCTTCGGATACAAATACCCGCGCGCTGGAATCCGCTCCGCGTGGGATATCCTTATGTTCAACCAGTTCCATGACATTCTTCCCGGCTCAAGCGTGAAGGAAGCATACGTCGATGCGGATTCGGACTACGCAAAACTGTTTGACGCCGCCTCCGCCGCAACGGACGGTGCATTGAAAACAATCGCCGGAAAGGTCAAGACAACCGGAAAGGGCGAAGCGCTGATGGTGTTCAACTCTCTGCCGTGGAAGCGCGACGCCGTAGTCGCCGTCAATATCGCGAACGCAGCCGGTAAAGCAATCGTCGGTCCGGACGGCAAAGTTGCCGCTTCACAGCAAATAAAAACAGCGGGCGGAAAAAACCAGTTGCTTTTCGTCGCCTCGCAGCTCCCGGCGTCCGGTTACACGGTTTACCGCGTAACTTCTTCCGCGTCGGCTAAAGCAAAAGACACGCTCAAAGCTACTCCGACCTCGCTCGAAAACGAGTTCGTAAAAATCACGGTCAACCCGGCCACCGGCAACATTTCGAGCATGGTGGATAAACGCACCAGTTTTGAATACTTCGGAGACGGCCGCGAGGGCAACATGCTTCAGTGTTACCGCGACCAGCACGAAAAATACGACGCGTGGAACATCAAGCTGCACGAGGAAATCCCCGTGACGCTCGCTTCCGCGCCCGAGGTGGTCGAGAACGGCCCGGTGCGCGTCACGCTGAAACTCGTGAAGACAATCGGCAAATCGACTTTCACGCACTACATATCGCTCGTGCGCGGCGTGCCGCAGATGTTCGGGCGTCTCGAAGTGGACTGGCAGGAGTCGCACGTGATGGCGAAGCTTGCCTTCCAGCTCAACATGCTCAACGACACAGCGTGGTACGAAATACCGTACGCGGCGATCGGCCGCGCGGCGGTTGCAAAAAACTCCTTCGACAAGGCGAAATGGGAGGTTAACGCGCAGAAGTGGGTCGCTTATGATTCGCCGGACGGAAAGGCCGGGTTCAGCCTGCTGAACAACGGCAAGTATGGCTACGACACGAAGGACAACGTGCTGAGGATGTCGCTGCTGCGCTCGCCGAAAGAACCGGATCCGGTTGCGGACATGAAACACCACACAATTGAATACGCGATATATCCGCACGCCGGCGACTGGCGCGCCTCGCAGACCCCGCGGCGCGGTTATGAGTTCAATAATCCGGCGCTTACAATGTTTGAGAAAAACCACAGCGGCACCCTGCCTGCTTCAAAATCTTTCTTCGCCTCCGAACCGTCGAACGTGATTCTATCCTCGGTGAAAGCAGCCGAAGATTCGGACGCGCTCATCCTCCGGGTTTACGAAGCAACGGGCAAAGACTCGACCGCACGGATCACTCTGCCCGCGAAACCTAAAGCCGTGTTCGAAACCAACCTGATGGAAGAGCAGCCGAAGAAAGTCAGCTTTAAAGACAATGAAATAGTAGTGCCGATCGGCCACTACGAACTGAAGACGCTCAAGGTTGTGTTCTGACCCGCGCGAATCCGGGCGGAGGCCGAACCCGATGAAATCGCTGCTATCCGTATTTTCATATCTCTGCGGCCTGATCGCCGCGATCGTGACGTTCGTCATTATCTTTGAGTTGTTCGAGTATGTGAACAAACTCGCTCACGGCCACGCAAGGATATTGTGGAAAGTGCTTGGAGCGGGAGGCGGCCTCATTCTGGGTATTATCGTTTCTGACATTGTGAAAAACCTGATCCACAAAGAGCCGACGAGATTCTAATATTTGGAGCGGTCGCCACAAGTTAAATTATTATGATATAATTTCTATAAAATCGGCTCGCGGGAAGGCAATTCTTGTCTGAAGGTGGCCGTCATGGACACAGAAAACAGAAAAGGACAAAAAATCCTCGTCAAGCCGGTAAGCTTTCTTCTTCTGCTGCCCTCGATTTTCATATCAGCCCTCATAATATGGTACAGCGTCAACGCGAATAACATATTCCGTCGGTCGCTGGTGGAGCAGTTTCAAAACCATCAGCTCGAAATCGTCAAAGGCTCCGCGCGCGGCATAGAAACCCTCTTTTCGAATCTCACAAACAGCATTTTAACCCTCTCTTCGTCAAAAGGAGTGCGCGTACCTTGCAACCCGGATTGCAAGGAAAGTATCCGCGAGTTTTACAAGGTTAATCAGGATTTCATTTACGCGGGCTACAGAATGAATCAGTCGGGAACTCTTGTTTACATGTATCCCGCCGACCCTAAAGCGCTGAACGCGAATGTAAGCATGCAGGAACATGTGGCGCGCATGTTCGAGACAAAAAGAATGGTTGTGAGCGGTCTGTTCAGGGCGGTGGAGGGATTCGACGCGATAGCTATACACGCTCCGGTGTTTACCGACAAGAAGATGAACGGAAGCGTCGCGACGATATTAAAAATGGACCAGTTGACCAACCTGTTCCTGAAAAACACTCGCGCCGGGAAGAACGGCTATTCGTGGATGTTGGACGAAAACGGAACGGTGATCTACCACCCAAACTCCGCATACATCGGAATGGACATATCCAAGACCGACCTCTTCAACGACGAGATCAGAGAGGACCTGAAGACGGCGATCTGGCGCCAACAGCCGGATAAGCTGCTGATCGGCGACACAATGTTCGCCGTCGCTCCGTTCCGCATGGGCGACCGCGTCTGGACGGTTATAATCTCGACTCCGTACTCCGATATTTCCACCCCCATCAACAGGCACATGCGCACAACGTGGATTGTGACGATTGGAGTGCTGCTCGTTTTCGTCATAGGCGGATTCCTGTTGATGGCGGTGCAGGTGAAGGCTGTGCGGCTCGAGAGCGAGAACTACATGCTCGAGGAAAAAGTCGCCCTGCAAGAAGAACTGAGAGAGAACCGCGACCGTCTGAACATGATAATCAAGACAATTCCGAGCGGCCTTTTCACAGTGGACAGAGCCAATATCATTCGTTCGTGGAACCTGACGGCGGAGCGCATAACCGGCTACACAGCCGAAGAAACCGTAGGCCGTAAATGCGGCGATATTTTGGGAGACTCATGCGGCTGCTCATGCTCGATATTCGGCCCCGACGCCACGGAGATACCGGTCTTCGGCCGCGAGTGCCAAATGACAACAAAAGACGGCCGCAGCATCACTCTCAGCAAAAACTTCACAGCCGTCAACGATCAGGACGGCCGCCCGGCCATCGGCATCGAGAGCTTCATCGATATCACCGACGCAAAACGCGCGGAGGAGCAGCGGATCAACGCGATCGCCCTCGAAAAAGAAATCGAGCAGCTCCGCAAAATGGACGAAGTGAAGACAAATTTCCTTTCGATGGTGTCCCACGAACTCCGCACCCCTCTCTCCGTCATGCTCGGAAACCTCAGCATGGCGGAAAAAGGCAAATATGGAGACCTGCCCGAAAAGTTCATCGAAAAACTCCGTATCGTCATGCGCCGCGGCTGGCAGCTCAACGATCTCATAGACAACCTTCTCGACCTCGCCAAGATCGAATCCGGCCGCGTCGAACTCGAAAAACAACAGCTCGACATCCCGGATTCCGTGGACTCCGTGCTTGCGGAGTTTCAGGAGCAGATAGAAGACAAGAAATTATTCATACGCACGCATTTCGATAAAGAGGCGCGCGCGTTGATCGCCGATAAGCACATGTTCCGCCACATCCTCGCCAACCTGATCAGCAACGCGATCAAGTTCACCCCGCATGGAGGCAGAATCGAGGTCAATTCATATACGCGCGAGAACACAATCGCCATATCGGTCAAAGACACAGGAATCGGAATCCCCCCCGAGGAACAGCCGAAAATATTCGACCGGTTCTATCAGGTGGACAACTCATCAACGCGTCAGTACGGCGGCACCGGGCTCGGACTCGCCATCGTCAAGGAAATCGCGCAGGTTCACAACGCCTCGATCGAAATCGAAAGCCGCGAGGGCCAAGGGACGGAAATCCGGATTATTTTCCCCGGAACGATGAACATGGTGCTCGAACACGGAATCAGCGAAAAACAAACCATACAAGTGGACCAAGGCATCTCCTCCACCAAGCGGCACTCGCTCCTTATTCTCGACCAAGACCCGGAAATTCTCACGGCTATAACCGACATGGTTGAAGGCTCGTACATACGCGTTCTGCACACAAACAATTACCGCGAGGCTCGCGAGATTCTCAACAGGGAAAAACCCGAGATCATTGTGACAGACCCTGAATCCGCTTTCCCGGAACTGAACGAGTTGATCGCCGCGGCCACCAGCGGGATAACTCCGATCACCAAGCACGTAATTATCGTTTACTCTGACGAAGCAGCCTGCTCGTCGCTCGCTGAAGAGTTCCATAACTGCGTCGTCTGCATCCCGAAACCGTTCCAAAAAGACAAGTTCGCAGCCATCCTGAAACAGTCAATTAGTATCTGACCGGCAGACAAAACACAGCGATTTTGAGGTAAATCACGCCTCCGCAGCAACTTTTGACCTTGAAAAATACAGTTTTTTATAATATCATTTTTTTGCCCGCTCCCCGGCCGGGACGGCGTTTGGAGCGGCTTTACTGAAGCGGGAGTTTGTTTCAGGCGATGGAAGAAAGAACCATCCTCGTTATTGAGGCTGACGAAAATATCCAAAACGGCATAAAGGAAGCGCTAGGCGACAAGCCTTGCCGTTTTGTGTTCGTGGATCAGGCGGAAGAGGCCGTCGTCAGCCTCATGACGGAGATGCCCAACGCGGTGATTCTGTCGCTCGAATTGCCGGGCGGGGACGGCGTTGATGTTCTTTCCAACATCCGCGACATGGATGAAGAGATACCCATAATCATACTCACGGGCGCCCCGACAAAAGAAAAGCTGCTCGCCGCGAAACGCGCAAAAGCCATCGACATTCTCCTTAAACCACCCGACTACGCCAGAATCTGCAGCAAAGTCTCCGCCTACATGTGGGTCAGCGACGAACTGGCCGAGAAAACAGTGAAATCGGATGAGCCGGTGGATGCGTTCGCGGCGGCCGCGAAAGCCGCACTCGGCGACGAACCGGCGCAGCCAGAGCCGTTCGTCGAGGCGATCCCGAAAGGCGCCGAAGTCGTCAACATCAACGACAC
>CAYPEK010000077.1:0-20604 GCA_964409645.1 uncultured bacterium | reverse complement strand
TACCCGAAGTGTGTGAACAGGCGGCCGTACGTGGGCGACTTCAAATGCCCGAGGAAAGACTGCGGCGGTAAGATTGTCCCGAAGAAAACGAAAAAATACAGCGTGTTTTACGGATGCTCAAACTACCCGAATTGTACGTTTGTTACGTGGAACACACCGATTGAGAATGAGACATGCCCCGACTGCGGGACTTTTCTTGTGCAGGAGAAGAAACGCGGCGTTGTGACGAAGAAGTGCGCCAACGAGGAATGCGGCAAGGTCGTGTCGTCGGAGACGCCGGAGCCGGCCGGTTCGTAAGTTCTTTTTTCGTTGATTTAGATACAGTTAATTTTCCGCGATAAGCGACAATCTATATTGATGGGTGGATAAGCACGACGGCGACTGCTTGGCTTTTTGAGTGGGAGAGGCTTAGTTCGATTTCGTGATTTTCGGGAAGGGTCGTTTTTTTCAGGAGCCTGATTTCCGGCTTTCCGTCTTCGCGGTTAACAATTTCAATTTTGGCAAAGGACATGTTTTTAGGCCCGACGGCTTTTATCAGCGCTTCCTTGGCTGCGAATCGCGCCGCGAAATGTTCCGCCGGATTTGCTTTTGATGAGCAGTGTGCGATTTCCGCCGGAGTGAAAATGCGCGCGTAAAAACGTTTGTCTTTTTCCGGAGTTTTATTCCTGAAAACATCTATATCCTGTATGTCTATTCCGACAGAATACATTTCACACAACCTCTATGGGACAATTATTGCATCGAGGGGTTCAAAATGCCAGTGGAAACATTTGCATGAACATTTTGTGAATAAGTGGTAATATGAATTTGACATGAGGCGGCTATGGGAATTGATTTGAAGGACAGAATACTAGGAACTATGTTTGGGTTGGCGATCGGCGACGCTCTGGGAGCGCCGGTCGAAGGCGCCAAGCAGGGCGCGATCAGAAACGCGTACAAAAAACTCACGGATTACGTTGATGCAGAAGGATGGGTCGGCCGCGAGAAGATTTACAAATGGAGAAAACCCGGCTTGTACACGGATGATACGCAGCAGGCGCTTGTGCTGCTCGACTCGGTCTTGCAGGACAAAGGCCTAAATCCCGACTCGGCGGCGAAGAGGTTTGCCGATCTCGCGCGCGGCGCGGAGTACAGGTTCGGCGTTTACAGGGGCGCGGGCTCCAGTTTTAAGAGTGCGATCGCGGACTACAGGCAGGGAATAACGTGGTCGGCATGTGGAAGAAATTCGTTCGGACCGGGGGCTGCATCGCGTATTGCGCCTGTCGCTGTTTATTATCACAAGGACCTCGATCAGATGGCGATCAAGGTTATTGAGGCGTCGCTTTTTACTCACAAGAATCCGGTGGGAATTTCGGCGGCGCTGGCGGTTGCGTATTTAATATCGAGGTGTTTGGCGACAGAGGAGTTAGCAAAGGAAGACACTGCTGAGCTTATTGTTTCGTGTGCGGACTTTTGTCGTCAAAAGGAAGATATGCTGGCGCGGGATTACGGGCATTATCTGCATGAATATGAAGACAGGATGCTTCACGTGATAAGCGGCGGCCTGACGGGACTTATGGAGCGGATCGGCAACGATAGGAAGCGGGTTCTGGAGTGGATTGTGTCTCATGCGGCGTTGTTTTCGGATGTCGAGCTGACGAGGCCGTCGGTGAAGTTCGCTCCGGCATGCGTGGTGTTTGCGATATACGAGGCGTTGTCTCACCCGGATTCAATCGAGGATGCGATTGTATCGGCGGTGAATGAGGGTGGGGATGCGGATACGGTTGGGGCGATTACGGGTGCAATTTCGGGTGCATTGCACGGCGTGGAGTCGATCCCGGAGAGGTGGATGAAGAATCTCGCCAATAGAAAGCAGCTCAAGGCGAGGGCGGAGGCGCTTGCCGCCGGGAAATGGATGCCCGGTAAAATAGAGGATTTATACGAGATGGAATATGGACTGACCGGAAGAGAGCATGAGGAGAGGTTGGCAAGAATGAAGAAATTCGGTGTGGATTTTCCTGAGAAGAAACATCTGGATAAGTTGTCCGAACCGGAAGTAATTCACGGGAAATACGACCGGAAGAAACAAAGGCGTGAGATCAGACGGTTCAAGCAGTGGGAGCCGTGATGAAAGGCGCAAAAAAGCCTTTTTTTATAAGAGTTATTTTTGGAGATAATTACCAAAAAATGAAATGGACACACAAATTTTAAAGTGATAATATATACGCGGTTTTAAAATAAATTGAAACGGGATGACAAAAAATGAAATTTAATCGAATTTATCTCGCGTTGCTTGGTGTGATTCTGTTGGCGGCAGGTTGCGGCGGCAACGGGGCGATTGTTCCGCTTGGTTCGGGATCGCTTACAGGTTATTTATATGCGAAAAGTTACAACAATACACCTGCTGCGGCACGGGCGATTGCAAGATCGGCTGAACAGGCGGCGCCGGATGGATATGTTGCTGTTTCGGGAGCCACGGTGCAGATATTGAATTCTCCGTATTCGTCCGTGACTACCGGAGCGGATGGTAAATTTTCGTTCAGCGAAGTCGCCGAGGGAACATATACACTTCGTGCAACGAAAGAAGGAACGATGGAGCCGCTGGAGTTCACGGCGACGGTAAGAAGAAATGAGACAACTATTCTGAATAATTCTTCGACGATGACAATGTCGCCGTCGGCAACGGGAACTCTGACTATTACGGCGACGGCTGAATGCAGTGTGTCGGTGCCGGTTCAGGGAGATGTGTATGTCAACGATATAAATACTTTCGCAACAACACCGATCGCGGTTTTGTCGAATGTTGCGGCGGGCAGCTATCGCGTGACGGTTAAGGCGAACGGATATCTGGACCCGATTGAACAGAACGTGACGATCGCGGACGGCGGATCAGGGAGCTTAAGTTTTCAATTGGCGCCGGACGGCAATGCGACGCCGTATGCGGTTATCGCTTCGCCGTCGGACGCATCGACGGTGATACAAGGAAATAATGTGACACTCAGCGGCACGGGCGTTGACTGCGAGGACGGCACATTGACCGGATCGAATCTTACGTGGACATCGAGTATCGACGGTGCGCTAGGCACCGGTACGGCGCTTTCGGTTTCCACGCTTTCGGTTGGCACGCATACAATTACGTTGAAAGCAACGGACTCGGCCGGAGCATACGGTACGGCGAAGATTACGTTAACTGTTACTGCGTCGGGCAGCAACACCGCGCCGACGGCGGCGATAGTGTCGCCTACAAATGAATCGTCTTATACTGCCGGTGCGAGTGTTACTTTCATTGGCGCGGGGACGGACACGGAGAACGGAATTTTGTCGGGCAGCAGGCTTGTGTGGACATCGAGCCGTGACGGGCAGATCGGAACTGGTGTTTCGTTTAGCAAGACCGACCTTTCAGTTGGAACGCATACGATAACGCTGACGGTGACTGACGGTGGAGGCCTGACGGACACGGCATCAGTGACAATCACAGTGACAACGTCGTCCTCCGTGAATAACGCGCCGGTCGTACAGATAGCGGCGCCGATTTCAGGCGGTATTTATACGACTGGAACAGCGATAAGGTTTGCCGGAGCGGCGGCTGATACGGAAGATGGAACAATTACGGGGAGCTCACTTGTCTGGACATCGAATGTCGATGGGCAGATAGGAACCGGAGCAAGCTTCACTAAGGCCGACCTGACTCAGGGAAACCATACGATAACGCTGACCGCGACGGATTCGGGCGGCCTTACGGATACAGCGACAGTTACAATATCGGTTGTTGCAACATCGACAGCAAACAACGCCCCCGTGGTGGCGATTGCCGCGCCTTTCACCGGTTCAACGTACATAAGCGGCGCGAATATATTGTTTATGGGCGGGGCGGCGGATGTTGAAGACGGGACTCTGACGGGGAGTTCGCTTGTGTGGTTTTCGGATCTCGATGGCCAGATCGGTACTGGAACGAATTTCCAGACGACGGCGCTGTCGGTAGGCACGCACACGATTACGCTGATAGCGACCGACTCAGCCGCGGCGACAGGTTCCGCAGCCGCGAGCATTACGATAACTGCATTGCCATAGTTCGGCCGCAAAGGCCTGCAAGCATATAAATCGTTTGTTTCGATAGAGATTTGCTTTTTACGTTCGGGTATTTGCGTATGATTGAAAATGCACACCCGTAGTATTTGTTCATCTTCTTTCCCGCGAATTAAAATTTGGGATATTATATTTGAGTGGCCGGTGCATGTTTCTCATGAAAGGGGCGCGCTATGGGAAAGCGGACAAGGAGTTATGACAATGCCGGAGCGGTTAAAGGTTTCAGGAAGATAAAAAACGGCATCGAATTGACACTGGACAAAGGCACGGCGCAGGTGTTTTTTTACACGCCTGAAATCGCGAGGATAAGGTACACACGCGGCGAAGGGACGCCGGAAGATTCGTGGGCGGTTGACAAAAGAAAACTGAATAATGTGAAGCTCTCTTTCGAGTCGGACGATCTTGAATTTGTTCTCCAGACAAGCGCGTTATCTCTGCATGTAAATAAGGATCCGATGAGGGTGGTTGTGTACGACCGGTCGAGACGGCTGCTGAGTCAGGACGCGGAATGGGGCGGTTGCGGATTCAAGGGCAGCGGAGTATTCTGCGAAAAATCGGCGGCCGGCAACGAGCGGTTTTACGGTTTCGGCGAAAAGACGTTTAATATCGATCGCAGCGGATCAAAGATGACGATGTGGAACACCGATTATCCGTTCCACAAACGTGGTTCCGACCCGCTGTATATCACAGTTCCTTTTTTTATCGGATTACACAGCGGCGCGGCGTATGGGGTTTTCTTCGACAACACATGGAAGTCTTTTTTCGATCTGAAAAATACCAAAAGAGGACACTACACATTCGGCGCCGAGGGGGGCGATCTCGATTATTATTTCATCGCCGGTCCGGACATGAAGGATGTAATAGAGCGGTTCACATGGCTGACAGGCAGGATGCCGATGCCGCCGCGCTGGGCGCTTGGGCACCATCAGTCGCGCTGGAGTTATAAAAACGAGGATAAAATCAGAAAAATTACGGGTAAGTTCAGAGAGTTCGACATTCCTACTGATGCCGTGCATCTCGACATCCATTACATGGATAGTTACAAAGTGTTTACATGGGACAACAGCAGGTTTCCGGATCCGTCGGGATTGCTCGATGACATCGCGGGAAAAGGATTCCGCACGATAACGATAATCGATCCCGGTGTAAAAATATCGAGCGGATACGAAGTTTACGAGGAAGGTCTCGAAGATGATTTGTTCTGCCGCGATAAGAGCGGAACGGGATATTTCCGGGGCGTGGTGTGGCCCGGAGAGACTGTATTTCCGGATTTTTCGCGGAAGGAAGTCCGTGACTGGTGGGCCGGTTTGATAAAGTCGTTTATAAGCGAGTACGGAATTTCCGGCATCTGGAACGATATGAATGAGCCGAGCGTGAACATCAAGCAGCACATAAGGAAGATCGTCGCTGAGAATATCGTTCACGGCGAGCGTGGGAAAGATGAGCCGCATCTGAAGTTGCGGAATGTCTATGGTCTCGGCGAGGCGATGGCGACTCGCGACGGGCAGCTCGCGGCGCGGCCCGGCGAAAGGCCGTTTCTGCTGACACGGTCGGGGTATGCGGGAATTCAAAAATATGCAGCGGTGTGGTCGGGTGACAATTCGAGTTCGTGGGAACAGTTTAAACTCAGTATTCCGCTGCTGTGCGGTTTGGGATTGTCCGGGGTGCCGTTTGTCGGCGCGGACATCGGAGGTTTCGGCGGCAATTGCACGCCGGAGTTGTACGCGCGCTGGATTCAGGCGGGTGTTTTTTATCCGTTCTGCCGCTCGCATTCAATGCTTGCATCGCGTCCGCAGGAGCCGTGGTCGTTCGGGCCTAGGGTGACGAAAATCGCGAGGGAGTACATAAAGCTGAGATACAGCCTGATGCCGTACATATATAACTCGTTCAGGCAGAGCGCGGAAACGGGACTTCCGGTAATGAGGCCGCTCGCGCTCGATTTCATGAATGACGAGCCGTGCCTGACGATCGAGGACGAATTCATGTTCGGCGCGTCGCTGCTTGTGGCGCCGGTCATGGAGCCGGGAGCGAAGTCGCGTGTCGTTTATCTTCCGCCGGGAAGCTGGGTGGACTTCCACACCGGCCGGAGATACGGCGCGGGCGGAACGGTGGTTGCGGATGCGCCACTCGAAAAGATTCCGGTTTTCATCCGCTCCGGGCATATTATTCCTTCCGTGATGCCGTACAGTTACGAGGGGGACGGGCGCGGAGCGCCGCTGATTGTGAATGTTGAGCGCGGGGCGGACGCGACACTGTCTTTGTACGAGGACGACGGCATATCGTTCGACTACGAACGCGGAAAATATTCTGTCGGCGAGTATTCGTATGAGGAATCCGACGGGGAATGCGTGCTCAGATATAAGAAGGTGAAATCGGGATACGAACCTGCGCGAAACGCGATAGTGTTCAAGTTGCGTGGGGTGGCGTCGTTCCCGGAAGAAGTGGCGCTTAACGGCAAAAAGATATACGAATCTTGGAGCGGCAACGGTGACCGTGATTATCCGTTGAACGGGTGGCGGTTTACGAGCAATAACGGAGTTCTTTCAGTGGGATTCCCGGCGGGGATGGACGAAGCGGAGATACGAGTGGTGTTCTGATATTTTGAAGATTATTGTGTCGAAATATTCCGGTTTCTGCGGTGGCGCGGAAAAGAGCCTCAAAACGGTAATTGATGCAGTGCGCTCAGCTCAGGGTAAGCCGGTGTTAACGCTTGGGCCGCTTCTTCATAACCGTCAGGTTGTGGATTCGCTGAAAGAGAAGGGTGTGGAGATGATCGCGCGGATTGAAGAAGCGCCGGCGGGTGCAGTGCTGGTTCTCAGGGCACACGGGACGCCTGCGGGTGTGATGGCCGCGATTTCTACAGGCGGTTTTGTAACTTTCGACGCCACTTGTGAAAAAGTGAAAAGAATACACAAGATTATCGACGATAAAACGCGTGAGGGCGCGGTTGTTTTTTTGTTGGGCGAGAAAGGACACGCAGAGGTTGAGGGGCATCTCAGCAGGGGCGAAAGCAATATTTATTTGATTACACAAGAGAAAGACATTCCCGACGGACTCGGAACTGAAGCGGATGTTGTTGTGATTTCGCAAACTTCATTCGGTGGACGTAAATACGAGAGGATGTGCCGCTCTATAATGGGTAAATACCCGCAGGCGGAATGCATCGATACGCTTTGCGGATGGATGGAGGCGGCACAATCGGCCGCGGAGCAGATCGCGAAAGATGCGGATGTGATGATCGTGATCGGCGGGAAGGAAAGTGCGAACACAAAGCGGCTGTTCGAGAAGTGCGGCGCGGTCTGCAGGAGGACAATTCACGCGGAGCAAGCCGCGGACATAGACGCAACTGAAATTGAGGGGGCGGAAATAGTCGGAATAACTGGAGGGGCATCGACGCCTCTGGATGAAATTGAGTCGATTGTTTGCCTGCTGAAGGAAAGGTTCGGCGCAGAGGTCGCGGATATTGTTTAAAGGTCTATAATGGATGGGGAAGGGATGTATAATAAGCGGTTGGGAGAGGCGTTGAAAGGAGAATTGCGGAAATGAAAGCATTGGTAACAGGCGGAGCGGGATTTATCGGGTCGCACATGACAGACCTTCTCATAGATGAGGGCTGGGACGTTGCGGTGATAGACGATTTGTCGAGCGGTAAGACGGCGAACGTTAACGCGAAAGCAAGTTTTTATGAGATGGATATAACGGCGGACGGAGTGAAAGACGTTTTTGAGAAAGAGAAACCTAAAGTGGTTTTTCATTTCGCGGCGCAGATAAGTGTTGCGGATTCCGTCAGGAACCCAATAAAAGACGCCCGAACAAATATAATCGGAGCGGTCAATCTGCTCGAAGCATGCGCGGCGACGGGTGCGGAGAAGTTTGTTTTCTCGTCGTCCGGAGGGACTGTGTACGGCGAAGTGCCGGGCGCGCCCGCGACGGAGGACACGGTTTTCGCGCCGTTCGCGCCGTACGGTATTACGAAGATGGCGCTCGAATACTATCTCAAATTCTATCTTGTCCAATACGGGCTGAAATACACTGCGTTGCGGTACAGCAATGTATTCGGGCCGAGGCAGGACCCGCACGGCGAGGCGGGAGTGGTGGCGATTTTCGCGCGAGCGATGCTCGAAGGGAAAACGCCGACGATTAACGGCGACGGCAGCTGCACGCGCGACTATGTGTATGTGAAAGACGTGGCGAAGGCGAACTTTGCATGTGTGGACAAGGGGCATAATGAGGCGTACAACGTCGGCACGGGTGTGACGACGGACGTCAACCAGATATACGCGGCGATAGCCGAAGCGATCGGATTCAAGAGCCCGGCGAATAACGGCCCGGCGCGCGCGGGTGATTTGAAAAGAAGTGTTCTCGACATATCCAAGGCGAAAAGGGAACTCGGCTGGGAGCCGGAATTTACGTTGAAGACCGGAATTGCGCCGACTGTGGATTTCTTTCGGGAACAGGTCGCAAAAGGCAAATAAATCACAGAAGGAACGATGTATCCCGGAATATCGACTCAGGTATTCGGAGAAAACCGGCTGTGCGAGAAACACATCCGTGCGATAGGCGAAGCGGGATTCACCGCCGCCGAAGTGTATGGGCTTTCGCCCCATTTTGATCTTCTGAATGACAATGAAGTAAGTGAAGCGGCGGCTTATTTTAAGTACGCAGGCGTGGCTGTTTCCGCGGTGCACGTTCCGTATAAAACAACCGATCAAGCGACGGGCAGAAAAAGGCGTTTGACGCCGACTACGGATGATGCCGTCGTGCTTGCGTTGCTTAAAAGTTATACAATTGCCGGGATCAAGGCGGCGCGGATGCTGCGCGCGCCGTTGATTGTCATTCATTGCGGGACATACGGCGATAGGATGGAAGGCGGGACGGTATCGAATGCACTGTCTTTTTTTTCGTGGCTTGAGCCGCGGCTTGACGGTGTGAAAGTAGCGTTTGAAAATGTGGCGACTCCAGTCTCGGAACCGTATTACATGTCGTATCTGTTCGACATCTATTCGTATGACGGATTCGGAGTATGCTTCGATGTGGCACACGCGAATTTCAGCCCGATAGGCATGGAACTTAAGGGCTGTGAAAGTAGGATTTTCCATGTGCATGTTTCAGACAACGACGGCAAGAAGGACCTGCACAAGATTCCGATGGATGGAAGCATCGACTGGCGGAAGGTGATGAAAACTCTAAGGGAAATCGGATACGACGGCTGCATTAATTTCGAGCCGAGGGGCGTTGAGCCTCCTGAAGTTTTGATGAAAAAATGTCGGACGGCATACGACCGGCTGATCGCGTTGGATTGATAAGAGGCCGAAATGGATATCAATGAGATCGAATGTTTTCTGAGAAAGAAGTACGAGTTTGAGGATTTTACGGTTGCGAAGCTCGCGGGAGATGCGTCCGACCGTGAGTTTTACAGGGTGATTTTTCCTGAGCCGGTGTGCGAAGGCGCGGCGACTGCTGTGCTGATGGTTCTCGGAGCGCCGTGGACGGAGGGCGAGTTGCCGTATCTCAACGTCAGAGATTTTATGGAAAGAGTCGGGCTTCCCGTGCCGAAGTTGTACGAGTACGACCTCGCGGCCGGTTTTATTTTGATAGAGGATTTCGGAGATTTAACGCTCGAAGAAGCGATCAAAGGCAAGTCGGAGGAAGATGTCGAGGCGTTATATAAAAAAGCGGTCGATCTGATGCTTGCGATTCAGGTCGGCGGCACGCGGGAGTGCGACGATTCGTGTATTTCGTTTTCTGTTGCGTTCGATGTCGAAAAGTTGATGTTCGAGTTCAATTTCTTCTACGAACACGCGCTGATGACGTACAAAGGCGGCGGGATAACGCCGGACGACGAGCGAATCATTAAGGCCGGTTTCCTTGATATTGCGCGAGTGCTTGCTTCTGAGGCGAAGTATCTCAATCACAGGGATTACCACAGCCGCAATCTGATGGTAAAGTCGGACGGCGGCTTAGCGCTCGTGGATTTTCAGGACGCGCGACTCGGGCCGATCCAGTACGATCTGGTATCGCTCGTGTACGACTCGTACGTGCCGCTCCCGGCGTCGCTTCCGGGCGCGATGTACGAGTATTGCCTGAACGAGCTTGAGGCGAAATACGGATTGCCGCAGGATCGGGATGCGTTTATGAAGATTTTCGATTACATGACAGTGCAAAGGTGCATTAAGGCTGCCGGGTCGTTTGCTTATCTGGATTGTGTTAAGAAGAAGAACAGATATCTAAAATACTTTAGGCCTTGTCTGTCGCATGTTAAGCCGGCGGTTGACAGGCGGCCGGAGCTTTTGCCGTTTTTCAATACGTTGGCGAAATATGTGGAGGAACTTATACCGGAATGAGAGCGATGCTGCTGTGCGCCGGATTGGGAGTGCGCGTCCGGCCACTTACAAACGTGATGCCGAAGCCGCTGCTTCCGCTGTTCGGGAAGACGGTTGCGGAATATCATCTTGAGATGTTCGCGGAGGCCGGTATTGAGGCGGCAGTGTTGAATCTTCACCATCTGCCGGATGCGATTAAGGAGAAATTCGGTTCGGAGAGATACGGCATGGAGTTGCTGTACAGCCACGAGCCGGAGATTCTGGGGCCGACGGGGGGGATCAGAAAGGCGCTTCCGATGCTCGGCGATGGGCCGGTGCTTGTGGTGAACGGCGACATCGTATTTGAATACGACATAAAGAAGATTCTGGAGTTTCACGAATCCAGCGGCGCGGCGCTGACGATGGTGGTCGGCCCCGGAACGGATAATCCGTCGTTGCGTGCGGTCGGAGTTGACGCGGGCGGCCGCGTGAGGCAACTCTGGGGGAAACCCGAATGGACTGGAGGGGAACTAACCGGAGCGGTTAATTCGGGCGTATTTGTCTATGAAAAGCGAATTATTGAGGAGTATATACCTGACAATTCATATTATCATTTCAGGGAAACGCTGATGCCCGATCTTTTCATGCACGGCGAGAAGATCATGGCGTACATGCAGGATTCGTATTGGAACGATATAGGGACGGTGGAAAGCTACATTCAGGCGCATGTAGATGTATTTCAAGGAAGCGGGACAAAACGCTGCCGCGTGGCGGCGGCGGGGGGCATGAAGCCGCCGGACGGATTCATCGAACCGTGTTATGTGGAAAGCGGCGTTGAATCGGGGCCGAATGTATCGGTCGGGCCGCGCGCGGTGTGCTATTCGGGATGCAGCATAGGACCGGGCGCGAAAGTGGCCGATTCGGTGGTCATGCCCGGCGCGTCGGTTCCGGCGGGCGCGGTTGTGGAGAGGGCGGTTGTACTAGGATCTGAAATAGTGCATACGGGTGAAAAGAAAACAAAGTGAATCGATTTATTAACGCGGACGGCAGATCGTTTGAATAAAAAATGTGTTAATGTCATAGAACAGAGTGACTACGACCCTGCGGGAATATCCGAAAAAACAAGATCGATGTTGGTGTCGGATGGGATCGAAATAAAGGGCCGGTCCGTATTCGTTATTTATTGTTCCGACTGGTCGCCGTACAGGGCGGGCGCTGGGACTAACCCTTTGTTTGTAGCGGGGGTTGTGGACGCGATCACCGGGCTGGGCGCGAAGCACGTAATGCTCATGGACCCTGCAGACAATGAAGCTCCGTCAGAGCGCTCGGATTACACGCGCTCGTGGCGTGAGAGGATTGAAAGGAATGCTGCTTTCATATCGCTGTCGTCCGCGCGTATTTCCACAGTCGGCATAAGGTCCCCGATGGTACAGAATGAATTTCGAGTTCCTTCCGTGTGCATGAAAAGCGACGTGTTCATTGTCCTGCCGAAAGCGAAAACAAATCTGACAACGGAGGTCACGACAACACCGGTGACGATGCTGGAGTTGCTTGGCGGCGAAGAAAGATACATGTATCATGACTACCGGATGCAGATGAAGCTCGTCGATGTGTACGGAATAAGGCATCCGAATTATGTGATCTACGATGCTGTAGTCTGCGGAGAGGGGCAGGGGCCGGTGTATGGAAGCCCGAGGTCGATGAAGCTGATGGTCGGCGGCGCAAATGCGATAAACACTGATATAGTGATGGCGAGACTGATGGGGTTTTCACAGGATGATATCGGACACCTCAAGCTGCTTTCGGGCAGGAAGGCCGGCGCTGCTTCATGGAGGACGATAGAGGTTAAGCCGCCGAACGCGATGAATAAGGCCGAAAAATTTCTGAGGCCTGTATGGGATGTGGGAGAAAACGACAACTTCCGCGTTATTGGTGGAAAAGAATACTATTGTGCTTCGGGGTGCGCGGGTTTTGTGAGGCAGGCGGTCGAGCTGTTGCTGAGAAGTGAAACGGAGCAGCAGATGGATATAGTTGTTGGAAAGCCGATAGAACATTTTTCGCGGGTGGTGGACCGGGACAAAACGCTTGTTGTTGGAGACTGTGCAAAATGCCATGAAAGGCTTGGCAGATTCGTACCGGGGTGTCCGCCGCGACCGGAGGAAATTGAACTTGCGTTGTATGAAACTCTTGGGATACGTGGGTTGCGAAGTATGAAATTGAGGGTGTTACGTAGGCTTGGCATCCCCAAAAGGTGGCTGATCGAACATGTGAGAAGTGCGGAATTCAAAGAGATCGACAAGTACGAGATATCAATGACATCGGCGTTAAAGCATATTGCAGGAAGGTTATCGAGACGGCAAAGATGACTTTAGAATAGGAAATGAAAAAATTGCCGGAAGCTAAAAAAGTTGAAAACAAACAAAAATATTAATTTTGGGAATATTTTTAAGGTTGACTTTATCAGTAAAAAAAAATAACATATCTTGTGATTAATGGAAAATGAAAATTAAAAAATGTAATAATCAGTTGAATGTCTAAATTGTTGGAATTCGGCGTCAGGCCGGACACTTCACAAGGGGGTTACGCCGTGAACGTAAAAGAGATTGTTGACATATTCAAATCGACAAGCTTGTTCGACGGACTTGGGGAAGACGATCTTAAGAATATAGCCGAAGGCTGCACGGAACAGGCGTATCCGATGGGCACGGTGATAATAGAAGAAAACGATCCGCCGCGAGAGCAACTGTATATAATCAAGCGTGGAGAAATAGTTGTCACTACGGGAAAAATCGATGATGAAGACATGGATGTCGATGAGGGGCAATTTATAACTACACTCGGTGAAGGCGACGCGTTCGGCGAGATAGCGCTGATCGATGAAATGCCGCACTCCGCGACTGTGAAGACAATTTCCGATTCAATAGTGATTCTGCTTCCGGCGGCGCATTTTTATCAGCTCGTCGAGACGAACAGCAAGATCGGATATATTGTAGTAAGAAATATCGCAAAGATTATCTGCAACAGGCTGAGGCAGTCGAATTTCATCACGAAGCACTTTGTAACGTGGGGAGTTCCTGACGAATCCGCCGAGTGCTGATTATCCACGGGAGATGATAAAATGAAACTAAGTATTGCGGTATCCTCGCCGGATGCCGTATTCAGCGCGCTTGCTCTAAAGGGCTCTTACGAAGACAACTTCGCGCTTGTTAAGGAAGTCGGGTTCGACGGCGCGGAACTTGCGATCAAAGATCCGTCGAAGATAGACAAGGAAAATCTGAAGTTACTTTTAACTAAATTCGAGCTCGATGTGCCGGCAATGGGCACAGGCCGCGCGTTCGGCGAGGAAGGACTTTGTTTCTCGTCTCCGGATGAAAATGTGCGGAGGGCGGCTGTGGAACGGATATGCAGCCACGCGGACTTCGCGGCGGAGTTGAAATCGCTCATCATAATAGGGCTGATTCTCGGCAAGAACCCGGTGACACCGGAGTCGGAAAGCTGGGCGGCGGAGTGCATGGCGGAGTGCGCTAAGTACGCTGCCGCAAAAAACGTGAAGATGGTTGTAGAGCCGATCAACAGATATGAGACTTCGTTTATTATCACGGTGGAAGACTGCCTGAGGTTCCTCGACCGCGTCGGCGCCGACAATTGCCTGATTCTACTGGATACATTCCACATGAACATAGAAGAAGCGATGATCGAGGAAAGTATAAGGGCGGCAGGACAGCGCGTTGCGCATGTGCATATTGCGGACAGCAACAGACGGTATCCGGGAGCGGGCCACATCGATTTTCGCAAGATCGTAACGACTCTTCGCGAGATCGGGTACGACGGATGGCTGTCGGCGGAGATGCTTCCGTATCCGGAGCCCGCGGTGGCGGCCCGGAGAACTGTTGAATACATGAGAGCATTAATTTCCTGACGACTATGGGAGATATCCGCCAGCCGAACCCGGTGCAGTTGTTCTGCGGAGTTATATTTTCACGAAACATTGATTTGAAAACGGTCCGTGTCGAGCTCGAAGAGGCGTTCGGGCCGATTGATTTCGAAAGCGAAATAATTCCATTCGATTTCACGGACTATTATCAGGCGGAAATGGGCGCCGGGCTGAACAGGGTTTTCTACGCGTTCGAAAAACTTGTGACGCCGGACAAGATCGTTGACGCGAAGCTGTTGACAAACAACATCGAATTGAAAATCACTGACGAATTGCATGGTGCGGGTGTGTCGAGTGACGGTACGGGACGTATGGTGAATCTCGATCCCGGATACGTTGACACGCCGAAAATGGTGCTTGCATCGACAAAAGATTTCTTTCACAGGATATATCTGCAAAAGGGCATATACGCCGAGATAACGCTTTATTTCAAAAAGCCGTCATACGAGCCTTTCCCGTGGACGTACCCGGATTATAGAACCGAAAAATATATAGCTTTTTTTAATGAGCTTAGGACTAGATTCAGGAAAAAGCTTGAGGCCGTGAAATATCGATGAAAAGTGGTTGGAGGTTTTAAGTTAAAAATTACATCTGGGCGAAATTGCCGGTATGTTGTTATATAATATTTGGAGTTTGAATCGATAAAGAATGTGACGGAGATTAATGATGAGCGAATTGTACCAAAATCTGAAAGAGACAATTATTGCGGGGAACCCGACAGAAGCGTTGAGTATTCTGCAAAAGATGCTGGACGCCGGAGAGCCCGCGAAGAAGATCATAGATGAGGCGCTTGTGCCGGCGATGGACATTGTGGGCGACAAGTTTCAGAAGAATGAGTTCTTCATTCCCGAGCTGCTGGTTGCCGGGCGCGCTATGGAGGCGTGCATGAAGGTGCTTCAGCCGCTGCTTGCAGCTGGCGACATCCAGCCGGTCGGGCGTTTCGTGGTCGGCACGGTGAAGGGCGACCTGCACGACATAGGCAAGAACATAGTGGCTGCGATGGTGAAGGGAGCAGGATTCGAGGTGATCGATCTCGGCGTGGATGTGTCCGCGGATAAGTTCATAGCGGCGATTAAGGAAAACAAGCCGGATGTAGTCGGTTTGTCGGCGCTTCTGACAACGACGATGAAATCGATGAGAGATATAATCGAGGGATTCAAAAAAGAAGGCATAAGGGACAGCGTGAAAGTGATGGTGGGCGGCGCGCCGGTGACGCAGTCGTACGCGGATGAGATCGGAGCGGATGCTTACGGGCGGGATGCGGCAGAGGCGGCCAGAAAAGCCAAGGAACTGATCGGCAAATAATACAGGTGGTGCTGCAAATGAGAATGATGCCCCGCATGACGGCGTTTGTTGTCGCGGGGCTTTTTCTGTTTGGGGCGGTTCGCTGCGCGGCGTTTACGGACCCGTTCCGAACAGCGGGGCATTTGGATACTGGAATAATCCGGACTGAGGGCGTGATGAGACCCGCGAAGTATCATCTCAAGCCGGTCATGTATTCGGATGTTGTATTTGATGCGGACGCAAAGGAAACGGCGGCGGATGCGGAGAAGGAAATAGACATCGGACTGCGGGAGTCGCGGCTGGCATTTAACGAGTATCTTTTTCTGTTCGATATCGAGAGGGATGAGTGCATATATCTTCTGGATGCGGAGAATAAACCTCTGGACGAACAGCTCGAAATATTGAAGATGAAACTTAGACTGAAGAATCCGGATTTTTTCAAAAACAAGTAAACAACGGTGACTATTTTTCGTAAACTTCGGCTGTCCATGAGGTGATGTCGGCGGCTTTTTTTGTTGTGTCGGAAACGGTATGACTGCTGCTTAATGTATATAGCGAACTGTAGGCGTAAGCGCCGGCGGTTGTGGAAATTGTTACCTTCGGCTGAATGAAATAATCAAGCGCGGGGATGTAGGTGTCTGTCGGGGTAAGAGGCACTTCGCTCGATATAATGTTAAAGGCAATGGTATCGACGGTTGTGAGCTTGTCAAGGTAAACGGATATGTGGATAGTCGAGCCGCTGTAGTATGCCTGAAAGTACCTCGATGATTCGCTGTTGAAGAGTGTCGGATCGTCATCCTTATCCGCATCGGAAGCGATCGTTTTTTCCGAAAAATATCCGTTGTATAGCCTGATGTAATACGTCCAATTTTTTGCGCGTTCAACCCCGTAGAGGTACGGGAGCGGGCCTTCGGAAGATAGTGTTTCGTTGGTTTCGAAAGCTATATAATAGTAATAATTCGACGAAATATTCGCGGCGGTGTTGATTGTAAATTCGATTATCTTTCTTTTTTGAACTTCAGGAGTGGGAGCGTATTTCGAACATCCGGAAACGAACAAAATGAGAAGTAGTACGGTTGCTGTTATATATCTGCGTGCTTTTGACATATCTTTCATCGCTTAATAATTCCGTCCCTGTCGCGCTTCCCGCTTACTGCGTGGACGTATTGAAAATCGACTGGTCCAGCTCGAAGCCCTGATTCCCTTGCGTGAATCCGAACTTCTTCGTCGGGAACGCCTTTATTATATATTGAAACTGAAACAGTTTTGTAGATTCGGTATAGCTCATGTCGATTTCGGTGCAGCATCTGACTTTTCTCACGGCCACCTGACGAATCAACCCGTATGATGATCTGTGCTCGAAAATACTGCTGATGTTGAATTCCCAGCCGTTTTTTCTTTTTAGTATGGTGGTTATGTTAGCGGTTCGTAGGTCGAGGTCTTCGGTGTTCCAGAGGGCGCCGATTTGAAGTGACGTATTTTTTCTCTGAATGTCGAACGAGGTGTTGGTATCGCCCCAAAGGGAATTGTTGATGTCGCGCGAGCCGCCGATTGTTACACGTGCGTTCTGTGTCATCTCGCGGGAGTATGTGAATGAAAGGGGACTGTAGCGCTGGCCCGGCAACAGGCGGTAGTTGTATTGAGTGCTCATGCTGAATTTTGTTTTTCCACCGGGACTCGTTACATTGAATGACCCGTTCATACGGATTGCCTCGCGCTGGCTTGTGTATGTGTACGGCGAGCCGCCCGAGTCTTTGGTGGAGTTGAAAGTCAGATTAAGATTCGTTCGCTCCGTGAATCTGTAGTTCATGTCCGAGGTATGTTTCATAATGTACTGCGCGTCTTTGGTGCTGTAATAGTATTGCGTAAACGATTGAGTGATGTTGAAAGTGAGGTTTTTGACATTCTGGAATATGGATTTACGCGCTTCGGAGTAGAAGGTGTTTCTTCTTAACGCTTCGCTGTTGTTCCTCGCGCCCTGCCGGATTCTTTCGGTGGTGAAATAGAGACTGGTGATTGGGATGAATTTCTGCGGCAGGAGCTTGCTGTAATATTTTTGCTGCGGAGTGAGGGTTAGTTTAGGCCACAGAACATTGACGGACTCACTGTTGTCGGAGGTATATTTGTCGTGATCGAGGTCGTATGCTCTTTGCAGCGAAAGCGCGATGGAAACCGGGCCGGTCGAATACGACGAATCAAACTTAAAGTTGCCTGTAAGGTTGTTTGCTTTCGAAGCGTACTGCGAGCCGGTCAACTGGTACGAGAAATTCGTTCTCACTTTCTGGTTGAAGTCCGTGCGGGTCGAGTTGAGAGTGATGTTTTCCGTTTTCTGCCGTCCCGAAGTGCTTTGGTTTGAAGTGAACGTGGACGTTAAGCCGATAGTTCGGCGCTGAGTGCCCTGACGGACGCCGTTCTCGGATGGTTGCAGTTCGTAAACGTTTTTTGTAAGGTTAAAAGTAATGTTGTTTGTGTTGTATCTTGAGCTTGTAATGTACTGATTGTATGTACTGTTTCTCGTGAGGCCGAAATTGCCTGAGATGCGGTCGCCTATCTTGAGAACCTGCTTGATTTCAGCGTAATTCGATGAGTATCCGGTGTCGCTTTCCCTGTTTGTCTCAAATTTATTGGAGCCTTCACCGCCGAGTTTTTTCGATGTGTATTTGTGCTCGGCGCCGTACCGGATGCCTTTTTTGCTCATGTATTCGAGAAGCACCCACCCGGCAAGGAATTCTTTTGCCAGATAGGGATAGTTGGTTTTAACGTAGAAACCTTTGTTTTTGTCGTACCCGAATTCGGGGGTGTAGCGCCGCTGTTCCTTCAGCGATGCCATGAATACCGGGAAGTATAAGACCCGCGTGCCGCCCGCGTAGAAATAGACGTGACGGGCGATGACTTTGTTGCCGGGATAGATGGTCGCTTCTTTTGCGATCATCTTGTATTCGGTTTTACATGATGGGGCGCATGTGGTGAAGACGGCTTTGTATAACTTTATCTTGTTGCTCGTGCCCTTGATGAGACCTCCCGAAAAATAAACCTGTCCTTCAACGCCGGATGAAGCCGTCGAGCCCGAACCATTTGAGATTTCGAACCATTCCTTATCATAGTCGTAGAAGAGCATACTTCCCGAAAACGTGCCCATCGAATCGACGATTGTGACATTGCTTTTTGCCACTGCGGTTTTTGTCTTCTCGTCGAGAACCGCTTCGTCGGCGCTGACCGTGGAATCGTTGTATTTGAACGACACGCCGCCTTTGAGGGTTGTGATGCCTGTCTCTCTCTCGTTTTTTAGGTAATCCGCGGATTCTATGACGATGCGTTCCGAGCCGGTGGCTGCGTTTTCGATTTCCTGAGCAATCGCTATGGGGCTGAAAATAATCAGAGTAGTGACAATTATCGACGGAATTAGAAGTAATATGCGTTTCATTTACGTGTCCGGATGAGAAGTACGAGACCGATTACGAGAAAGATCGCGTTCTGCGTCCAAGCGGCCACGGGCGGTTCGAGAACGCCTTTTTTTCCTAGCGCGGTAAAGGCTATGATGCCGACCCAGAATACAATCATAAGAGATACCGCGATCAACAGTCCGGCGAGAATATTGCTGCGGCCCGTTCGTATGCTGAGCGGGAAACCGAGCAGGACGAACATAAAACTTGCGACCGGGATCGAGAATTTGAACTGGAGGTCTGTCTCCAACGATTTTGTTTCTATACCGCTCTTTTTAAAAAGAGCGATTTTATCTTTTAATTCGTTGTATGTCATCTCTTGAGAGGTTTTCTGGACACCGAAAATTTCTTCCAGTTCACGCTCAATGTTGATTTTCAGTTCACCGAATGCGACTTCGTAATCTGTGAGGCCGTTTTTGTTGAAGTGATGAAGAGTCCCGTTTTTCAGAACCAGATATTTTTCAGTCCAGACTCCTACCCGCGCGGTGGTCACAACAGGGTATGCGGCGTCCGATGTTTCGTAGATGGTAATGTCGCTCGCGATTCTGGTTTTCGGGTCGTAATTCTTTATGTATATCTGTCTGTTTCCTTTTCCTTTGAAAAACAAGTCGGATTTCGGCGAGTTTGGAGTCTCACTCAGAAGAAACTCACGCCAGAGTACTATGCTTTTATTGTACGACCACGGGACGAGTCTCTGCATCATTACAAAAGAGATGCCGCTGACGAGAAGTCCGGCGAAAAGCATCGGCGCCATCAGCTGCATCACGCTCACGCCGCTTGTGCGCAGCACATCGATCTCGCTGTCTTTCGACATCCTGTTAATTGAAAGCAGAGTTGTGAAAACTGTTGCCATCGGGAGTGCGATTACAGCGAACCACGGTACTTGGTAAAAAAGAATCTTCACGGAAATCGGGAAGGAGACCTTTTTCTCAATTACGAAATCCATCATCTGAAACAGGACAGTATTGACCATCTGGAATATGATTGCGACGGTGAAGCCTAAAATAAAATATAGGAAAAATTCCGTCAAAATGTATCTATCGAGGATTCTTGTTATACGCATAAAGGCAACGCTACGGACAACAGGTTTCTGTTATAAAGGCACCGTCTGAACAGGTTCATGAGCGGCGACATTTTCGACTTTTCTTTGATACAGGCACAAAAGTGGCAGCAACAACACTTTTTGCCTGTTGACTTTTTTACAAAATCAATTAACCTTTTACATTGAAAAATGTGAAGTGTCAAATGCCGAAGTGGCGGAATTGGCAGACGCGCTAGATTCAGGTTCTAGTGAGCGTATAGCTCGTAGGGGTTCAAGTCCCCTCTTCGGCAAAACAAATGAGAAGCGGCTGAGAAGCCGCTTTTTCATATTTATCAGTTATAATCCATAAGAAATAGTTAATTATATTGATATAACCGGCTTGAAGAATATAAAAATAGGCTTATGTTATAATATTCTATGAATAAATATAATATATTGCATAAAATAAAGATAATATAAGATAAAATAAGATAAATGATGTAATACCAATATCACGTTGACATGCTACAAATAAGAGCAACTGCAGAGCGAAGC
>CAYPEK010000076.1:0-20795 GCA_964409645.1 uncultured bacterium | reverse complement strand
CCAGTATTCGCCCGCGAGATCGACTTCGATCATCGTCGGGTGGCCGCCCGCGTTGCCGATTAGCGGATCGTGCGGGTAGTACGGCTCCCAATCCTGCGGGACGTCTTTCGGCATCATCTTCAGGCCGGGGCGCGGCGCGGTGCGGCGGAGTGCGTCGCCGACCCATTCCATCTCCTTCGGCGCGTGGATGAACGTCCGCGCGTAGAGTGTCATTCCGAACTCCTTCTCGACCACCGCGCCGACCTTGTCCAGAATCAGCGCCACGCGGTCGGCGTTGTCGTGTTTCTTGCACCAGCCGCACGTGCAGAACAGCGCCCACGGGTCGGGATGCGAACTGCCGAACGAGACTATCACACCCGCGAGCTCCGGCGCATTCGACAGCGCCTTGCGGTAAACCTCCTGCCTTTTTTCCCAGAACGCTTTTCCGCTCTTGATTTCCGGGTCAAGGCAGACCGTCATTTCGTTCGTGTTGAATTCGTGCGACCAGACATAGACGCCGATTCCTTTTTCCTTCGCCCGCTGCGCCACGCGGCGAATCATCGCCGCTTTCTCCGTGTCGTTCGCGAGTTCGTCGATGTCCATTATGATGTCGTGAGATAGTTGCAGGTGGTTGACTCCGTGCTGCGCGGCGAGGTAGATCATCTTATTGATCTGCGTCTCGTCGCCGCTCTGGAGTTGCCAACCGACAACTGTAAACGGCGATTCGGCGGCGCCGGCGCGGCACGCGGCAAACAATAACGCGGCGAATACGGCGAGCATCGACGCCACCCGCGGCGGCTGCGGTTTTCTGCGAGAAAAAGTGAAATCGAAATTCATTTGCGATATTCTCCCGATTGAGCTTTACAAAAGTGATTTAATCGTTCCCACGCTCTGCGTGGGAATGCTTCTTTCGACGCTCACGCGTCGGCGGACGCAGAGCGTCCGTCTTGTTCCGCTCCCACGCGGAGCGTGGGAGCGATTAACCGCAACGCTATTTGTTCGTCGCGGGCTTATCCGCTGCGCCGGGCAGTTCGAAGTGGATGGGCGGCGCGCCGGGCGGAAGCATCTGTCCCGCGGCGGGATTGGTTACGGGCGAGAGGCCGGGTGTTTCGGGACGCGTCAGCGCCGGGAGGCCGCCCGGGCCGTTCGGAATGAGTTGCCCGTCGGTGACAGCGCCCGGTTTCGGCTCCGCGGGAGGCTCCGGCGGCTTGCTCTCATTGCAGCCGGTGGCTTTACCGTCGGCCGATTTCTCGATCTCCATCCCCGGAGGACATGTGCATACGCCGAGTCTGTTCGGCATGAACGGGTCCGGGCATGAGCTTTCACAGGCGACGGTAACGGGCGAGAAGTACCCTTTTTCGCACCGGCACTGCCTGATGAGATTGTTCGGCTCCATCCCGGCGGGGCAGTCCTGCACGCACGCGCCGCTTGCGGGATTAAGGAGTTGTCCTTCGGCACATTTCGGAGTTCCGAGTATTCCGTAAACGCCGACCGGCTCTTCGATTTTGATCTTTTCGACAGTCACCGCGACGCGGCGGGGGTAGGGCGATCCGGCGTAACCGGCGGCGTCGCCGGCGGTGGGCATTCCCGCGTTCGAGAGGTCGCTGAATCCGGCGAGAAAATATTTGCCGGGTTTTACGCCGCCGATCGAGAAGAGGCCGTCATCGCCTGTCGCTGCGGATGCGATTGCAACCGGCGGGTTATTGATGAATGACGGATTTGTGTAGAGGCCGGCGTAGATTCCGAGCGCCGGGCCGCCGAGGAACGTCGCAGTTCCTTCGATTGAGTTGGTTGCGGTGACCGATTCCGGGAGCGGCGCGAGGCAGGTGTCGCCCGGAGCGCCGCAGAGCGACATCCAACCGGGCATCGGCGCGGCGGCCGCGTTCTTCGGGTCGGTTCCGGCGGCGGTTTCAATGATGTCGGGGAATCCGTCGTTGTCTGAGTCCGCCGCGAATTCGGGCAACATGCTCGACGGCGTTGAAACGATCACAGGAGCCGGAGTCGATTTCGAACTGTTCGGATCGGTGCCGACGACGCGCTCTTCCGCGTCCGGCGCGCCGTCGCCGTCGTTATCCGCGCCCGCGAAAAATGCGGACGGCACATCGAACACCGTCGCATCGGTTATGATTTTGCGCATCGCCCATTTAAGTTTACCGAGGTCGGTCTTTTCGAGTTTCGGGTAGCGCGTCGAGAGAATCGTATCGAGTGTCGAAAACACGTTGTCCTGCGATGCGATGAACGACTTGTGCGCGGCTTCGATCGCCGCGAGGCCGTTCGATGGGTCGCCAAGCGCGGTTGCTATCGGTTTAGCCGACTGCACGAGCAAGGATTTCATTCCGTTGGCGGCTTCGGCATCCATGCCCGCGACGCTCGTCAGGAGCATGTCGCGCAGGTCCTGCATCCAACGCTTAAGAAGCGCCGTGCGCCTGTCGGAGTTGTATTCGCTTTCGATGACCGAGAGGGCGTTCGAGAACGCCGTCACTGTATTTTCCGGCATTCCGGTGAGTTTCTTTATGGCAACAAGCTGCGAGATGGCGGGTGTGTCGGTCGCCGTCGGTGCACCGGAATCGGCGAAGACGGCATCCGTGCGCGCGGCAATGTCCGCGTCCGACCATTTGCTTTCGAGCGACTGTTCGAGGAGCGCGCCGTACGAAGCGACTGATTCGGGTGCGGCCTCCGGACACGATTTCGCGGAAGCGTTGCCTGCGATGCAGCGCGCGGCCCAGACGAGTGCGGAGCGTCGCGCGGCTGTCCAGAGCGCGACGGGCGCGAGTTCCTCGGACTTTATGTCGGCTGCTTTCATCGCTGCCGCGAGCGTGACCTCAAACGCGGCGACGTCCGACTTGTCGGCGCCGCCGGATTCGCCGGCTATGCTCAGCTTCATCTCCGGAGCAGCGATGGAGTCGAGGAGTTTCAGGATCGCTTTGTCTGATGGTTCGACGCCTGCACGGCCGAGGAGTGTGTCGATGAAACGACCGTAAGCGGCGGCGACGAACGGGAGCAGTTTTCCGGCGGCGACGTCGGAGTCGATCAGCGCCGTCATGTCGTAAAATAGCGTATCGTCAACAAAATCCTTCACGAACGTGGCGTCCAGCTCCCACGGCTTCGCGTCCTTTGCTTTCCTGATTCCGCCGCTGACGAGTTTTTGGAGCAGCGCGGCTTCGAGGTCGGTTTCCGGCGTGACTATGATTTTGTTGTCGCCGGATGAAAGCGTCGGAAGAATCGCCGCGAGTATCGGTTTTGAGTCGGAAGTTTCGATGCGCACGATAAGGTTGCGTTCCTTCATTGGCGCTTTTTCGATCTTGAAAGAGTCGCCGTCGATTTTCGCGGCGGGGACGTCCGGAAACGGTACGAGGGTGGTGCCGTCCGGTTTGATACGGTATATGTGCGCGACCGCGCCTTTGCGGAGCAGAGCCGCTCGTCCGGCGGAGTCGAGCTCGACCCCGTACCCGGAGAACAGGTCGATTTTCCCGGTGAGGGTCGCCTGAGCTTCTGCCGCCGCCGGCGTGGTTTTCTTGTCGCTACCCGCGCCGCCGCAGCCCGCAGCCGCCTGCAGAACGACGAGGAGCGCGGCGAGAATGAAAAGCGGCGCATGCGCCGCCGTTTTGTTTCTCAGCATTTTTTTCATCCGCTTACCCCGAACAGAGTCGAATATATCATCGGACAGCATAATTGTAGCCTTTTGTGGCCGGAAGTGAAAACCCCCAAAGAAAGATTGAAAAACGTACATTTGGTTAATGAAAGAGTGAATTGATTGGTGAATAACGACGCTTTTTTCATATTCCGGATACTAAAGATGAAAATACGAGTTACAATATCCGCGAGCGGCGGGTGAAGAGCGCCGCGCGTTTTACCGCAGGGGAGGGAACGGAACATGAAAGTTGTCGAGAAACCGTGGGGCCGCGAGGAATGGCTGGTATTCGGCGAGGGTGCGAAGTACGTCGCGAAGTTTCTGGTGATCAACGCCGGGCACAGGCTCAGCTATCAGTATCACAACGTCAAACACGAGACGATGTGTCTCGTTTACGGTAAGGTGAAGTTCACGCTCGAGAACGAGAACGGCGAGATCGAGGACAAGATCGTGATGCCGGGCGAATACCGGATCATCCCGCCGGGGCGGAAGCACCGCATGGAGGCGATCGAGGACAGCAAGTTCTTCGAGGTTTCGACGCTCGAACTGGACGATGTGGTGCGCGTCGAGGACGACTACAAGCGCTGAACGGCGCTTTCAAGCAAAACAAAAATCAGAATCGTTTTTTCAGCGCGGCGGGCGCGGGCTCGCCGCTCGTGCTATTATATCGGCATCGGCATGATGCGCCTTGTGCGCGTGCCGGAACCGGAGGTTGCCGGATGAAGACAGATAAATTGATCGAACTCGCGCGCATGGCGTGCGAATCGGCCGCGACGGCGGGCGCGTGCGACGCCGACGTGTTCGTTTCCGACGGAAGGAGCGTGTCCGTCGAGATAGAGAAAAACAGCATAAAATCCTGCGACGTGGAGTACGACGCCGGATACGGCGTTCGCGCGTTCGTGGGCGGCGGGGTCGGATTCTCGCGCGGGCGCGGGCTCAAAGCGGACGCGGTCGGCGCGGCGGGCGCGGATGCCGTTGCGATGGCGCGCGAGACTGAGCCCGATCCCGATTTCAAAGAGTTGCCCGGCGCGGCGGCGGTTCCATACGCGAAGATCGGCGGCCTGTACGACGCGAAGGCCGAAAAAATTGAGTTGCCGGAAGTCATCGACTGGGGTCTGCGCTGCGTCGCGGCCGCCCGCGAGATCGACCCGGAAGTGATCGTGAAATTCGGCGCGGGGACAACTGCCGTAAGGTACGCGCTTGCGAACACGCGGGGCGTCGCGGCCGCCGAGAAGGCGACTTTCGCCTCGTTCTACGTTTTTTCCGTGGTGCGGAAAGGAGACGAAGTCGGCTCGTTTTACGATTATTCGCAGGCGCGGCGGGTGAAGGACTTAAAGACGCCGGAAGAGGTCGCGATCGAGGCCACGCGTCTGGCGGTTTCGTTCGTCGGCGCGCGGAAGATCGAGAGCGGAAGGTATCCGCTTCTGCTCGGTCCGATGGCGTCGTACGGATTTGTGCGTAGCGTTATTGCGGCGGCGGGCGCGGAGGAGGTGCAGCGCGGCCGGTCGTATCTCGCGGGCAAGCGCGGCGAGCGCATCGCGTCGCGGCGGCTCACGGTGACCGAGGACCCGTTAAAGTCGGCGGGCGTCTATTCGTCGGCGTTCGACGGGGAGGGCGTTCCGCGGTCGCGCGCGAAACTCATCGACAAGGGCGTGCTGACGATGTATCTGCACAACTCATATACTGCGAACAAGGCCGGCGAGGAAAACAACGGGCACGCGGCGCGCGGATCGTACACGTCGGACGTCGGAATTTCGGCGGCGAATGTGTCCATAAAGCCGGGCCGCACGCCGGAGGCGGAACTGATCCGTGGAATCAAAGACGGGCTGTACATTTACGCGGCGTCGATGTCGCCGAATCCGGTAACGGGCCAGATTTCGGGGACGGTGGACCACGGGTTCCGCATCATAAACGGCGAGATGGCGTATCCGGTCCAGAACGTGATGATCGGCGGCGACATCTTTTCGTATCTGAAGGCGATCGAGGCGGTGTCGTCGGACTACCGCGAGGAGCGCGGCAACCTGATGCCGTCGGTGCTGATCGGCAACGCGCAGGTCGCCGGCGGGGCGTGAGAACTAAAAAATAGAACCACAGATAAATACAGATTGTTTTAACAGTATTCGAGGTTGCGTAAGTGCTTATAGGGATAGTCGGACCGGGAGCGATGGGCTGCCTGCTGGCGGCGCGGTTCGCGGCGGTGGACATCGATGTGTTGCTGATCGACTACAAGCCCGAGCGCGCGGCGGAGATCGGCGCGCGTGGCGTCACCGTTGTCGAGCAGGACGGAACGGAGACGGTTGTTTCCGTACGCGCGACAGCGGATCCCTCGGTCGTCTCTGAAGCCGACGGATTGATTTTCACGGTGAAGGCGTACTCGACGCCGGATGTGGCGCGAAGCCTGTCGGGTTTTGCCCGAGGCGATGCGTGGGCGCTGACGCTCCAGAACGGGATGGGCAACGCTGAGGCGCTCGAAGAGGCGTTAGGTGTAGGCCGTGTGCTTGCGGGAACGACGTCCGAGGGGGCGACGCTTCTCGGCGCGGGCCGCGTGAAGCACGGCGGCCGGGGTGAGACGTTTATCGGCGAATATTCCGGCGGAAACGGGGCGAGGGCGGCGGCGGTCGTGTCCGCATTTGAATCCGCCGGATTCAAAGCCGCATTGACTGACGACCCGCGCGGGCTGCTGTGGAAAAAACTAGTAGTAAGCGTCGGGATCAATCCGGCGACGGCGCTTTTGCGCATTCGCAACGGCGAGCTGGCGGAGCGCGAGGATGCACGCGAGCTTTATTTATCGGCTGTGGCGGAGGCTGCGGCGGTCGCGCGCGCGGCCGGAGCCGAGATCGGCGACGTCGAAGCGGTGGCGCTCGTCGAAGCGGTGGCACGGGGCACGGCCGGTAACGTGTCGTCGATGCATCAGGACATCGCTGCAGGCCGCCGGACGGAGATAGACTTCATCTGTGGATACGTCGCGCGCGAGGGCGAGCGGCTCGGTGTTCCGACACACGCGAACGAAAAACTCCTCGAACTGATACACAACGCTGAATGTGAAAATTAGCTTGCGGCGCCGGGTTGCTGTTCGGCTGGCTGGATAGGGGCCGCGACGTTGCTATTTTCAAGAATTCTTGAAAAAATACGGAGCGGTTGTGATAAAATATTCAGCGGGGAAAGCGCGGCAAAAGAGCGCTTTTCGGAGCAAGCAAGATGAGAATGAAATTTACATACGACTCGGTATTCGCGTGGCCGCTCGAACGGATCGTGCCGCTTCTCGCGCATGAAGAGCTGGTGGATTTCGAGGACCTGCCGAATGTGAATGCGCGCAAGGTGATCGAGCGCCGGAGGGAAGGAAATAAGACGTATAAGGTTTACGAGTGGGACGTGCACGGCAAGATTCCGAAACCGGCGCAGATGATAATCCGGCAGGGGATGCTCGCATTCACCGAGTACACGGTGTGGGACGATGATACATGCGTGTTCGACATCCGGATCGAGCCGCATCACCTCAAGAACGTGTTCAACGTCACGACGAGCAGCACGTGGAGCGCGGTGAGCGAAACCGAAACGAAACGGCACATCGAGACGGCGGTCGAAGTGAACATCCCGGTCGTGGGGCCGCTGCTCGAACGCACGGTGCTTGAGCATATCAGAAGGAATACCGAGAAAGCCACCGAAGTGATGCGCCGAGCCCTCGCCGCCCGCCTCGACACGCAAACAGCGTAGGAACGTTAAATGTTATTTTGCGCTCTTTTCAGCCTCTTTTTCAGTAGAGGATTCAGATTTAGGGGCTTCGCAAATTTTGAATTTTTCTTTGTAAATATCGTAAGCTTTTTTATTGATTACTCCCCAATGCGCTGCCGCGATTAGCAGATCATTATAATTGGCTCTTTTTGTAACGGGGCCCTCACAAGAAGCACATTTCGGGATTTTACCGGTCAACTCGTTCTCATTGCATACGATCTCTTTATCATGTTTTTTAATGCAATCGAGAACATATTTGTCACCGGTATAAATGCTAGTGCATATTTCTTGAGAGGATTCCGAGTCATTAACTTTTTCAGCATAGTTTGTTTCACACGATTTTTGTTGTTCAAAACATTGGTCAAAGGGTTTATTTTTACATATTTCATTAATTATTTTTGTATCGAATGACACGATTCTATAACAGTACTCGGCTGGAGTCTCGCTTTTGTAACCAAAACTGGCATCGCATTGTTCGCAATAATCTTTATCAGACAAATTACATTGGGAACATCTTTTATTGGTAGTCGATATCGATTTTGTATATCGTGCAAATATTTTTCTTTCATCGAGCAAGGAAGATGTTGTGCAAGGTTCAAAAAGTTTGTCTATTCTATATTCGGTGCAAGTTTTACATTTATTCAGATGATATTTTACTATTTCTTGATTGAACTTATTCAGAATGTCATCTGCTTCATTACATAAAAAATCATCGTTCATAATCTCTTTCTTGATCTGTTCCTCAGATTGACCATAATACTCAAAACGTTTACGAATGTTCATGAACGAAGTCGCGAGGTTGAGAATATCCGCATCAATGAATTTATCTCGTAAATTCCAGTAGGCGCCTTTTTTGGATTCTTCGCTTTCTTCTTCCTCGTAAATTTCCGGAACCGAGTTCCATGCTTGCCCAGATAAAGCTTTCGAGTAATTATCTTCTTCAGTTTGTTTGAATCCAATCCCGACAAATCCGTTTTTAATCGCTTCTCTATAATTGTATGCGTAGGAAAGTTGGCTGTCTGGTGTCTCGATGACAGGCTGGATAAGAACTATTGTTTCGACTCGGTCATTATCAAATCCTTTGGTGGTAAAAGCTTTTCCGATCAAGGGGATTCTGGACAATAATGGTTTTCTAAAATGGATGATGTTTTCCGTCTCTTTCACTAAGCTTGCCACGATGGTCGGTTTGTTGTTTGTGAATTCATATTTTCCATTAACGCTTAACTCATTTATGAGATAAAGTTCATAGTTCGTTGAACGAGAGGGAGAGCCGTCTTTAACGATTATTTCGGCTTGGATTTTATCATCGGTGCAGTCGATGGTCGTACAAGGAATAATAGAATGTGCTGTAATGGTAAGCTCGATACCGGTATCTTTATACGTAACATTTGTGCCCTCATTGCTCGTTGTCTGCTGAGGAACGGATTTCGTGCTTTTGAAAGTTGAGGTTTCTCCTTCGTAAACCCTTATTCTTGGCTTACTGATAACAGTTCCTAACCCGTGTTGAAGTATATATCCCGCTGTCAGGTTGAATGTGTTGTTTCTCTGTTTGAATGTCCATATAACGGTGTTTGTAAAGCTATCGGCTAATCCGTAATCCATAGTTGATTCCAGTGTATGAGAGCGTCCCGTTTCAGAGCCGGAATATTTAGTGACGATATTGTTTGCGAAGTTTCTTATCTTGGTCGGATTCACTGTTATGAATGATGTTTCAAACAGAATCTGGCGCTTTTCTTTAGGGTCACGGCCTTTGTCTTCTTTACTTTTTATGTCTTCCACTAATTTCTTGATTTGGCTCATCAGCCCTTCATCTTTACCGGTGATTATCAGGATGAACTTGCCGAAAGGTCTGATCTGCACCGGGCTTGAGTAATCGTTTTTCTTGAGTATTTCAGTAGGAAACAGCGCTTCTATCGAGGTCGCGAGGCTTTTTACTTTTTCGTCATCCAGATGTTTGAATTCCACATAATCCACTTCGAACTGACTGGTCGGCGCCGCTGTTGCTTTCGGAACGTCATCGGTTTTTACGATTCTGCTGATAATGCTTTTTATTTCTTTTATTTCTTTGACCGACGCTTCATCATTCCCGATAATTACTATCGTGGATTTCTGAAATTTGTTGATTTGCAACGGTTTTAGCTCGATCTCTCCAGAACCTATTTTGTTTTTAAATAGGCAGCTTACCGCCGATATCAGTTTGTCTATGTCTGTATCTTTGATTTGTTCAAAATCGATACGGGCCAATTTTATATTGGATTGAGTAATCTCAGGAAAAGAACCTGATTCTTTCACGATTTCCTTGATCTTATTTGTCAAATCCGGGTCTTTACCGGAAATTATAAGCATCGAGTGTTTGTCGAATTGAAGGGATGACAGGACTATTTTTTCGTCGAATATATCTATCGGAAAAAGGTCTTGTATTTTCTTGATAATGCAATTCAACCGGTCGTCGGTAATTTTGCTGAATTCAATATAATTGTGATCGAGTTCCGGGTCTGTGTTTTCATCGGAATTGTTTGTGTTATTTTCTGGTTCTATCTCCGGAGTTGAAGCTGTCGTCTGGCTGAGATCAGAAATGTTTTTACTTCTCAATGCTATTTCTTTTATTGATTTGGTGTATTCAGGATCATTACTGGATATTATCAATAATGAATCGCTGTAGGGAATGATTTCGACATCCTTATTTCGAAAAATATCAGGTGATAATTTTATAATTGAGTCAGCTAATATTTGTAAATCTGTTTTTTTTGTATTTTCGAATTCAACGAAATCTACTGTTGGAGATGTACTCTTTGTTTTCACCGTTTGGGTTGTACTTGTTGTTTCCACGGCTCTGTTATTATTCTTAGAATCAGAGGAATTTTGTCCAAAAATAGGTAATTGGATAAAGAATACAATTAATAGCGCAAACAGTAATGTTCTAGTTTTCATAGAATGTCTCCTTGTTGTGTTCATCGCATCGACGCGAATATACACAACTATGCAGAATTGCTATTTCTATATTTGTGCGTGACTGCTTATCGGCAATTTAGCATGAGGCGAATGAGGATTGCAATCTACTTGCGAAACAATAGTTTTTATGTCTAGCACAGGGTAACAGGGGCCAGATATTATGCTAATAAGAACGCATGTGAACCCGGATATGCTCTATGAAAATATTGAGTCTGCGCATGTTCATTGAACGCCATTACGAGCGGCTCTATAAAGCAAAAACGGACGCTTGAAGTGGCTATGCAGCGACTGCCGCTATGCTGTTGCGTTGTCGAGGCCGTCGAAGAGGCCCTCGAACAGAACCGAGCTAAGGTACCGCTCGCCGGAGTCCGGGATGATGGCGACGATTGTTTTGCCCGCGAACTCGGGGAGTTTCGCGAGCCGCACTGCCACTGCAGTCGCCGCGCCGCCGGATATCCCGCTCAGGATGCCTTCCTCGCGGGTGAGCCGCTGCGCGTAGGTGATAGCGTCCTCGTTCGTCACTAGTTCGACACGGTCCACGATCGACAAATCGAGCGTGTCCGGGATGAAACCGGCGCCGATGCCCTGTATCTTGTGCGGGCCGGGTTTCAACTCCTGCCCGGCGAGCTTCTGCGAAATAACAGGGCTTGCTGCCGGCTCGACAGCCACCGATATGATTTTCTTTCCTTTTACATTCTTGATGTAACGCGAAATGCCCGAAATCGTCCCTCCGGTGCCGACGCCGGACACAAGCACGTCGATCCCGCCCTGCGTGTCCTCCCAGATTTCGGGGCCGGTCGTCTGCTCGTGAATGACCGGGTTAGCCGGGTTTTTGAACTGCTGAAGAAGAACATAACGGTCTGGGTCCGACGCCGCGATCTCTTCCGCCTTCGCAACCGCGCCTTTCATTCCTTTCGCGCCCTCGGTCAGCACAAGTTTCGCGCCGAACGCGACGAGCAGTTTCCTCCGCTCGACGCTCATTGTGTCGGGCATTGTCAGCGTGACAGGGTAGCCCTTTGCCGCGCCGACGAACGCAAGCGCGATCCCGGTGTTGCCGCTCGTCGGCTCGATCAGTTCCTTGCCCGGCGCGAGAATTCCGCGCTTCTCTGCGTCCCACACCATCGACGCTCCGATGCGGCACTTGATCGAGTAGGCCGGGTTGCGGCCTTCGGTTTTTACGAGTACGGTTGCCGGTGCGCCGTCCGTGACGCGGTTGAGCTTCACCAGCGGCGTTCCGCCTATCGAAAGAGCGTTGTTTTCGAAAAAGTTACTCATGATTTTTCTCCTTTACCATTAATCTCGACCAAGTCAATCGAGATTGTATAACAAATGTCGGAAAATTACAATAACTTTTGTAAATAAAATAAAAAACCAACTAGAATAAAGTCTTTTTATGGCTGAAAAAGCGGACTCAATCCCCGCGTTTCGACGGGGAATATGGCCGCATCACATCTCGCGGAACCAGAACAGGGCAATAACGACGAGGCAGAACAGGATCGGGATGAGAGCCCTGCAGGCGGCGCTCCAGAGTCGTTTTGTGCCGTGGGTTTTCCAGCCGTCGGGGTAGAGCGACTCGCCGGGCAGGTAGGCGCCTTTCTCGAAGAATCCGAATGCGGTGTCGAATCGGGCGATCATCTGCTCCATCTCGCAGAGCCGATTGTAGTTTTTGACGAGAAAATAGACGATGAGGTCGGTGATGACGACGAAAATGATGGTTCCGGTGAGCTTGATCGTGAGGTCGGAGAAGACCGCCGAGGCGGGCGGCCGAACCTGCACCATTCTGATGCTTATCATGTAGAAGAGCATCGAAAGGCCGCTCATGTACACGTCCGCCATTCGCCGTTTGGAGATTTCGGCTTTGTGCGCCGTGTATGCCGTTGTGAGGAAATCGCTTTTGTTCTCGTCCATTGCCGGCTCCTTTGCGGGACATCACCTGATCCTGTTCAGGATACGGTTGCGTTTGCGCAATGATGCCAGAGTCCCATATGTTTTTATTGAAACAACTGTAATAATTTTAACAAATAAAAATCATTTTATAAATATCCGGGATTGAATTGGAGCCGGTTTGCGGCGTGCGGGCGGATTTATCTGTGCTGAGGCGCGACGATAGGGGTGATTTTCGCGGCGACGTTCATTGCTTTCGCGTACGTGCACGGGTGAACGTGCAGCCTGCCTTTGCGGATCGCGCGGATTGACTCGGCGACGACTTTTTTCGGATCGTCTATGAAAAACGGGTGCGCCTTTTTCATCTCTGTCGTGCCGTAAACGGGTGATTTAAGCAGCTCGGTGCCGACCCAAAACGGGTAGATGTTCGTCACGTCGATACCGTGCCGGGCGACTTCGCCGGAGAGTGCCATGCCGAAACCGCGGAGGCCCCATTTCGTCACTGCGTAAGCGGTCGAGTAGGCGGTGCCGACCATGCCCGAGATGGACGAGAGGATGACGATGTGGCCGCTGCCGCGCGCGATCATGTCCGGCAGAAAGTGGTGTGTCATCCGCATGGTTGCGAGGAGGTTGACCTCGATCTCGTTCTCCCAGACGTCCTGCGGGATAAGGTGGAAATCTCCGTATGTAATGACGCCCTGATTGTTGATGAGCATGTCGATGTCGGGCGAGATTTCCCTGCATTTTTCGTAAGCGGCGCGGCAGCCTTCGGGGGAGGCGAGGTCGGAGCCGTAGGTGGCGACGATTTTTCCGGGTGCGCTCTTTTTCTGAGCGGAGATTTCGGCGGCGATGCCTTCGAGCTTGTCCGCGTTTCTGGAGGTGAGGATGAGGTGCGCGCCGAGGTCGAGAAGCTGGGATGTGAACTCGCGCCCGAAGCCGCCCGCCGCGCCGGTTATGAGTATCGTCTTATTCTTAAGTGATTTCATAATCAGCTCCTTTGCGGGCTGCCGGCCGGGCTGCGGTCAGAATTCGCGGGGGCTGGATTCGTTCGAGCCCATGACCGAGTCGGGCGGCGACGCGATGTACAGGAGTATCCCGTTTTCGGCGTCGGTTTCTTCCACGACAAACTTCACTTTCGGATACTCGACGCCTTCCTTGAATGCCGTCACGTAATACGTTCCCGGCGGCACGTTGATCCATGTGACGCCGCCATCGACGGACGTTTTCTTATATGTCGGGTTCGGTTTCACCGACTCGTCGAAATACACCGGGCCGATCGCGCCCTCGATCGTTGTGACCGTCGCGCCCGGGTCGCCGTGGGGCAGCCTGCCGTCGTGCATGCTCGCCCATTTTTTGCCGACTGTCACCACCATCGCGTTGGTCAGCTCCGGTTTCGCGCCCGGCATCAGGTCGGGCAGGGCCTTCTCCACAAGCGGTTTCACCACACCGTAGTACAGCGGCGGATCGACGTACTGAATCGTGATATCGGTGTCGTCGGAATCGCCGATCGTGATCGCGTTCGACTTCGTTGTTACCGAGCCTTTTTTTTCATAGACAAACGACGCCTCGGCGGGGATGCCCCTGTATTTGCGCACGTCCAGCGCCCACCAACCGTCGTCGTCCGATCTCACATTCAAATCCTTCGATTCAGGGAACTCGGCGATACGCACGCGGACATCTTTCACCGTTGCGAAAAAATCTTTATATCCGAAGAGGCTGACCTTGCCCTTGAGCGTGACCGTGACGATTTCGGTGGTGAGCGTGCCGGTTGCCGCGGCGGCCTGACGGGAAGTGATGTCGAGGACGGCGCGTTCGGCGCCCGCAGCCGCCCGCCCCGAGAATACGAGCGCGGCAAGCAGAAAGATAAACGCGCGGGCTGTTTTTGACTGCAATAATTTCATACGCGGTAACAGCATTTGAAACGAAGCCGTCCCGCGCCTTTCGCGGCGCGGGACGGAATTGCTGTTCGTCAACCCCATATAATCAGGCCCATTTTGAATGGGTCCTGAAGGTTCTCGTTGATCGGCATTATGCGGATGGTGTGGCCGTGGCGGCCGCTCGTGACGCACGTGATGCAGCCGGTGAAGATTGTGCCGCCGTTCGTGCCCGTGCCGTCCGCTTCGAGGGGAGTGATCTCCGGCGATTCGATTATGCCGTCGGCGTTCATCGGCCCGTGAAGGCTCTGCACGATGACGTCGCCCGGGGTGAGGCCGGCAAGGTTGATCTCCGCCTTAACGCATATCTTATCGCCGACCTTGATGTCGTCGCCAATGCAGCCGCAGTCGATCCTGTTGATTCGGATGTTGTTCCACACCGACCGGAGATTGTTCTTCCATTTCGTGAACGAGCGGGCTTCCGCGCACTCGTCGGCCGTGAGCTTGTCGTGTCTCTCCGCGCAGGGATCGTACGCCCGCGTCGAATATTCCTGCACCATCCTGTTCGTGTTGAACACCGGGCAGTTGAACTTCATCGACGCCTTCATTTTTTCGATCCACTTGCGGGGCAGTCCGTCGCCGGCGCGTTCGTAATACAGCGGAACGACTTCCTTCTCGATGATGTCGTAGAGCGAGTTCGCCTCGATCTCGTCCTGATAGGCGAGGTCCTGATACACTTCGCCCTGACCGATGGCCCAGCCGGTTTCGGGCTTGTATCCTTCGCACCACCAGCCGTCGAGGATGCTTATGTTGATTGCGCCGTTCGGGCAAACCTTCATGCCGCTTGTGCCGCTGGCTTCCAGCGGCCGCCTCGGCGTGTTGAGCCATATATCGACGCCCTGAGTCATGTAGCGGGCGAGAAAAACGTCGTAGTTTTCAAGAAAGACGAAATGGCTGCGCAGTTCGGGCCGTCTCGCGTGGTGCACGATGGCGCGGATGAGCTCCTTGCCTTCGGTGTCTCGCGGGTGCGCTTTGCCGGCGAAGATGAACTGAACCGGCCGCTCGCGGTCCGAAACGAGCCGCACCAGCCTGTCTAAGTCTCTGAACAGCAACGTGCCGCGCTTGTACGTGGCGAAACGCCGCGCGAAACCGATCGTCAGCGCCTCGGGGTTGAGCACCTCCGCCGCGCTCTGCACGGTCGATGCGAGCTCGCCGCGCGAGCGGAGCTGATCCGCAAGCCGCCGCCGCGCGAACGCCACCAGCCGCTCGCGCCGCCGTTCGTGCGTGCGCCACAGTTCTTCCGCCGGTATCACGTCCACCCGGTTCCATATCTCCTGATCCGTCGGGTCCTTCATCCAGCGCGGGCCGAGGTAGCGGTTCAGCAAATCCGTCATTTCCTTCGAGACCCACGAAAGAGTGTGTATGCCGTTTGTAACGCTCGTGATCGGCACCTCGTTCAGCGGCACCGCCGGCCATATACGCCGCCACATGTTGCGCGACACCTCGCCGTGCAGCGCGCTGACGCCGTTGATGAACGCAGCGTTGCGGATTGCCAACACCGTCATGCAGTATCCTTCGTTGGGGTCGCCGCGATCCTGCCTGCCGAACCCGATGAACTCGTTTTCGCTGATGCCGAGCTGCTTCGCGTAGTTGCCCAGATACTTCAACACGAGCTGCGGCGGGAACACGTCGTTGCCGGCGGGTACCGGCGTGTGCGTCGTGAACACGTTGCTCGCGCGCACCACCGACCGCGCCTCCCAGAAGTCCACCTTCTTGTACTGCATGTAGCGTCTTATGCGTTCGAGCGAGAGGAACGCCGCGTGCCCCTCGTTCATGTGGTACACGTTCGGCTCGACTCCCGCCTCGACCAGCGCGCGCACGCCGCCGATCCCGAGCAGAATCTCCTGTTTGATCCGCATCTCGCTGTCGCCGCCGTATAGCGCGCCGCTGATCGACAGATTTTCGGGCCGGTTCACGTCCGGCAGGTTGGTGTCGAGCAGCAGAAGAGTGACGCGGCCCACCTGAACCTGCCATATCTGCGCGGTGAGCGGGCCGTCCGGCAGGTCCACCGTGATGCGGGCCGGCCGCCCGTCCTTGCCGGGGAGCGGCTTAACCGGCATCGTGTAGAAGTCGTTGTCTGTATATTTCTCCTGCTGCCAGCCGTCCGCGTTCAGGTACTGAGTGAAGTAGCCCTCCTGATAGAGCAGTCCGACGCCGGTGAGCGGCAGTCCGAGATCGCTCGCGGCCTTAAGGTGGTCGCCGGAGAGGATGCCGAGGCCGCCCGAATAGATCGGCACTGCCTCGCTGATCCCGAACTCCATCGAGAAATACGCGACTTCGAGCGGATAGTTCGGTTTCTGCTCGACGTTGTACCAAGTTTTCGGCTCGCCGAGGTACTCGACAAGCCCTTCGTACACGCGGTCGAGATGGGCGAGGATGGACTCGTCCTCTTCCGCCGCGCGCAGCTTTTCCTGTTTGATCTGACCGAGAAAGAGAACCGGATTGCTGTTGCACTTGTCCCAGAGGTCGCGGTCGAGCCGGCGGAACAGGTCCACCGTGTCGTGGTCCCACGACCAGCGCAGGTTGTACGCGAGATCCATCAGTGGTTGCAGTTTCTCCGGAAGTGATGGCCTGATGTGAAAAACGTTTGTCGGTTTCATACATTCTCCTCAATGTAAAACGTCGCCGCAACGCTTGCGGCGCGATTTCCGGGAACGAAACGCCTCGAATAGCAGACGTGATTTTTTAAAATACCATAAAAAACCGATTTCCACAAACACCGGACGGCGAATTATAAGGAAGAGGAAGAGTATTAATATAAAATACTTTATATATGAATATATGGAATCCAAGTTAATAACATGAAATAGGGCTTAACTGCTCAATGGGTTTTGTGAAGCAAAAAAATGTATTAAATAAAAACTTTTTCATCTTATTTAAATAATCGGCTAAAGCTTTCCGGCGAGTCTGACGATAAATTTACTGTTGAAATGCGCCTCGGATTGGCGTCTGAAAAGAGATCAGGAAGAAGGTGGATGGAATGGATTCCACAGGAATAACCGGGACCGGGCAGTATGTGGCCAACACGGTTGAAGCAACGGTTAAGGCCCAGCAGGCAAAAGAAGCATCGCAGGGCAAGCAGTCGATGTCGCTCGAAGAGCTTGACGTGGCGTCGCTGAAGGAGAGGTTGAAGGCGTACATTGAGCTGGCGGACCAGCTCAAGGCGTCGGACTCGGGTTCGGGCGGTCTGACGGAGCCTGTCGTCGAGTCGGAAAGTCTTGTTCAGAACTTGATCGGCACGCATCCGCTGTATCCGTTCGACCAGAGCGTGATGGATGTTTACTCCGAATTCGCGAAGCGGTACGTGAACGGAGAGGTGAACATCACGGGCGAGGATTTCGAGCAGATAAAGCAGCAGGTTGAAAAGCTGAGCGTAACGCTCGGGACGGCGAAGGCCGAGGCCAAGCAGCCGGCCGCGGCGGCGCCGGAAGCCGAGGAACAGACACCCGCGCCTGAAACAACGCCTGCGGAAAAGCTGATCGACGAAGTAGTATAATTAATCAGCAACATTAAAAAGTCGGGGGAGGAACGGCGACAGCCGTGCCTCCCTTTTTATTTGTGAAAAACCGGCGGGAACGGCCTGCGGCAAACTGCTTCGTTGTCGGAGTAGAGGCACGTGCAACTCGCTCCTACAATAACGCGCGCCTCCCGCCTCGCATTTCACCGGCTCTGAATCATTGCGGCACGAATTCCAACGACGGATTCAGGGGAAATTTGGAGCGATTTTTTCACGGCGGGATGTTTTGCGCTATATTTAATGTTGCGCCGCGCGCCGCATAGCGCGCCGGCATCCGGGGAGGCATTTGCAATGAACATCGGAATAGTCGGTCTGCCGCAGAGCGGCAAAACCACGGTCTTCAACGCGCTGACAGGCGCCGGGATAGATATACATACATTTTCGGGCTCGCAGGAACCCAACATCGCGGTCGTGAAGGTGCCGGACCCGCGGCTCGACTTCCTGCATGAGAAGTTCGGCGGGTCGAAAAAAAGACAGATAGAGATAAAGTACACCGATTTTGCGCCGGTGCAGAAATCGAGCGCGGGCGGGAAAGGTTTCCCCGATAAGCACATCGCCGAACTGCGCGCCTGCGACGCGCTACTGCTCGTGGTGCGTGCGTTCGAGGATACCTCGATGGAGCAGCCCACCCCGGAGGCGGACCTCGAATCGCTGCTGCTCGAGTTCGCTCTGGCGGACCTTCAGGTGGTCGAGAACAGAATTCAGCGCATCGAGGAAGGCGAGAAAAAGGGCTCGAAAGAGGACCGCGCGCTGCTTCAGCACGAAAAGCCGATCATGCAGGAATACAAAAAACTGCTCGAAGAGGGGAAGTTCGCCGCATCGCTCGAAATATCGAAGGACGACGAAAAAATAACGCGCAGTTACGGGCTGCTGACATTGAAACCGATAATCATTGTGATAAGCATCGGGGAGGGGCAGATAGGCAAGATCGACCTCGGGAAGTTCCGGCCGCTGCTGCCGTTCCCGGCGCCGCTGATGGAGCTCGCGGGAAGGCTCGAAATGGACATTGCGCAACTCGATCCGGCGGAACGCGAGGAGTTCATGTCGGACTTCGGGCTGACGGACCCGGCATCGGACCGCGTGATCCGCGAGACATTCTCGGTCCTTGGGCTGATCTGCTTCTACACAGGCGCGGGCGGCAAGGAAACGGTTGCGTGGCCGGTGACGAAAGGCGACAACGCGCTCGCCGCCGCCGCGCGCATCCATTCGGACATCGCGCGCGGTTTCATCCGTGCGGAGGTCGTTTCGTACGAGGATTACGTGAAATTCGGCGACATGGCGAAAATTCGCGAGGCCGGCAAGTTCCGCCTCGAAGGCAAGGAATACATCGTCAACGACGGCGACATAATGCTGTTCCGCTTTAACGTTTGAGACGCGCCGGGTACGGCGCCGTTTGACAAAGCACGCCGTTTCCGGTTATTTATCTGTTGCATAAAAGTATTTAAAGGAGTTCGGAGCAAGTATGTTTGATGTGGAAACCGGATTGATAATCGAACTGCCGCTGGAGATGAGCAGCGACGTTTTCCTGACGCCGGTAAGAGGCGGTCTTAACCCGCTCGAGATACTGTGCGGACGGATGGAGAAGGTAGTGCCGCGGAAAGATATGGTGTTTCTCTCCGGACACGACGAGAAGCATATCCCGTACGGTTCATATCTGGCGGGGAAGAAGTTGTCGCTTTTCCGCACCGACGTTCAGTCGGCTTCCGAAAGAATGATGAAGGCGTCATCCATGCGGCGGGCGAAGACGATGATAAGGATTAACGCGTGCCACACGTTTGCCGATCCGGAACTAATTCAGGGCATGGTTGATATGCATTGCCAGTTGAAAGCCGCGTACACCCGTTTGGAAGGGCCTCCCGAATGGCTCGGCGGCGAAATTTATTCCGGCAAGGAACTTATAGACGCCCATCTGATAGCGGTGGGAGAGGACAGGAAAGACGAGCAGCCCGGAGACATACTGTCCTCGAAAAAAGAAAAGTTCATTATCGGCACATACAAACCGTCGGTTAGGGGACGCTGGAAAAATCTGAATCTGTCGCTGGCCGGCCGTCAGTCGGCGGCGGCGTTGTTCGAGGTCATACGGCGTGCGCCAGACCCGATGACGGTCACATACCGCGATTTTCTCGAATGACCCGCGGCGGTGAGGCGCTGATGCGCCCGTCATAAAATGATCCGCAAAAGCAGACAATCGACTATAAGCAACCTGTTCGAGGAGGGGATGAACCTTGCCCGCGCAGGAGAGAACGAACGCGCCGCACAATGTTTCGAGCGCGTGCTGGACGCGGCCCCGGACCACGAAAACGCCATCTACAACCTCGGTGTTGTTCTGTTCCGGCTCGGCCGGCCGAACGAAAGCGCCGACATGTTCCGCCGACTTCTCGCGTACCGCCCGAAGGACCCGGACGTTTATTTCAATTTCGGAAAGATACTCGAACGCGGCGGCCGTTTCGAGCAAGCGCTCGTATGCTACCGCAAGGCGCTTGCGCTCGATCCGGATCATGCTGAAGCTCACTGCCGCACCGGAGTATTGCTCGGCAAGCTCAACGGGAAGTACGACGAGGCCGCGGCGGAGTTCACGAGGGCGCTCGAACTTGCTCCGAACCTTGCCGAAGCGCACCACGGCATTGCTCTCTGTCTGCACCACGGAGGCGAGATCGAAGCGGCGGCGGACCACCTCCGGACCGCTCTTGCGCTCGACCCGGACAACAGTGTGATACACAATCACCTCGGCATCATGTACCTCAAACTCGGCGACGAATCGCGCGCCGAAGACCTCTTCCGCCGCGCTCTCGAACTCGCCCCCGAACGGCGTCTCAAGCACCAGAATCTGTGGGACATCGAGATAAAGTAGCGAGTAGCCAGTAGCGAGTAGCGAGGGAAAGACAAATACAAGAATAAAACCTAATAGGGCTTGCCCACAATGACATTGTTTTATCTCATGCACAAAAGAAAACTTTGGCATGGCACACAGTGTATGATCAACGAATAATGAATTTAGAACCGTAATGAGAGGTAAAATATAAATATACTTAAACTATGGTAATTGCAATTATGTATAGTATAATTGATTAAAACTCAATGCTGTTGCTGTTCTAAAATTATATTAATGTAGATGAGACCTCTGAAAAAAATAGTTTTTGAAAATCAGATTAAAAAAATCGATTTT
>CAYPEK010000075.1:0-20821 GCA_964409645.1 uncultured bacterium | reverse complement strand
CGTCATTAGGATTTGGTAGCGATGATTCAGAGCGGATGAAATGCGAAGCGGAAAGGTAGGGGCACGTTATTGACGAATCCGGGTTGAAAGAACTATTTAAACCGTTATAATTCAAATCCTATATGGGGATGGGGTTCCCCGATAACCGCCGTTGAAAAGGCTGATGACTCCTTTTGTAAGTGTATGCGTCAGGAGTCTATGGAAAGAACAATCGCCCTGCCGCAAAGCAGGGCTTTTTTAATGTAAAGAAATGAGCAAATGGTTAGCCTGCATTTTTCACCAGTGCAGGCAGAAATCGAAAAAAGGGATGAGATACAAGACGAATCGAGCGAGAACGAAGGAGCATACTGTTCCGTATGTGACCGAGTTCGAGTCGATGATTCAACGCGGTAGATCGCCATTTATTCGATTTCCCGGATTTTTCTCGTGAAAAATCCGGGTAAGAAGCTGCTTAAAAACGGTACAGGCACCGCGAGCCGCGTTGCCAGTCCCCGTTTTTATAGCACCGACAGTTTAGTGAGCGGTAATCAAGGTGGGGACTGGCAACGATGGCCTGTACCGCCTTGAAGGAACATGAGAGGATAACGGCGCATAACAATATACACCACTTTTCGTTTTCAGCGTTGTAGTGTTAGCTAAAGGAGATCGAGGTATGGCAACTAAGTTAATCTGGATTGCGTTGGCTGGAGCGATGGGCACTTTGTGCCGGTATTTACTCGCCGGATTCGTTCAAAACATCGGCGGCGCCGAGTTCCCGTGGGGGACTTTGGCGGTCAATATTATCGGATGTTTCATCGCGGGATGTTTGTGGACGTTTTTTGAAAATCACTCGACTTTCACGGGAGAACTACGAATCATTGTATTCATCGGCTTTCTTGGGGCGTTCACCACATTTTCGGCGTTCATTCTCGAAACCGGTGAATTCCTCAGGTCGTCGGAGTGGATGTACGCTTTTGCAAATGTGGCAATGCAGAACGTGTTTGGTATAATCGCATTCGGAGCGGGTGCCGCGCTCATCAGATTCGTTTGACGGAGGTCGATACAATGAAGATTCCTCAAGAAGCGTTTCTATTGAGAATATTTATCGGTGAAAGCGATAAGAGGGGCGCTCGGCCCACGTACGAGGTCATAGTCGAAGAAGCCAGAAAAAGAGGGTTGGCGGGCGCAACGGTGCTGCGCGGAATTATGGGGTTCGGCGCAAACAGCCGTATCCACACATCCAAAGTGCTGAGGCTTTCTGAAGACCTGCCGATCGTAATAGAAATAGTTGACGCTGAAGAGAAGATCGAGGCTCTTATCCCGTTTTTGGACGAAATGATCGAAGAGGGATTGGTCACATTGGAAAAAGTCCGCGTGATAATGTACAGGCACAACGGCGGACATGAAGGATAGTTTGGCACGATAGTCGCACGTAACGAAAGTAAATAAAAAAACCGGCCCGGAGAATTTACACCGAGCCGGTTTTTTGCTTGACTTGTTTAACTTATTTTCCGTAGGTTTCGGCCATCTTCTTCGATAGGAAAGCGCACTGTTCGAGTTTTGTGTTTTCGGCGACTGTGAATTTGCCGGCGTCGAGAATCATGTACGGCTGAGTTGTTTTGTTGTATTTCGGCCATGCCGGAAGGCCACTCGCGCCGGGCGTTCCGGTCTTCGCGAATGTGCTCCATATTTCGATCATCTTGTCCGCAAGCGCGCTGTTTTCGGGCGACGACGTGTCCATTCCGAAGAATACGAAGTTTCCGAATACGAACGCGAGTTCCGCGCCGTGGAAAGCGCCGAAATCTTTAAGAAAACCTGTAGTGGCAAGCGGTCGCTGGAAATAATAGACGTACGTGTCGGGCTGACCGTCCACAAAGAAATTCGCGAGTATTCTCGAAGGGCAGAGAAACGCGACGTCCCCCACGAGTTCGTTGTAGGCCGCCTTGGGTGTCGGATAATCGGAAACCGGATAGTAGGAGATCAGTTCGGGGGAATAGATATCGACTCCGAATGTCGCTCTAACCTTGTCGGCGTCTGCTTTGAGCGTTGTGCCGAGCTGTTCCTTTGTTGTGACTTCTTCCTTAGCGGTGAAAAGAGTCGCCTCGTCCTTGTTGGAGCCGATCAGCAATTTGACGCCTTTGTCGGCCGCGCCTTTCGCGTACATTTTATAAGGTATCTCCGGCAGCACGTATCCGTCAGCGATCGGATTCATTGGGAACCCCATCGTGATTTCGGAGTTGGACATCAGCGGGCTGAACGGCTTGATCGTCGTTATGATTTTTTTCGCGTCGATTGCGCGAAGGCAGGAAGCGGCATTGGTGATATCCGGGCAGCCGAGCTGCGCAGCGGCGTTGATGGACGCGTTCTGCTCCGAAGCGGCGGTTTTTGTGAGAAGCAGGGCGGGGCCGCTGTGGATGGCTGCCTTCTGAAATAGCCCTTTGGCCAGCGGAGAAACGAGCAGGGCTCCCACGCTCATGCCGCCCGCGGATTCGCCAAATATGGTTATGTTCTTCGCATCGCCGCCGAAATCTCCGATGTTCTCATTAACCCATTTCAGCGCGGCGATCTGGTCTAGAAGTCCATAGTTGCCGAAGCGTCCGTCGGCGTCTTTCACGCCGGGATGCGTGAGGAATCCGAATATGTTGAGCCGGTAGTTGATGGTTACGACAATGACGTCGCCTTTCGAGGCGAGGTTTGAGCCTTCGTAAAACTCCTGACTTCCGGAACCGAGAACAAAACCGCCGCCGTGGATGAAGAACATGACAGCTTTTTTGCCGGAAGCCGAGGATGCAGGCTGCCATATATTGAGGAAGAGGCAGTCCTCCGCGCCGGACGGATTTTTCGGAGGCGTGAGTGCCATTCCGTACTGGAGGCACTCTTTACCGTATTTTGTTGCTTTAAGAGTTTCCGCCCACGGTTTTGCCGGTGCGGGCGGCGCGAAGCGGAGTTCGCCTACGGGCGGCGCGGCGTACGGGATGCCTTTATAAACGCAGACGTTTGTCTTTGCGTTCATTTTGCCTGAGATTTTTCCGTATTTCGTCTGAATATCCGTGCAGTCTGAAAGTCCCGCAGCGAAAGCGTGCGAAGTTAGGGCGGCGACTGATAATGCGATTGCCGCGAAAAAGACTATCATTCGGATTTTGACGGATGTTTTCATGCAGCCTCCTGTGTGTGAGGCGTTGCCGCCTCTTATTCCCGGCCCTGCGCGGCTATTGTAAAAGAAATCCTAATTTCGATCAACAAAATCGGAATAAAAACACAAAAAGCAGTGGTAAATTTGCTGCGTTATCGGTTCGATGGATTATTGATCGTTTTCAAGCCACGAGAAGGGGATCACGTAGTAGAAGCGGCCGAATGTATCGAGTATTTGCTTCGACCCGGCGGCGCGGAGAGCGGAGCAGTCGCGCAGCATTTTTGTGTAATACGAATATGAATGTTCCTCGGCGCCCCATGCGGCTTTGAATTTGTACACGCCGCACTCCCGGTTTTCGGACGCACCCCAGTTAAAGTATTCGTATCCCGCGCGCTTCGACTCGCGAAGGGCGGAGTCCAGAAGCAGGCTGTTGCCCTGATATTTCGCGTTTGCGCGGTCGAAACATGTCTCGTGGTTCTTTGCGCCGTTGCGGTAGAAAAACATCAGCAGGCCCGAAACCAGCGTCCCGTCCGCGAACGCGAAATAGAACTTCGCCCGCCCCGCCGGGCACATCCGGCTTGCCACGCTGTCGAAAAACGAGCGCGGTTTCGGCGCGAGCCCAAGATGCTCCATATTCGCCGTGTATGCGCTATAGAACCAATCAAGGTTTGCAGACGTAAGCTCTGTTTTTACCATCACTCCGAGGCGGAGCGCCTTGCTTACGTGGTTTCGCACACTCGGCTTGAATGAAAGCGGCTTAGTAAGGTCGGTGAACTGTGTGATGCGGTCATAGACGAAATCCGGCTTGACGGTTTCCATGTAGAGGGCGCGGAGATTGTTGCTTAACGGCGACGCTATAAATGTGGCGGTGAGACAGCCTTCGTCACGCGCGGAATCTAGGGCGCGGACGAGCAGGGCGGCTGCCGCGTCTTGCGGGTCCGCGGCGTCCTTGCTGATGCAGACACCGCCGTAGCTGCCGCTGAACGCGAGCGAATTGAAAACAGCGCCGAGTTCCGTCTTGCGGATGAATGCGGGCAGGGCTGCAACCGGTCGGCCGTCTTCATAGCAGACAAAATAGCGGCTTTCGTCTCCAAGCGTGTCTTGGATGACGTCTCGCCATTCAAGTGTGTGCAGAACAGTGCTGTCGGACGAGTTGTCGATGACTGACTGATAATCCGCCGACGCTCCGGCATCTGTTTCGACTAATTTTATTTCGTAATCCATGCAGAACTTCCCGATTTCAGCAGACTTCTTGTGCATAAAACTTCATTATTAATACTATCACAGAATTTCACTGTTGTTTCAATACGATCGCGGCGGCCATTTGCGGCGCGCAATCTTTTATGTCACAGTAAACGTGTAACATTTATCTGGTGACAGCAATGGAAGATTGGAACGGCGACGGACGGGTGGACAGCCGGGATTATTACGACGATCTCGGCGGCGCGTGGAACTGCATGCCTGAAAAAGACGGCGGCTGGAGAAGTGAAGGCTCAGGCGGCAGGAAAGGTTGCGTCGGGTGTGCCGGCGCTGCGGTGATTGTGTTGATAATTGCGGCATCGGCGGCCACTGTCTTGTTGACATAGGGGATTTTTGGCTGTATTTTTTCATAACTTTCAGTATTTTGGAATAATGGCGGAAGTTGAAATGTCTGACATAGTTAAGTTGTGCCGGTGCCGTTTTTTTACGCCGAATCGCGGGAATCGAAGTGGTTGTTTATTGCATTTGGCGCACAAGTCTTATAAAATGGCTGAAAATATATAAAAGAGAGTGAATATGGATCAGAAGTCATCAGGGCGCGGTAATCCCGGGAAATCAGTTTCGATGGTGCTGATGGCGCTCGTGGTTCTGCTTGTGGGATATGTGCTGATTTTCAACGCAAAAAGCCCGTTCAATGTGGTGTTCAACCGCGCTAAGTTCAAATATACGGACAGGATGCAGGTAGCATACGATTACATCTACGCGGAAAATTACAAAGGGTCCATCCCTGTGCTCGAGGAAGCAATCAAGCTGAAGCCGAATAAGGCTGAGGCGCACGACCTGCTCGGCTATTCGTTCTATAAGACCGGACAGGTGGACCGTGCAGTATTCGAGTTTGAAACCGCCGTGAAACTCGACCCAAAATATCACAAATCCTACGCAAACCTCGCGGCGGTCTTCATGAAGAAAGCACAGGACGGAATAGACACAAAGGACTACGCAACGGCGCGTCTGCATCTCTCGCGGGCGGCTAAGGAAATCGGCACGGCACTCGAAATCATGCCGAAGGAACCGCGTTATCTCGATATGCAGAAACAGATTGTCGATACTCAGATAAAAATGCCCAAATGATTTCCGGGCAGCGATATTACCCGACATACGAAAATAAAAGCGCGCGAAACGCTTCGCGCGGAGAGAGATATCCATGAAAAGAAACGTTGTCGTTATAGCATCGTTGTTTTCCCTTTTTGCTTTATCATTCATCTCCGGTGTTTGCCTATCGGCTAAAAAAGGAGCGGGCACGGTGAAGGTCGCGGTCTTTTATGTGTCGCCGAAAGGCAACGACTCGTGGAGCGGCCGTCTCGCGGATCCGAACTCCGCCCGCAAGGACGGCCCGTTCGCCACTCCGGAACGTGCACGCGACGCTGCCAGAGCCGCGGCTAAATCATTGAAGAAAAAGGGCGGCGCGGTCGTCCTCTTTCGCGGCGGGTACTATTTCTTAAAGAAGACTTTTGAGCTTAACGCTGCGGACAAAGGGGTGGCATATCGTGCATACAAGAACGAAAAGCCGCGTTTTATAGGTGGTGTAAAGCTCGACCCGGCGTGGTTTGCGCCTGTCACGGATCAGTCCGTGCTTGACCGCTTGAGTCCGGACGCGCGCGCCAACGTGCTTCACGTCGATCTGAAATCACACGGGATAACTGATTATGGAACGATTAAGAAGCGCGGTTTCGGCGGACCGTCGAACAACGCGGCGATCGAGCTTTTTATTGATGGCCTGCCGATGGAGATTGCTCGTTGGCCGAACGGAGATTGGGCGCAGATCAAACTCGTGCCGGGAATGAAGACGTGGCAAGCGCAGGCGCCGTGGATGGACGGCAAATATCCGGAGCCCAAAGGCGAGGACGCTAAACGCTTTTCTTACACGGGCAACCGGCCCTCCGGCTGGGCGCCCTCGGACGACATCTGGGTGCACGGCTACTGGAAATATAACTGGGCCGACTCGTATGAAAAGGTCACGAACATCGACACGAAGGGCCGCTGGATAACGACAGCGGAGCCGGGCGTGTATGGGTACACGCCGGATCGCCGCTATTATTTCATGAACGTGTTCGAGGAGCTGGACGCGCCGGGAGAGTGGTATCTCGACCGCGCGTCGGGCGTGCTCTACGTATGGCCGCGCGAGCGGATGAAACAGGGCACCGAGATCATCGCGTCGGTTCTGGACGCCCCGGCGGTGTTGCTGAACGGCACTGTGAACGTCGAGTTGCGCGGAATCACGGTCGAGGCGACACGCGCGGAAGGCATTGTCGTCTCCGGCGGATCAGGCAATCTCATTGCGGACTGTACGGTGAGGAACGTAGGCACAGAAGGCATAAATATTCGTGGCGGCACGAACAACGGCGTGGACCGATGCGAGGTCTATCAGACGGGCAACGGAGGCGTTGTCCTAAACGGCGGCGACCGCAAAACGCTCATCCCCGGTGGCAATTATGTGACAAACAGCGACATACACACAGTGGGGCGCTGGGTGCGAACGTACTGCCCGGCAGTGTGGATATACGGAGTAGGGAACCGGATCGCCCACAATCACCTGCACGACTCGCCGCACGAGGTGATCGGCCTCGGCGGCAACGAACATATAATCGAATACAACGAGATCAACGACGCCAACTACGATACGGAGGATGTCGGGGCGTTTTATATGGGGCGCGATTGGACAACGCGCGGCAACAGAATCCAGTTCAACTATTTTCACCACATCCGCAGTCTGCGCGGTTATAGCGAAAGTGCGCTCGGAGTCGGCTCGAACGCGGTCTATCTCGACGACATGTCGAGCGGCTCGATCGTTTACGGAAATGTGTTCTATAAGGCGAGCAGGTGTGTTTTCATAGGCGGCGGGCGCGACAACACAGTCGAAAACAACATCTTCATCGACTGCTGGCCGGGAGTGATGATCGACGCGCGCGGACTCAACTGGGCGAAGGACACCGCGATGGAAGGCGGTGTTATGGTTAATCGCCTGAACGACATGAACTACAAAAATCCGCCCTACAGCACCCGCTACCCGGAACTGCTGAAGTACATGGACGACGACCCCGGAGCGCCGAAGGGAAACGTCGTGACGCGCAACATATCCGTCGGCGGAAGCTGGCTGATGCTCTATAAAGAAGTTGACCCGGCATGGGAGAAAATCGAGGACAACCTCGAAACCTCCGACCCGAAATTTGTTGACTTTGCGCATCAGGATTTCCGCCTGCGGCCCGATTCGCCGGCGTTCAAGATCGGATTCAAGCAAATCCCGTTCGAGAAAATCGGGCCGACCAAGAAACTTAAAAGCAACTAATTTATATATCGTTTAGCATGGACAAAGCGTTTTTTCTAAGGAGCAAGGTTAGTTTGGGATATCCGATCTTCAGTGATTGAAGGATATGTTGCGCGAAGCGCCTTGGAGTGCGGCGAGAATCCCCGCCTTTCTTAAAGCCCCTTAAACGGCAATACTGCCGTTTAAGGGCGAAAATACGATACGTAAACTGTACGTAAACAATGTGTATAAAGTACGTATCTAATACGTAAATAGTATGTGAATAATACGTAAGTTATACGTAAAAAAGGCAAAAAAAGGGGCGGCGCGCCCCGGCGGCGCCCCGGCGGCGGCGACGCCGCGCCCTCGACGCCCCTAAAAATCGAATGTGGGTAAAAAAACGGCCGGGGTAAAAGATCAACAAGTTAGGATGAACTCCCCGCCGACGTATCGCGCCAAAGGGCTTGCCCGCAATGACATTGTTTTTATCTCATGTACAAAACAAAACTTTGTACATGGCACACGGATTGACCATCTTTCCAGAACGTAATTAACATGTTACAATTGATATTAAGCAACACCATAGCTACAAAGAACAAGAATTACGGACAAGGCGTGAAAGGGTAGGTAAGTTCACGAATATCGTATAAAAGTTCAAGGAAAAGCAACTTGAAAAGAAGATAAGAGGTGGCCTGATAATATAATGCCTATCGTCAACAGCCCCATCGTCCATAGTATCGTCGTAGCAAATGACGACTCACTTTTTGGCGTCATTCCCGGCCTGACCCCGAATTATTCCGAATTATTTGTATTAGAGGCAAAATAATGCGTACATTTATGCTTGCTTGTGGAGGGCTATATATAATTGCTGGAATATGTATGTTTATAGTTAGAGACAAGATCATACAGAGGTTAAAAACTATTTATCCTAGAGCTAATATTTATAGAATAAAATACTCACCATATTTTTTTATACTATGCGGGATAATACTGCTAATATTATCATTTAGTTAAGGAATAAATTGGGGGCGGGCCGGGAATAAGGACAAAAATAATTATGAGGGGATTAAGGTCAGATATTTGTTGATTAAAAGAAGTAATTTGTATATGTAGGGCGGGGTCGCCGAACCCCGCAGACGTATCGCCATATGGAACTGCCTCGGAGAAAACATCTCAAACACCCTGAAATGTTGTTGCTGGATTATCATGCACCGGTTTTTTTTATTACAATAACAACATACCGTAGGCAGAATAAACTTGCATGTCCTGATGTTGCAGATGAGATAATTGAATGTTTCCGGGAATGTGAAGAGCGGCACGGATGGGCAATAGGTCGTTTTGTTATTATGCCCGATCATATTCATTTTTTTGCCTCCCCGATGAAAAATGAAAAGCCTCTATCTAATTTTATACGGGATTTTAAGAAATGGACGCACGCAAGAGCAGTTGAGAAAGGATTCGACGGGAAACTCTGGCAGAATGAGTTTTTCGATCATTTGTTAAGAGGTAATGAATCGTATCATGATAAGTGGAAATATGTGCTCGATAATCCGGTTAGGGCGGGGCTTTGCGAGAGTGCGGAGGATTGGCCTTATCAGGGAGAGATAAGTTTGTTTGCTTATAAGAGAATTACAAGGTGAGATGCTGGGATAAAATGTGATAGAGGTCAATGCGTTACGTCGGCGGGGTGCGGCGACCCCGCCCTACATATTTTTATATTGCGGTGGGCGGGATACGGCTATAGCTGATCGGCACCCCGCCCTACAAAAAAGATTTTACAACGGCGGGATGCGACTATCTGATGGAAAACCCGCGCTAACGAAACTGGAAACCGGGGGGGGCGAGTAAAAACGGGGAAAGTGGTAGCTGTTGAAAAAATCTGATTTACAATAATGGTAGCAAAATAGCAATTATATGATGGAATGTTCTGATCCGGCGAGCAGGCTTGAACTGGCGAATTGGTGCGCACGGAGACACTCATATACAGTTGTGCTAAAATTCCGGTGAAATGTTCGGGCTTCGAATGGAACAACTGCCGATGTATGTTTTCGCGGCGCTGGCGTTGCTGGTCGGCGCGTCGGCCGCTGTCAGCGACTACAAACGCGGCAAAATCCCGAACAAGACAATCGCCGCCGGCTTCATAGCCGGTGTCGTCCTTCACGCGGTTTTCATTGTGTATTTCAAAGCAACAGCGGGAGAGGGAGCGCTGAATTTCGCCTATATCGGTAAGCTCCTTCTAAATGCGGTGATCGCTTTTGTCTGCGGTTTCGTACTGTGGAAAATGTCGGCATGGACTGCGGGTGACGCGAAATTGTTCGCTGTCGCCGCGTTTCTGCTCCCTCTCGATTTCTACTCAAAGGGTTATGTCGAATATTTCCCGTCGTTCAATCTGCTGATAAACATTTTCGCATGCGCGCTGGTGTTTGTGCTGCCAAGGATACTTATCGGCGCGGTGGCGGGCAGCGGTTCCGCAAAAGCAACTGCCGGAGCTTCATTAGAAGATATGTGGAAGGCGGTTTCGGGCCGGTGGCACATAATTGTTTGCATGTTCGTGATGTTCAACCTGATTTATATCGCGGTGAAACCGCTCCGGGAATCGATTAGAGGCCGCGACGCGCAATTGCTTATCAGCATATTCGTCATCGTTTTCATGTTCGCGGTGATGAAGCCGGTGTCGATGTGGCTCGACAAATTGTTCGAGAAGCGGCCCAAGCTTAAAATATGGGTACTTGCGCTGATCCCGGCGGCGGCGCTGGCGGCGGTTGCGGCGCGAAACCCGCAGTCGGCTGCACGCAACGCGAAAACGATTGCCGCGTTCATGCTGTTCGCCGGCGTTTTTCGAGGGCTGATCGAGATGTACCTCAAGCAGAAAGACGCGTTTCAAGTACGGGTGGGGGACCTCAAAACGGGCATGGTGCCTACGGAAAAGGCGATAGAACTACTGAAGGACGACGGGGAGTTGCAGAACGTTTTCATGGACGGCCTCTCGGCGGAGCAGGTTACGCTTATATGCGAGCGGCTCGACACGGAACACAGAATCGAGGTTTACCGTACGATGCCTTTCGCGCCTCTCATGCTATGCGGGATAATTCTCACGATGATACTCAAGCAGTCGATAGTTCATTTCATACTTACAAAATTGTAAACGCGTCCGGATAAATATGAGTCTCAGCCGGATTTTTAATCGTTCCCACGCTCTGCGGGGGGGGGAATGCGTCTTCAGATGCTTCCGCGTGCTCCTCTCCCGCAATGACATTGTCTTAATCTCATGTACAAAAAACAACGTTTTGTACATGGCACGCAGTTTGGCCGCACCCTTAGATATTTATAGTTAATAAGATTAGATGTGTACTGTGACCGCTTGCTGACGCGCGCGGCTCGGATTCGCTTCGCTCATTTCAATACCCGTAAATGATTAGTGTTTTTAACGGAGCCGCGCGCGTCAGCAAGCGGTCACGGTGAAGGATGAAATTGCGCAACGGATTAACGGAAAATCTATCTTGCCCATAAAGAAATATGTAATTATGTATCTCTATCCAGATTTTTTCGCGCGGCCGACTATATAGAATTTGCGCGGTTTCAGCACTCCGTCCGTGATGTGTTCGAGCAGTACAGCCATCCGAAACAATATGTATGAGAATGAGAAATAGAAGGGGCCGCCTATGAAAATGAAGTCGGGCCGGGCGAAACCCACGGCGCCAAGCAGTTTTTCGAGCTTGCGCGGTGTGTTGCATCTCATATAGACCGGATACAACTCCTTCTCGGACATTTTCAGAAACCGACGCTTTATTGCGAACTGAACTGACTCCGGGATTAGCCTGATCGCGAGCCCAAGGTAGCTCGAAGAGTTAGTCGTCATGAAAAGAAACTGTGCGCCGGGCCGCGATACGCGCGCCAGTTCGCCGAATGCCGCAGTAGGGTTCCCAATGTGTTCGAGAACATACTGCGAAGTAACGAGACCGAACGCGTCGTCAGCGAACGGAAGCGCCTCCACTGACCCTACAACCTTATATTTCACGCGCTGATTGCTTTTTAGCGCTTCAAAATCCATATCCAGCCCAACCGTCACCGCGTCCGGCAACGCCGACGCATGATCTATCGATCCGCCGGAGCCGCATCCGGCGTCGAGAGATGCGAGAGTGCCTGCAGCCGCCTCGCGGTGCCATTCCCGCAGATGTGTCTCAGGCTTTTTCACATTCGGGTAGAGCCGTTCCCACAGGGCGGCGCATTTTGCGCGTGTGTCGTTTGAGGAAGATCCCATTATGCGTTGCTTGGCCGCAAATCGCGAGCGGCGAGCGGCGTGTATATGGAACCGGCCGGATTTAGCTCACTCTTGAAGAGCACAACGCGGTCGGCCACAAATTCCGGGCAGTCCAGCCGCATTTCAAGGAGCGCCGGCATAATCATGCACGGATTTCTGAATCTTGCGAGCGTAAGGTGTCCGGTGTATGGTCTTTTCTCTCGCTCGAAACCGACAGCCGCCGCTCTTTCTTCAACTTCGGAATAGAGTGCGTGCAGTCCGTCCTCTCCGGTGCCGACTCCGGCCCAGAGCACACGCGCCTTTTGCGGTGACGGGAATATACCAGTGCGTTCGATGGCAACTTTGAATGCCGGTTGTGCAAATGGTTCCGCGAGCGCTTTTTTCAGCGCATCTATCTGAGCGCCGTCTATATTGCCTAGAAACTTAAGAGTGATATGGAAACCCTGTAGCCGCGTCCAGCTTGCCGATCCCATGCGTTTTTTAAAGTCGCGCTGAATCTCCGCGAGACGCGCCTTTACATTCTCCGGCACCTCTATTGCTATGAAAGCACGGGTTATTTCAGATTCGTTTTGCAAACACGACATCCTTAATCGCTATCAATTCGTCGCAGAGGCCGCGAAGCTTAGCCTCGCCATCCAGTTCGAGAATGAACTCCATCAGGTGCAGTCCGTCCGGACCCGGCGCGCCGATGAGCGACGCGGCCACTTTCGCGCCCGCGTTTTCGAACACTCTCGTTATGCGCTCCTGAACATCCTTCGATGGGAATATCTTTATCTTTATCCGGCATGGATATGCGCGGCCGTTCGTGCGGTTCCACCTCGCAGTCAGAATCTTCGGCCCGCGAAGGAAACCGCGCTCGATGTGCCTGCATGCGGCCCTGTGAACGATCGTCTGCTTCGATGACGTGCGGACAATGATTTCGTCGCCGGGCAGAGGCGAGCACATCTCGCATAGCGTGGGCTGCGACTTGAGTTGCCGCTCCGCATCAATCGTCCCAGCGGACAGAGGCTCTTGATACGCTTTGTCGCCGAGAAGCTTAGGTTCGAGTTCCGCCGGGTCGATCAGCACCACTTTCTTGAACTGCTCCTTGAGGAAGTCCATGGCGATATCGAGATTGAAATCAGCCTTGCCGATCTGTTCGTACAGGTCTTCCGCCGAGCGGAAACCGAGAAACTGGTAGATAGGTTCTATGAGGTGCTCGATATCTTCGAGCCGTCCCGACGGCGCAATTCCCTCGCTGCTCGCCTTATCGAGTATGACGCGTTGCCCTTCCGCAACGGATTTGTCGCGGGGCTGCGATGCGAGCCATCTTTTTATGTGTCCCTGCGCCTCCGGCGTGTGTGCATGTTTCAGCCAATCCACGTGCGGCTCGGCTTTGTCGTCCGTAACGATGTAAAGGTGGTCGAAAAGCTGGGGCTGGTAGCCCATTTCCACCGGTTCCTGATATATCAACGCGCTGCTGTAATGATTTCCGATCTCGGTATCCATCAGATAAGCGAAATCCAGCACGGTGGAAGATTCGGGCAGTTCGAGCTTGCGCCGGTCTTTAGTAAAGACGAAAACCTTTTGCTTCAGGACAACGCGTGTCAGGATGTCCACGAGTTCCTTTTCATCGCGGTCGCCCGCGCGCTTGCGGAAAGATTCCACTATTTTCTGTATCAGCTCCACGCGGTCCTCAAGCATATCCTTGCGCTTGAGTTCTTCAGGCGTGGCGAGGAAGGGGAGGATTCCCCAGCGGTTCACCTGCTTCATCTCGCGCGAGATGATTCGGATCACGAGCGGACGCCCGAGCGGCCCAAGCAAACTCGTCTCGATCATACGTTTTAAATCTATCGACGGAAAATTGATCGTGTCCTGAAAACCGATCGAGAGGCTCTGAAACGTTTTATGCACCGCCTGAAGCGCGCGGTAGCAGTCGTCTTCCTCCGGGACTGTCAACTCGACGAGCCCGGTTTTAGGCATCGGCCGGTCGGGCGAATTCAGAATCCGCCGCGCATGCGATAAGTTGTATCTAAAAATGTGCGCCTGATATTCGAGTCCTGTCGCGAGCATTGCCGGCTCTATCTCGTCGATTGCTTTGTTGAAAACTTCGTCTTCTTCGGCTACCAAGTCTTCCAGCCTGTCGAGGAGTTGTGCGAATTCGTTTGGGCGCGCGTATTGGAACGCAATGTCCTCCATCTCCTCCGCGACCGCTTCTATTCCGAGAAATCGCGAGAGCGGGATGAATATCTGCTCGGTTTCATAGGACGTTTTCAGGCGTTTGTAACCGGGCATGCTGTCGAGAGTTCGGAGATTGTGCAGGCGGTCCGCTATTTTGATGATCGCAACGCGCGGGTTCTGCGCAACCGCTAAGAATATCTTGTAATGATACGCTGTATCGGCCGCTGTTGACGACGGCAGCTCGAACTTCTTCAGTTTCGATACGCCGTCCACCATACGAGTTACTGTGTCGCCGAATGTCGATCGCAGTTGCAACGCGTGTATGTTGGGGTCTTCAATAATGTCGTGCAGGATGCCCGCCGCTACAGTCTCCGGGTTCATCCGCCAGTCAACGAGCTGTTCTGCAACCGCCAGCGGGTGCGAAATTGCCGGCTCTCCGGAGAATCTCAGAAACTCAAATCTCCGGTTGCTCTCTATTGTGAACTCATAAGCGAGACGCACAAGTTCGAGGCCTTCGAAGTCCATGTATTCCCCGGCCTTCCGAAGAAGGTAATCAAGATTGTTTCTAAACACTACAGGCATATATTACCTTCGACGTCCTGCGCCTCACATCGCTTTCCATTATTCTAACATATAAATTTATTTGCCTTAACACAAAATAAGCAAATTTATCCGCGGACCCGGCTTTTTTGCGGTCCTGTGCATATCCGCTACTCTTTATCATATAATTACGGCGGACTTAACAAAGTCCATTAAAATTCTGAGGATGCGACATGACAAACATTTTTGAAGAGCTCGAACAATTCACAATCGATCTGGAACGCGAGGCATACGAAGTCGGCGCGGGCTTAAAGGACGAAGCTAACTTCTCTGCTATTTTCGAGCGCGCGGACAGGCTGATATCGAACGACACAGTGCGGCAGATTCGAGAAGCGGACATCGAACCCTCCGAACGCGCCGAATATCTGTCGTTTCTGCTCTGCATGATTATAGACAAGGCTCTCAAAGGCCCGACGGACGAGGTAATCACACTCGAACTGGAAGCCACGGCGGAGGTATTCGGCGAAACCGTCCCGTACAGGCAAATTCCGGTGATGATCGCGAACGAGCCGGACCACGCACGCCGCGCGGAGCTCGATATCGCCCGACGAAGAATTCTTTCCGATCAACTTATGACACTTAGCCACACGATTATGGATGGCTCGCACAAACTTGCGGTCGAATTCGGCTATTCAAGCTACCGGGATTTCTTCGAGAAGATCGAGGGTATAGCGCTCGACCCGCTCCGAGCCGAAACCGAAAAGCTGCTACGCGAAACCGAGCAGTTCTATCTCGGCGAGCTCGAACATTACGCGAAAACAATCCTGAAACTTCCGCTCTCAGAGCTCACTCAGTACGATTTCGTCTATATGAGGCGTGCGGACAAGTTCGACCCGCTGTTCCCGGCGGATCGGCTGCTTCCGGCAACGTGGGAGACGATGGATGCGATGGGAATCGAGGCGCAGCGCCACCCGCACGTTAAACTCGATATCGAAAAGCGCGACAAAAAATCACCACGCGCGTTCTGTTGCCCGGTGCGAGTTCCGGAGGAAGTCTATCTCGTTATCATGCCTACCGGCGGCGTGGACGATTATTCGAGCTTCCTGCACGAACTCGGGCACACACTGCACTACGCATACGTCGATGCGTCGCTGCCGCTTGCGGCACGCCAGTTCGGCGACAACTCTGTCACCGAAGCACATGCATCCACTCTCGAAATGCTCGTGATGAACGAACGCTGGCTCCGCACGAGACTCGGCATAGACGACCCGTCGGAATATCTGCGCTTTATGCGATTCTTCGAGCTTTACATGCTCCGCCGCTATTGCGGCAAATTCCACTACGAACTCGAACTGCACGGCGGCAAGCGCTCGCTCGACGAGTGCCGGAACCTGTACGTTGACATTCTCACCGGCGCAACACGGGTGAAGTATTATCCCGAATCCTTCCTTCAGGATGTTGACAGCCATTTTTACTGCATCCGTTATCTGCGTTCGTGGATGCTCGAAAGAACTATCCGCGCCGCGCTCGAAGAACGTTTCGGTGCAGACTGGTTCTCAACAACCGGTGCGGGCGATTTGCTCAAGAAACTCTGGTCTCACGGCCAGCGCTACAACGCGGACGCCATGGCAGCTTCACTCGGCGCGACGGCTCTCTCGTTCGACACCATAATCGCCGACTTTTTAAAGAAGTAGCGAGGATAGAGTAGCGAGGGAAAAGTAAAACAAGAATATAGAATATAGCTAAAGACAAAAAGCAAATACTAATTTATGTTTTTGAAGCAAAGACCGTACATTTTTGCGCGACACTAAAGATAAGACAACGGATTCGGAGGCTTGCCGGATGTCAACCGGAGCATTCCAAAGAAAAATCATCGTTGCATTCCTTCTGACTTTCGCGCTCGCATCACGCACCGCCGCCTACACCGACCTGCATATCCAGAAAAACATGTATCCTAAAAAAGAACCGGATGTCGTCGCGGACATCGTAACGCGCACTTCAAAACCCGGACCGTTTCCAATTCTGCTAATCATCCACCACTCGAACATTTTCCCGGTCGAACTGAAGAACGTCACCATAACAACCAGCTTCGGAGGCAACCGCGCTTCGGCGGTAAAAACAGTCGATTACGGCATCCGTCTTAAGCAGTTATCGTGGTACGACATCCAATACGCAGACGTGCCCGCGGACTTCTCCGGCCCCGTTACCGTCAACGTCGAGTTCAACATGAAAACGAGGTCGGGCGCCGATTTGACAGTACGCAACAATAACCTTAGAAACCTCAAACACACGCCGATCCCGGTATATATCGGCGCGCCGCCGCTTCCGAAAGGGGAGGGCTGGTTTTACGGCGATACCCACACCCATACGCTCTATACCGAAAACGAGGTCGAGTTCGGTTCGCCTCTTCCCGCAACCGCGGCAATGGCGGATGCCTTCGGATTGGATTGGCTGGTATTTACGGATCATTCATTCGATCTCGACGATGTTGAAGGCGACAGCCAGAAAAACGACCCCGAACTGACGAAATGGAAAAAGATGCGCGCGGATGTCGCCGATGCGTCGAAAAAGCATCCCGGAGTCACGTTCATGCCGGGCGAGGAGCTTTCGTGTGGAAACGCGGAGAATAAGAATACGCACATGATTGTGCTTAACAGCGACACATTTTACGCCGGAAACGGCGATGGGCACGAAAGCGGCAACACACCTGACCTTGCCTGCGCGGATGTCACCGCCGGACTCCCCGACACAGCCGCTGCGTTCGCCGCGCACCCGATATGCGTCATATCCGCCGTGGAAATCTATCTAATCAACCGCGGCAACTGGAGTATTGAAGACCTCTCAGCGCCCGGACTCACCGGGCATGAAAGCTGGAACCACGACCAGCATCCTAATAAAGAAAGTTTTGACGCGTGGGTGAAGGTGCTTCTCGAAGGCAAACGAAAATATTTCACAGGCGGCTCCGACGCACACGGAGATTTCGCATACGAGCTTGCCAACGCTGGTTACGAGGACATTCCGCAATTCCCGTTCGCGAACATCCGCACCGCTGTCTATGTACCGGGAGTCTCAAAACCGACTCCGGAGCAGTTGATCGCCGCTATGAGAGCGGGCAGGATGATAGCGACAAGCGGCCCGTTCGCAACGCTCGAACTAAAAAACAAGTCCGGTAAATCCGCTGATATAGGCGGCGATATTGAAGGCGGCCCGTTCACGGCGGAAGTGTCGGTGTCTTCGACTTTGGAATTCGGCCCCATCACTAAAATCAGGTTGCTTATGGGCGAAACCGGCGGACCCGGAGAGAAAGTCGTCGCCGAATTCACCGGAAGCGACATTCCGGACGACATGAAAGTTATAAAAACAGTAGAGTTGCCCGCGGACGTAAAAAACGGCTATATCCGCGTCGAAGCCAATACGCAACTCAGCTCTGTTATATACGATGCATACACAAATCCGGCGTGGTTTAAATATTGATTCGGCAACCATGCCGGCACGTAAAATAGGCTTGTATTTTTATAGCAACTTCTTTATGGCGTCCAGCAACGTAATGACATCGAACGGTTTCTGGAGATATTCCAATGTATGATCGTACAATCTTAATTCTTCGACATCTAGTCCGGATGCAATAATTATTTTGACATTGTAATTCAATATCTTGAATTCGTCATACAACTCGAGCCCATCAAAATCCGGCAAAGCATAATCCAAAATGATTAAATCGATTTCGGAGATATGTTTTTTATACATACGAATGGCTTTTTTTCCGTTTTCGGCTTTGAACGCATTATATCCATTAAAAACAAGTATTCTTTCAATTGTTCTTAACACTGCTTCTTCGTCATCCACTATCAGTATTGTTTTTTTGCTTCTTTTCATTGCGTTGCCCCTTATAAAAAACTCATCATATTACTGGCTAAACGTTTGATTTAGATGAATATGACTATGTATGATTCGTTTAGTGTTGACAGCTATCATGACTGTAAATATTTGCGGCGTATAATTCTTAATTGTTAATTATTTATATATTTTACGATAAAACATAAATATATGTCAAGATAATGTGCGAAAAAACACAATACGGTTTTGTTTTAGACTTCATGACAATAAACCTATAATTTATTAATAAAGGTGTCCTTATGGAATTGAAAAAGAAACTCGGAAAACAAATTCGCTATTTAAGAAAAAAACGAGGCATCACCCAAGCACTGCTTGCGGAGAAAACGGGTTTGAGCGATAACTTCATAGGATTATTGGAAAGAGGATTAACCTCACCGTCACTCGAAACGCTCGATAAAATTTCGAAAGCATTGAAAGTGCCTATGAAAGAATTGTTTGATTTCGAACCTTCAAAGGAGCCGAGTAGAGAAAAAATATTGAACGAAATTGAAATGATATTAAAAAACAACAGCGATGAAAATGTGAATTGGCTCCATAGGATCATCAAATTGCTATCCGAAAAGGTTTAACCGGTTAACAAGCACATTCGTATTCGACCTAAATCAACCTCCCACGTGATTGTCATTCTGAGCGTGTCGGATAAACCGGCGAGGTTGTTTGCGCGCGGCGTATTTTCAGTTAGAATAAACGTGCGCGTTTTTGGCATTAAATCCATAATGATGGAGTAAAAACATGAAGAGGATCATTGTTGCAGCATTTGCCGCCGTCTTGATTTTTGCGTCGGGTGCGAGAGCAGGGGAGTACAATCTGTATTTCGGAGGCAACCACTCTCACACAAGCTTTTCCGACGGCTCGCTTTATGTGGAAGATGCGTTCGACACCGCACGTTACAAGGGAAATTGCGACTTCTGGTTTGTCACCGATCATTATCAGAAGATGAACATGCCGGGCACGCTTGCCGACGGGACTCAGGTTATTAAATGGAAATACCAGAACGACGTCGCGAAGAAAAAAACGGAGGACGGAAAATTCGTCGCGCTCGTCGGATGGGAGTGGAGCGACGGCATTCAGGCGCACATGAACGTGCTGTTCGATCCCGCAGCACCGCCCGACTTCCTTCTGACAGGCACTTTCGACAGATTCAAAAATGTGTGGATCCTGAAACACCCGAAAACGATCACAGGCATCAACCATCCGTTCTGGAGCATAGAACATAAAATGACGAATCTCGAGGGATTCAAATACATACCTGAACTGGATGCGCAGACCGCGTACATAGAGGTTGTGCAGTGGGAGGACATACCTTTCTACTATGTCGCGCTCGACCATGGGTGGCACGTGGCGCCGCTCGCCGCACAGGACAATCATTCGCCTAACTGGGGCCTGCAACCCGAATTCAATGCCGTATATGCAAAGGAATTGACCTATGAAGGCCTCAAGGAGGCGTTCATAGCGAGGCGATTCTATGCAACAAACGACAGAGGCATGAAGATAAACTTCGAGGGCAACGGCAAACCTATGGGCTCTCAGCTCAAAGGCGATCTCGTGAAGCTGAAAGTAACAGTTTCGCGCGAGGACGGATTAATACCCGCTTATGTACGAATTGTTTCAAAAGAAGGAACAATCGTTAAGGAATGGATCCCGACAATCAGCGAATCCAAATATGAAGTGACTGTCCCAGTTATGCCGAACGAAAGTCGCTGGTATGTAGCTTATGTTGCGATGCCGAACGATAAATATTCGATCTCGGCGCCGATATGGATTTCGAGCAAATAGATTGTATCGAATTATAAATAACCAATAAAAGGGCATAAGCGGCCAGCCAAAGAGCGGTATTGTAGAGTTATTAAAATTGTATTAAATACTCCTTTAATACAATTTAAGGGCTGAAATATCTATTCATAAGCTATTTCGACTACATTTACTATTAACTATTGCTTTTGCTGATTTTTTGTAATTAGTTTTTTTATCTCCTATTCAAATGCCGGCAATTGATTTCCTGCTCGATAAAAACAAGATAAACCATCTCACTCCGAATGCACTATCCATCGTATTCAGCTATTTATTAGCAATATATTCGTTTACATTATGGTACATATAAATATCTCACTATTATATAATATTACATTAATATACAATAAATAATCATAATACTAAGCGTATAAGACCGTTTTTCAGATATAATCACTAATAAATATCATATAATTATGAAATAACCCTCTATTTAAGCCATTTTTTGTCGCTTATTCGATTTAAGACATTTTCAGGGCTTCGGTAATACCAGAATACCTCCAAATCGGGATTTCAAATCCCAAATTATCGCTTCCACCAAAATTTCCAGCCTAAT
>CAYPEK010000074.1:6752-20887 GCA_964409645.1 uncultured bacterium | reverse complement strand
CCATCACGCCGTACGCCGGGTCGGGACGCGAAATCACCAGAACCGGTTTCTCTCCTGCCGGTGCGCCTTTCGTCTCCGGCGAAACCAGCGCGGGTCCCGCCGCGTCGGCGCTCCCGATCCCCATGCCGCATATCAAGTCCGGAGCCGCCGCCGCGCTCGCCTCATCCTCCGGTTCGTGAATCACAGCCTGCGCGCCCGCCTTCAATGCATCCTCATATTCCCGCCGTCTTTTTTCGATCACATCCCGCGCGGGATAACTTCCCACAATTTCATCTATCGTAGCAAAAAAAACGTCTTCTCCGTGTCCCGCCTCAAGCGCCGCCGCGCGCGCCCGGCTCACTATGAGATTGAGCAAATCCCTGACATCCTCCCGCGCCGCGACCGCCGCACGATACCTCTTCCGCAATATGCCGTACAGCAACACACCCGTCTTCAGCGGATATCCCTTCCATCGCTCGCCGAGAAGAGCCGATACTTTATCGTCCGAATCCGCTTTCCATGCGGCGGGCGACCCGCCCGCCCACATCGCCGGATTCTCCGACAGCCTCGGCGCTCCCGCCTCCGCCTCATTCTCGCCCCAGTGGCCGAACTCCCGCCTGAACGCCTCCACCCGCCACTCGTCCGCCCAGTCCATCCCGGCGGCGGCGCGAGTCAGCTTCCCGTACGGTGTTTCCGCGGCACCCGCTTCGGCCCACGCCGTATCCGGATCAAGTCCGATAACCTTGGAAACAAAGTTTTCCGCCGACCGGCGCGCGGCATCAACGAGGTAAAAAAGGTCCATCTGCATGACGAATACCGGAACAGCGTAGCCATTGCGCAACTCAACCAATCCGATATTCCGCCCGTCCGACAATTCCGCGCGCACCCTTTCTACCGTTCTCCTGATCTTTTTCACCCTCAATCCAACCGCCGCCGCATTCAGCTTCTCCGCGAACGCCCCAGCGGCAAACCCCGGCCGCGAAAGGTAATACGGATTCAGATATTTACGAACCGAATTGTATCGGAGATAAAACCGACCGCCGCGCCGGACGAGAAGTTCGCCCCTGCCGCCGCCGAACCGTTTAAGCTTCTCCGCGAGCCGGTTCCGCACGCTCTCCGGCAAACCGAACAGGCTCTCCGAAAACGGCGTCAACGGCCTGTCCGTTATATCGACCACAAACGAGTTGACAAACGTCTCCTTTGCATTGAACGCCGTCAGCGGCCGCGCCTGAAAGAAACAAAGCCCGCCGTCCGGCGTCAACCCCGCCTCGATCTGGACGTAAACGCCGAAACGCGCTTCGAGCCGTCGCGCGGCGTCGGCCAATTCCCTCAGCGTGTCGCTCCCGAACGGCGGTTCCGGAGAGCCCGCGAAAACAGCGATTCCGTTCGTCAGATACGAGTAAGCCGCAACTCCCGGCTCGCCCGCCGCCGTCTCATAATCGATAAGCGCTTCCTCGCTGTGACCGTTCACAATGTTCGCCGAACTGACTATGAACGTCGCGTCACAACGGATATGCTTCTGAACGATCACCGGCAACGAATTCAGCGACGGAGCAATATCGTTCTTCCGGCGCGCGCTGTCCGCGGCCGCCGAGAAATACGACGCCCACACCTCGCCGATCGCGCGCGTGACGTCCCGCAGTTCCGCCCGTGCCGTAACCGACTTGTACACCCCCGCCATGCTTGTCCGGCTGCCGTCCTCGTCGAGAAACGAAGACCGCACAATCAGCTCATCACACTTCAGACACTTCAATTCCTTCTTAATCGCGCGGCGCACCCGGCGCGGCAGCGAATGCTTCGCAAATAAGCTGGCGATCGCACCGGCCGCGTCATCCGATTTCGCCGCCGACTCGATTTTCGCCGCAAGCCGGTTTTTCCGAATCCACGCGCCGAACACGTCCCCGTTCAGAACAAATCCCGGCGCGGTATCAAGCCCGGCGGCGTCGAGTTCGCCGAGTCCCTTCGATTTCATTCCGACTTTTTCGCGCGTCATGAACCGGAGCGCCGCTAGAGGTATCGCCGGCGTTCGCGCATAAGCAACCCGAGCGAACACGGGCAGCAGATACTTCACGAACAGCGCCGCAAGAACAGCCAGAAGCGCCGCCGCCGGGAGGAACAACCCGAACGTGCCGCCGAATCCGAACAAAATTTTCAGCGGCAGCAGAATGACCGACAACATTACAATGAGAATCGCGGAAAAGAAGAAGCCGGCCGTCACGGGCAGCGACAGAAACCCCGCGACAAACGTCCGAAAACCGTCCGCGAACGGCGCGCCGCCGTGCGCGAGAGACCTGAAAGCCTCCGCCGCCGCCGATGCCGATAATGAAAGTAAATGAATGTTTTCGGTCGCCATTATCCGTCCGTTACGGTCGCAAATCTACATTTCTGATGCTGAAAATGATACGTCAATATGCTTTTTGTTACAAATCCGCGAACGCCGGCGGCACCGTAAAATTGGAATAGAATTCCAATAATCCTATCTAATCAATATAATATAAACCGGCTGGTGAATAAACGCACATCGGACGGGGGACACGCGGATGAAACACAAAAGACATTCTTTTTATTTAGCGGCAATAGCGTTTTTGTTTGTTTTCGCGGCACAGACACACGCCGCCGCGCCGCTTTCGATCAAATCGAAGCAAATCACAGTCAACGTAATGCTATCGCCGCTTTCGATCTCGGTTTCCGACGCGGGCGGCAAGAAACTGCTTTCCGGCGCGCCGGGCGGCGAAGTGTATTTGCTGAAAAGCAACAAGAAAACATTCCTTTCATCGTGCAAGGCGTCGAAGTCCGGCGGCGGGCGCGCACTCGACCTCACGTGCGCGGCGGGCGCGGCGAAATACAAGGTCGCGCTCGCGCTCGTCAACGACTACGAATTTTCGATGTCGGTCTCCCCGGCGGGAGCTCCGGCTCACACCCGCATCGGCCACAGGTTCACCATGCCGCGCTCCGAGAGCGTTTACGGCATAAAGGAACACGTCGTCGGCGACGGGAAAGAAGGCACACCCGGAACCGTCTCCCCCATCGCGACGCTCGACCAGCGCGGCAGCACCATCGAGTTGTACACCGTGCCGACAATCTCAATCGCATCCCCCTTCCACATCAGCTCGAAAGGCTACGGCCTCTTCTTCGATACGACGTGGCCCGGCACTTACGACCTCGCGGACACCAAGCCCGACGTCGCGGACATCGCGTTCGAGGGCAAACAGCTCAAAATGTTCTTCACGTACGGCCCGACGATGCCGGACATCATCCGACGCCACACGGATCGCGTCGGCAAAACGCTCCTGCCCCCGATATGGGCGGCTTCCGTCTTCAAATGGCGGGACGAGCACATCAACCTTCCGGTGCTTTATGACAACAAACGCAACCCGTCCAAATTCAACTCACAGGTGTACGAAGACGTCTCGATGCTGAAAAAACTCGGCATCCCGACCGGCGTTTACTGGCTCGACCGCCCATGGGGAAAAGGAGTCATCGGCTACGACGACTTCGAATTCGACACAGCAAGGTTCCCGAATCCCGGCAAGATGGTCCGCTGGCTCGAAGACGAGAACTCGATGAAGATGCTCGTGTGGGTCGCGCCGTGGATTTACGGCAAGATGCGCCAGACCGCGATCGACCGCGGCTATCTCGCGCCGACATCGGACAAAGTGCTCGACCTCACCAACCCGGAGGCGGTTGCTTGGTGGCAAAACGAATTTAAGAAAATGTTCGACCTCGGGATTGCCGGCTTCAAGCTAGACCGGGGCGAAGAGGTCATTCCGAGCACCCTCGACGATATATACCACGACGGCCGCACCGGCCGCGAGGTACACAACGACTTCCCCACCCTCTACGCGAAAGCCGTTCAGGGCGCGTGCCAGAAATTCCGAGGCGACGACTGCCTCGTCATGCCGCGTTCCGGCTTCACCGGCACTCAGAAATACGCCGTCTTCTGGGGGGGCGACACAAAAGCCTCGTGGAGCGGGCTTCGCTCCGCCGTCATCTCCTGCCTTCGCTCCGGCATCATGGGGTTCCCGGTGTGGGGCTCGGACACCGGCGGCTACGACGGCATGGTGGATCACGAACTGTTCTCTCGCTGGCTGCAGGTCAGCGCATTCCACCCGCTGATGGAAGTCGGCGGCAACAGTTCACACGAACCGTGGGCCCTCGAAGTCGAGCCTAAATACGACCAGACAATCATCGACAACTACCGCCTGTTCGCGAAAATCCACACCGAACTCGCGCCCTACAATTACAGCTACATGTACGAAGCGCACAAGACCGGTCTGCCCATCGTGAGACCGCTCGTTTTCCTGTGGGGCGACGACACGCGCGTCCAAGATATGTGGGACGAATTCATGTTCGGCGACTGGTTCCTCGTGGCGCCCGCGCTCGACGGCGGCGTCACAAAACGCGAAGTTTATTTGCCGGAAGGCAAATGGTACGACCTCTGGAACGCAAAGAACGAATACGACGGCGCAAAGAACTACCTCGTGCAGGCGCCGATCAACCGGATACCGGTGTTCATCCGCCGGGGCGCAATCATCCCGCTCGAATCAATCGACACTGAAACCGGTTTCGCACCGGACTTCGCCGCGGGCAAATTCATAATCGCGATGTACCCCGCGCCGCAAAAAACGCAGTTTGTTTATTACGACGGCAAGACACCCGCGACGATCACGATGACGGGCGCGGCGGACTCGGTCGTCATCACCATTTCGCAGCTTAACCGGCCCGTCCTCCTCAAAGTGCGCGTGGCGAACATTTCGGAAGTGACTCTCGACGGCGCGCCGCTGGAGAAATTCAAAGGTAAGGAACAGTACGAGAGCAGCCCGCGCGGCTGGTTCCGCGAACCCGGCGGCGGCAAGTCGTACTGGGTGAAGCTCGACCGCAACGGAAAAATCGTGATGAAGAAATCGAACGCCGGCGACAAAGATTGATACGGAGTTGAAAGCTATGAAAATACCAAGAATCGCATTCATATTCGCAGCCTGCATGATTCTTGCCACATCGCTTCCGGCGCGCGCGGATAAAGGATCGGTCTCGCCCGGAATGGTGCGGTTCTCGGAGGATTCCCAGCGCGCGATCATCATGTTCAACGGTAATGAAGAACTTTTGATCCTCGCCACCGAGCTGAAAGCGGAGAAAGAAACAGGTGTCCTCGAATTCATCCCGTTCCCGTCGAACCCGGCAGTCAAAGCAGCCCCTGACGACACGTTCAAGAAAGCCGAGGAGCTGATACGCAACAAGAAAATCGCGACACTCGATCTTGCGAGCATCTCGAAAGGCGGCGGTAAGGAAACAACTCCCGTCGAACTCCTGTTAAGCGAAAAAATCGGACTCCACGACATCACGGTAATCAAAATCAACGACATCTCGGAATTTACAAAGTGGGCCGAAAGCTATTTTGCCAAAAAGAAAATCAGCGTCACGAACGACCTGAGCGGATTCTACAGCAACGCGAAGGACTACGTTTCGCGAGGTATCAGCTATTTTGTGATAGATTACGTCACGCTCAAGGAAGAGAAGAAAACGATCGAGCCGCTCGCGTACCGATTCAAGACGGACAAGATTTACTACCCTCTGAAGACCTCGAACGTGGTCGGCGGCGAGGGCGAGATCGACCTTGTTTTCATCATACCGGGCAGCTTCAAAAGCGAGCAACGGGAAAGTTTTCTCGATTCCGGGGATTTCTACTACGCGCCATATATCAACCTGAGCAAATCGCTGAGATTTTCGATGGAGATCAGCAACTCCGCGCCGGTAACATACGCGGACGCCGACAAGATTTATCCCGGCGCCGCAAAATTTTTTAAAGGTATTAAACAGCTATATCTACAGGCAATGACCTACTACGGCCCGTATAAATTTACAGACGACCTGCTGTACGACCCGGCGAAACTCGACCCGCGCGCCTTCGTTTGGGACAGTATGGGCGGCACATATCCATGGGAAGCACAATACTACCTGAAACCGGTAGAGAATAAATAATTTGATTAAAATCAGGAGGCATTAAATGAAAAAAGATTCAAGAACCATCAGAAATTTGAAGGCTTTCGTCCCGCTCGCGGCTATGCTCATTGCCCTTTTCGCGTCGGCGTGCGCGAACGCATCCCTGTATGAAAGCCAGTATGATATCGGCCCGGCGACGCTTGGCGAACTGCTTATGGGGCAAAACAGGTTCCTCATCCACGTCGCAAGCGGCGGCTGCACGGACAAGAGCTCGTTCAAAGTCGATGTGAAGAAAGACGAATCGGCGAAACCGCCGCATTACACGCTGACCATAAACCGCATAGACCCCGATGCCTGCAAGGCGATGCTTTTCGACGGCACGCTCGTCCTGTTCGATCTCGAAAAGGACCTCGGCCTGAAAGGCGATTTCACATATTCGATCACGAACAAAGTTTTCTCGACAACGCGCGTCCCGCAATCGGACGAATCAATATCCGCGATCGTGGAAAAATACTTCACCGCCGAACTGCCGGAGCTGAAAGAAATCCACCCGGAACCGTTCGATAACTATGAAATGGACGACGGCCTTTTCTCGTGCTACATTCCGACTTCGTGGAAACTCGAAAGAGACAAAGCCGGTGATGAAGCCGCAGGCATATTCGAGATCAAGCTGACAAAACCCGACAAGGCGAAACCGGAGGACGGAGAGAGTTACTTTTTCCCGGACCCGCTCATTTACGTAGGTTACTACTCGAAAAACAACAACGAGAATAAGACTTACGAGAGCTTCGTCAAAGACTACGAAATTATGATGGAGAAACGAAAGGGAAGCGAGAAATCGCACTTCACGGCCCCCAAGAAGATCGAAGTGAACGGCAGCGAAGCGACGGAAATCGAATATGAAGTTTATCAGGCAGTGCCGCGCGGGCCGCTGTTCACAACCGAATACTGGCTTAAGGATAAATTCATTATCGTCAACGCAAAGGAAGGCTTCTACGTTATCGCTTTCAAATGCCCGAAGGATTTTTACGACACTTATCTGCCCGCGTTCGAGGAAGTGTCGAGAACTTTCAAACCGTCGAAGTAACGCGGATCGTCACAGACTATCAATCCGGATTCGCCTGTTTTCAGGCGAATCCGGTCCGGGTTTAGGTTACCGCCATGATGAAAATACCTGAAGTCGCGGGCAGCGAGCTGAAGTGGGTTCCGAAGCTGAAAGGGTTCGAGCTTAAGCGCGGCGAGGATGTGGTCGGGACGCTCAAATTCAGGAGCATGTTCGGCACATTTGCCACGGGCGAAACCGGCGACGGCGCGTGGACGTTCAAGCGAGTCGGGTTCATCAGGACCGCCATCACCATCCGCAACGCGGCAACGGACACCGAAGCGGCGGTGTTTCGCAACAGCACATGGTCCGGCGGCGGCACACTCGAACTCCCAGACGGCAGGAAATACAGGGCCGACACTAACTTCTTCGAGACAAAACTCGCTATCACCGACGAAAGAGAAGCGCCGCTGGTTTATTTCAGGAATACCGGACTTCTCAGGTCCGCCGCAGCGGTTGAAATCGCGCCGGCCGCTCTGTCCGTCCCGGAACTGCCGTTGCTCGTCATCCTCGGCTTCTATCTCATGATAATGATCTCCAACGATTCCGCCGCCAACGCCTGAGTTGCGTTTAAGCAATTATAGTTTTCGCACGAACAACAGAAGCAATCCGCATGTGTCCTGCCCTTTATAAAATTCAACGATAGCAATAGGCTTGAGAATGGCGATACCCCATCGGGATATCTATGCTTTCAAACCTGTCAGTGTTGTATTAATATAATGAATCGTTGTACGAAAGATGCGCGCGGAGGATATTTCACATGCTGAGGAAAACATATCTGATACTAATCGCGGCGGCGGCGATGATCACGCTGTCGGCGGCCGCGGCTCCCGTCGCCGGGGCGACAGTCAAGCACACCGTCACACGCGACTCGAAGAGCTTCATCATCGACGGCAAGCGCGTCTTCATCTACAGCGGTGCGCTCCACTACTTCCGCGTGCCGGAAAAGCTCTGGGCTGACCGACTCGCGAAGATGAAAGCCGCCGGGCTGAACACGGTCGAGACGTACGTCGCGTGGAACAAGATCGAGCCGCGCGAGGGACACGCCGACTACTCCGAACTCGACCGCTTTATCACACTCGCCGAAAAAATGGGGCTCTACGTAATTGTCCGGCCGGGCCCGTACATCTGCGCCGAATGGGAGGCCGGCGGCTACCCGGTGTGGGCGATCATGAAAGGCGGTCGTCTCCGCACGCCGGACCCGCAGCAACTCGAAGTATCGACCTATTACTACAACCACGTGCTGCCGGTTGTCAAAAAGCATCTCTACACCAAGGGCGGCCGCGTCATAATGGTGCAGATCGAAAACGAATACAGCTTCCAGAACGGCGCCACCGACGCCGAAATGACGGAATACGTACGCCACCTCTACAAACTCACACAGAAAAACGGCATCGACACCCCGATCATCACGTGCTGGACACGAGTCGCGCGCAAGGAGCAGGACCCGGACATGGCGAAGATCATGGACTCGTGCAACTTCTACCCGCGCGGCGACTGGAAAAGCGTCGAGAACGCCCTCAAGGAACTACGCGAGCAGCAGCCGGGCGAACCGCTGATGGTCACCGAGCTCGAAGGCGGCTGGTTCGCGCAGGTGGGCGGGATGCTCTCGATCGAGCAGAAAGGCGTGGACGGACCTGAGATCAACGCGCTCACCAAACTCGTCATGGCGCTCGGCGTCACGTCGGCGAACTACTATATGTTCCACGGAGGCACGAACTTCGGCCAGTGGCCCGCGAAAAATCTAACCACCACGTACGACTACTACGCGCCGATCGGCGAAGCCGGCTGGCCGCACGACAAATACTTCGACGTCCGGCTCATCGGCCAGTTCCTCGGCGCATTCGGCCCCGCGCTCGCGGGCGCAACCGAAGCGAACAGCGCCGCGAAACTCGTCGAAGGCGACCCGGAATCCGTGCGCGTTTTCACGCGTAAGACGGACGCCGGATATTTCCTATTCGTCCAGAACAGAACCGAGCAGCCGCAAATTGCCAAAGTGCAACTCACGGCAGGCGGCAAAACAGTCACAGTGCCGGGGAACGGCACGCTCGAACTCGCGCCTCGCGGCTTCGTGATCCTTCCGGCGCTCGTGTCCCCTGCCCCCGCGAAGGCCGGGTACGAGATCGTCTCTTCATCCGCCGAAATCATCCCGCACGACATCGGCAAAACGCGCTACATCACACTCTACGGGACGCCGGACTCGAACTTCGAGATCAAGCTACGGCTCCCCGGCAAACCGGCCGCGAAAATCCCGACGAGGTACACTACCAACTGGGACGCAGCGTCTAAAGTGCTGACAGTCAGCGGCAGCATCGACGACGCGAACGACATGCTTTTCGCGGTGGACGCAAACACGAAAATGCTCGTCGTCTCCAGCGACCGCGCCGCACGAATGAACTGGTCGCCCGCCGGGCCGATCGTGGCATCCGGGCTCGTCTTCGCCGGTGTTGACGAAAAGCACAAATCACCGGAGATATTCTTCAGGCCGGGCACGAACGACGTGTCGTTCCCGCCATCGCTAAAAATCGCGGGCGCGAAGCCGTCGGCGGTTGCCGGTTCGCTTCTCGTCAACGCGAAGTTCGACACGCCGGACCCGAAATGGGAGTATCCGGTCGAGCCGAAATTCAAAATAAAAATCGACCCGCTGTTCGAGGGCGACTTCAAGCCACTCGCGGCGCTCGACCCGCTTGAAAAAATGGGCCTGCCTGACCCCGGCTTCTATCGCTACCTGACGAAATTCAAAAATGAAACCGACTTCCTCAAGCTCGACGTCGAGCCGTATATCAACAACTCGGTCGAGGCCGTGATCGACGGCGGAAAATACCGGCTCACCAATCAAAAGGAAAAGCCGCTCAGCACGGACAAGCTGATATGGGGGAAAGTGCCCGCGGGCGAGCACACGCTGATGCTCGTGTACCAGAACCCCGGCCGCCACAACGGCGGCGAGGAGATGGGCGGCCCACAGGGCATCAAGAAAGTACGCGCGGTGGGCGACTCGGTAAAAATCTCGAAGGAATGGAAGCTCGCGGCCGGACTGCAGGGCGAGAACCTCGGCTGGTGGAAGGACACCTTCAAGGATGCTGACTGGCAACAGGCGTCGCTCCCAAACATCTCCGGCACAGAGGGCGCGGCGTGGTACCGCGCGGAGTTCACTGTGAAGGACCACCCGGGCTGGTTCGCACCGCTCAAGCTGCGCATCAAAGCGGACGGCTACGCGTTCATCTACCTGAACGGCGAACTCGTGGGCAGGTTCAGCGACCTCGGCCCACAGTACGATTTCTACCTGCCGGAGCCGTGGCTGCATTACGGCGGAAAAAACTCGCTTGTGATCGCGGTGCAGGCGCGCGGAACGAAACCCGCCGCTCTCCTCGAAGCCGCTGTCGAGCCCTACCGGCAGTACATGTATCAGATTAAGAAGTGAACAATTTTAATATTTGAAAATACATTGCCAAAAAGATGATATAATCGTGTTCGATTCGGAGGAAAACACATGGCGACTCGAAAGAAAATCAGGTTCGGCGTAATCGGATGCGGCAGACAGGCGTGGCTCGGCTTTTTTCCGTGGATAGAGGAGAACCCGGATGCGGAACTCGCCGCTGTGGCGGACATCGACCGGCCTCTTGCAGAGAAATCCGCGGCGAAGTTCGGCGCGAAGAAAGTCTATGGCGACTGGGAAGAAATGATCGCGAAAAGCGGCGTTGACGCGGTAGTGGTCATAACACCGCCGTGGATCCACGCGGCGCCGACGATCGCGGCCGCGGAAAAAGGCATCCACGTGATCTGCGAGAAGCCGATGGCCTCCACGGTTGAAGACTGCCGTAAGATGGTCGAGGCCGCGGAAAAGAACGGCACCGTCCTCACGGTGGCCCACTCCCTCCGTTTCGATCCCGGATACGAAAGACTGAAATCAATGATCAAGAGCGGCGAGATCGGCCGCGTGTTCCAGCTGCGGGCGACATACGACAGTTGGGTACCCGACATCACGAAATCGCCCGTAAAAGAATTATACGAGGTCGGCGGCAAGTTGAGATTCCTTGCAAACAAAGACATGGGCGCGTGGCGGATAAACGACGAGCGGACGCTCGGCGGCGTGTTCTTCGACCACGGGATTCACTACGTCGATATGTTCCGCTGGCTCATGGAGGAGGAAGTGAAATGCGTCGGCGGCGTCGTGCAGACCGTCGTGCCGGGCCGTCGTTATGAAGACCACGGTTCCGCGCTCCTGCATTTCAGCTCCGGCGCATGCGCATACGTTCAGGGATCGCTCGTCCGCTTCAGCTCGCGCGGCAGTTGCGACGAAGGCATCATCCACGGAGAAACCGGTTGCCTGAAATATAAAATGGATTCGACATGGTACGTTCTCGGATTCCCCCACCTCAACAACACACACGCCAAGGTGTGGAAATTCGGCGTGCCGTCTTTCGTCCTCAACCGCTGGTTCCCGGTCGATGTGAAATACGGCAGGAAATACAACATGTTCAAGCGGCAACTCGACCATTTTGTGGCGAAACTGAACGGCACGCTCGAACCGCATCCGGTCATCGGCGACCACTGGGCATGCACCGGCGAGGAAGGCATGAAAAACGTGGAGATCGTCCACGCCGTTTACAAGTCGAGCGCCGATATGGGTTCGTCCGTCTGAGAACTATCTGTACGCGTTTTTGCATTAACAGCGACAAAAAATCATCAATATATTTCAACGAAATAGATTGGCGCACCGCCTTTTTTTGCTTTTCGGATTTACTTCCACGATTTATAAGATTCCATTTCTCTAAACTTATGGTAAAATAGCAAATGTAAACCAAGTATTTAATTGCGAATCAGATAAATCAATAGACATCGGGGCTGAACGATGAAAACGGACAGACAAAGGGAATCCCAGCATAGTGTACATTTTCGTCGATGGGTGGCAATCCTTTCGATTCTCGCGGTATTCATAATACTTCAGTCCGGCTGCGGCGGAGGCGGCGGTTCCATGCGAGATCCGGCTATCTCCCTAACGGGAGGCGGTGGCCCGTACCTATCAGGAAAAGTTCTCGACAACGACGGCGTTGCGGTTACCGGTGCGCTGGTAACAATCCCTGACAGTGGGCTTAGCGCGACAACAGGCTCCGACGGCAGTTTTTCAATAGCAATCTCCCCGGTAACGTCGGACGGTATAGCAGTCAAACTCGCCGCATCAAAATCAGGTTATATAACGCTCTTCAAAACCGTCCATATTTATCCCGACAACCTGAACGACGGAGTTGCGGAAGTTTCTCTAAACATAGCAGCCGAGCCAAGAAGTTCGGACGACGCCGGAAATGCAGAAGTTGTTGATGCATCCGGAAACACGACACAAGTTGATCCTCAAGCAGTGACCACCGACGGCGTAACAACATACGTGACAACCGTTGATATCTCGTCGGATACGAGGTCGGTCACATTCAATTCCGGCGGAGAAGTAGGCGACGCGCCGGGCGCATCGCTCACAATCGGCAGCGCGGACGGCTCGGGCGCGAACGCCTCAACAGTCCTCGGCGCCACCGGCCGCGTCACAGGCTCCATTTCCTACTTCAACCCGACTGATCAGAACGCTCTCGCCAACTTCCCCGGAGAATTTGTGACAAACAGCGATACGGGTAACGGGACAGGTGAAGGCACGCTCATCACCGCCGGATTCGCAAAGATCACTCTCACCGACTCCAACGGTACGCCCATCACCCAGTTCGCCGACGGCCAGTCGGCCGTCATCACGATGTACATCCCTTCGGACGTAGCCAATCCTGAAACCGGCGAAACGGTCAAAGCGGGAGACACCATACCCGTGTTCGTCTTCAACGAGACAACAGGTGAATGGATAGTAGAAAACGACTTCTACGGATCAGTCAAACTTGCTACAGTGCAACAGGACAGTTCCAACCGCCTTTTCGTACAATTCACAGCTACACACCTCACATGGTGGAACCTCGACTGGAAAACTTCGACATGCGCAGAGGGCGAACCTGAGGTCCGGGTCGTCGATGCCTCGGGAAATTTGGTTCTAAATTCATACGTTTACACAAAAACAAATAGCTGGTACTACGCATATAGTTACACATACGACGGAGTGATAAAATTCAGAAGAGCGCCTGCTGATATCGAGTGGAAAGTCTGGGCGTGGAAGGACGGCATATCATCCGAAGTCGCAACCATATCACGGTGCAAGGAAAAAAGCTCAGGCAAGACGAAATTCGATTTGGTCCTAAATTTGAATATTAAATGTTATGACGACTGGCAATGCAATGATAATAATTCATTAACAAGAGATTACTGCCGGAACCCCGGCCTGACCAGTTCATACTGCGAGAACATTGCCTGCGCCGCTGCATGCAGCCAAGACTCCGACTGCACGAGTTCAGGTTATAAATATTGTTATAATGAGAACACCTGTTACGCGTATTGCGGTAACCCAATCTGCTATAAGGACTCCGACTGCATATACGGGGTCAACGGTAAGTGCATCAATCCCGGCCAGAAATACGCATATTGCAGATATGTATATTGCTGGCAGGATACCGACTGCATATATGATAACGCCATAGGAGTGTGTGCGAATCCCGGCACGAACGACTCTTATTGCTATCTACCGGCATGTAGGACCGATGCGGATTGCATAGATGGCAATTCCGGAAAGTGCAGTAATCCCGGAACGATAAACTCAAGATGCTCTTACATCGCCTGCTCCGCAGATTCGGACTGCTCCCTTAAAGCAGGTGGCAAATGTTACAATCCGACGACTTATAACTCGTATTGTGCATATCCGGCATGCTATTCGGACACCGATTGTTCACCGAGGAAGTGCTACAATCCCGGCATTGTAGGGGCATATTGCTTCACTCCGGTTTGCTCCGCAGATTCCGACTGTACGGCAGGCAATTCCGGAAAGTGCAACAACCCCGGAACGATAAATGCAAGCTGCTCTTACATCGCCTGTTCCGCAGATTCGGGCTGCTCTCTGAAAACAGGTGGCAAATGCTACAATCCGGCTGCTTATAACTCGTATTGTGCATACCCGTCATGTTATTCGGATACCGATTGTTCACCGATGAAATGCCAAAACCCCGGCATAATAGGATCATACTGCTTCACCCCG
>CAYPEK010000074.1:2250-6652 GCA_964409645.1 uncultured bacterium | reverse complement strand
TACTGCTTCACCCCGGTTTGCTCCGCAGACTCAGACTGCATAGCGGCAAACAAAGGAAACAAATGCGGCAACCCCGGAGCATACAATGCGTTCTGTTATGCATGTTCCACAGACTCAGACTGCATAGCGGCAAACAAAGGAAACAAATGCCAAAACCCCGGGGCATACAATGCATACTGCTTTACCTCGGTTTGCTCCGCAGACTCAGACTGCATAGCAGCAAACAAAGGAAATAAATGCCAAAACCCCGGAGCAAACAATGCGTACTGCTTTACCTCGGTTTGCTCCACAGACTCAGACTGCATAGCAGCAAACAAAGGAAACAAATGCGGCAACCCCGGAGCAAACAATGCGTACTGTTATGCATGCTCCACCGACTCAGACTGTACGGCAGGCATTTCCGGAAAGTGCAACAACCCCGGACTGGCATATGCAAGCTGCTCTTATATTACCTGCTCCTCGGATTCGGATTGCTCTCTGAAAACCGGAGGCAAATGCTACAATCCGGCGACTTACAATTCAAATTGTTCATATCCGGGATGTTATTCTGATGCCGATTGTTCATCGGGTAAATGCTACAATCCCGGCGTTGCAGGCTCATATTGTTTTACTCCGAACTGCTCCGCTGACTCCGACTGCGACGATGCCAATTCCCACACAACGGATGTTTGTAATTTTCCCGGAACCACGTATTCCCAATGCCTGCACCAGACTATTGCTTGCCTCAACGACACCGAATGCGACGACAGTGATTCACAAACGACCGACATCTGTTTAAATCCGAACACCATAAACGCCTACTGCCTTAACGCATCCGTTTCCGCTTCAGTAGCTTCAACATCTCTGGTTCTGGCCAACGGATACGCCTCCACAACGCTAACCTGTACGGTTACAGGCAACGCTACATATGTCGAAGGCAGATGCGACACCGCATCATCATGGAGTCAAATGAGCGGCAGCAATTTGACCTGCGCATATTACACAAAAGGAAACTACACACCCGGATGCCGGTTGAACGGCGTTATATCCGCAGACGTGCAGAATCCGATAGTTGTTTTTAATCCGCCCACGGCAAGCGCATCGGCAACGCCAAAAACAGGCGCCTCGCCTCTCAATGTCGATTTCACAGGCGGCTGTACTTATGCGGACGGCTCATGCGTAACATACCTCTGGGATTTCGGTGACGGATCCCCGACAAGCAGTCAGCAGGATACGTCGCACACCTACACGACAAACGGATTGTTTACCGCAACACTTACAGTAACAGACAGCGACGGCGGCACTGCTCAGGCCTTTGTTTTGATATCCACAACCGGCACGAATCCTTTCACGGCACTCGAAGCCGGAAATGCCCAGTCGTGCGTAATATTGACAGATAACACCGTCAGATGCTGGGGCTACTACGATGGAGGTAGCGCTACACAGACAAGCCTGATTCCTGTAACAATCAGCGGCATTACCAACGCAGCTTCGATATCGGCGGGAGCGAGCACCTGCACCGTCCTCTCGAATGGAACAGTTGAATGCTGGGGAAGCAATTTTTACGGCCAGCTCGGTAACGGAACAACAACAAGCAGCGCAACACCAGTGACGGTGAGCGGACTCAGCGGCGTTTCTGCAGTTTCGTCAGGTTACTCTCATGCCTGCGCACTGCTAACAGGCGGATCGGTCGAATGCTGGGGGTACAACGGTCACGGACAACTCGGCAACGGATCGACCACGAACAGCTACACTCCCGTCATCGTCAACGGTATAAGTAACGCAATCGCTATCTCTGCGGGTGAATGGCACTCATGCGCACTTCTTTCAGGCGGAGATGTTCAATGCTGGGGCAGTAACACCAATGGCGAACTAGGCAACGGGACAACTACAGACAGCACGACACCGATTAATGTGAACGGCATCAGCGGAGCAACTTCAATCTCCGCGAGTGCATTCTTCACCTGTGCCCTTATGTCGGATTCCTCAGTGAAATGTTGGGGATATAACTTATACGGTCAGCTCGGCAACGGATCAATCGCAGACAGCTATACCCCTGTTGCCGTCAGCGGCATCAACAACGCAATTGCCATATCAACAGGCGGTCTTCACACATGTGCCCTGCTTGCGGACAACACAATTAATTGCTGGGGTTACAATGGTGTGGGGGAACTCGGAAACGGAACGGCTACCAACAGTTCAACACCGGTTGCCGTAAGCGGTCTTTCGAACGCGATCGGAATGTCGGCGGGAGACTATCATACATGTGCCCTTACATCTGACGGCAATATTAAATGCTGGGGGTATAATAATTCAGGTCAACTCGGTGACGGCACTACTACAGCCCGTGTCGTTCCGACAACAGTTTTATTCTAATCGTTTGAATAGAGCCATTCGAAGCAGCAAAACAAAAAGCGGGCGATCATGACGATCGCCCGCTTTAATTTTATCTAAATACGTACAGCCTAGCGCTGTATCGCTCACATCCCGATGTACTCGATGCGGCGGACGAGGTTGTTGATGACCACCGGCCATGTGAACTGCGCCGCGGTTTTGTACGCCTCGGTCTTGATGCGGTCCTTCGCCGCCGGGTCGTCGTACAGATATTGCAGATAAGCAACTATTTCGTTCGGGTCGTTCGTTTCGGCGGTGATCGCGTTAACGAACGGGATGACGTAGTCCTCGCCCGTAGCGCCGGTGACCGCGAGGCCGCCCGACGCCATCACTTCGAGTCCGACCAGTCCGAACGGCTCGAAGCCGCTGTTCGCGAACACGGAGTCGCACGCGCCGTACATCAGCAGCACGAACTCCTCCGGCAGGAAGAACTTCAGGTTGAGGATGTCCGCGCGGGGCGCCTTCTCGATTAGCGAAATCGACTGCAGCACAGTGGGCCTCCGGTCAGGCGACGTTACGTCCGCTACCGAGAGCCCGAGGTATGCCGCATGGCCGAGCACCTCGCCGCCGTGCGGTTCGAGCCCGCCGCGGATGAACAGCGTGACGTTCGTGCCGCGCTGCTTGAGCCGCGCCGCCGCCTCCACCGCCATGATCCAGCGCTTCGCCGGGTCGAACCTGCCGATTTTCAGTAGGTTCAGCCCCGACCCGCGCGACGCGAGTACGGATTTGATCGCCGAGAAATATTCCGGGTTGTGCGGCTTCAGCATCCGCTCCGGTATGCCGTTCGGGATCACGATCGACTCCATCCCGAGATTGGCCATGATCTGCTTCATAAATTTACTCACCGCCGTGATACGCGATACGTACGTCAGCCGCCCCCAGTTGATCCGGTGGAACGACATCGTGTTGTTCGCGTTCCAGAGCATCACACAGTTACGCCGCATCCCGTACCAGTTCAGCAGGTCGCTGAGGCTGCAGAGCGTCTCGACGGTGTGCCATTCCTCCGCCATGACGACGAGCGTCTTGCCCTCGGCCGCCGCGCGTCGCGCGATGTTGTCCAGAATGTACTGCGGCACGCTTCCCGTGTAGTCGTTGACCTTATTATCTTCACCGTCATAGACACCGTTCGGGTGATAGTGGCTGATCCACTGTGACCAGCGATGCAGAACGTACTTGCCGCCGACAATCGCCTCCTCGCCGGGCAATTCCGGGTCGCCGACGAAGAACAGGTGCGTCTCGTAGCCCTGCTCCGCGAGCGACTCGCAGAGGTTGTGAACGCGCGTGCCGAGTCCGCCCGCCTGCGAATACGGGTCCGGCCCCTCGAACGAAAGAAGTACGAATATCGCTGTCTGCGGCGTGATTTTCATGGCTGTCTCCTCCGTATCAAAGATGCAGTTTCATTATCGGCCGCGCCGGGCGTAAGGTCAATCCCGCGCGCGGTTGCTCATCGGCATTACTTTATCCGTCTCAGATAGCCGTTCGGATTGAACGTGAGGTAGTATTTCTCACGCGACTTATCGATCTCAAAGTCGTCGCACTCCGCGAGAAACGCCTCGATCGCCTCGTACGGGCCGGGGCCATGCTCCGGTTTTATCGGGTGGCCGTTCACATTCGAATCCTCGACGATCATGTATCCGCCGACAGGAACGAATTCGCTGTAGAGGCGCATTTCTTCCAGCACATGGTCCCTCGCGTGATCCGAATCAAGTATTACGAGTGCGCTTCGACCGCGAATTATATCCTTCACCTGTTGAACAATTCCGGGGTCCGTCGAGCTGCCTTTCAGCAACGTGACGTCCGGTACGTTAGCGAGATGCGAAGCCTGCGAGGTGATCTCGATATCCACTCCGACCACCTCGCCTTTGCCGACAAGCCGGCAGATGCTCAGCAGATACGCCACACTTCCTCCGCGCGCAATTCCCGTTTCAACTATCACGTCCGGCCTCAACTCGTTAATAATCTCCTGATACACCCACAGGTCGAATGGAGTCTTAAACACCTGATATCCAAGCCAAAGAGTGTGTTCCCA
>CAYPEK010000074.1:0-2150 GCA_964409645.1 uncultured bacterium | reverse complement strand
CGCGGATGATCCGGATCGAGGCCGCGCGCGAATGATAGCGCATTAGCAAAAAACTGGAACGGCACAATATAGAGGAGCGGGCTTATCGTCTCCTCCACCGACACCGGTATCTCCACCGCCTTCGACGCCAGTTTCAGCGCCGCCTTTCGCGACGATACAACAACCGTTTCGAGCCCTTTCTCTTTCAGTTCGCCGCAGAGCGTCTGCAGCGGCCCGGCCATCCTGCCTTCCGGCACGCATACAAACGTCGGGAACCCCGCGCCCGTCATCGCGATCGGCCCGTGCTGGAAGTCCGCCGTGCTGAACGGCTGCGCCACGACATAACTCGTCTCCATCAGCTTCAGCGCCGCCTCCCGCACAGTCGAGTAATTGAACCCGCGGCCGATTATCACACACCGGTCCATATAGCGATAGCGTTCGCTCAGCGCCGTGATGTAATCCTCGAGTTCGAGAATTTTGTTCATCTGCTCCGGCGCGCGCTCCACCGCGTCGAGAAACTTCTTGTCCCCGCTTAGAAACCCCGAGAGCATCATCAGCGCCATAAGCTGGCACGTGTAAGTCTTCGTCGCCGCGAGCGCCTTCTCCAAACCCGCGTGCAGCAGAATCACATCGTCCGCCGCCTTCGACAGTCCCGATCCCGCCGTGTTCGTTATCCCGATCGTGTAAGCGCCCGTCTTCCGCGCGGACGCCACGGATTCGTTGATGTCCGTCCCCTCGCCTGACTGCGAAACGCCGATCACCACCGCGCTCTTCATATTCGGATGCCGCCCGTAAACCGTATGGATCGACGGCGCCGTCAGCGAACACGGCAGCCCGTTCGCGTATTCGAGCAGATACTTTCCGAAAGTCGCCGCGTTGTCCGAACTACCGCGCGCCGCCACCTCGAACAACGTCGGATTGTGTTTGCGAATCCGCTCCGCAATCGCCGCAATGTTCTTCTTCTCGCCCTTCCACAACCTGCTCAACGCCGCCGGCTGTTCCTTGATCTCTTTCAACATCTGACTCATCCCGTTACCTCTCTTCCCGCTGCTATATCCTTGCAGTTGTCTTAAATTCACTCTTAGCGACCGCTTGCTTACGCGCGCGGCTGATGGCGGGGTGCGGCGACCCCGCCCTACATATTTTGTATGTTGCTTTTTGTCTTTTCCCCATCTACTATTCTACTACCCTACTATCTACTATTTTATCTTTTCCCTCGCTACTCGCTACTCTATCCTCGCTACTTTTATCACCGTTTCCCTATCTCCATCACCCTGCGCACATCCGCGTACGTCACCGGTTCCTCCGCGCCCTGCTTGGCCGCAGTTGCCGCCGCGCAACCCACCGCGAACGTCACCGCCTCCGCGAGCGGCGCGTTCAATGTCAGCGACGCCGTCAGCCCCGCCGCAAACGCATCCTCCGCGGCCGGCGTGTACGGATGCGCGCACTTAGTCGCGGGGACATAAAACGTCCCCCCGACATCCGCCGACGCCGCAGCGCCGTTGCGTCCAAGATACAGCACAACCGAGCCAGCCCCGCGTTTCAGCAGAAAATTCAGAGCCTCGTTCGCGCCCTCCAGCGAGTTCGCATCAACCCGCGTCAGCGCGCGCGCCTCCGACTGGTTGACAATCAGCATATCGACCCACGGGATCAGCTTCGCCGGCATCCTGTTCGGCGGCGTCGCCGCGGCAGCCGTCGGCACCCGGTAGTACCGCGCCATCTCGAGCGCGAACCGGAACGTGTCCTCCGGGATGTCCGGCAGCAGCACCATGAGCTGACAGGACGAGATCATCGCCCGCGACAAAAAAAGCGGCGACCGCGACATGTTCGACACCGCGCCGCCGGGCACCACGCGCGCCGCGTTGCCCTCCGTGTCCTTCAGCGCGCACATCGTCTCCGTCGCGGCGTGTTCGAGCCGTTCGACATAGTCCACATTGATGCGGCGATCCTTCAGTGCGGCGAGCAGGCGCACGCCCTGCTGGTCCAAGCCCACCGCCGAAAGAAAAAACACCCGGCATTCGAGCGCCGACAGCCCGGTCGCAACCGCGATCGCGCGCCCGCCGGGTCCGTTCACCGACGGACTCGAATGTAGCGTGTCGCCCGGCGCGGGAAACCCCGGCGTCGTGAACGACACCTGCGAACACGCGCCGCCGACCACCGCGATGTTCGGC
>CAYPEK010000073.1:0-21825 GCA_964409645.1 uncultured bacterium | reverse complement strand
CCGGATTCACGGTTGACGTTACGAATTCGGATGCTTCCGGTTCAGGGTTGAACCTATGTTACTATCGAGTGTTGAGTAACAGCGTGCAGATAGTGGGCTGGACATCATACACATGTACGACAGACCCGGTGCTCTCGGTGGGGTCGAGCAGCAACTGCCGGGATCAGGGTTCGAACATGTGTCAGGTGGAGTTCTACGATACGGATGTGGCGGGTAACACCGGATCGACGGTGACACGCCAGTTCTCGATTGACTGGACAGCGCCTAACAACCCGTCTGCGGTATCCGGTTACGATTCATCGAGCAAGTCCGTGACGCTGACGAGCGGATTGACATACAGCTACACCGGAGCGACAGGCCCGTATTTTGAATGGACCGCTCCGTCAGATCTGCCGTCTTCTTCAAACTCCGGAATAGCGGGATATTACGTCTATTTCGGAACGAGCAGCACGGCGGACCCGTCGAGCTATCAAACCGGAGCGACATATACAAATACGGCAACACTGACTGCCGGAACAATCTATTATTTAAGGATAAAGACGCGTGATAATGCCGGGAATACATCCTCCGCGGCAACGATGTTCACGTATCGATATTCCGGCGGCGGCTACCTGCGGGTCACGGAAATAGATGCCGATGCTACAAGCTACGGAACCGACCTAGGCAGCTCGGACAATTTGGACGGGGTGCTTGCTCCGAATAACACGGCGTTCGAAATTGTGTCGATTTATCTGTATGACGAATGGGACACGCTGGCGTCGAACGGAGCGCTTGCGACAAAACAGGTAACGGTGTCGCTTTCGAATGTGGGTTCCACCGGAGCTTATATAGCATCGACAAACCTCACCGGAGCGACGACGGGCGGTACAAGCGTAACCGGAAATCTCGTCGGCGGCTGGGCGTGGATCAAGATTAAAGCTAACGGAAGTGAACAGAGCAGCGCTGTGGTAGTATCCGCGACGGGAACCGGCTTGTCCGGAACGGGCGGCAGAAACCAGAAAGCGTATATCCTTGTCCGCACGGATACCGGCTCGTCGATGGTTGTGAACCAGATAGACTACGGAGTAGGTTCACCCACAAGCGGCGATACGGTCATGCATCCGGTGTGGAGCCCATCCGGAACCTCTGTTGTGTTCGCCATGAGGGGCTCGTCGAGCAGCAAATGGAATCTGTATAGAATGGATTGGGGCGGTTCGAGCTGGGGTACGCCGGCGCGGTTGACGAATGATGCGATGAATGTACAACCGTCGGGCAAGTATTCGTTCTCACCGGACGGTTTGTTTGTGACGTTCGTGTCGTATGACGGAGAGCCGGAGTTGTATTCTGTTCTATCAAGCGGTTTGGACAAGGATCTCACTCTGTCGGCACTTGCCATAGCGAATGAGAAAATATCCAACGGAACATCCTCGCGCCAGTGGTGGGATGCGGAATGGAGTAGGTCGAGCTGTACGAACGGTTACGGAAGCAGACTCCTCGTTTCCTCGGCAACAGGAACCGGCGGCGAAGGCCTCGAACTTTATATGTTCAGCGGAACGACAAACGGCCTCGGACTTTTCACCGAACTGTTGTCCGCATTCACAACTGTGACCGCGATCGGTGGTTACGGGACGTGGTCGTTCCAGCCGTCGTGGTCGAAAGACTGCTCAAAGATTGCGTTTGTTGTGTGGGACGGCTGGAGCACGCAGGCGAGAACGGGGATATACATTATCAATCTCTCGGACTCTTCGCTCGGCTCAACCGTGACGCTGCCGGTGACAAGCCTGACTCAGACCGGCGTATATAAAATTCACGACTGCACGGACACAAGCTGCACGGTCGGCTCCGCGCTGTTCCCGACGTTCACCAACGACGGAACGATGGTCTCCTACATGGTGGACCCGGACAACACGTTCCAGATGTCAACTCTGATTCTGGCGGGATTCAACGGCACGGATTTGACGAGTAATTTCTTCAACGGCGAAAATTTCGACAACTATCTCGAATATATCTACGACCAGCCGACTTTCGCTCCGCAGCTCATCGGCCAGAGCGCCAACAATGAATTCGGGCTCACTCAATGCTTCGGCTCCTCGTGTCCGAATTCGACATACGGCAATCTATTTACTTATATCACGCAGAAGACGGGCTCGACGGACGGCAAGCTGTCGTTCCTCGAACTGAGCGACGTGAACACGGTCACAAATAACGGCGGTCTCTTGTTCTATCAGGGCTCGGTCACGGCGGTGGTGCCGCCCGGCGCTCTGGACAGCGACGCCGTGCTGACGGTTGACACAGCCGCACCGAGTGGTACGCCCGCAAGCACGGACGATCTGCTCCTTTCGACGGGCGAGGCCCGCGAGTTCTTCCCGGACGGCGTCGTATTCAGTAAGGATATCAGAATGATATTCCACTACTGCGATGCCGACAATTCGGGATATCTCGACGTGAATCAGGATGCGGGATGCACCGGCGGCGGCGACACGACGATGGACGAGAATAAACTCTACGTCTATTACTATTGCAGCAACGGCGCCACGCTCGGATGCACCTCGAACTCTTGGGTGCAACTCGACGGCTCGGTGGACCCGGTGAACAACACGATCACCGTGGCAATCAACCACTTCTCGAAATACGACGTTTACGCGCTCATGCGCGGTCTGCTCGCGCCGGGCGATTTCGTCGATCTCAACCTCGACGATCTCCACACGTTCCCGAACCCGTGGCGCAGCGTGAACGGAAACATCACGTTCTACGCAGGCCCGGCTTCCACGTATAACACCGGCGGGGTAATTACTGTCGATGTACAGATTTATGATCTGCGCGGAAAGATTGTGAAGGAGATCAGAAAGGTGCATTCCGGAACGATTTCCGCGTCCGGCGCCGGGCTGGAACTTGCCACGTGGGATGCCAAAAATAACGGTGGCAGGCAGCTTGCTTCGGGAGTCTATATGTACGTATTGCGCATTAACGACGGTGTTTTCAGCAGGACGTATAACGGGAAGCTGGCGATTGTCAGATAACCGGAATAGGGCATTGCAGGGGATGAAGCTTGTATAAAGTTGTTTTATTACAAGGATCAGGGGTATAATAATATAGAACCCTGATAAGAGGGAGGTTGTTCAATGAAAGCAAGAAAAGCCTCAAAAATAATGACCGCGGCTCTACTGGGGATTCTTCTTATCCCCGGCGTATGCCGTGCGGCCGGCGACACCGGCGCGATTTTTCTCAACATCGGTGTCAATGCGGCTGCGGAAGGCATGGGCGGCGCCTATACGGCCATCGCGGATAATGCCAGCGCCGTGACGATCAACCCGGCCGGTATGACGCAGGTCAAGGGCAGTCAGGTGTCGTTGATGCACAACGAGTACCTGCTCGATATTACGCAGGATTATTTCGCCTATGTCACAAAGTCCGGCGATAAAGCTTTCGGCGGCAGCCTCGTTTATCTCGATACCGGATCGCAGACCGGCTACACGGCGTCGAACGAGCCGACCGGCACGTTCAGGCCCACGAACTACGCTCTTACATTTGCGTATGCGGCGGAAGCAAACGAAGTGTTTTCGTACGGTGTGGCGGTTAAGTACATCAAGGAAAAGATTCAGAGCTACTCAGGTAATACTTTCGCTCTGGATGCGGGCGTGACGTACAGACCGGATGATTCCGGCTGGCATTACGGCGCCGCGTTGCTGAACCTCGGCGCGGGACTGAAACTCGATCAGGAATCCGATCCGCTTCCTCTCACGCTCAAGCTCGCCGCGGCCTACGACTGGAAGGAAATTCCGCTCGTCGCCGCGTTCGACCTGTACACGATTAAGCACGAGGACCCGGAGTATCATGTAGGGCTTCAGTACACCATTCAGAAGCTTGTGGCGGTCAGAACGGGTTACAACTCCGGTTATGACGCGGGCAGCGGCTTCACGTTCGGCCTCGGGCTCAGGCAGGAAAATTACGGGGTTGATTATGCATACATCCCGTCGGACGACCTCGGCGACTCACACAGGTTCTCGTTCCAGTTGAATTTCTAAGCGGGATCGAAAAAATGATGCAAAAAAGCGCTCCTCACGGGGCGCTTTTTTATTGTGCCCGATATTCTGTTAATTGCTATAAAGCGCCGCCACAGGCCGTCCGATGTCCTGCCTGCTAACGGACTCGCGTGCCGACGATAATCCGATATTGACTTGAAGGTACCGGGAATATCATGATAAAATGCAAAAATGTTTGAAGGCCGCAAACAAAGCCGGCTTCACAAAGTGCCGATTCCCTCTAAGGTACATTGACGAACTGCGAATGAATGTGAATATCATCAAATGCGGATGAGGAGACATCGATGATTAAAAAGATTCTGAATTTTTTCAAAACAGGTCCGGACGCTCCGCGTATTCAGGCGCCCGCTGAAAAGATTAAGGCGATGTACGAATCGAGGCGGACCCGCGTATTTATCGGGATTCTGGTGGGGTACAGTGTTTTTTACGTCAACCGACTAGGTTTTTCAGTTGTCAAAAAGCCATTGATCGATTCGGGATTGCTTAACGCGGATCAGCTCGGTAAAATCGGCTCTATTACTCTTATCGCATACGCGTTCGGCAAGTTTTTCAACGGAGTCCTCGCGGACGGTTTCAACATCCGCAAGTTTCTGTCGGTCGGGCTTCTCATCACGGCGCTTGCAAACCTCGCAGTCGGTTTCACTTCATATTTCTGGCTTTTCTGCGTTTTGTGGGGCATCAACGGATGGTTTCAGGCGACTGGCGCCGGGCCGTGCGTCGTGTCGATGTCGCAGTGGTTCGGCAAGCATGAACGCGGCACGCTGTACGGCTACTGGTCGTCCGCTCACGGTTTCGGCGAGTTTTTTACGTTTGTGTGTTTCGCGCTTATTGTGAAACATTTCGGATGGCGAGCCGGTTTTACATCCGCCGGTGTTCTCGGTGTGATTATGGCGATGGGATTGATTTTCCTGATCTCGGACCGGCCGGAAACTTACGGCCTTCCCAATATTAAGGAATACAAAGACGAAAAGGCCGATGAAGCCGACGAAAAACCGGTATCGCTGATGAAGATGCAGCTACAGATCGCGAAGTATCCGGCGATATGGATTCTCGGTCTTGCGAGTGCGTTCAATTATGTTACACGTTACGGAATAAACAGTTGGGGAATGCTGTACCTGCAGGAGACAAGGCATTACAGCCTAGCCGCGGCCGGGCTGACGATCGCCGTGAACACGATTCCGGGTGTTGCGGGCGCTGCACTCTGCGGGCTTATCTCGGACAAGCTGTTCGATTCAAACCGGCACAAACCGACGTTGCTTTTCGGAATATTTCAGATTATATCGCTGTTTGGTTTCTTCTACGCACCGCCGAATATGGTCTGGTTGAGTGTTGTCAGCCTCGCGGTGTATGGATTCGCTCTCGGCGGCACACTTGCGTATCTCGGCGGCCTGACCGCGATATCGCTCGTACCGAGAAAAGTGGCGGGTGCAGCGATGGGTTTCATCGGCCTTATCAGCTATATCGGCGCGTCTGCTCAGGACTGGCTAAGCGGGCATTTATTGCAGAAAACGGCTACTGTGGTTAACGGAACCACAATTCACAATTTCGACAAGTGTATCATAGTGTGGGTTGGAGCGTCGTTTGTAGCACTGATTCTCGCGATGACGGTCTGGAACGTGAAGAACTGCGAAGACTGATTGCTTAAGAGCAATCAATAGCTTATTTCGGAGGCCGCGCGCCTTCTCCGAATCTTTTCAGAAAAAAGGCTGCGACCTCCGGATTTGAAAACCGGTGGCCCATATCCGAGTGCCGGTCAACAGTGAAACGATCGGGAATTCCTAAAAATTCAGCGATTTTCGCGGTACGGTCTATTAGGTCCTCCGCGCACATCCGGTAGTATTTATCCGCCCGTCCCCATTGAATCATCAAGTGACGAGGAAATATGGTCGCCGCTAAATCCTCCGCCGACATTTCGCGGGCGAGCGCGGGGATGTGCTGGCATCTGCAGTGAGCTTCCGAGAATAGATATTCCCACGGAAGGAAGAGTCCGGCCACAACCACTGCGTGGACTGCTTCGTGCAACGCACTATGGTTCAGCGCCCGCCAGCTTCCCATGCTGATGCCCGCCACGCCGATCCGTTCCGCGTCTGCTTCCGGCAGAGAGTGCAGCAGCGCCATATCCTGATAGCCGTCCTCCATTAATTTCGCAATAAAGAGGCGGCTGTCCGAGATGAGTTTCGTGTAATAATCGATATGAGTTGCAGAACCGGGAATTGTGAATTCGCCTAAAGTACGCGAGTCCGGCGCCAGAGTCACATAGCCGAGTGTCTCCGCAAGATACATAGCAAGCGCGTTTTCATTTGTTCCTTCTCGCTCCGCCGAGTTGATTTTTCCATCCCCGTGACCGTGGTAAACAATGATCGCCGGAACAGGCTGTTCCGTTTCCGGGATGAAGAGAAACGCGGGGATCCGGAGACCGTCTGTTGTGCTGTACTCGATTCTGTGCCTCGTGACGTTGCTTCCGATCCGGATGGATTCGGTAATAACCGTGTTCAACGGAAGCGGCGCGTGCGATTCGTCGATGCCGATAGTTTCTCTGTAAAACGCCAAAGTTTCTTTTTGCCAATCGCTGAACTGATCGGGAGATTTGACGTTTTTACCGAATGATCTTGTAAGGTTGTTACTATTCATTTCCCGCCTGTATTTTTGACATATTAATCGAGAAATGCGGCCGCTTTTTCTTTCGCTTCAACAGATTGCGAACAATCCGGCTGCGAGAGCACGAATCCGTGATCCATTCCCTCGCCGGTGACTTCGAGATACTCGACAGTTTTTCCCGCTTTCTTCAGTTTCTCTACCATGATATGTGACTGCTGAGGCGGCACTGTCCTGTCCGGATCGCTGTTCGAGATGAAGAGCGGCACTGCGCTGTTAACGTAGGTAAGCGGAGAATATTTTTTCTCGAATTCGAGCACCTGCTTTTTGTTTTTCAGACTGGCCATGCGCATCAGTTCGATCCTCAGCACCTGCGAGAATCCGCCTTCGAAAGATACAAAATCCGTAGGCGGGTAGAAGAGCACGCCTGCTTGGACGGACATATCGACGCCCTTTGCTATCGGGCAGTCGGAATTCATGTCGGGATTGACCGCTGTGGTCGCGAGCATCCCGGCGAGGTATGCCCCGGCGGATTCACCCATGACACCGATTCGGCCCGCATCGACATTGTACTTCGCAGCGTTTGTCTTCAGCCACGCGAGCGCGCATTTTGAATCTTTAATGTTGTTCGGGAATATACCGTTGTCTTTCAGCAACCTGTAGTCTGAGCTGAACACGGCGTATCCGCGATCGACGAAATAGCGGATGAGGGGAACGAGCGATGTCCAGTTCTTGGTGCCGCCGACAAATCCGCCGCCGTGGATGAACAGGATTCCCGGGAACGGGCCTTTGCCGTCCGGCACGTACATATCGCCCCTCAGTTCGATCCCGTTTTGCACGTCGAACAGGATGTCCTTCTCGACCTTCGGCTCCCCAGCGATTGAAATTCGCGAGAACAACAGCAGGGCGGCAATGGCTGCCGCTGCGATTCTTGGCGTGATTTTTCGTCTTGGCATCATAGTGTTTCTTTGCTCCGCAGTAAAATAACCGGCCTGTAAAATCACGAATGAATAATATCCGACACAACGCGAGGTTTCAACTGGGATTAGAGAGAGTGCTGTCGATTATTTCTTTTTCGGCTCGCACTTGAGGAATGGGTCTTTGCCGGGTGCGGTCGGTTCCGGCGCTCCGGGTTTGATTTCCCCGCAGTCAGGATTGTCCCTGCCCAAAAATGGATTCGCCATTTTTTCGTCCGTCGTTTCGACCCAGTAATGCTTCGATATGTCGCAGTAATAGACTTTCAACTGTTTGGAGTCCGACTGCGGAGCGATGCGGCTGATGTAATCGACTATCATATCGCCGAGCGTGCCGAAGACGGCGCGCGCTTCCGTCATGCCGGTTTGAGAGTCGGCGATCGGCATTGCTGCTTTCATTATGTTCGTCTGCGTTGCGACCTTATCTTTTTCTTTCGCGGATTTTTCCTTATCGCTGTCAGATATGGTGCTTTTCGCCGCTTTAACAAATTGCTCAGCGTTCACCCGTGCGCCTCTGTTGTCGCCTTTCACGAGCGCTGACCTGATGTTCAGGTAGTATGTCATGGTTTTCGCGAGAAACGGATCGGAGAGCTTGAGCTTGTAGGTTTCTTCGGATTTCTTATCTTTTTGTTTCTGCTCGGTTTTCTTCTGCTCGGCGGAAAGGGTTTCATAAGAAAGCCCCGCGATCGCTATCAAAAGGGCAAAACTGATTATCAAGAGTCTTCTCAACATTAAAGAATTCCCTCCATACGAATATATTATAACGGGTTGACCGGATTCCTTACAGAAAAAAAATATAATGGCAAACGGCACATCTATTAAACCGTATCATTCCGGTCGATTAAAAGGCTCTTCCTTATCCGAGTTCTCTGCGAGTTTGGTTATCTTCAGCTCGGCTTTATCGAGAATCTCGCGGCAAGCTTTGATAAGTTTTCCGCCTTCCTCGTATTTGGAGATTGTTTCTTCGAGGCCGAGACTGCCGCTGTCTATCGCTTCAATTATCTCCTGTATCTTTTCGAGGTTTTTCTCGAACGATGTGGGTTTCTCTTTTTTCGCCATATCTTGCTCCTTGCGAAGGTTACTCTAGATCGAGCAGTTTTTGAGCCGGGTTGGTTTTAAGGTCCGGCTTCGCTACAATCGCGCCGTCCTGCAGCGTGACCCGCAGCACGGTGCTCTGTTTTATCTGCGCCACCGAGCGTATCAGTTTGCCCGACTGGTGATCCTCGCAGATCGAGAAACCGCGCGCAAGTACGCGGCGCGGGTCGATTGCCGCGAGCTTTTCTTCGAGGTGTGAAACCGTGCGCCTGTGTGTGTCCACCATTCGCAACAGGTTCTTTTTCGAGTTTTTGGAGTAGTCGTCGAGCAGTTCGCGCCGCCGGTCGATGAAATCGAGTATCCGATCGGTCGAGAGTTTGACCGAGCTTGTTTCGAGTCGTGAGCGATAGTATCGAGCGAGGTCGGTGAGGCGGCGCAGCAGGTGCGCGTGTATGGAATCAAGTTTCATGCGCAGTTCATTCATGTCCGGAACGGCGATCTCAGCCGCGGCGGAAGGGGTGGGCGCCCGAAGGTCCGCCGCGAAATCGGCTATCGTGAAATCCGTTTCGTGGCCGACTCCGGAGATGATCGGAATCTTTGCAGCCGCGATTTCGCGAGCGAGGTTTTCGTCATTGAACCCCCAGAGGTCTTCGATCGAGCCGCCGCCGCGAACGAGGAGAATAGTGTCGATCTCCGGCAACGCGAGCGCCCTCTTAAGCGCGGCGATGATACTTGCGGGAGCATCCGCGCCCTGCACGAGTGCCGGTACGACTATGATGTCGATTGCCGGGAAGCGGCGCGTGATGATGTTGATTACGTCGCGTACGGCGGCGCCGGTCGGCGAAGTGACAACAGCAATGCGGCGCGGGAATTTCGGGATTTCTTTCTTGCGGTCCGGGTCGAACAGGCCTTCCTTCTGAAGTTTCTGTTTCAGTTTTTCGAACTGTAGATATAGCGCGCCGACGCCCGCCGGCTGCATGTCCCGCACGTATAGCTGGTACTCGCCGCGTTTCTCGAAAACGCCGATGGAACCGTCGGCGATTACTTCGAGCCCATCCTCAGGTCTGAATTTCAGCGCGCCTGCGTTTCGCATGAACATCACTGACCTGATCTGAGCGTTGGCGTCCTTGAGCGAGAAGTATAGGTGTCCGCTGGCGTGGCGCGTAAAGTTTGATATCTCGCCGCGCACGCGGATTTCGGAGAGGAGAGGTTCGTTCTCAAGCGTGAGCTTGATGAGCTTGTTTACGCCCGAAACGGACAGAATTTTCGAGTCGGCGCTGTTGATGTCCATATCGGCAATGATATACACGCGGGGTGAGAATGAAAAGGGCGGGGGAGGAAAATTAATTGTGAATCACGCTGAAACCGCTAATTACTAGTCGCTTTTTCTTTCGCCGCTCTTTTTGGATTCTTTAAGGATTTCGCGGCTGAATTTTCCGAGGATGCCATTGATGAACTTCGAGGCTTGATCCGCGCCGTATCTTTTTCCGAGCATGACGGCTTCATTGATCGCAACGCTCGTAGGGACGTCGTCGATGTAGAGCATTTCGCCGATCGCGAGGCGCAGGATTGCGCGCTCGACTTTGCCGAGCCGCGATACGTCCCAGTCGATCGAGAAGCCGCCTATCTGCGAGTCGATCGAATTCTTGTTTGCGGAAACGGAAGAAATTAATGACTTGAGATATTCAATATCTCGTTCGTCGAGGCTTTCCTCTTCCGATCTGACTTCCGCAACCGTCGAGACGGAGTCGGGGTCGTCGTCTAGTTGAAACAAAGCCTGCATGGCTACAACTCTTGCTTTATTACGGGACATAAACGCCTACTTATCCAGATAGTTTTTGAGGAATCTGCGGATCAGTTCCCTGTCTCCCGCAATTTTGCCGAAGAACCAGCCGGCGATTGCGAGAAGAACGATAAACATTGTTTTGAAGAAGCCGACCGCCATCATAAGCACGCCGAAAATGATGAACGCAAGTGCGGAGAGTATCTTTACTTTGTGTTTTGTCAGAAACTGCCTGTCCTGATCTGACAACATTGTCGTTTGCCTTTCAGAGCATATCACCGGAATCCGGTTCCGTTGCCGCTTCTATATCGAGCCTGCTGATTTCGATCCCGAGCGAGTTTTTAAAATATTCGCGGACTTCTCCGTCGAATTTCGCGATGTATTCGCCGAGGTTTGTCTGGTTTATTTCAAGTTTGATTTTTATCTTGGCACGCAGGGCCGAATCGAACTGATTAATCGAGATCGATGAGATGTCCGCGGCGGGTGTCTGCGCCGATGCGATCCGTTTAACGATCTGTTCAAGTGTGTTGAGTGAGATTGTGAGTGTGCCGTGCTCGGATTCCTTGATTGTGAACAGGCGTTCCTTGCGGCCGAATATCAGGAGGAAAAAACCGCGAAACGCCATTATGAAGAAGACCAGCGCTCCCAAGCCTATCCACAATCTCATTTTATTGTCGTCGAGGTACGGATCGACGACTCCGATGTTGTCGAAAAAAAACGAGGGTTGGATGGCCACGTACATGACTGCCGCAGCGAGTGCGAGTATGATGAGGTCGAAAACAAGGCCTATCAGAGAGAAAATTGCTCTCATAATCAGTCTTCCGCCGGTTTTCCGAAGAGGTTATCCGGCAGCCTGATGTCCGAGACGTGGATGTTCACGGCGCTGACATTGATGCTGGTGATCTCTTCGACTTTTTGTTTGACCGCTTTCTGGGCGCGGTTTGCGACTTCCATTATGTTCACGTTGTAATCGACGATGACGTAAAGCTCGATCTGGAATTTTTTGCCGTCCTGATCGCGCCGCACTTCGACGCCCGCGGCGAAGTCTTTTTTGCCTGTTGTCGCTTGTTTAAGGCCGTCGATGAACGTGCCGCGCATTCCGGCGATTCCTTCTATGGCGCTTACTGCCACACCTGAGATGGCGCCGATTACATTGTCGGAAATATCGACCTTGCCGAGTTCCTGATTTTCGCCCATTTTTCTCTCCTTGCGCGGACGCTTATTTGCTGACGCGTTCTATATACCGCATTGTTCTTGTGTCGATCTTTATCACGCTTCCCTGCTCGACGAACAGCGGAACCTGAACTTCGGCGCCGGTTTCGAGCTTGGCGCGTTTCAGCGTGTTCTGTACAGTGTTGCCTTTTTCGCCGGGTTCCGTCTCGACGATTTCGAGTTCGAGGAACGAGGGCAGTTCGATGCCCATTATCTCGTGTCCGTACATGAGCACGTTTATGGTCGAGTTCGGTTTGATGAGCTTGATTCTATCGCCGAGTTGTTCCGCCGGGATGTGAATCTGCTCGTATGATTCGTTGTCCATGAAAACGTAGGCTTCGCCGTCCTGATAGAGGTACTCCATGATTTTCTTGTCGATCCTGATTGTATCGACTTTCTCGCTGGGCCTGTAAGTGTCCTCGAACTGCGAGCCCGTTCGCATGTTCTGAACTTTGAGCCGGCAGAACGCCGTGCCCTTGCCGGGCTTGACGTGATGAAACTCGATGACTTCGAGTATATCGTTGCCGTACTGAAAATACATTCCGCTTCTGAGGTCGTTGATTGTTGCCACGATGCTGCTCCCTGCTTATTCTTTGATTTCCTTTATTTTCCAGAGGCGGATTGTCCGGCCCTTGCCTTTAAGCGGCTTTTCGCCGAGGTCTTCCGCCTCGATCAGGCCGCTGACTGCCTCATAGACTTCCTGACTTATTATAATCTCGCCGCCTTTTGCTATCGACTGCATCCTAGATGCCGTGTTCACGGTGTCCCCGATGGCGGTGAAGTCGTGCCGCATGGTCGATCCAAAGTTGCCGACGAGCACTGTTCCCGTGTTCACGCCGACACCTATGTTGATCGGCATCTCACCCTTCATCTTGCGGATCATGTTGATCTCGTTGATCGTGCGGACAAGGTCCGCCGCCGCACGCACGGCGGCCGCCGGGTGATCTTCCATTTTACCATCGACATTGAAAATGCACAACGCCGCGTCTCCGATAAACTTATTCACCAGTCCGCCGTGCTTCATGACAACTTGTATCACTGTCGAATAAAAATCGTTCAGCAGCGATGTCAGAACCCTCAGGTCGGTTTCCTCTCCGCTTTTTCGTCGCGCTCCGACGGGGTTGACCACTGCCTCCGAAATCGATGTGAAGTCCCGAATGTCGGTGAAGAGTACAGTTAGGTTTTTCCTCTCGACCGTGAGTTGTTCCGCGCCGGCGTTCTTCGAGAGCTGCTCGACCGTCTCTTTGTCCATGAATCGGGAGAGCTGCATCTTCGCGCTGGCTTCCGCGTCAAGCTCGTTCAGCAGGTACGCGAAACGGCTTGCTTTCTTCGCGAGTCCGAGTTTTTCCGCGATGGAGATGGCGGCCGTGAGATGCTCGACTGCTTCCTTGCGCTTTCCCTGATCGCGCCAGAACATTGCGAACTCGTAGCGCGCTTCGACGGTGTCGATGGTCGGCTGGTTGAGTTTGTCGTGGATTCTCAGCGAGTCCTCGAAGCAGCGCTGCGCCATCTGCACGCGCTTGGCGTCCCGCAGGATTATCCCGCGTGTGAGCAGCAGTTTGGCAAGCTCGGGCGAGTTCCGCCACTTCTCATAAATTGTCTGAACTTTCGCGCAAAGGTCGGTCGCGCCTTTGATGTCTTTTCTGAGTGAGAAGCATAACGCAAGTTCGAGCATCACCTGCGCGGCCATCGTCTGGTTTTTCACTTCGTTGAAGAGCGCGAGGCTCCTTTGCAGCCAGTCCTCCGCCGAGTGGGACCTGTTCAGCAGTCTCCTTATGCGGCCGAGGTGGAAATACGAGTACGCGAGCGAGTGTTTGTTGTCGGTCTTTTTTGCGATATTGAAGTCTTTTGTGAAAAGCGCTTCAGCTTCCTTGAATTCTTCCTTGATTACGCAGACTTTCGCTCTGTTGCTGTACGCCATCGGCAGTTCGGACTCGATGCCGAGGCGTTCGAGCACCTTGATGCTCTCGTCGAGGAAGAATGCCGCTTTGTCGAGGTCGCCCATGCTGAGGAAGTTGATTCCGATACTTTTGTAGTTGCGTGCGATGTCGAACGTCGCGCTCGTTTTTTCGAAGATACTCATCGACTTCTTGAGAGCGCGTTCGCCTTGCACGATACGGCCGGTTTCGGTGTGCAGGTCTCCCAACATTCGGTAAGCCTCTCCGAGAGCCGGATCGTTCGGGAGGTCTTTCAGCAGGTCGATCGACTGATGGTAATACTCCGCCGCCACTTCGTTGTTGCGGTTCTTGACCTGAATGTATCCGAGCTGGTTGTTGACCAGCGCCGTGAGGTGTTTAACCTCGTCCGCGTCTTCCGTCTGAATTTCTTTTAGTCCGTCGAGTGACTTCTCGAAAAGTTCGATTCCTTTTTCGTCGTCGCCGATTTTCGAGCAGGTCAGGCCGAGTATGTAGTATGAATAACATAGGGCGTAAATCTCGCCCGTCTGTTCCGCTTCTTTGACCGCACTCTGGAGTAGTGTGTCCGCGCGCTCGTATTGTTTAAGCTGCATCTGGTAATTGCCCATCCCGGCGCGCGCGAGCACGAGACCGCGCGGATAGCTCACTCCCGTGCTCTTGTAAATTCCCATTATATCGAGGTATATCTTGTTCGCTTCATCCCATCGGCCACGCAGGTTCATCAGCTTTGCGAGAGTGAGGTCGGTTTCGATACGCCTTATGGTATTTTCGCTGGACGGTGGAAGTTCAGCGTGCAGATCGCGGAGTTTCGCAAGTAGTATGACCGCATCGATGGTCCTGCTTTCCGAGACGGCTTTTTTTGCTTCGTCGAACAGCAAAACGGTTGCGGAGCGGACTGTCTCCGCAGCCGCGGCCGTGTTATCGTTTTTCTTGTGTGCGACTCCAACCTCGGCAAGCAGGTCCGCTTTGAGAAGAATTTGTTCCAGAGTGGCGGGCGTTTTCATCGCTTCGAGGCCGGCGGCAAGGCCCCGGATGGAAAGCTCTGCCTTGCCAAGGCTTATCAGCAGCCTGCCAGTTCCGAGTGCGACTATCGCTTGCGCGAATCCTGTGTCGTCGCCGCGTGGCGCTTTCGCCGCGGCGGTTATTGTCGCGCGCGCCTCGTCGGCGTCTCCTGTTTTAAGACAGTAGATTCCGAGATCGACACTGGATTTTATGAAAAGCTCGGGGAAGTCCGAAAGCTGGCTTTTGGCAAGCGCGTTTGCCTCGATGGCATTCTGGATGGCTTTTTTTATGTGGTTTGCCGCGGAGCATGACGCCCCGAGCGCGAGCAGCGCCCTGAAACGCCGGATCACAACATCGAGGGGTATCGAGGAAGCATCTCCCTGATAGCGCTCTTCGAGGCTCAGCAGAACCTGATTCAGCTTTAATATCGCCTCATCGTGAAGTCCTATCGCCGCTGCTTCGTTTGCCTCGATTATGAGCGCGTCAACATCGAGCAGGTTCAGCTCAATTGCAACTTTCCTGAGGTCTTGTGTTGATGTCATACCAGCCGTTTTAATATTATAATAACGCTCAAATACTGGCGACAAAGCGCAACAGCGCGCCTGCCACTGATATATATTATAGTATTGCAATTATTCCTATTTAAACTATGCGTGAAAAATTCGTTTGAAAATATAAAACTGGAGCCCAACGTACTCAATATTATTGGGTGAGTGCGTAATATATGACGTTGACTGCCATCTGGAACGCCTGTTCGCGCTTGATCGCCGGGTCTTTATGTATCTCCGGCGCTTCGAGCCCGTCGCCGATGTCTGTGTTGAAGTCGTAAAAGACAGCCATCCGCTTGCCGATGAACATTCCGTAACCGTGTGGCGCTCCGCCCGCATGTTCATGTATCTTCGGCAGCCCGTTCGGGAACCGGTATGGCGTTTTGTATATCGGATGGTCGAGCGGCAACTCGACGAAAGGAGATTCCGGAAGCACTTTCTTCATCTCACGCCTGAACGACGCATCCATCCCGTAGTCGTCGTTCGCGAAAAGGAATCCGCCGCGTTCGAGGTAGGCGCGCAGCCGCGCCGCCTCCTCAGGTGTGAACACTATGTTGCCGTGGCCTACTATGTACAGCATCGGGTATGAAAATAAGTCGTCGTCTGTGAGCTTTACGATTTTTCTTTCTGTTGCGGGTGTGAGGCCAAGCTCGTCTTTAAGGCGCTCCTGAAGACGCACTATCGCAGTTCTGTCTTCGTACCAGTCGCCGCCGCCTCCGTATCTGATCTGCGCGATTGTGAAGAAGTCGCCTCCGGGCTGAACGGGTTTTTTCTCAGCCGCAATGCAAAATACCGCCGAGATCAAAGCCGCCGCCGCGAGAGTCCATGCCGCCGGTCTTTTCATTTTCATGAAAGGCCTCCTCTGCGCCGGATCATCCATTCCGCGGCGAGTATTCCCGCAAGCGCAACAAGTATCAGCGGATAGACGAACGCGGTTTTTTTCGCCCGCACTGTTCTGAAGCCGCGTGTTTTCAAAGCCTCCAGCGCGAGTTTTTCCGCGCCGTTTTCCGGTGCGTACCAGCCTCCGTTCAGGGACGACATTTTCTTAAGATATTCATCGTTGAGTGAGGTCGCCTTGAATTCGGCGGGCGAAACCTGAACCGCAAGCGGTTCCGCGTCCGAGACCCGACCCGCGTATTCCGCCGTGATTGAATAACGTCCGGCCGCCGCCGGCTTGAATTTCGCTGTAAAAACGCCGGCACGCGCGGGATCGCGCTTCATTTTGACCTTAGATGGCTGGCCGGAGGGCGGCGCTATTCTTAGAATTGCCGTGGCTTTGCTGTTCAGCAACGCCGCCGAGGCGTGCGCGGATGCCGTTATCTCGTCGCCCGGTGTCGCCGTACGTGCCGACAGCCGCAGTGTCAGCGGCGCCTCGCGCTCGGTGTCGAGCATGTCGTCGAGCACGTTTTTCCAGAACCTGTCGTACGCCTGAGCGTCTTTTTCTTTCTCCTGAAACTTCCAGCGCCATAGTCCGTCGAAAGCGACAGCGAAAATCTGACCGTTCCCTGCCGGCGACGAATAAATGAGAGGGCAGAGGCCGCCCCGGCAGCGTACCCACGGATGTGTGGCGAGCACCACCGAGCCGCGCGGCGCGGATGTTCTGTTGAATGTTTGTACAAACGGCAGCGATTTCCAGAGCCGCCGGTTCTCATCGGTGCCGTCCGCAAGGCGAAGAATGTCGGTCGTCCATCCGGTGTCCGTCGGCGTTACCTCGAAACCTTCGGGGGAGCCGGCCGCGGATCCGCCGTCCATAGCGCCGAGAGCTTCGCTCCAGCCGCCGCCGGCCGTGAAAAGTGAGCGCCGCCCGCCGAGCGCAGCCAGACGCCCGCCGCCTCGCACGTAGCTCAACAGCGACTGTTTCTCGGCGCCGCTGAGGTATTCCGCCGCATCGCCGACAATAACGATTCTGTATTTATCGAGCGCGGCGGAACTTCCTATAGCGCTTTTCACCGCGCCGCCGTCGATAGTGCCGCCCGGCCCGATCACTACTGTATCCGTTTTGAATTTATCGTTGCTTTTCAGAAGTTCGCTGAGGAACCGGAATTCCCATCTCGGAGAGTCGATATAAAGAACGGCGCGTTTTTCCGTCACGACGTCCACGAAAAGAGTGCGCTCGTTGTCCTCTGTGACCTTTTCCTGCCGCGGGAGTTTCACGCGCACCGTCAGCGCATGCAGCCCGGTTTTCTTAGGGGTGAATTTTATCGTAAACGGAACATTGTATTCGCCCTCACGGCCGACCGACGATTTCATTTGTCCCGTAAGTTTGCCGTTTTCGTAAAGCTCGATGCCGACCGGTTCTCCTGTCTTAGCTCCTATCGTGTAAGCACTGCCTTCGACGGCGACGGCCTCATCAACGAACGCGTAATCCGGCGCGTGGACTTCCGCAATGCCCGAATTGTATTCGGAGCCGGTGCGACCGATTCCTATAGTGTGGACTCTTGCGCCGCAGCCGTTGTTCGACGGCCTCGCGCCGGAGGTATCCCTGCCGTCCGTGAATATAAATACGTCGCTGAATGGCTCGTCACTCTCGGCGCAGAGGGTTTCCGGCGCGTCCGAGAGGAATGTTTCCGAGCCGATAGGCGTCGTTTTTTCAATCGTCGGTATCGGCGCCAGAGTGTCCGACATGTTGTAAACGAGCGAGGTGGTTCCGAGAGCTGCTTCGACTTTTTTCGCCGCGTCAACTGCACGGTCTCTCCGGTTCACTCCCGTTCCGTCTTTCAACTGCATGCTCTGTGAGGAATCGATAACTATCGCGGCATGAAGCTGCGCGGGGAGTTTCACGCGCAGATAGACGACCGGCCCGGCGGCGAGGAGGAGAACCGAGGCGAGAGCGGCCGCTCGCAACGTGAGCGCCAATGTTGTCCGTGGGAATTCGATCGACAGCAAAAATGTCCTGTACCGCCAAAGAACATAAACTGCGAGTGCGGCAGCGGGAACAAGCAGCCACAGCGGCAATCCCTGAAACCTGATCTGAAGTCCGAGTCCGGTCATATCCTCATTCATCGCGCTCAAAGGCACAGTCATTATTATAGGTTAGACAGTTGAACAATGAAAACAAATATGGGACGCTCATTTTTGCGGATTGTGCTTATATTATACATGATTCAAAGGAGAGGCCACAACGGGATTGATGTCACAGGTGAATTTGATTGAATATCGGAGGATATGGGAACTATACTAACAAAGCTGGACGGAAAGGATAAGCGGATGAAGTGCAGGAAGTGTGGAAAGAATGACGCCGGATTTTTTATATCGTGGAGCGGCGGCGGCGGGCCGAAAGTCGGCTTCTGTGAGAGCTGCGCCGAGGAGGCCGGCATTTTCGCGGCATTGAGGAGGGTCGAGACGCTGATGCACGGTTTCGGCCTCGAATCGGGTGGCTTGTTTTCGGCGTCCGAGCTTTCGGTGCCGGTGGATTTCGCGGAGCAATGCCAGTCGTGCGGCACGTCGCTGCGCGAGTTTGAGAGTAAATTTTATTTCGGCTGCGAGGAGTGCGCGCTTGTCTTCGGGTCGCTGATATCGAACTATCTGACGCTGCTCGGCGCGAACGATCAGGGCGGCGCGGGATTTTATAAGGGCGAGCCGCCGAAGTGCTTCGCTCAACGATCCAAATTGCAGTCGATCCAGAACAAGATAAAGGAAAAGATAGAGAAAGAGGACTACGACGGCGCGGCAAAGCTGAGGGACGCCTATAACAAGCTCGACAAAACGGCCTCCGCGCTACGCAAGAAGGCGATCGGCATCGCGATTAAGAAGGATGTGAAGATCGCGACCGCATCGAGGGAAACGCTTTCCGGATTGCTGATGGATAAGAGGGAGTTACTGCCGTCGTCGGGCGACTGGCTGATGTCGCATGTCGAGATACGTCGCAATTTTGCCGATTTCAAATTCCCTTCAAAATCTGATAAACAACATCTCGCGCAGGTCCGTAAATACGCGCTCGGATTTCTCGATAAGAAGAGTCTTGCCGGGGCGGAATTGGTGACGCTGTCGGCGCTGAAGCCGCTTGAAAGGCTTGCGGTGGGTGAGCGCTATTTCGGGCGCAGGCTGAATGCGGCTGCCTCCGCGCTCATTAGTCCCGGCGGCGGCACTGTACTGATCAACGACACAGATCACATCACAGCCGGATACAGGAGCCCGGCCCGCGACCCGCTCGCCGCGCTTGATGAAGTGCGCGCGGGCCTCCGCAAGCTTGAGAACGGCGCAGAGATTGCTTTTGCGCAACGCTTCGGATACATCACAACCATGCCGAGCCACATCGGAACCGGCCTCACGGTGTCGATCACAATGCACCTGCCGTACAGTTTCTTCAGGGGAAGCACGATCTTCTGGCCGGAGAATACGGACAATCCGGCGGTGAAAATCGAGTCGTTCTGCGGGAAGAATCCGGAGCATCATGGTTTCTTCCGTGTAATGTCGTCCGTCGGTTTCGGCAGCACGGCGGAAGAGATCGTGTCGGACGTTTTCACGTTCGCCGCAAAGCTGGCTGCAGAGCAGGAGAGGATGCGCACGGATTTCAAGCAGAACGAAGTGAACCGGCTCAAGAACATACTTCCGCGCGTGATGGAATTCGCGACACGCTCGTACAGGCTTTCATACCGCGACGTTCTGCGGCTGACGACTTTTATCATGCTCGCAATCGAGCGGGGCCTCGTGGATTTTCCTGAATTCTCTCTGGACGATGTGATTCCGATGATGTCGTCGCCGTTCATCATGTACAAGGACGGGCGCGCCTACAGTACGAACCAGTGCGAGAAGAGAAGGGCGGACCTTTTTGCGGAGTTGATAGAGACGTGGTCGGGGCGAAACAAGCCTCGTAAGTCCGGAAAGATCTGAGTTATCTCCGGGGGTTAGGCCATGAATTGAGAATTGAGAAAGCTTTGAGTTGGATGGCATTACCTTTTATAAGATTTGAAAATTATGTATCGCTGATTCATCTCAATTCGCAATTCACGGCCTGACCCCATGTTAAACAATTTCTTTTCTCATAAGAATCCAGTTTTCGTGTCCGAAATGTTTTTTTAGTTGCTGGGAAGCGCTTCTTTCCGCCTCTTTGTAGCCCGCCGCGTCATAAACCCCGCGCGCGCGGACATTATCTTCGGCGACCCAGAGAACGATGAATTTTTTTCCCGTTTCAAGCGCGTATTCGTCACCCCGCGCGAGCAACGCGCGTGCGATTCCTCTGCCTCTTGCATTCCCGGCGACCGCGAGACTCGATACGCACGCTTCGTTGTCCGCGACGACTCTCGACAGGAGTGAGTAAAGGAATGAAGCTCGCAGGCCGTTCAGCAAACCGAGTCGCTTAAGATATATCGACATGTGCTCGGCGTACGGCACACCGGAAATGTCCGTACCGATGATCTCGATCGCGCCCGCGATTTCGCCTCCGGTTTCAGCGACGAAGAAATTGCCGCACTTTCCGCGCCATTTCATCTCGTCCTGCGCAATCACGACGGCTCGATTCCAGTCATTGTTAGCGAATACCGAATATTTATCCCGGAATGCTTCGGCGACAAGAAATGCTGCCGCTTCATCGTCTTGCGGCTGTTTTTCTCTGACAGTAACTGTGTTTTCTTCCCGCACTTTTTTCTCCGCGATTCCCGGGGCTCAGTAGTGGCAAACAAGTGCCAGCTTTATTATGGGGCTGCTCAATATATCAGGCAAGAATATCATAATTCATTTTCCGAAATATCTTTGAAAATCGGGAGGGCGCTTCTTATTCTAATATGGTCAGAACAGGGACATTGGCGGCGCATGTTAATCGAAAAGACAAGAATTACCGAGGCAGTTCGTAAAGTTTCTCCGGCGAATAATATTAGTGGCGAAAAGAACCGGGATAAATCCACGGCAGGCCGTGGCCTGTCGCTGAGCGAGGGAAAGCTTTCAGGCCTGCGTGTGGTGTCGATAGATGCTTTTCGCGGGTTCACAATCCTCGCAATGCTTCTGGTGAACAACAAGGCTCCGCATACACCGGTGCCCGCGCACCTGACGCATGCATCGTGGTCGGAAGGCCTGCATTTCGCCGACCTGATTTTTCCGTGGTTCATATTTCTCGCGGGAGTGGTGATACCGATTGCCGGCCGACGCGCGGGCGAAGGGTTGCTTAAAGATTATTATAAAGTTTTAAAGCGGTCGGCGGTGCTTGTGCTGCTCGGCTGCCTGATAAATTCGAGCTATGCAGGGCGGCCGATGTTCGACTTCGGAGTCCTCCAATTGATAGGTTTTTCATATTTCTTCGCGTCGGTATCGATGTTGCTGCCGGGCAGATGGCGGGGAGCGGCTGCGGCGGCGCTTCTTGCCGCGCACTGGGCGGCGATCAGGTTTATCCCGATTCCGAACGTCGGCGCGGGTGTGTTCACTGAAGAAATTAATTTCATCAGATACATGAATGAAAACTATTTCGAACCGATCGGGATGCCGGGAGTGCTCTCAGTAGCAACGACGACGGCGCTCGCGATAATCGGCACACTCGTCGGTGAATATATGAAGAGGCAGGATGTATCCCGCGAGCGGAAAGCGGCGGCAATATGCGCGGCGGGCGCGGTTCTTGTTCTCGGCGGCTGGCTCTGGAATCTCGACCTTCCGTTTGTGAAAAAACTTTGGACATCGTCTTACGTGGTTTTCGCGGCGGGTTGGGGCGCGATAGGACTCGGCCTTTTCTATTACATCGCGGATGTCAAGGGGCCGAGGCGGATGACATTCGCTTTCTGGGTCTCCGGCATTAACGCTCCTGTAAGTATT
>CAYPEK010000072.1:0-22066 GCA_964409645.1 uncultured bacterium | reverse complement strand
TATATCATGCGATCTTCACGATTATAAACCGCGTGAACGCCGCGTTGCCGGCCCGGCTTTCCGGCTATTAAATTGCTATATCATTCCATCCTTCAACGTGACCGCTTGCTTACGCGCGCGGCTCGGTTTTCGCAACCTCCAACTCCGGCTACTACTACTGTTTTCCGCGCCCGTATTCGTTATTCGCATCCGACCGGATATAATAGTTTCAATCAATCAGGCGCAGGCATGGCCCGTGCCCGAAGGAGTCCGCGTGATCACACCGCCCAGCGAAGTCAACGTGAACGACGTACTCGTTTACCTGCTTCGCAAAGGTTTCCGAAAAGCAATTAAAAGAGAATGCGTCCCGGCGGCCGACCGCGAAGCCGTGATATCAGGTTATGAAAAATCGGGACTGGTCGCGCTCGTGGACCCGAATCCCGTCCGGGTCGATCTGTTCGGCAAACCGATCCCGGCAAGCGAAATCGGCAATTTCCGCACACTGATAATAGGCGCGGACGCGGCTTTAGCGCGCGAGGCGCTCGACCTGCAAATCGCAGAATCCGTCGAAGACGCCGCCCGCGAATCGATCACCCGAAAACTCGGCCGGATGCTCGGCTACCCCGACTGCTGCCTCGATTTTTTCGCGAGCGTCGAAGACAGAAGCGACACCTGCGGCATCACGCGAAAGATGCTGTTCGAAACAAGAGGCGTGATGAATCCGCTGCTGAACATCGTCAACGGCGTTCCGCTGATCGAGCATTTCAGTTGCAGCTTCAACTGCAAGGCGTCGCTGAAGGTCGCGCGCGCGGCGCTCCGCGGCATTGGCAAGATTTACGGGCGCGACACGGCGGAGGCGGTCGCCTCACACAACTCACGCAGGTTCATCTTCTTCGATCCGGATAACGCGATCTTCCTCGACGGCGCTCAGGACGGCGATATGTTCCGATACAGCGAAGTCACCCGCAAAGGCGGGCCGGACGACATATACGAAACCCTCTCGCGCGGAAATTCATGCCGCTTCGGCACGGACGGCATCACCGTTTATAAGGACGGCAAAATGTTGTTCGAAGGCGCCATCGGCGGTTTCTTTTTCAACTGGGGCGAACGCAGCCTTTATCATGATTTCGCGACAAAATCCGCGCCGCTCGAATTTGTCGGCCGCATCAACCGGATTTTACATCCTATCCTCGCCGACGGCGTGAACGGCTGGTACGCGTCGAGCATCGAGATGGTCGAGAACCACATATTCGTCGTCTTCGAAAACCCGGCGGCGGGCGGCGCTTATAAATTCATGCTGAAAAAACGGAACGACGACGAGAACTGCGCGTACCGCACAACGAACTTTAACGTAATTTTTCCGCGTGACACCGGATCGCGGCAGGACACAGACACACTCAAGCGAGTTTTTAAGTTGCTGATCGTCGGACGCGACGAGAAGAAGATTCCCCGCAAGGAATGGACAGAACTGGCCGCCGCGCTCGCAAACGGCCCCCTCGTATGGAAACAAGGAAAATTCATCCCGCTTCAATCATCCGAACCGCGCTGAAACTAATCCGATTTAATACTTTCGTGTTTTACAACCTTTAAATAATGTGACATATCAATTGCTATTGCATATAATTCGTCTGCGGTCTTTTTTGATCCGACTCGACCGAAAGGAACAAGCAACATGAACATCCGGGTAAAAGCAATCGTCACAACAATACTGATCTGCGCGGGCCTGCTGCGCGCCGGAGCCGCGACACGCGCGGCCGAGCCACCTAAGGATCTGCTGAGGATGAAGCCGTTCGTCAGCACATCGAAGATGGGGTTCAAAACGAACAAAGACGTGCTCGCGGCGATGAACGCCAGTGCGAAAATTCAAGCGCTAAAAAATGTCGGCTACACGCCCGTCGAGGGTTGGATGTTCGATCCGAAGGCGAGCCTGAAATCGACCAAACCGGATGCGGACACCTCCGGCCTGACCGCCGTGAAACTGCCCAACGAATGGGGCAAAGAGACAAGCGCCATTTTCCGCACGCAGTTCACAATGCCGGAAAAAATAAACAACTATTCGTTCGGCGACTCGCCCGTCTCACTCGCGTTCGAGGGCAGCAGCACGATGGACGTCTATGTGAACGGCAAGCGCGTCGGCGGCTACTCCGGCAGCGGCGAGCTCGACATAACGGGAAAGATCAAACCGGGAGAGACGGTCACGCTCGGCGTGAAAGTGACCGAGATGACGGGCCGCGGCAGGCTCGGCTCCGTGCGAGTGCATGCGGCCGCGCTCGACGGACTCAAAGCACCGGCCGAGGAAGTGCTCACACTTCTCGAAAGCGCGCAGAAGCTGTTCGATCAGCTCCCGTCGAAACAGAAAGACCTCGTCGAGGCGGTGTCCGCGGTGTCTAAAGAGGCGGAAGCGCTGAAGGGTGCGTCCGACCCAGCGGTCGCGAAAGCCGCGCTCGAAAAAATGAAAACTCTGCTCGCGCCCGTGGACAAGCTGATCGCGCTCTACCCGATCTTCAACGCAGGTCCGAGCCTCCAGAACGTCAAGCAGGACGAGATCACGATCGCGTGGGAGACGCGCGTACCGGCGTCGTCCGAGGTCTATTACGGCAAGGACGGCCTGACGAACGTGGTGTACGACCCGACGCCCGTGCAGTTTCATAAAGTTGTCATTAAGGGACTCGAAACGGAGACCGAATACAAGTACCTCGCGGTGACGAACAAACTCGCCGCGCCGGAATCGACTTTTAAAACTTCGATAAAACGAGACACCCCGTTCAAGTTCGTCGTGTTCAGCGACGACCAGTCGAACCCGCAGATATTCGAGCCGCTCGTCGATCTGATGATCCCGCTGAAGCCAAATATCCTTCTCAGCACAGGCGACGAGGTCGGCAACGGCAGCGACTACTCAGCGTGGGCGCGCGAGTTTTTCTACCCGCTCCGCAGGATCATTATCAATACGCCGTTCTTCGTTGCGATCGGCAACCATGAGTACAGCGGCTTCGGCTGCGGAAACCCGGTGCCGTGGTTCGAGAAATACATGGCGCTCCCGGAAGACCACGGACACGGCTATTACTACGCGATGACATACGGCAACAGCCGTTTCATTATGATGAACCAGCAGATGGAGGTCGGCTGCGCGGGACTCGCTCCCGGCGCCGAGCAGTTCGAATGGCTCAAGCGCGAACTCGAATCGCCGGAGTACAAGGCGGCCACTTTCCACTTCATGCTCTTCCACAAACCGCCCTACTCCCAGTGCTGGAGCGGCGGTTACTACGACGGCGAAGCAAGCCTGCGCGCGAATCTCGTTCCGCTCATCGAGAAATACAAGGTGGACATCATTTTCTCCGGCCACACGCACGATTACGAACGCGGGCAGTGGCCGAGGCCGGACGGACCGTACTACATCATCACCGGCGGCGCGGGCGGCGGCCTCGACGACACGAAGTACAAAGACTGGCCGCAGATGGAGATGTACAAGTTCGTGCATCACTTCAGCTTCGTCACCATCGAAGGCAATAAGCTGAAGTTCCAAGCCATCGCAGACGACGGGAAGCCCATCGACTCGTTCGAGATTACGAAGTGACGCGGTGCTGTTTTTAGCGGTCGTTGTCGGGAATTAATTCCGGGCATATCTAAAACGGCGATAAATCGCCGTACTCAAATATTTTGTGAAGCGGACATGATCCATTTATTGTATAATTTCATTATGCATTTTTTCGGAGGTGAAACATGCTGAAGGAATTCAAGGAATTCGCCATGCGCGGGAACGTTCTGGATATGGCGATCGGCATCATAATCGGCGCGGCGTTCGGGAAGATAATCACTTCTCTGGTGAGCGACATCATAATGCCGCCCATCGGCAAGCTGCTCGGCAAGGTTGATTTCACAAACCTTTTTATTACGCTCGGCGACGGCGGTTTCAAAACGCTGAAAGAGGCGCAGGCCGCTGGAGCGCCCACCATCAATTACGGATTGTTCTTCAACACCGTGATCGATTTCGTCATTGTGGCGTTCGTGATTTTCCTGATCGTGAAACAGGTCAACCGCTTCAAAAAGAAACCGCCCGAGGAGGCGCCCACGACGAAGGAATGCCCGTTCTGCATCTCGCAGGTGCCACTGAAAGCCGTGAGATGCCCTAACTGCACATCCGACCTCAAAACGGCGTGACTTAAGTTCGGTACAGGCGCTACATAAAACGCGTTGTCAGGCACTGATTTTCCGGCATTTTATTGTTTTGTTAATCAATTCTTCAACGTGACCGCTTGCTTACGCGCGCGGCTCTGTTAAACACACAAATCTTTCATGCTTTAAAATGAGCGAAGCGAATCCGAGCCGCGCGCGGCGACAATCGGTCACGTAACATTTTATTTTTATTCAACTTAACTCCGGGAGTTAGCGACCTGCAAGATGCGTATAAATTAGATAAAAAAACAAACCGGTATTCTGCACCAATAAAAAACAGGCGGCGTGTTTCCGTGCCGCCTGTTTTTGTTTCCGCTTATTAAGCTATCCCGCTCAGAAAATCTCCGACAGATTATCGAAAACTTTCCGCACTGCCTCGGCGTAATATTTCATCACTTCGAGCTTCTGCGCGATGATCGGGAACGAATGGTGCCCGAGAACCATCGACGAATCGAGCAGCGCCTGAGCAACCGCGTAGTCCGCCGGGTCGGTGAGCGGCGCTGGTTCGTCCCGGAGCGGGCACGACCACGGGCAGTTTCTTCCGTAGCCGACGTGCTCCTTGAAGTTCTTCTGCGCCGGAACCGGAAGCGTTTCCCACAGGCACGACGCAACGCCCTCCGCCTGAATCGCCGCGAGAACTTTGTCACGGAAAACTTTCGGCGCCGCATCCACACCCGCCGCCTTCGCGTCGAGGCGCAGCCGGTACTTGTGGTAAACGTGCTTGCGGCCTTCCGGTTCCACCGGCGTCGCGAGCCCTTTCACGTCCTTAAGATTCTCGGTCAGGTATTCGCTGTTGCCGCGCGAGTTGTCGTTGTAGCCGTTCAGCCGCCTGAGCTGCGAGCGGGTGAGCGCCGCGGGAAGCTCGCCGGGCAGATACTGCCAGCCGACGAACATCGACTCGAAGCCGCGGTTGCGGTCGAGCGGCGTGCTCACGTCGATCAGGCGCTCATCGTCAAACGACGAGTTCTGCCCGAAGAGGCGGACATTGTCCGCGATCTGCGCGAAATCCCTGTTGTTCGTGACGAAGAAGCCGCCCTCGCCGCAGGGGAGATTCTTGCTCGCCTGCACGCTGAAGAACGCCATGTCGCCCATCGAGCCCGCGGGGCGTCCCTTGTAGAGCGCGCCGTGCGACTGCGCACAGTCCTCGATCACGAGAAGGTTGTGCTTCTTTGCGATCGCGAGGATCGGGTCCATGTCCGCGCAGAGGCCGTGCAGGTGCACGACGATGATCGCCTTCGTGCGCTTGTTGATCTTCGCCTCGATCTTCGCCGGGTCGATATTGAACGTCACCGGGTCGATATCGACGAACACCGGCACCGCGTTCTGGTGGAGCACGGAAAGCGCCGACGCGAGGAACGTGAACGAAGGCACGATAACCTCGTCTCCCGGCCCGATGCCGCCCGCCGCCACCGCAATGTGCAGCGCGGACGTGCCCGCATTCGTCATCAGACAGTATTTCACGCCGACGAATTCCGCGAACTCGGTTTCAGCGCCCCGAAGCTGCGGGCCGTACGGCCCCGTGAGTATCTGCGAATCCAGACTCTCCATAACCTGCTTCTTATCGTCATCCGTTATTATGGGCCAGAGAGTGTGCACCCCCTCCGGTACAACCTTGCCGCCGCCGTTGATCGCCAGTTTTGCCATAAAGCACCTCTCTCTTGTGTCGTAACGCTTATGTTTTCGCCTCCGGCGCCCCCTTCAGGATGCCGTACGACTGAAAATCTATTATCTGTTCGGCAAGTTCATCGAGCTTGATTTCGCGCCCTGAACGTATCGTGTCGTAGATCAGCCTTTCCGCCGCCCCCACGAAACACCTCGCCGCACAGAATGGGTCGAGATTCTCCCTAACGACCCCAGCCTGCATACCTTCCTCAAGCCCCTGCTCGACGTGATAGTACATCAGACTGTAGAACCGCTCGATCGCCTCCGCCACCGCGCCGCCCGTGAACTTCGACTCGCGGAAATATACCTCCGCAAGATCCATGTTTTCGATGAAGACCGCCGCGAACGCGCGGGCGTTTTCCAGCGCGAGCTCCCGGTTCGCGAGCGCGAGAGGATACCGCCCGTCGGCCGCTGTCGAGGTCTTCGTCACCGCTATCGCCAGCCGACTGATGAAATCGAGCATCAGGACATCGAATATTTCCTGCTTATCTTTAAAGTGATAATAGAAAGTGCCCTGCCCCGATTCCACCTCCGAAACGATGTCGGAGACGTTGGTGGCCTGAAAGCCTTTTTGAGCGAAAATCCTCCTCGCCGCCTCAAGAAATCGGCTTCGCGTCTTGCTTTTTTTGTCATTCCCGTTTTGGACTGACATATCAGTCCAAAAATATACGGCATTTGCCCGGCTTTGTCAAGTACACCGGATTTTGTTTGATCGGGGAGCAAAACTGTTGCGGTTATTGTTAAAAAAATCAGCATTTCGATGACGGATGGAATGCCCAATCCGGCCACAGGCAATGTTTTCTCAAGTGGTTCTTTGCGATGGGATTAAAAAAGGCGCAAAACTGCTTTTTTGCGCCTGTGTTACTCAACGATTTGTGCGTTATACAGCAATTCTCAACTGAAGTTGACTTTCGGGACTTCGCGCTCCGCGGCGTCCGCGACTTCGAACAGTTTCTCTTCTTTGAAATTGAACATGCCGGCTATGATATTCGTCGGCACGGACTGTATCTTCGTGTTGTAAAACATGACGGAATCGTTATAGAACTGCCGGGCGAATCCGATCTTATTTTCAGTTGACGAAAGCTCCTCCTGCAGCGCGAGGAAGTTCTGGTTCGCCTTAAGGTCGGGATAGTTTTCCGCGACCGCGAAGAAACGCATGAGTGCGCCGCCGAGTTGCTGCTCGGCGTCGATGCGCTCGCCCTGCGCGTTGGCCGACTGCGCGAGGTTGCGGTACTTAGTGATGTTCTCCATCACCCCGCGCTCGTGCTGCATGTAGCCTTTCGCGGTTTCGACGAGGTTCGGAATCAGGTCGTGCCGCCGCTTGAGCTGCACGTCTATCTGCGCCCATGCGTTCTTCACCTGATTGCGCATGCGCACCAGCCCGTTGTACATTCCGAACAGCACAAAAATGATCAGCGCTATTCCTAAGATTATGATAATCGGAAATAACATCATGGTTTGTTTCTCCTTTTATTTATATGACAAACGACGGTTTCATTTTGTTCAGCAGGCGTTTTCGGGTCCGAACAAACGCCCGAGGAATGCGCCTACGTTCCGCCAGTCGCCTTCCGGGATGCCGGAGCGGACTGTCCGGCCGAGTTCCCCTTTGTCGAACCAGTAGCCGCCATGCCGCGCGCAGGTGTCCAGTACCACCGGGTCCGTCCCGCCGACAATCGCTTTCTTCATTACCTTGCTACAACGCGGACAGCGCCGTTTTGTTTCGCCCTTCAGCGCCTCCGCGTCGCGTGTCGCCGCTTTTATCTCGAGCGCTTCCGGTTTCAGGCCCGCGCCTTCGAGCATGTATGCAAGCTCATCGCGGTCAAACCACACGCCGCCGCATTTCACGCAATGGTCGAGCTCGATCTCTTCATACTCGACTACTATCATTCCCACATTGCACACAGGACATTTCATGCTTTTTTCCTTGGCGCTTTTTCACAATTATATCAAATCGGCACGCAACTGTTTAGGATTTTGGAAAAAATCGGCAACTCTCTCAGGCTTTTCGCCGGCGGTGTGTTTACTGAAAAGTGCGCTGCGGCTATTATGAAAGGAATTGAGGTCAAGGAATTGGGGTCAGGCCATGAATTGCGAATTGAACTTCCAAAAGTTACGAGGATTGCTTTTGCCGCACAGGTATATGCACTGACAATCCTTGTTTTGATACTGCTCAATTCCCAATTCACGGCCTGACCCCCGATACTTTATGGTGATCGACACAGTCAGGCTACGGAAGCGCGCCGGCGCGGCGCTGACATGGGCGGCCCTGCTGGGAATCGTGGCGGCGCCTCGCGTGGCGGCGATGCTGACGGTCTGCCGTCGTCTGGACGCCGACGAGTCGATCGTCGGCCTGATGGCAAAGCATATCACGGAAGGCGAAGGCGTGCCGCTGTTTTTCTACGGGCAGGACTACGGCGGCGGCCACGTGATCGAGGCGCTGCTGGCCGCCCCGCTGTTCAAGCTGTTCGGGCCATCCGAGTGGGCGGTGCATCTGATCCCCGTGCTGTTCTCGATAGCGATCGCGGCGACTATTTTCGTTTACGCGCGGCGGCTTTACGGAAGCCGAACCGCGTTCGCGGCGGTCGCGCTCTCGTCGGTATCGGTGCAGGTGCTGAGGTCGTCCCTGAAAGCAGACGGCTATATCGAAACGATTTTTCTGGGAGCGCTCGCGCTGCTGCTCCTTCAGAAATTTGAGATAGCTTACCGGGAAACAGCGTGGCGGCGGATGCTGTGGCTCGCGGCGGCGATGGGTGTCGCGCTGGGGCTGGGCTTGTGGAGCTATGATTTCGCCGCGGTGTATATTGTTGCGGTGTTCGTCGCGGCGCTTAGGCGCGGCCTGCTGCACCCGTGGCGGATGGCGTCGTTCGGCGGCGGGCTTCTCGTCGGAGCGGCGCCTTTGATCTATGCGAATGCGACGGGAAACCTCGCGCATCTGAAGCACTTCGCTGCTGCGGCGCCGGGAGGCCCGCAAACGCCTCTCGCCGCGGTGGACAAGTTCGTCGGGCTTTTCACGCGCGAGCTGCCCGCGTTTTTCACGCCGGACTGCATCCATAACTTCGTCTATCCCGTGCCGTGGTATGCATGGTGCGCCGCGGCGGCGCTGGTAATGTCGGCGATTGTGCTGATCGGCAGTTGGCGGCGGACTCCGGGCGCGCCGGCGCTGATTTTCGCGCTCACGCTGCTCGCCAATATTTTCTCGGGCTACGCGGGGCATTCGCCCCGGTATCTGCTGCCGCTCGAACCCTATCTTTCAGGCGCGCCGGCGGCCGCGATCGCGATGCTCTACGGCGTTCGGCGGCACTCGACCAACCTGCTCGCGACGGTGATAGCCGTGCTGATAGGAATCGCGGTCATCGCGGGCGATGTGTCGATGTTCAGCAACGCCAACATTGTGGAAGGCGATACCAAAACGAACCCCGAATCGCTCGTCCGCGTGGCGCGGTTTCTCGAACAGAACGACGTAAAATGCATAGAGACGACATACTTCATAAAGTGGCGCATTCTGTTCCTCACGAACGAGCGTGTGAACGCGTACGACATCAACGCTCACGAGCGGGAAAAAGCTTATTTGCGATATGAGGAACAAGGATGTCCCGAAGGCGTGCTGCCCGGTTATGTCTTCCATGTAAAAAGTCCGTACCGGTACAAATACGCGGCGGACATGATCCGCAGCGGCATTCCTGTCAAGATACTTTACACGCAGGACCACATAGCATTCATTCCGAAAAGAGACAACGATCCGGATTCGGAATGATGCGTGCCGCCCTCCCAAAAAACAGTTCTCCAAAAAGAAATTATACTAAAAATCCATTGTGAAATAAGGCCGAATGCGAGTTTTCGGGCTTGCAGCTAAGTCAAGAACCGGCACCGTTTGGACGATCAGCTCGTTTAATTACAATACAGGCTCGGTTTAACTTTATTAAGAGAATGTGCAAAAAATATTAAAATAATTAATTGATTCTTTTCTATCTGTGCCATATAATCTCCTCAGGGTGATAGGGATGCTGACACAGGTTGCGACTTCAAGGGACAGGGTAATACTCAGAGACATTAATATTCTGGATGTGACGGAAGGCCGTGTTTCCGGCCCGACGAACGTGCTCACCGAGGGCAGGTTTCTGCGCGATCTCGACGTGAAACCCGGCTCGAACGACGCGGACGAAATCGACTGCTCCGGACTCACGATGATTCCCGGACTGATCGACTGCCACTGCCACATTCTGAGTCCGTTTCTCGCGTATCAGGAGGGGCTGTTTCCGGGCGCGTGGACGCTCAAACAGATGAAGCTGAATTTCGAGCATACGCTCGCGGCGGGCGTCGTCTGCGTGCGTGACATGCTCTCTCCGATCAAAATCTTGAACAAGCAACGCCAAAAAATCGAGTCGGGCGCGCTGCCCGGCCCGGACATCGCCGCGAGCGGCGCCATCCTCAGCGTCAAAGGCGGCTATCCCGAATTCATTAACCCGGTTGTATTCCCATTCTCGGCGATCGCGGGGCAGCCGAAGATGCACGTCAATACACCCGAGGAAGCCGACCGCTATGTCCGCTACCTCAAGCGGATGGGCGCGGACCACATCAAAGTCGGCTACACGAGTTTCTTCCGCGATTTCGGCGTCAAGGACCGGATGCCGACGATCTCCGACGAATCGCTCCGTGCAGTCTGCAAAACGGCGCACGAGCTCGGCCTAATAGTCAGCGTCCATCATAACTGGTCGTCCGACTTCGACCATCTGATCGAGTTCGACATCGATTCGCTCGAGCATGTGATATTCGATAAAGAAATCACCGACGAGCAGATCGAAAAGCTAAAGAAAAGCGGGATCAAAATCGTCCCGACGCTCTCCGTCTCGGACGGGATGGCGAGATTCGAGGAGAAACTCGGATTTCTCGAAACCGACCGCGCGCGCGAGATGTTCCACGAAAACGCGCGCAAGCACCTCCATTGGATATCGAGCACGTGGCTCGATTTCAAAAAAGAGAAATACGATGCGTCGTTCGGATTCTGGCGCGCGAACAGGAAAAACTTCGCGGGCGTCCAACGCTCGGTTGCAAAGATGTACAAAGCGGGTGTGCCGATGGCGGCCGGGACCGACCTCGGCGCGGTCGTCGCGTGGCCCGGCGAGATGACGGACGAGATCGTCCGCCTGAACCACGTCGGCCTGAGCAAGATCGACGCCATCCGCGCGGCAACGATCAATGCGGCGAAATTGCTCCGAAGAGACAACTCGCTCGGAACGATCGCGCCCGGCAAGTTCGCCGACGTCTCCATCATCGCCGGCAATCCGCTCGAAGACATCTACGCGGTGCGCCGCGTGCGGCTCGTCGGCAAGAGCGGCCGCTGGTATAAAACGAAATATCCCGAACTGCCCGACTTCTGGCCGGGTTTTAGCCTTACTTTTAAAGGCTGAGCTGACCCTGTTTTTTCGTCGAAATCACTATTGTCCGACAACCACATTCGCCGTGGGATTTGCTAATCCGCGGGCGTCGCGAGGTCGGGTTTGCATTGCTGAAGATTCTGCGGCGAGCGTTCACCAGACAGGTTTGAGCGTCCACACATCAATCGAATCCACGCGGGTGCTGCCGCCCTCCGCAAATACCTCGACGCCGAGATCGCTCGGGCGCGAGTATATTACACGGGTAACACACACTCGGCCGCCGTCGATGAAGACCTCAACCAACGATTTGTCGATGAAGACGTTGAGAGTCAGCGATTTTCCGCTCTCGTGCTCGAAAGCGTACTTCTTTCCGCCAACGCTGACTGAGTTCTTTTCGATCCGGATGGGAATACCCTGCGAGCCGTCGTCCGAGCGCCTGACTTTCAACCCGTAGGCAACAGCATCGCCCGGCGTGAACTCGGCAAGGACTTCGAGTGTGTCGCCGAGCGCGCCGTCGATGACGTGTCCTCCGTTTTCGAGTGAGATTCCGGCCGCGCCGGTGTGGTCGCCGCGAAGCGACCGGATTTCCGGCGCGGGCGACATCCTTAGATATCCGTCCGGCCCGATCGACGGTATGCGAGGCAAAGCGAGGCAGCCGTTCCATCCTTTTTTCTGCTTGAACCCGCGAACCCAGCCGAACAGCACACGCCGCCCTTTTTCGTCGATTGCTATGTTTGTCGCGTAGAAGTCCGGCGATTCGTCGATTCGTCCGTGCCGTTCCTGTTTGAATTCGAGCGTGTTAATGTCGAACGTGCCGACGTAATATTCGACCGCTCTGTACGGGGAAACCGCGAGCACCCACTTGTCGCCGAGCTTGAAAAAATTCGGGCATTCGAGAAATATGGTGAACGGTTTCGACTGACGGAAGAGAACCTTTTTGTATTCCCATTTTGTGAGCGTGCCGTCCGCTGCTTCATAGAGCAGGACATCCGTGTGCGACTCTGTGTCCGCGCCGAGGAGAAGGAACGTGCGCCCTGCCTCGCTGAAAATGAACGGGTCACGCCACTCCGGCCCCAATTTCGGACCGCCGTGAGTTTCAAGAGTAAGAATCGGATTGGCCGGGTGCTTCTCCCAAACCGTCAAATCGTCGTCGCCGAGCGCCGCCCACTGTTCAAACTCGGAGCGCACATTCTTGAAGCCGACGCTCGTGTACAAAGCTGTCGGCCGGCCGTCGCTGTTGATCGCGACTGTTCCGGAGTAGCAGTGCTCCTCGCCTTTTTCCTCCGACGGCCAGAGGGCGACCGGAAGAAGTTCCCAGTGGACGAGGTCACGGCTGCGGGTGTGCCCCCAGTGCATGTGGCCCCAGCCGTCGCCGTACGGATTGTACTGGTAGAAAACATGATACCAGCCGTCGAAATAGATGGTGCCGTTCGGGTCGTTCATCCATTGCGCGGCGGGCCGGAAATGCCAGACCGGACGGTCTGGATCCGCGGCGGCCACGGGCGCGGCGGCCTGCACGCTTTCCGTCGCCTTGGCGATTGCCGGATTCGACGCCGTTTCGTCATTCGCGAAAGAAGTAGTCATTGTAGTAACTCCTATAAGTCCGATAACGAGCGATAAAATAATATACCGCGGATACGCTTTTGCAAGCGCGCCGTGTATGCCGCATTGATTATATGAATCCGGCTTTACACGCAAATCAACGAACTCCTATAGACGTTATTATGCTTTATTCCCTCAAAAATATGTAACGATGAAACGGATTTCCGGCTAAAAACGCTCTGAAATCAATTTAGTTGAAGAGCGGGTTCCATACGTGGCTGCGCGTTTTGCCGCGCCTGTCTCTCTTTTAAGCAACAAGCAACCCCATCTTCTTTATTATCATGTTCAACCGTTATTCGACCATTATTCGGAGGGAATCCCCATGAATTATTACATTATTCATTGATTTTTCTATATTTTTTCCTAACATTATTCTAACTTTACGTGTCTTCTGTGGATATTAATAACAGAAGACATACCCCGCATTTGACAATGCGGGAACTACAAGGCCGCGGATGGGGAGGATGCCACGTGGCCCGATTTTGCATATACATATAGATGAAAACAAACGGGCAGGAAAAAGAACGCGTCAACGGCGCGCAGCGCGCGCGCAAGAGTTTTACTATTGTCGGTAAAAAACCCCGCCTCCTGTTCGACCAGCAGGACTACGATCTGCTGACAATCGTCAACGACATCCTCAACCGCGACAAATCGCACAAAGACATGAAAAACCTGCTGGTGCCTTATCTGCACCCGCACGGGATCAAGGAGATGGCGGCATATAAAGACCTGCGCATCGCGTACGCCGCGGTCCACCTCCTCAACACGCTCGAATTCGGCGCGGCCACCGAGCGCATCGGCGCGCTCCGCTCACTCCGCGACGAAGTTCTATTCGGCGGCCAGCGGGTGCTGCGCCGCAACACTGCCCGCGTGCTGCTCCAGATAATGAAGGACCTGCTGCGCGAAGGCGGCACGCCGGAAGAGCACATCGAGCTCGCCCACGACTTTCGCGCCGCGTCCGCAGGAAAGCCGCGCATCATCCGCTCGCTGCTCCGCAGATACCACCTGCTCGAAATGCCGGAAGAGTGGAATCAGGTTGCGTTCGACCACCACGTCCACGACTCCAGCACGAAAGGCCGCAAATCGCCCACGCACCTAATCATGGACGCGTGGATCAAGGGCATCCGCAACCTCACGGTCATCTATTACAACTACGTCCGGCCGGAAGCCGCCGAAGAGCTTCTTCAGGCCGCCGAAATCATGGGCATCAACGTCCGCGTCGGCATCGAATTCCCCGCTCGTTTCAGAAACAGATATGTCCACTTCATCTGGACACCGCGCGGGTTCTCCGACGCTCAGGACTTCATCGACTTCCTCAACGACAGCAAAGTGAAAGCGTTTCTCGAAGAGAGCGCAAAGGTTTCCACCTACAAACAGCAGCACGTGTTAGACCTGCTCGACCAGTACAACCTGATTCACAGGCGCGAGCTGAACGCGCTGTTCGGGCTGAAACTCACGCAGCTCTGCCGGGAGGACTTCATATCGTTCGTCGGCGTAGGGCAAGCGTCGCTTCTCCACCTCGCCGAGTTCATCCACACCAAACTTCTTCCCGAACTCGAACGGCGCACTGAAGAGCTTCGCGAGCACATCAAGGGCATGAACGAGCAGCAGAAAGCCGAGGCGGCGAAACTGGTCGAGCAGATGAACGCGCTCGACCCGCGCGAGATTGTCGAGCGTTACCTGCGCCCGACCGCGAACCCCACCCTTCTCGACCCGAATATCCCGCACGACGGTCCGGACGTCCCGGATATGCTCCGCCTCGCGCCGCGCGAACTCATGGACCGGCTCCATTCGCTTCCGTCCGGCTACAGGATCACGCTCAACCTCAGCGACCTCTCGCCGCTCGACGTGCTCGAACTTCTCTACGACTGCGACGGCATGGTCACGCACCTCGAAATATACAACCTGAAAGACTTCTCCAGCGGCAAGCAGACCGGCTACGCCGAGATCAACGACCTGCGCCGCGTCATCAACAACGGCAATGTCGTGAAGCTGAAACAGATAATCAAATCATATATTGACCTGATCGAAGCGCCGGCGTCGCCAGACTCGGCCGAACGAGCGGAGAAATTCAAAACCATCCTACGCAACATGGCCGTGTTCCAGTCGTACCACAAAGGCCGCCCGCTCGACATCCACATCGGAAGCGACTCCGCGGGCCGCACACACAGGACACACGGCATGGGGCTCGTCATCAAGGAAACGCTCCCGAAACGCTCCCAGAAGGAAATATCGAAGGCCTCAAAGTCGCAGTCGTCCTCGTACGAAACGGTGCCTATCAACGTGACCGAGCGGCTCCGAGGAACGTACATCCCGCGCGCAAGTTTCAGCGGCGTTTACAACTCGATCTACAGATTCATCCGCCGCATACCCGTCATACGCAGGCTCGGCTACCACCTGCAGAAGGACTGGCTCGTCGATTACGACACAACCGATCTCGAAGCGCGCGGCAATCTCGTCACGCTTGGCGGCGTCCTCGAATGGAACGGCAACGGGCTCGAACTCGCGCCAAAAAACAACAAACAACGCGACAACTGCGGCCGCTCGCTCGGCCGGTCGCTTAAAAACCTAAATACCGGAACCAAAAACGCGATCAAGGTGCTCATCGGCTTCACCGTCGCCTACATCACTTTCAAACTAACGAAGGACTGGTTCTTCCTCGCCAACTTCGGCGCCTTCATCTGGCTCGGCATCACCGCAGCCCGCAACGTGCTCCAGTCCGTCGTCGGCGGCGGCGGCATTCGCCAATCGCAACTCCTGAGCTGGCGCGACTATGTCCGCTGGGGCCGCATCGCGGACTCCCTCTTCTACACCGGCTTTTCCGTCCCGCTTCTGGACTGGCTCGTCAAATCAGTAATTCTCAACAATACATTCCACATAAACACAACGACAAACCCGGTGCTGCTCTACACATTCATCGCCCTCTCGAACGGACTCTACATTTCGAGCCATAACTACTTCCGGGGTCTCCAGAAAGAAGCCATCATCGGCAACATGTTCCGCACCGTGCTCTCGATCCCGCTTGCCATCGCCATCAACTTCGCGATCGCCGAAATCTTCCGACTCAAAGGCGTTGTCGGCTACGAAGCCATGCTTCAGATGTGGGCCACCATCATTTCGAAATTCTCGTCGGACTGGGTCGCCGCATTCATCGAAGGCGCCGCGGACCGCAACACAAATATCCAGATCGCCATCTGGGACTACGAAGACAAGCTCAAACAACTCTTCGAAACATACACCAAGCTCGAACTCGTCTTCCCGGAAATGGACCTGCTCGACCTCCTCGAACGCCCGAAGGAATTCCTCTGCGCCATGAAAGAGGAGTCGTGCGAACTCGAAAACATCATCATCATCATCGCGCTCGACCTGCTCTACTTCTGGATGTACCGGCCGCGCGCCCGCAGCGCACTCAGAATCATCATGCGCAACATGTCTTGGGACGAGCGAAGAATTCTAATCCGCACTCAGAACGTGCTCGAACGCAACCGCGAGATCAGCCAGCTTTTCATCGACGGCATTGTCGGCAAGAACTTCGCCCGCGCCCTCTCGTTCTACCTCGAACGCAACCGCGACTACCTCGCCGCCATGCGTAAATTCGCGTAAAACCGCGCCTTCAACATGCGGCAATCATAATTTAAGCTGATCGAATACCGGCCGAAAAAACTGCCTTCAAATATTTACCACCAAGACACGAAGACACAAAGAAAATCACATCGCGCGCTCACGCGCGCGACATAAAACAGGTTGCGCGGTGCCTGTGGACTCTTTTGCATTGAGCACGCGTCAGCGTGCAACCTCTCCTTTCCCTTTGTGTCTTCGTGTCTTTGTGGTGATTTTTCAAAACAGCTTCTTCAGCAACGACTCCAGAATTATACATTCTTTAACGACCAAAACGTGACCGCCTGCTTGCGCGCGCGGCTCGGATTCAACTTTCCTTTTTGCTGTATTTATTTCAGCCTTCGATATTTTTGCATTGAGCACGCGTCAGCGTGCAACCTCTCCTTTCCCTTTGTGTCTTCGTGTCTTTGTGGTGAATCCTATTCTTTTTCGTATTCCGCCAAAGCAAAAAAGCGGGCGTTGCGGCCCGCTTTTTGGATGCGGTTTTTCGGGTTAATTTATTTCGAGGCGATCTGGTCGCGCGCGGCGAGTATGTCGTTGACGTAGCCCTGCGTTTTTTCGCTAAGGCCGCCCGGGGTGACTGCTTTCGGGCCGAGCAGGTAGGACGCCAGCGCGAGGTCGATCTGATCCGCGCGGTCGCTGTACCTGTCGAGCAACGACCTGAAATACTTGAAGCCGCCGTTGAGGTTCTGGTCGATGTCATACGGGCTTGTGACACCGAGCGTCTGCGCGGTTGACGGAATGAGCTGGCAGAGGCCCTGCGCGCCGTGCGGCGATGTGGCGTTCGGGTTGAAGCGCGATTCGCGTGCCACGAGCGCGGCGGCGAGCGCGTAGTCGATCCCGTACATGGTGGCGTACTGCACGATTTTCCCCGCGACTTCATCCAGCGTGCTGTCCGAGATTGCGAGGCTTTTGTATGCGGATTTCGCGAATGCGATTATCTGCTGTTTCGCGCGCTCGTCGTTGCCGGTGTACTGGACGGGCGGCTGGGTCGGCTGCTGCTCGGGGTAGAGCACCGCTGGCTGCCCGCCGGTGCTTCCCTCTTGATACGTGATCGGCGGTTTTGAGAACACTTCCGCCTTTTTGTCATGCTTGTGGTCCTTATGCAGAAACGATATTAGCGCAATGACCAATACAACAGTCGCGGCTGTTTTCATAGCTATCCATGGCTCCCCTGTTCCCGCTCGGAAAAAAGGCTCTCTACTTCAGGGCCGGCGGGATTTTTCTAATAGTAAATCTTCTCTGACACGACGGTCGTCTCAACGCCCATGGATTTAAGTTCCTGAGCTTTGTTATACGCCTTGTCCGCCGTCGTGTAGTGGCCTACGGTCAGCCAGTAAACCTGTCTGCCGTGGCTCATTGTCTGCTTGATCTCCGGGGGCGGCGTCGTGTACGGCATCCTTCTTCCGTAATCGCGCAGCTCCTCCGGGTCAGCGGACTCTTTTATTAGTACCATATATAGTTTTTTGACGGACGCGAATTCGTCCATCATTTTCTCGCGTTCCTGCTTCTGCACTACAACTTCCGGTTCGGCCTGTTCCTGAAACAGCGTCTTGCTGCTGCCCTTCGACTGCCCGCCCGGCCAACTGTAAAGGTCGCCCGACGAAGTGTGGGCGTATGTTTTGCCTGTGTTTTTCGAGCCTTTGTACGGCAGCGCCGATATCTGCACAGTCGCCGGCGCTTTTGATTTTGTGGATGTCTTCGCCGCCGGAGCCGAGTAACTTTCGGCTATCCGGTCGCTGCTCTGTCTGCCGATATATACCGATTCCGTTTTCGGCTGCACTTTCTTGGAGGCAACCGACGGATATGTGGTTTTCTTCGTCGCTGGTTTTGTAACCGGCTTTTTCGCCGGGGCCACTGCAACCGCCGGCTTGGCTGCCGGTTTCGAACTCACCGCCGCCGGTTTCGGGGCGGGTTTCGGTGTCTGCTTCACAACGGGCTTAGCCTTCGGCGCTGCCGCCACAGGCGCGACTTTTGGCCTTTTCTGCACTGCCGGTTTCGCCGTCTGCGGAATCTGCGGCCTTCTCTGCTCGGGCTGCTGCGCTCTTGCCTGCTGACGTATGTTCTTCCTCGCCGCCGGACTTAGAATCGGCTTCCGCTGCGGAGTCTCAATCTGTTCCGCCGGCGCTTCTTTTTTCGCCGCCGCCACAGGCTGCTGCTGTTTTTTCGGAAGTTCCGGTATCGTCTGTTTCTGCCCGGGAGCGGGTCTCGACGCCTGCTGTCGGTTCATCCCGACGCCGGGCTGTCCCTGCGTCCGAGGAGGAATGTTCGGACCGCGAACCTGATTCCGCCCGGGGATGTTCGGTCCACGCGCGCCGGGCACCGCCGGGCCGGTCATCGGCCTGCGCATGTTCGGGTTCACACCTACCGGCTGTCTGCTGCTGCCGCTGTTCATCAACGTGAACGCAACCGCGCCGACGAGCACCTCACCTAATATGGATAAAAGGATAATTTTCGATTTGTTGGAGCCGGCCGCCGCTCCGCCCGCCGCTGCTTTTGCGGGTTTGCCGGCGGTTTTCATCGCCGCAGCCGGTTTCGCCTGTGCTGCGCCGGGTTTCGGCTGGGCCGCCGGTTGTGCCGCGTCGGCTTTCGGCGCCTTTTTGCTGAAGAGGCCGCCGCCCGCCTTCGCGGTTTTCGGGGCCTTGTCTGCCTTCGGCGCTTTTGCCTTGCTGCTGAAAAGTCTTTTCCCCGCACGATCCGCGGGTGACTGTCCGTTTTCCTTTTGCTGCGGTGCAGCGGGCGGCTGCTTGGGCGTCTTGCCGCCCTTGCCTATGCTGAATTTATCCATCCCGGCTTGTCCTCTCTGATGTTGACCGGTCTTCCCTTCAATACCACCGATTTTTCATAACCTTAAGTCACTAAAAATCGAATACGCTATTATACCACAAAGGGTTGTTTGTCCACATAAATTTAAAATTTTAAACGCGTTGCAGACCATGATTTTGCAATATATTAAGAGCATTATAAATAAATAACTATTATTTAACGCTTAATCCTTTATAACAAGCAATTTTACTAAAATAACAGCAATAACATCTTATTTTCGCGCATCATAACTATGAGCACGACATATAATCGGGTGCGGCCTCTCCGTGTGATGAGCGTCACGTTTTCGATGCCGCGCCAGTCGCTCAAAAGCGATTTAAATTGATATATATGATATATAGTATCAATATATATAGCTTTTTGACGCCCGCGCCTTTGACGCCGCACGTTTTCGACACTAATATAATTGACATCATTCGGTTCGAGGTGACGCCAATGGAGAGCAAGGTTTACTTCTCAAGTTCGAGAACAAGATTCGGAAACAACATGCACGACAAACTCATAAAGCTGTTCCGGGCAGCCGGGGTGGCGGATGCGATCTCGAAGAAAGACCTCGTGGCGATCAAACTCCACTGGGGCGAAAAGGGCAACCTTGCTTACGTGCAGCCGCCGCTTATCCGCACACTCGTGCGGGAGATCGAGGCCGCGGGCGGACTTCCATTCGTAACCGACGCCAACACTCTCTACGCCGGTTCGCGCAAGAACGCTTACGACAACCTGATGACCGCCTACGGAAACGGGTTCACCCCCGCCGTTATCGGGGCGCCCGTGATCGTCGCGGACGGCCTATTCGGCGACGACTACGCGGTTGTGCCGATCAAAGGCCGCTACTTCAAATCGTGCAAAATCGCCTCCGGAATCCACCGGGCAAACTCGCTGATCGCGGTCTCCCACTTCAAGGGCCACATCGGCACCGGCTTTGGCGGCACGCTGAAAAATGTCGGCATGGGCTGCGCCGCGCCGAGCGGTAAGCAGAACCAGCACTCGGACGTCAAGCCGAAGGTGACGGCGAAGAAATGCACCGGCTGCCGGACGTGCGTCGGCAAATGCCCGGAGAACGCGATCTCGATGACGGCGGAGAAAAAGGCGGCCATCGACCCCTCCCGCTGCATCGGCTGCGCCGAATGCACCGTCGCCTGCCGCTACGAGGCAATCGCCGTCAACTGGAAATCGGACGCGCGCGTGATGATGGAGAAAATGGCGGAGTACAACCTCGCGGTCATTCAGGAGAAACAGGGCAAGTGCGCTTTCTTCAACATTATCACGAACGTCACGCCGGACTGCGACTGCTGCGATTTCAGCGACGTGCCGATCGTGGCCGACATCGGGATCGTCGTGTCGAAGGACCCGGTGGCGGCGGATCAGGCGTCGGTGGACCTCGTGAACCGCGCGCCCGGCAACCCGGCCTCCAAACTCGGCGCGGACGCCAACTCGAAGGACAAGTTCCGCGCCCTCTACAAGAATGTTGACTGGAGCGCGCAGCTCGAATACGCGCAGACGCTCGGCCTCGGCTCACGGAAGTACGAACTCGTCGAGATCGACTGATACAGCGAAGACGCCGAGGAGACTAAAAAGAGTCAATGCGGGCGGGCGCGCCTTTTCTTGCCGAATACGAATCGGTGCTTGTCCCTTCCAAAAATTTGATAAGGTACTTTTGGGTCAGGCCGTGAATTGGGAATTGAGCTGTATCAGGAAATAATTGTCGTCTCACATAGGCGTATGTGGCAAGAGTAGTTATCGATACATCCGGAAGCTCAATTCACAATTCATGGCCTGACCCATTGTTTCATTTATTTGTCCTATAACTTTGGGGCAACATCAAAATTTTTTTACCATCAATTAACCAAAACCGGCTTCACCGCGTCTCATGGAATGAAACCTTGGAAGGGAGACCAAAAGCATGAAGATTGAAAAATCGAGAGTCAGAAAAGTTGCCGTGGCGGCGCTGTTGGTGGCAGCCGTAAGCTTCAGCGGCATGGCGTTGGCGAAAGGAAAAGGCATGGGCTTCCAGCTTGGCCCGCGCGGAAAAGGCGGCGGACAAGGGATGGCGCTTCAGGCGTGGTGCCGGCAGAACACCGACGAGTGCAACCGGCAGAGAGAAGAGATGCGCCTGAAACGGGAAGAAGTGCAGCGGCTATGCGCGGAGAAGTCGAGCGACTGCAAGAGCAAGAGAGAGGAAATGAGATCGCTTGCTAAAGCGCATAAGGATAAGATCGAGGCATGGTGCATCCAGAACCCAGACGAATGCAAAAACGTCAACCCCGGCAAAGGCGGCAAGGCCGGAAAAAAAGGTAATGCCGGGAATGGTCAGAAGTTGCAGATGTTGAAACAGCGCTGCAAACAGAACCCGCAACAGTGCAAACAGTTGAAAAAACAAGTTCAGGATCGCAGGCAGTGGTGCAAGAACAACCCGGACGAGTGCAATGCACAGAGGGCGCAGGCACAGCAGAAGCGGCTTGAGTTCAAGAAATGGTGCGACTCTAACTCCGCCGACTGCAAAGCGAAAAAGCAGGAATGGAAGAAGAAGGCCGCCGATGTAATGAAGTCTTGCAAAGGCGACCCCGGAACATGCGCGGCGAAAAAACAGGCGCTGATCGAACAACTTGAAAAGGAAGGCGCACCCGTACCCGCGGCACTGAAACAATAGTTACAACACATCACAACGCAAAAAAAGGGCGGCCGCAAGCCGCCCTTTTTCTATTTCGCCCTTTTGTCTCTTAGTGTCTTCTTTCGGTGGCTGTCCCTCGTGGTTTTGTCATCTGTATCTTTACAACTAGAGACCTCTGAAAAAAATAGTTTTTGAAAATCAGATTGAAAAAATCGATTTTCAA
>CAYPEK010000071.1:0-22372 GCA_964409645.1 uncultured bacterium | reverse complement strand
AAATATAAGAATGAAATCAATCGAAGTTGAATACGAAAAGCCACCAAAATGGTACTGGCTTAACTTTTACCCGAAAGTTTTGGCGAGAACGGAAGGAATCGTATCGCTTGCGGTTCTCTGCACGGGATGCATATTGATGTCGCTGGACCATTTGTATATGAGCCGTTTTCTTGCGATTCAGGGTGTTTTCATGTTGTTGTTCATAATTTTCGTGCCGTATAAGTCGGCGCGTGTCGTGCTTCCGCTTATACCTCTCGGTTGTCTGTACGGCGGTTTTCTGATAGCGCGGATTCCGTTATATATTTCGGTGCCCGTGATTCTGATAATCACCATTCGTTCCGCTTTATATTCAACGCGCATTGTAAAACTGACTTCGGGAATAAGAAGCGCGGCGGATCGTATCAAGAACGACGGATACGCGTGTTTTCAGTGTACATCGGCTCCATTTCTCATGCTGTACGGCCCGAAGGGTGTGTTGCCGGTAATCCCGTCTAGTTTCAGAGCCATCTTGCATAACTATAGAAGTGGATTGCGGTATTTGTTCGTCGAGCATCATATAAAATTTCCCGGAATATCGAGTGACGATGCACTAGAGTATATCGTAGAAAATCTGGAACCGATTTATTCGTTTGACGATCCGGCGGCGACATTCTATCCGATTAAGGCGGAGACAGAGTATTTAATGCCGGGAGATTACGGTATGAAGCATCCGCCTGAGAAGATATCACGATGGAATGCATTTGTAACGGAAACTCAACCTGAGGACGAAAAAATACGCGTTTACGATCTCGAGTCTTTTTTTAATAATACAAAATTACTGGTAAGCAACAGTACATCGCTCTATCATTTCGCGAACGAATTATTCATCTCGAAGAGATATGCGGAATCTCTCGAATTGTTCCAGAAGGCACTAAAACTGAAGGAAAGCGCAATTTACAGGCTTCATATCGGCACATGCCATCTTATTCTTGGCCGGCCCGGGCTCGCGAAGAAAATACTGGCAAAAGTTGCCGAGGATGAGAGTCAGGCGCCGGAGATAAGAGAAATGGCGGAAGGTTTAATGCAAAAATGCAAATAGTCGCGCTGCAATGGAATCATCCGCCGGCCATCGCGCGGCCGGCTGCATGGCCTGTCGAAAACGCGGCTTGAAGGTTAAATCCTCCCGTTCCAGCGTCTATGTCTATTGTCTCTCCGCTGAAGTAAAGTCCTTTGACGATCCGCGACTGCATCGTCTTCGGATCGATTTCATTCACCGCAACGCCGCCCGCGGTTACTATTGCTTCCTGAATTGGCCGCACTCCACGGACGTCGAGCTTCATTTCAGTGAGTAACCAAGCAAGTCGATTTCTTACGTCCTTTTTCACGACTGCTGCTTTTGCCTGAAGAGAAATTCCTGCGCGATTGGCGATAACTTCGGCGGCTCTTCGCGGCAAAAGTTCCGCGACGGCATTTATTGCGCTTCGCGCGCCGGCTTCGACAAAAAGCGACGTCAAACGCAAGTCCGCTTCATGCCGGTCAGCGGGTGGAATGAAATTTATCACTAACGAAACCGGTGACGATCCGATATTTGAAGCTGCTTCCTTAGAGTGGGCAAGCGCCGCCGGGCCGGTGATTCCGAAAGGGGTAAACAGAATGTCGCCTTCAGACATGCTTTTAGCCTTTCCATCCACCACCAGTTTGACGCGCGCATTTCTGAAGGATATAGGAGCAAGTCTCTTGTGCAGGTCTCCTTTCAGTTCGACCGGTACAAGAGCGGGCCGGAGTGGAACGACCGTGTGCCCGAGAGAGGAGGCGATCCGGTATCCGTCGCCTGTTGATCCTGTCTTCGGGTATGAAGCTCCGCCGGTTGCGAGGAGTACGCATTGGGCGCCTATCCGTCCTTGAGTGGTGTCTATCCTCGCAATGTGTCCTTCTTCAGCAACTACTCTGGTAACGCCGCAATCTGTTTTTATCTCGACGCCGAGCCGGTTGCAGCATTTTGTGAGCGCTTCAACGACATCCGAGGCGTGTCCCGACTTTGGAAATACTCGGCCTCCGTCCTCGACAACGGTCGGAACTCCGAGCGATTCCAAGAAGGAGCGTGTATCCTCATTGTAAAAACGGGAAAACGCTCCGCGTAGAAATTTCCCGTTCGCGCCGAATTCCCGAACATACGCTTCAATTCCGGCCGTGTTGGTGATGTTGCATCTGCTGTTGCCCGTGATCGCGAGTTTTCGTGCCGGAGAGCTCATTTTTTCGAGCAAAACTACGCGCGCGCCGCATTCGGCGGCCGCAATCGCCGCGAGTAGTCCCGACGCACCCGCGCCTGCTATATAAACTGTATGTGCTGGATCAACCATCAGAATTGTTGCCTATCAGAATCCCCTATCAGGAATATTCCACAATTACGGTGGACTTCCGATGCTTTGTTTCAATAAAATATACATCAATTTCAAGTTGGAGAGGCTGAAATGAAAAAGAAAGCGAAAAACGAGATCGAAAAAACATATACGAACAGTCAAACTGCCGCGAAGCTGAAACGGATCGCTGACGCTATAGCGGAAGGCAAGCCGTTCAGGATTCAGATCGGCGGCGAAAAAATATCAGTTCCGAAGAATGCGAAAGTTTCGATCGAATACGAACGGGAAGGCAAGGAAGAAGAAATAGAAATCCAGATCGAGTGGAAAAAAGAGTAACACGACTGTTACTGTACACCAATCGAAACCGGTGGAAAAATGTCGGACATAAAGATAGCTCCCGAAGGGCCCGATATAAAAGGTTTTGTTGCTAAAGCCGCATGCGGATCGAATCCGCTGAAGGATGCTGCGATAGCATCGGGTTTCAGGACGGTTAAATCGTCACCCCCGGGAAGTGTACACATTAAGTTAGCGCCGCCGCGAAAAAGCCGTGGAATGGTTAGCGAAAATTCTTCCGGAGCTATGATGGATTACGATCTGATGATGAAGCTGCCGGCCGAACTCGCGGCGGAAGCGTCGGAGGCGCAGATTGTTCTCGGCGGAGGCTGCGAGCCATTCTCACATCCGCTGGCAATGAGTTTTGTCAGGGAGGCAAGAAGGCGCAATCTGAGGCTGCGCTTGGAGACCAATTGTACACTTATCGAGGGTGCCGAGGTCTCGGAGCTGCTGTCGCTCGGAGTAGAACAAATAGATATAGCCGCGGATTCGTTTCTTCCGGAAACTTATGTGCTGATGCACGGATCGGACGGACTTAGCGCGCAGGTTGCGCGGGCGTATGAAGCGCTGGTTCGGCTGAGAGGGGTCGGACATATTGCAAAACCTCGCGTTGTGATGACTTTCCATTTGAATAGATACAATGCGGCTGAGGCGATGAGCTTCGCTCGTTATTGGGGGGATAAAGTTGCTGAAGTCGTAATATATAAAGGAGACTTGTTCGCGGCGGCATGGCGCGGAGCGGTTGTTGAAAATCACCAAGCCGTTCCCGGACGTTATATATGCACTCTTCCTTGGAGGGATATGTTTATAGACTCCGATGGAAAGGTGTATGTGTGTGGAAGGGCTGCTAAATGCGGGGCGCCGCTTGGCGACATTCGAGTAAACAGGTTGTCCGAAATATGGACCGGAGAGCCTTACATGAAATTAAGGGAAGATATGTTGTACGGAAGTTTCAGCAAGAATAATTGTTGCGGAAGTTGCCGGCTGTGGAATCTTGCGGCGTCGATGTCGTACGCCGAAGTGTTGGGGGCTCTTTTCAGTCGCGAGGACATGGAAGACCGTTTGGTTATGAAGTACATGAAAGACGTCCCGGAAACGCGTTTTGACTACAACGACTATCTTTCACGGGTGAAAGATATGATCGAAGAATACCGGAAATCGAGATAGGGGAGTGCCGTTTCGCTAATGGAAAGATTCAGGATGACACACACCGGACCGGACTTGGACGAGTTTATCAAGATGGCCATGAGGGGCTCAGGTTCCGTGCGTGTTCCGGAGGTGAAGTCGCGATTTGAAACGGTTGCCGAACGGCCATCCGGATTGGTCAATTTAGATATTTCATCGATATGCAATCTGAAGTGTGATATGTGCATTTTGTGGAATGAAAAGAACGCGGGACGCGTTTTGAAAAAGACTATAGATTATGATCTCTTAATAAAAATCATAGACGAAATCGCCGTGTATTGTCCGGGAGCCGTTGTGAGCCTGACACCGAGGGGCGAATTGTTCTGCCACCCGCGCGCGATGGATATTATCAGGGAAATAAAGCGCCGCGGCCTGCGCGTGTGCTTTGTAACCAACGGAACGCTCATAGGTAAGGACGAAATACAGAGTTTCATCGATCTGAAGGTGGATGAGGTGCGGTTCAGCATAGATGGCCTGCTTCCGGAGACATACAGAAAAATCAGGGGTGTTGATAAGTTAGGAACGGTTGCGGAAAATGTGTGGGAACTGGCCCGGCTGCTTCGCGGCGGCGCCGTGGTGGGCGTTCCGAAAATAATAATCAATTTCGTTCTTCAGAATCTTAACGCGGCCGAAATGGTTCCGTTTCTGGTGCACTGGGCGCCGATAGTGACCCACGTTCAGGTGAACAAATGGGACACGGACACGGTATCGCCTTTCAGCATAAAAAATCTGAACCGGGAGTTCCCGCTTCCAGAGAGATACGTTTGCACGGAACCTTGGCGGAATATTTCGGTCGATTCGGATGGAAATGTATATCCGTGCTGCTATGATCCGTTCGTGACGATGAACATGGGCAACTTGAAGGAGAAAAGTCTGCGCGAGATATGGCTTGGAGAGAAATACATGCGCCTGCGCGGCGCGCTGATGGACGGCGACTTCAGCGAATTTCCGCAGTGCCGTAACTGCGGAAACTGGAATCTCTCAATGAAAATCTCGTTCGAGCAGATGCGTGGTGTTTTTCTGGGGGTCGAGGAATATTATGAAATGATGAAGTACAAGGCGCTGATAAAATACCCTACGGCCGGATTCGATTACGAGAGATACGATAAGGAAGCACACGAACTCGTAAAACGGGCGCAAGGGGATCAATTCGACAATTAAATTAATGTATTTCAAATCTCAGTACAATATTGAAAAGTAAAATTCAATGTGCTAAACTGACATGTCGCGGTTGCGGTCGGTAAGATGCGCCGCAAAGATGGGCGGCAAGCCCATCGTTTTGTGTAAACGGCCTGAAAAGGTCGGCTGTGATTGAAAAAACACATGCGTCCGGACCGCCGGGCGGTGCCGGCAGACCCGATCTTCTCGGGACGCGGTGGTACGGCGGGTCGAAGGACGCAGAGGAAAAACCGAAAGGAGTCATTATGTCACAGCAATCTCAACAGCAAGTCGTAACAATGAAACAGTTGCTGGAAGCCGGGGTCCACTTCGGACACCAGACGAAACGCTGGAACCCGAAGATGAAACCGTACATTTTTCAGGAGCGCAACGGGATCTACATTCTCGATCTTCAGCAGACGTTGAAGCTGACAATCGAGGCGCATGATTTCGTTCGCGACCTCGTGAAAGACGGCGGAAAAATCATTTTCGTCGGGACCAAAAAACAGGCCAGCGATGCGATCAAGGAAGAGTCGGAGCGGTGCGCGATGCCGTATATCAACCAGCGGTGGCTGGGCGGTCTCCTAACGAACTTCCGCACGATATTCCGACGCATCAGCCAGCTCAGAGAGTTTGAAGCGGACGAAGAAGCCGGCAAGTTCGATCAGTATTCGAAGAAGGAAGCAAAGATGCGCCGCACGGAATTGCACAAGCTGCAGAAGTATCTCGGCGGCGTGCGCGATATGAAGTCCATCCCGGAGGCGATGTTTATTGTCGATCTGCGCAAGGAATACATCGCGTTTCAGGAAGCGAAGAAGATGGGCCTCAAGGTTGTGGCGGTAGTGGACACGAACGTGGACCCGACAGGTGTTGACTATCCGATCCCGGGCAACGACGACGCGATCCGCGCTGTGAGGCTGATCTCGAAAGTAATCGCGGACGGAGTTATTTCAGGTCGTGCGGCATCCGGTCTGACAGAGACGGATTTCACTGCAAGCGAAGCAGCCGCGCGGGTTGATGGTGAAATCCCGGTTGAAATGGCTGAAAAGGTCGATGAGAATGAAAATGAAACCGGTGACGATAACAAATCGGGTGGAAAAAAGCGCGTAGGGAAGCACACCAACGGCGCGGAAGAATCGATCGATCTCAACGAGGCCGAAGTTTTTGAGGGATAACATACGTTCGGCAAAAACAAAAATTATGAAAGGTGAGACAACTCAGGAGGCAGCAAGATGGAAATTACGGCACAAGCGGTAAAAGACCTTCGCGATAAGACAGGACTAGGAATGATGGACTGCAAGCAAGCGCTGCAGGAAGCCGGCGGCGACGCGGAGAAAGCGATAGAAATACTCAGGAAAAAAGGACTTAAAGTTGCGGATAAGCGTTCAGGCCGCGAAACGAAGCAGGGCCTGATCGAGGCTTATATCCACATGGGCGGCAAGATAGGCGTCCTTCTCGAACTCAACTGCGAGACGGATTTTGTGGCCCGCACTGACGAGTTCAAGGCGCTCGCGCACGAGCTCGCAATGCAGGTTGCGGCAACTGACCCGAAGTATCTTGCTCCTGCGGATGTCCCGGAGGACGTTCTCGAAAAGGAAAAAGTTATTTACGCGGAGCAGTGCGCGGCGGAAGGCAAACCCGAAAAGGCGATCCCGAAAATCGTTGAGGGCAAGCTGAAACGCTTCTACGAGACGGTCTGCCTGACTGAGCAGGGTTACGTGCGGGATCAGGATAAGAAAATTCAGGATATTCTCAACGAGTCGATCGCGAAGACCGGCGAGAACATCAAAATCGGAAGATACGTTCGGTTCGTGCTTGGAGAAGAGTAAGTTTATTTAATCGAAATTAGAAAAAAGGCGTGTTCCGCGGAACACGCCTTTTTATTTTTAAATAATTTACCATATAGCCATTAATATTCGCCCATGATTAACGGAATATGGTTAAAAGTAAATTCAAAACAAGTATCAATCGTCTAAAGGTATAGAAGTAGTTATTGCTTCAGCATGCCTTCGATCAGCTTTGCTTTGTCCGGGAACATTTTTTTAATGTCCTCGACGATGGCTTTCGCGACGACGTCGCCGATGATCGGTATGCCGATCGACGCGGAGCCTTTCTCTCGCAGCAGGCATGCCGATTCGCCGTCTTTTTCGATCCACGTTGTGCCGCTGATTTTCACTATCTTTTCCATGCCGTGGGCTTTTGTGCTCCATTCGCTCCGCATTTTGTCGATGTTCCATTCGGAGGTGACGGTGCTTTTTTCTTTCTTGTCCTTCAAAAGTTTCCCGTTCGGCGCGCGGCTGGGGTCAACGCGGTCGGTGATGATCTTGATCGTGGCGCCGCTCTGCTCGATGCGTGATTTTGCCTCGAACGCGCTGTCCAGCAGGGCTTCTTTCTGCGCGTACTCGGCAGTGGTTATGATTTTGACTACTTCCGCGGCGGGCGCCGCGATTTTCTGGGTGATTTCGTAGCTTTTCATTTCTGCGCCTCTCGTTTTGTTCTCGCTTTTTTAAAGCAAGGTTTTTTTCTCCGCTTTCTGCCGCAAATCTCCGGCGGTTCGTATTATAGCAACTCCCTGAAAACATTGCATTAATTAATGCTTTGCCGCTAAAATTCAAAGAGTTGTGAGGCGGCTATAAATGAGTATTGCTACTTCTATAATGATAGTTGTCGGTCTGTGCCTGTTCGAGACGGTTAGCAGCATAGACAATGCGGTCATCAACGCGGAAGTGCTCTCGACGATGACCCGCAAGGGACGCCGCTGGTTTCTCATCTGGGGCATTCTTTTCGCGGTTTTCATCGTGCGCGGCCTTCTGCCGTGGTTCATTGTGTGGATGGCGATGCCGTCGCTGGGCCCGATCGGCGCGCTTACGGCGGCGTTCAGCAGCGACCCGAAAGTGCATGAGGCGGTTGAGGCGTCGAAGCCGGTGCTACTGATGGGCGGCGGCACGTTCCTTTTCTTTCTGTTCCTTCACTGGCTTTTTATCGAACCGAAAAATTACGGGCTGATTACGGAGAAGTTTTTCGAGCGAAAGGATGTCTGGTTTTTCGCGGTTGCGTCGATTCTTCTCGCGGTGATCGTGTGGTTCTCTGAGAAGAACGCGCCGCTGGTGGCGTTCGGAGCGACTGTCGGCTCGGCGGCGTTCTTTATTTCTCACGCTTTCAAGCAGAACGCGGAGCGCAGCGAAAAGAACTTGATGAGCGAAGGACTCTCCGATCTCAGCAAGATTTTCTATCTCGAAGTGATCGACGCTACATTTTCGATAGACGGCGTGCTCGGCGCGTTCGCATTCACGCTGTCGGTTCCGCTGATCATCGCCGGCAACGGGCTGGGCGCGATAGTCGTGCGCCAATTGACGGTCGGTAACATAAAGAGGATAAAGAGTTACAAGTACCTGAAGAACGGCGCGATGTACTCGATTGCCTGTCTCGGCGCGGTTATGATTTTCGAAGGGTTCGGGGTCGAGGTGCACGAGATGGTATCGCCGGTTCTGACGTTTGTCATCATCGGCGCGTTTTTCTGGAAATCCGTGAGGCAGTTGAAAAGGGAGCAGGCGGAACAGGGAATAGCACCCGAATCGAAAAAGAAAAAGGATAAAAATAAGAAAGCGAAAAAGAGAAAGCTCGATCGATAATGGCCGCGAAGAAGGAAACATATCTTATCGAAGGCGCGAGGATCGCATTGCGCGGCCTGCGCACGGGCGATCTTAAGTCGGTGACGCGATGGATCAACGAACCGGATACGGCGTACTACATGGGCGTCGCGACTCCAGTGACAACCGCGTCGCAAAAGAAATGGTTTGACGCAATGCAATCGGACGAGTCGAAGCGTGTTTTTGCCGTTGTTCTGAGGCGTACGGGCCGCCATATCGGAAATATCGGGCTGTCGAATATCAGCGGACGGGACCGCAACGCAATGCTGAACATTTTCATTGGCGGCGCGGCGGACAGAGGGAAGGGCTACGCGCGGGAGGCGATGCTTCTCGCGTTGTACTATTGCTTCAACTCTCTCGGGCTCAACCGCGTATGGCTGATCCTGCACGCCGACAACAAGGCCGCGCTTCGACTTTACGAATCGGTGGGGATGAGACGCGAAGGTGTGCTGCGCAAGCACGAGCAGTACGGCGGCAAATACGTGGATAAGATCGTGATGGGCATTCTCAAGAGCGATTTCGAGGAAGTTATGAAGCCGGACGCGACTGCACGGCCGGCGGGCGTTAAATGAAATAAGAATGAAAATCCTGTTGATACAACCGGCTGGCTTTCATGGCGGGGCGATCCACCACTATATGCCGCCGCTCGGCATAGCGACGCTTGCCGCCGTTCTCCGCGAGAATGGGTTCGGCGATGTCTCGATAATAGATTTCCGTACGGAGGACAGATGGGCGCGGCGCGAGTCTCTGATTCGCGCAGAGGCGCCGGATGTTGTCGGCATATCCGCGATGACGCCGAATTTCCCGGCGGCGGCGGAACTGGCGGCGTTCTGCCGGTCGGATACGGGCGCGACGGTGGTTTACGGCGGCGCGCATCCGTCGGGAACGCCGGAGACGGTGTTGCGTTACGGCAACGCCGACGCCGTGCTCGCGGGGTACGCCGACCGCGCGATGCTCGAGTTCTGCCGGACGATTTCGGACGGCGGCCGCGCGGCGGATGCGCCGGGCGCGATTACGCTGCTTCCGGACGGTTCGCTGCGCCGGAATCCCGCGCCGCCGAATTTCGGCATCGACGAAATTCCGCAACCCGCGCGAGATCTGCTCCCGATGAACGAGTACACGACGTACATCGACTCGCCGGTTCACGGCCGGATCGACGCCAATGGAATTTCGGCGAGCCGCGGATGCGCGTATCGCTGCCGGTTCTGCATCTCGGCCGCGTTTGCGAAGTGGCAGGGCAGACGGCCCGATCTCGTTTGCGACGAGATTGAGAAGCTGATGAGCAACAATCCGCAGCCGGGCCTGCTCTTCTACGACCTGCTGCTGACGGTTTCGCCGGAATGGGTTCGGGCTCTATGCTCGGAGATGGTTCGGCGCGGTCTTAACAATCTGAAATGGTACGCTATGGGGCGATTGTCGGTTGTGGATGCGCCTACGCTTGAGGCGATGAGCGCGGCGGGTTGCATCCTGTTGTCTTATGGAGTGGAATCTCTCGACGACGAGGCGCTGGCGGCGATTGATAAGGATCAGACATTCGAGCAGATCGAACGAGGCATAAGGCTGACTCACGAGGCGGGCATTACGCCGATGGCGCACTTTATAGTCGGTTTGCCCGGTCAGAAAGAGGACGACCTGTATAGTGAAATCGAGACGGTGGAGCGCTGGATAAGGGATTATCATTTTTATCCGGGCGATTTTTACCCGACGATGGTTTTTCCGGGAACGCCGCTGTTCAATTCGCTGCCGAAATGGCACGGTCATAACTGGATGGACACGGTTTCACCGGGTTTTATTTTCCCGAATGTGCCGATTTACACCGATTTGATTCCGCCCGGCCGCGCGCTCGAACTGAGCGACGAATTGAACGAGCGCTGCCGGAAACTTCTTGCGGAGACATCAAACATTTATAATATAAAGGTTCGCAAAAGGGGCTTGGCTGATTTGCCGGAAAGCGAAAATAAATGAGCGGAAAAATAAAGAAGATCACGTTGGCGATGCCGCCGCTGCTGATGCCGTCGGAGGACGCGGTGAAACGCATTGCGCCGCCGCTTGGGCTTGCTTATCTCGCCGCGATGGTCGAGCGCGATTATGAAATAGACATCTTCGATTCGGTGATTGAAGGGTTCGACCGCGAGGAAAGCGTGCGCGAACTTGTGAAACGCGTCGGCGTGAGCGACGACGGGATTCGTGAGCGGTTCGCACGGTTCGCGCCGGATGTTATCGGGATTTCGGTCGGCGGCACGGATCAGTATATCACGGCTCACCGCATGGCGGCGCTCGCGCGCGAGGCTTGCCCCGGCGCGGCGGTGATTATGGGCGGCATTTACCCGACGACTCAGCCTGAGAAGGCTCTTGCGGACCCGAACGTGGACTGGATTATGCTCGGCGAGTCGGACACGACTTTTCCGGTGCTGCTGCGGGCGATCGAATCGGGATCGAAGGATTCGCTTCCCGACGGTGTCGGCTACAGGGACTCAGCGGGCGCGCCGGTGATAATTCCGAAAGATGGTTTCATTGAAGATGTGGATTCGCTGCCTATGCCGGCGCTGCATCTGATGAAAATGGATTTGTATATCAACACGGATCGGTCGTACCGGTTCGGGCCGCTGCGGAGGCCGCATACGAGCATGTTTACGTCGCGCGGTTGCCCGGCGAAGTGCATATTCTGTGGCGCGCGGCACATGATGGGACGCAAGTACCGTGCTCACTCGCCGAAGCGGGTGCTCGACGAGATAGAGCATCTTATCGAGACGTACGGGATAAAGGAAATTGCGTTTCTGGATGACAACCTGACGTGGGACCGCGATCGCGCGGCGGCGATTTTCGACGGCATAATCGAACGCGGGTTCGACTTGACTTGGATGACGCCGAACGGGATCGCGCTGTACGCGATGGATGAGGAACTGATCGAAAAGATGAAGGCGAGCGGCTGCTATTCGGTGTATCTCGCGTTCGAGAGCGGCTGTCAGGAGGTTTTGTCGAAAATCATTCACAAGCCGCTGAATGTGGAGAAGACGAAACGGCTGGCGCGCAAGTTCGCGGAGATCGGGATCGAGACGACGGGGATGTTCGTGATCGGCTTCCCCGGCGAAACGCTCGATCAGATCGAGGAGACGGTGCAGTTCGCGAAAGATATCGACTGCGATTATGTTTCGTTCTCGATCGCGACGCCTTATCCGGGTACTGAGATGTACGACATCTGCGCGCGCGAGGGTTATTTTGTGGACGGGTTCGACGACGACTCGCTTGTGTTCGGGTTCGGTCGCGGGCACGTGCAGACGCCGGATTTCACGCCTGATGATATTTTGCGGTTCCGCAAAGAGGCGTGGCGGCGAATTAACTTCGAAACGGACCCGGCGCGCAGGAGGAAGGTTGAGGAATGGCTGAAGAGATAAATTACGGATTTGCGGACGATGCGGGCGCAGCGTTCCCGCCGATGACACATGTCGTGATTACCAATGCGTGCAATCTTGTGTGCGCGCACTGCGCGTACGCGTCCATAAAGGAACGTGACGATTATAAACCCTCGTATCTCGACTGGGACGTTTTCACGCGCCTCGCGGACGAGATCGCCGCGCACCCCGGTGCGATTCTGCGCTTCACTTGCGACGGCGAACCGATGCTGCATCCGCGCTTTCTTGACATGGTTGCCTACGCGAAGAAGCTCGGCCTCCGTCCCACGACTCTGAACACGAACGGCACGTTGCTGACACGCGACAAGATAGATAAGCTGCTCGACCACGGTATAGATGTGGTCGAGGTGAGCATGAACGCATTTTCGATTGAGAGTTACCACGCGCTGAGGCCGGGGCGCGGGCAGGGCGAGTATGAGGAGATTCTCGACCGTGTGAACTATCTGGTGGCGGAGCGCAACCGGCGCGGCGCGAAGACGAAGATCATGGTTAGCATTATCGACCTGCCGGAGACGAACGCGGAGTTGAAGGCGTTCGAGGAGTACTGGAAACCGCGGGTTGACCGCGTCATCACGCGGGTGTTCACGAACTTTGGCGGCTTGGTGAGCGGCCGCGACGAGTCCGGCGACAGAAGCCGGAGGCATCCGTGTCTCGTGCCGTGGCGGCGGATGACCGTTACGAGCGACGGCAAGCTGCGGTATTGCTTCAACGACTGGTGCAGCGAGTCGGTGCTGTTCGATTTCGCGTCGGGCGTGACGCTGGAAGAGGCGTGGAACAGTCCGGAGATGAAGCGGCTCCGCGAGGCGCACCTGTCGCAGAAATTCGGCGACTGGCCCTACTGCGCGCGCTGCACGACTTGGTCGCTGCTTAACTGGAACTACGACTACGGCGCCGCGCTGAAGAGCGTCCTCGAAGAATAATATAAGTCGCGTTAAGACACCTTAAGCGCATTTCACTGACAATTATATTAATTGCGAATTACTGACGATTTATTTCGTCATGTCGAGCTTGTCCGTGATACAGAGGAAAAAGAGCTTGAGGGCGCTCATATACTGCATCATCGAAGCGATATCGCCTGTAAATTTAATACCGCCGTTCATGACGAGGTTCTGGACGTTTTCGCCGTTGACGAGTCCTGCCCAGCCGGCGTCGGAGAATATAACCGACACTTTCGGATCGAGGCCGTTCTCGGCGACAGTCACTTTGCCGTTGTCGATTTTTACGAGCGCTGATTTGCCGCTGTTTTCGAGCTTGATTACGGTATTCAGTCCCTTGGATTTCTCGGCGAATTTCGGGAACTGGTTGAGCGTTTCCGCTTTTTTAATTAGCAGGTATGAGAAACCGCCCGAGGCATCGGGCAGGGCGACGGCTTTCGGGGCAAGGCCGAGGAGTTGCTTGATTTTGTACAGCGTTTGGGTAAAGAACAATGCGATTTTCATCCAGATAGACATTACAAATCACCTCACGTAAGATTCGGGCGCGAACCTCCCGGCCGCGGAAACGCCGCTTTTGCAATAATATAGCACATGACACGAAAAATGAAATATCGACGCGGTATAACGGAATGCAGCACTCGCGCATAATAGACAAATTTACGCCGCGGAAGTAGAATGAAGCGATGTTTTTTCGGTCTGTGATAAGGGAGAATCATAAGGTGAATTTTAAAAAATTTGTTAGACATGCGGCTTTATGTGTTTCATGTATCGCCGTAATTGCCGGTTTTGCCGGCACAGCCTCCGCAGAGGGTGCAGGAGGCAAAAAGCTCGTTGTAATAGTAGCGGACAACGTCGGGTTTAACGACTGGGCGACGCCGACGCTGAAGGTGATGCGAGGCATCGAAGAGCGCGGCGCGTTAGGCATAATGGTGTCGAGATCCGAAGCGGCGAGCCCGCGCGACGGCTCGACCGAGATAGAGTCCGGAGCGTATCTCACGCTCGGATCGGGCCTCAGCGCCGAGGGAGATGCAAACGGGCCGTTAGCGTTCAATGCGGACGAATTGTTTGAGAACCGCCCCGCGGGGACTACTTACTCGGTAAGGACCGGGCGGAAAGAACCCGACAGCGGAATAGTGCATCTTGGAATAGGCGCATTCCAGCAAAAGAATGCAGAGACGCAATGGATGGCTAGGCCGGGTGCGCTGGGCGAATTGCTTAAAAGCAATGGCGTTCGCACGGCTGTGGTCGGCAACTCGGACTTGTTCGGACGTTTCGAGCGAGGCGCTGTGATCATCGCAATGGATGAAGACGGACAGGTGGATGTCGGCGACGTATCGGCGGATCTTGTTTTACAAGACAATTTCTCCCCGATGGGTTACAGAACGGATGTTGATAAACTAAAGAATAAGTTTCTCGATGTGGAAACGAAGGCGGATTTTATTGTAATTTACTACGGCGACATGAACCGTGTGGATCGGTTCGGCATATCCGCTGCCGCGGCGGAATACGCAAAAGCGAAGGAAAAGACGCTTGGTGAGCTGGGCGTTTTTGTTAAATGGGTTGTATCGAAAGTTGACCTGTCAAAAACTCAGATACTTGTCGTGGTGCCGACTCCGCCGCGAGGCGCAAGCAGGCAGAAAGACACCCTGACACCTATGTTCGCGATGGGTGCCGGGATTGGCACAGGGCCGGCTATTTTAACCTCGCAATCAACACGCCGTCCCGGGATAGTGAAAAACACGGATTTCGCGCCGCATGTATGCGCGTTCTTCGGCATCGCGCCCGCGCCGGATTTCATCGGCTCTCCTCTGGAAGTGATGCGCAATGAAAAACAGCTCGCATTTCTTAAGGTAATACACGACCGCGACGTTCTTGTTGAATCTCAGATCGGTTTCCTCAAAGGAATCATCATTTGGCATCTGGTTGTCCTGCTTGTCGGATTTCTGACGACGCTGCGACTTGAAAAGGCGGCCAAGTGGTGGCGGATGCTGATGACGGTGATAATTCTTTACACGGCTTCGATGTTCCTCGCGTTCCTGCTTCTCGGCGGCTTTCCGCAGATAACGGACCCTGTGTTGTACCTGCTCGCATTCTTCGGACTGGCGGCGCTGATAGCAATTGCGGCCGGCATTGTGCCGGGCTTCCAGTGGAAAATGTTTACTCTTGCCGCGCTCTACATTGTGACGCTTGTTGCGGATCAGCTTACCGGCGCGCAGTTGATTAAATACTCAGTGCTCGGTTATTACCCGCAGTTGGGCGCGCGGTTCTACGGGATCGGAAACGAGTTCATGGGCTTTCTTGTAGGGGCGCCTATACTCCTGTCGGGGCTGCTTCTCGATGCGACGAAGGACAAGGCGCGCCGCGCGGTCAAGGCATGTTCGATTGTGTTTTTTCTCGCAATCACTGTAGTGGTTGGGGCGCCATTCATCGGCGCCAATTTCGGCGGCCTTATATCGTGTCTGTTTGGGTTTCTCATAATGACGCTGCTGATAGCAGGCGGGAAACTGAACTGGAAGATGCTGGTCGGCATAACGGTTGCGGTTGTGGCGATGTGCGGAGTGGTAGTGTTTATTGACATGCACCTCGGCGGCGGCGAGTCGCACGTGGCGCGGATGATGGACAGGATTTTCGGCGGTGGTGGCGGCGGCGAGTTCTTAAAGGTCGTTTTTCGTAAACTGTCGGTGAATCTCAGGTTGCTGCGTGTCAGCTTCTGGAGCGCGCTTTTCGTGGTGACGCTTGCTGTGACGCTCGCGGGCCATTATTTCCCTGTGGACCGGATTACGAAGCTGTTCAACAAAAACGATTTCTTCAGGAAGTCGTATCTCGCGGCGCTCGGCGGCGCGATTGCGGCGTTCCTTTTTAATGATTCCGGTATTGTACCGGCGACGACAAGCCTTATTCTCCCGACCGCGTCGATGTTTATACTTCTTTTTAATCAGCCGGAGAAACAGCAGAAGGGCGCGCGGAGGTATGACGGTCGCCATGGTAATCGTAAGCAGCAGGAGTCCGGCGCGCGTTCGATTGTTTTGAAGCAACAGGATAAGGATAAGATCGTGACCTCCGTTGATCCCGGGCAGAAGCCCAAGCAAGGGCAGGGACAGCAGCAGAGGCCGCAGCAGCCACAACAGAAGCCGATCAAACAGCCCGGTGGCCATACGCACGACCGCAACTACAGGCAGGAACACAAGCAAGGCGGAGACAACCGTCAGCAGAGCAGGCCGCAGGGCCAATATAAGCAAGGTGACAACCGGCAACAGCCGCACCCGCAGCAGAATCAACAACAAAAACCTCAGCAGCAGAAGGGCGGCCAGCCGCCCAACCAACAGGCGGGCGGACAACAGGGCGACGGGCCAAAGAAAAGCAACCGCAATCGCCGCAGACGTTATTACAGACCTCCGGGCGGACCGCCAAAAGGTCCGCAGGGCGGCGGCGGTGAGAAGAAATGAAGCAGGCAGAAGGCAGTCGGAAGAAGGCAATAGAAGATAAATAATAATCAATAATACATGAAACGGGATGTAAGATGCGTATAAGCGAATTTCAAAAAAAGATCGAAGACATATACATCGACAAAGACGGAGCGAGGGGAGTTCAGGGTACTTTCGGATGGTTTGTGGAGGAAGTCGGCGAGTTGTCGAGGGCGATTCGCCGGGGAAGCCGTGAGCAGATGGAGGAGGAGTTTTCCGATGTGCTCGCGTGGCTTGTGAGCCTCGCTACTCTTTGCGGAGTGGATATTGAAAAGGCTGTCGGTAAGTATGCAGACGGCTGCCCCAAGTGCGGCAAGACGCCGTGCGCATGTGCCGAGCCAAAGGGCGAAACGATCGACTGAAAATGATTTTTACATGAATATAAATTGGGTTGCGAAAGGCGGCGGAGAATGAAGATCGACGTAAAGTACGAATTCCCATATTCCGCGGAGGATGTTTACCTGACGTTTCGCGATCGCATGCTCGAATACGTCAAGTTCTGCCCGAACCTGCAAAAAGTGGTGATAATGTCCCGCGAGGACGTCGATGATAATATGACGAAGCTGCGTGTGCAGTGGCACGGGCTCGGTCAGATTCCGGATATCATCCGTAGTATATTGAAACCGGAAATGTTAAGTTGGGAGGATTGGGAGGACTGGGACCTGAAGGCTCTCGAGTGCCGCTGGGTGATTAAACCGTATTATTTTCGCAAGTTTGTGAAGTGCGAGGGAGTGTGGAGGTTCGAACCGAGCGGTGACTCGAAATGCCGCGCTACCTGCAGCGGAGTTTTCAATGTCAACATTACGAGTTTCCCGCCGTTCCCGTTATTCGTGTGCCGTTCGGCTTCTCCGGTGATCGAAAAGATGATCGGCTCCTACATACAGCCAAACCTGAGGGGCGTGTTCGACGCGGTGGGCAAGTTCATCGCCGCCGAGAGAAAAAAGAGTAGCTGAAAAGCATCGCCACGTAACTTATTTTCTGAGTTTCATTATTTCCGCAATCAGCGGGGTGCGGTCGAAGTAAACTTCGTTCCGTTTTATTTTGCCGGCATCGTCGAACTGCACGAAGCAGACTCCCACGAATTCGAGGGCTTTGGGGCCGACCGGAATTTTTGCGTGCCATTTATTGAGAAAACCGCCCTCCATCGGAATGCCTTCGATCTGCGTCCATACCCAATCCGGATTCTGGGCGAGTAAGCGTCTGAAATAGTCGAGGAGCTGTTGTTTGCCTTTTACTCCGCCGGGGATGCCCGGATCGAGATAGATCGCATCGTCCGAGTAAAACGACGTGAGTTTCTCCGGGTCGTTGCCGGTCCACGCAGGAAGCCACTCGGCGGCGAACTCTCTTGCTTGTTCTCTCGTCATCATATTTAAACCTCTATTCATCTTTATTTAAAGATCACTATCCCTGCGGGCGGAACCCGGAGACGGACGGAGAGGCCGTTTAGTTGCACGGTCTCCACGGGCGCTATGTCGAGCTTCGGCGGCGTTTCCGACCCGGGATCGGGCGGTTGAAACGCATAGAGGCATTTAAGCCGGTCGCCTACGCTGTGAGTTCCCGCATCTATAGTAACCCATGTCTCGGTCCAGTTCCAATAGTCCGTATTGATAGCGCAGATGATTTCCGGCTGGTTCTGAAACATGCGTGACCATGCAATGACAGTGTTCATGCGTCCTTCGTATCGTGCGGGGAAATCGAATGAGCGTCCGTCGCCGGAGATTTTACGGAGATACTGACGCCCGCGTCGCAGCGAAATTTCTCGCGTGCGTAACGCGAGCAAGTCAGAGATTGCGCGGTAAATCCAATTGTTCTCATTGAAGAAGTGTCGATCTCGGCTGCCGAACGAACCGAACGTGCCTCCGAACATTGTCTCGCGCATTGCCCGCTCGTCGCCGCCGCTTCCGTTGAAGCCTTGCTCGGTGCCGTAGTAGATGCAGGGAATACCGAGTGTGAGGGCGTTCAGCGCAACGCCGTTGACCACCACGCGCCACGCATCTTCATCCGCGCAGAATCGCTTTTTCGGCGACGCGCCGACCTGATCGTGGTCGTCGAACATTGTCACTACCGTGCTTTTAAACCAAGTGTGCGTGTTGTGTTTCAGCTCCTTGATATTTCTGAACAGGTCGAAATACTTTCGCGGTTCCTCCCAGCCTTTCACCATGTATTCGAGATATGCCGGCACCTCGTCGATGCCGAGCGCGGCGTCGATGCCGACCGACTGCATTTTTTCGAACGCATATTCGCGGCCGCCTGTGATCTCTCCGATCAGGTAGAAATTCTCTTTGCCGATTCCCTGCGTGAACTCGTCGATCACGCCGGAAAACCAGCGTACCGCTCCGGGCTCCATGTGCTTCACTGTGTCTATGCGGAAACCGTCGATATCGGCGTAAGCGATCCAGAACTTAAGGCATTCGCACAATGTGTCGAGCGCGGTGGACGGGACGAATGCTTCGCCGTAGTCGCGTCCGAGGAAAATGTCTTTCAGATTGAAAAAATCGCCTTCCATAAACTCCGGGTTGTAGTCCCAGTTGCTGATGCGCCCCTTGCGGGTGAATGTGTCCGCCGCTTGGAGCTCGGAAGGCCATATCGCTCCGTCGGGCCATGTGCCGGGTTGTTGCGCAATGTCAACATGGCCGAACGGTATCGTAGCTGCGCCGGATGCGTCACGGAATCCTCGAACGGGGTAAGGCGTGCCGTCCCAGACCGGATCGTAGTATTCGCTGCCGTCCGGTCTGCGGCCCCACGCCCAAGGGCGGCTGCGATCTTCGGCGTATTCGAACACGTCTCCGGTATGGTTCATTATAACGTCGAGGACGATATAGATTCCGTTTTCGTGGGCTGTGTCAATAAGACTGCGGAGGTCTTCGCGTGTGCCGAAGTGCGGATCGACATCAAGAAAGTCCTGTATTGCGTAACCATGATAAGAATCCGAGCCGCGCCTTTGTTTGAAGATGGGGCTAATCCAAAGCGCGGTGATACCGAGGCTGCGCAGATAGCCGATCTTATCTTGCAAGCCTTTGAGCGTGCCGCCTTGCCACATATTGCCTGCTTCCCACCATGCTCTTGCATCTTGCGCCGACATGACGGCGTTGTTTTTGTCCTTTGCGGAGTTGAACAGGGTAATGCCGCCTTTTGAAGCCGGTTTACCGGCAGTGTCGCGGTAGCCGCCATTCTCACCGCCGTTCGAGAACCTGTCGAGCAGCAGGAAGTAAAGTACGAGGTCTTCCCATGCGGGTGGGGACGGATGATAGATGCGTTTTGTCAGCGAATCGAAATCCAACTGTTTTACACTCATGAGTTTATCAGGCGGTTTGTACTCTGACATGGGGATCACCTCTTAAGAGTATTATACCACTCCGGAACAAGGTCGGTATTTTTATCATTTTTTATTTATTATTAGGACCAAATTTGTAACGAAGCTGGTTTTGAAACATCTATGAATATTGAATTGTGGGGTGTTTGTATTAATAATAACGAAATAAAGAAACAAATTTTTTCGGGAGGGCGGAATGAAGGGTAAATGTAGTGCTGTAAGGAGACAGGCCGGTAAGCTTGGGCTTGCCGTGTTTTTTGCATGCGCGCTTTCGTTTTGCGTGTGTGCGTTCGCGGCGGAGCAGCCTGCGTCGCCGCCGAAGGGCATTCCGCCTTCGACTAATCCCGAAATAGGCCCGGTCGGCGCGCAACCCGGCATCAAGTCGCCGATAGAGGCGATGGGATACGGCGATTTCAAGGGTGTGATTCACGCTCACTCATATCTCTCGCACGACAGCAACGGATCGGTGTCGCGGATTATTCAGGCGGCGCAGACGAAGGGAATAAACTTCATGCTGATGACGGACCATCCGGCTGATTATTCGGTCATTCATGGTCTGAGGGGAATGCACGGCGGAATTCTTTTCATGCCGGGTCAGGAGATCAATCTTAAATCCGGCGGCGTGGTGTTGGGAATCAACTTGGAAAAGACGGTTCAGTCGGGGAGCCTGCGGGATGTTGTCGATGAGGTACACAGGCAGGGCGGCCTCGCGATTCTCGGGCACATCGAGGAACACACGGACTGGTCGGTGGACGATTGGGACGCAATGGAACTGTATAACACGCACTATGACGCGCTGCTTGACGGAAAGATAGACAAGACGATGGCGCTGATTCCGCAGCTCGAAAAAAATCCGGACAAGGTTTGGCAGAGCATACTCGATAGGCCGGTTGTTTATTTCAAGGCGTGGGAAGAAGCGTTGAAGAAACGCCGCGCGTCGATCGTCGCCGCGAACGACTCGCACGAAAACGTGATTTACGCGGGTGTGCAGCTTGACTCGTACGAACGCAGCTACGGGCTTGTATCGACACACTTGTTTCTTATGGAACTTACTAAAGAAGATATCTATCGCGAGATTCGCGCCGGGCACGGTTATATCTGTTTCGATTTTCTCGGCGACTGCCGCGGGTTTTATTTCATTGCGACGGACGGGAAGAATACGGCGATAATGGGCGACGAATACAATCTCGATCCGAAAACGCCCTCAACGATAGAAATAAGTGTCCCGTCGGAGGCGAAGATAAAGCTTTTCAAGGACGGTGAGCTTTTCAAGGAAGAGTCGGGCGGCACGCTTAAGGTCGATTTGAAGGAGAAGGGCATCTATCGCGTTGAAGCTGAAAAGCAACGTGGTAAGAAGTATGTGCAGTGGATTTATTCTAACTCGATTTACGTCCGCTGATAAGTTTAATATCGAGGTAGATCAATCGAACCGGTAAGGACATTATTCGTGACGCACGCGGCGGAATACGGCGGCGCGGAGTTGAGCCTGCTCGAACTTTTTGTCCGGCTCGACCGTGCGCGGGTGCTGCCGGAACTGGTGAGTTTATCGGACGGGCCTGTCGTGAAGGATGCGGCGTCGCTCGGCGTACCGGCGCATATAATATCCGCGCCGCAGGACGTGTTAAAGGTTAAGCGATCGGAACTTGGGATTCTATCGGGCGGAATATCCCTAGCAACCGAACTGTACAACGAATCGAAGCCGGTGATCGCGGAACTCGAAGCGCTGATAAAATCCGGCCGGTTCGATGTTGTTTATACGAATTCGTCGAAAGCGCACATATTGGGCGGTCTCGCCGGCCGCCGCGCGCGGAAGCATGTGATCTGGCATTTCCGCGACTATCACGCGAGCCGCCTGCAACGGATGTTTTTTGCGAAGATGGCGCAGTTTACCGCAGGAACGGTCATCTGCAACTCGGCGTTTACGGCGAAACAGTTTGTGAAACACGACGGGCGCAGAATTGTATTGAACGGTTTGCCTTCGGAGGAAGTTAAGTCGTCGCGGCCCGCGGCGGAAGTGCGCGCGGAACTGGGAATCGGCGTGGACGACATAGTGGCGGGCACGGCGGGGCGGCTCGAAAGCTGGAAGGGGCTGCACATATTCATCCGCGCGGCGGCGCTTGTCGCCGTAAAGCAACCGCTCGCGCGATTTGTGATAGCTGGTGCGCCTATATATGGCGACGAGGCGTATCGTGACGAGCTCGAAGAACTCGTGCGTAAAGAAGGAATCGCGGACAGGGTGATTTTCACAGGTTTCAGGCGGGATATTTACGACGTCATAAATGCGTTCGATGTTTACGTACATCCGTCTGTGCGGGCGGAGCCGTTCGGCCGCGGGATTGTCGAGGCGATGCTGCTCGGCAAACCGGTTCTGGCAAGCGCGCTTGGCGGGCCGCTGGAGATAGTTGTCGGAGGTGCGACAGGGTTGTTTTTCCTTCCGGGCGATACGCCGGGGCTGGCTCACATGATGTCGGCGCTGATGAACGATCCGGAACGGCGCGAACGGTTCGGTGCTGCGGGACGGAGGCGTGCGGAGACGAATTTCAGCGCGGAGCGTGTCGCCGCCGAAATAATGGATATTATTT
>CAYPEK010000070.1:0-22546 GCA_964409645.1 uncultured bacterium | reverse complement strand
TGTTCGGCGCGGCCCGCCTCAAAACCCTGCACACGCCCGGACATACTCCCGGCGGCGTCTGTTTCCTCGAAGTCGGCGCAGGGGTCGCGTTCACCGGCGACACGCTTTTCAACGATGGTGTCGGCCGCACGGATTTTCCCGGCGGCAGCGCGCAGGCGCTCGACAACTCGATCCGCTCCAAGCTGCTTGTGCTGCCCGACGACACGGTAATCTTTCCCGGCCACGGGCCGTCATCGACAATCGGACGGGAGAGGCGATATTTTTAAAAAGTAGCGAGGATAGAGTAGCGAGTAGCGAGGAAAAAAACGAACCGCGCGCGTAAGCAAGCGGACACATAATTAATAAGGATGAAATAATGAAAAAATTTTTGGCGATAATAATAGCTCTGGCTGTTGTCAGCGGTGCGGCGGGTGCGCTGCTCGGGATCGGACCTCTGAAGAAGTCCGCCATGAAGGTGGTGGACAAACAACTAAAGGAGAACCTCCCGTGCAAGTACAAACTCGGTGACATCAAAGCCGGATTTCCGGGCGGCGTGGAACTGAAGGACCTTCGCCTGTATGACCCTGCCGGAGGAAGCGAGTTTCTGAATGTCAAATCGTTGCGGCTCACGTTCGGACTCGGCTCGATTCTGCACCCTTCGTCTCCGTTTACCGGAATAGTTATCGGCGGCGCGACGGCGCGGATCAGCCGCGGAGCCGACGGGAAAATCAACATCATCGAAATTATGAGCAAGATGAAAAAGAAGGACGAGCAGAGCAATACGCCACGCATCATTCTGCAAAATGTTACAGTCGAATGGGCGGACTACAAGCTTGGCAAGAATCCGCCGCGTGAGAAATTCAACATTGTGAGCGCGTCGATTGCATCCGGCGACAAGGGCGAATACACATTGCGGAACTTCAAAATCAAAAAAGGCGGCAGCGTTCTGACGCTGAAAGGGAACTGGAACGAAACGCCCGGCGCGAAAGTGTCGCTGCGGCTGCGCTCGGAGCCGTTCGTGCTCTCTGATTTTATACCGATTGCGCGTAGTTTTTCGGAGACGCGCGCGCTGCCGGAGGTGAACGCATCAGGCGGAGGCGTGTTCGATTTCAGAATATTCGGCGTGCGCGGCAGCGAGCAGGCGGAGGGCGAACTGATGCTGTCGAAAGGGTTGCTTGGCGGCAAGAAAATGAATCGTGCGCTGGTGGAGTTCAGTCCGGCCGCAGATGGGAAGATTGAGATCAGCGATTTCGATATAAGGATGGACGGAGGCGGCCGGCTGCGTGCCGGCGGCGTTTTTTCGGCGGCGTCGCCTTGGCAGTTCGAGGTTAAGGCGAACGCAAAAAGGTTCCCTGTCGATGCTGTAATTGGGATCGTGCAAAAACAGCCTGCAATAACCGGTGAGCTGGATGCGGATATATTCGCGAAGGGAAGCGCGAAGGACGTTATGACGGTTTCCGGCGAAGGCGGCTTCGAGTTGCGAAACGGCGAAATAAGCGGGCTTAAAGGCGAAAACGAACCGCCTGTTCCGTACAGGGCGATCGCGGCGAAGCTCAAGGCGGAGAAAGGCATCGTCGGTGTCGCCGGCGGAGTCTTCGACAGCGACGAACTGCTGATGCAGCTCGAAGGTTCGATCGGCCTCAACCGCACGCTCGATCTGTCGGGCAAGTGTGAAGTGTCGAAGGATATGGTTCGTAAGGGACTGTTCAAAAAAGTGGTGTCCAATGTGCTGCCGGACGGCAGTGTAGGATACCGTTTTCCGGTGAGCATCCGCGGCACGTTCGACCAGCCTGACGTGTCGGTTAAAGCGGGCAAGCTCGCGACGGATTCGGTTGCGGATCAGGTGCGCGACGCCGGAAATAAAGTAGAGAAGTTTTTTAAGAAAGTGTTTTGATCAAAACCGCGAAGACGCGATAAATAATCATATTTCACGCGGACGGATTGTCTGACGGCATTTTCATAAAAACGGAAATGTTGTTGTATTGAAGCGTTGGTGTTAAAATTGTATTAAACAAGCAAGCTACTTGTTTTGCGCTTCAATCGGGCAACGCTGATGACTCAAATCAACGAGAACATGCAGTTGAATAACCTGACGGCTACGTTTAAGTCTGAACTTATTGAGCGTGATTTCAGGAATATGGTGTTGGCGGAGCAAAAACGCCAGTACTATATAGTGGCGGTCATCGGAATGCTTGCTTGGGTGTCTTTTATATTTTCCGACTTTGCCACTCAGAAAGGATTGATTCTGAATCTTCATTTAGTGGTGCGTTTCACTTTCATATTATTAACTCTGGTTATCGCCGTTTACATGCGCGGCGCTAAGAATCCTTTTATAATCGACAAAGTAATGTTCGGCTGGATCATGATAGGTTTTTCGTTCGCGATGTGGATTACATACTGGCGGCCGCACAGCGGTTTTTCCTACATTCTCGTTCACAGTCTTATGCTTTATTGTCTCTATGTGGCAATACCCATGACGGTGCCGAGCAAGCTGGTTACGGGGTTTTACGGTTCCGTTGTTTTCCTCTACATCATATTTATTCCTCCTGTTTCGTACACAGTGGTTGAAGTGATTGCGATATTTCTTTCGTTTGCATTTTATAATGCTCTCGGGGTAGCGATGGTTTACAGGACCGAGATTGACCGGCGCAGGATTTTCAGGATGGTGGAAATCGAAAAGGCGCTTCGGCTTAATCTTGAAAAAACGATGGCAGAGGTGCGGGTCCTGCAGGGGTTGCTGCCCATCTGCGCGTGGTGCAAGAGGATCAAGCAGCCCGACTCTTCATGGAAGAGCATCGAGGACTATGTCACCGAATATTCCGACGCAACATTCAGCCACGGTGTCTGCCCCGACTGCGCAAAGAGACTTCTCGACCAGCAGAAATAAACAGGATTTCAAGTGATAGTTCTTCCGTCCGCCGATTCGGCGTAGGCTTTCGGGCGATAGCGTTTCAGCAATGAGAGTATTTCGCGCTGTGTTTCGGCGGCCGCCGCGAGGAGTGCGTCGCGGTCTCCGGGATCGGCGCCGAATCTCATCGGGGCTCCGAAGCACATGTGCACTTTTGTCGGGAACACCACCGGCAGCGCTATCGATGTTTTTATCGGTTCGCCGATTTCCTCTTTCGCCCATAGAATCGGGCTGGCCTCTTCGAGTCCGGCCACTGCGCACGGCAGCACCGTCGCGCCCGACATCGCGGCCAGCCTCGCGAAGCCCGGAAGAAACGGCCGCAGCCGATACCACTTCGTCATCGGGTTGCTGTTCCCTTCGGGGAATATCCCGACCGATTCGCCTCTTTTCAGCATATCGACTGCATCTCCGTATGGAAATGGTTTCTCTTTGTTGCATAGGATGCCGTCGAGTGCTTTCACGGAGAGGTCCCACGACGGGTGTTCTTTTTCATAGCTCCACGCGAGCCAGTGGACGATGTGCTCGCTGAGAAGCGCGCCTATGACTATAGCGTCCCAGCCGAACCAGCCGCTGTGGTTTGCGACGACTATGAAGCCTTCGCCGGACGGCGGCACGTTCTCGATGCCTTCAATTTCGATCCGGTGATATGCTTTCGCCACAGGTGCTATGAAATTAACTAAATTCTTATAAAACGACATGGTTTCACCCGCCTAAATCAAACGTGACGATTCATAATAACACAAAGCCAAAAAGACACAAATGTTTCCGTATGTTATCGTCTATATGCGTGCGTGGGATAAAAAAAAGAGCGCCCTCGCGGACGCTCTTTTTTTATATATTAAAGCGTGCCTGTTATGCCGGTGTGAACTGCTCTTTAATGAAGTTGATGACGTTGACATCGAGCAAACCTTCGTCGCGCATCCAGTCCACCGTTTCGATGACGCCGATGCGGGGATCCGGATACTCGAAAGTGTAGCCGAGGTCGCGGATTTTCTGGTTGCTGATATCGAGCGAAGTCGGGAAGAAGCGTATGGGATCCTTCTCGACGAGTGGGCGCTTGTGTGTGTAGTTTTTGGCGACGAATTCGAGGATGTCGGCTGCGAGAAGTCCGCTGTGGCGGGCGAGCATCGGCGGCAGGTAGATCGGAACGGTCGGCTTGTTCATTGCCGAGGCAATGTGGCGCCAGAACTGCGCGATTGTGACGTCCGAACCATCGACGACGCCGTAAATCTGGCCAGCCGCCTCGGGTTTCGTCGCTACGAATATGCCCGCGCCGGCGATGTCGCGCGCGTGCACGGTGCCGAGCTTGTACTCGTCGAAATTGACCGGGATCGGCACAACCGGAAGCAGCGCAAAACCGTCGAAGAACTGCATCGCGCCGTATTTCGAGCGGGGGCCGTAAATGATGCCCGGCCGGATGACGGCGGTCTCAAGGCCTTCCTCGTTGTTGTATCGCAGGGCTATCTTGTCCTGCCGGTGTTTCGAGATGCTGTATTTGTCGATCGGTTTAGTGGGGTAGTCTTCGCTGATCGGGAGTTTGTCGAACTTCTGATCGCCATAGACTCCGCTTGTGCTCCACGAGACGAGCCGCTTCACGCCCGCCGCTTTCGCCGCCGCGCAGATGTTTTCCATCCCGGTGACGTTGACCGCGTTCAGCTTTTCCTCGGAGGCCCACCAGTCGAAAATGGCCGCGGGGTGCAGCACGTATGTGATGCCCTCGAGGATCGGTTTCAGCGTTTCGGGCTGTGTGAGGTCGGCGGCTACGAATTCGGCGCCGGCCGGAAGGTAGCGCCTGTCCGCCGATTCAACATCGGTTGCCCTGAACGGGAGCCCTTTTTCAGTTAAAATGTCACAGATGTGGGACCCGGTGAAGCCGCAAGCGCCGGTGACTAAGTATTTATCCATAATTCTCCTCCTCTTATAAATCCTTAATATTGCTATTTGGACTTATCAGCATATCACAGGCGATCTGAAAATACAAATTTAAAATATTTTTAAAATTTTATCAAAATAATTAATATGTCAATCAATTTTATTTGATCTGTAAACGTCGGCGGCTTTAAAAAATATGCCTGAATATGTTAGATTATTCGTTGTAACGCCTTTGAATGGGAGGACGGTACCGTGGTCAGGGCCGAAAAGGCGACTCGATGGGAGAAATCGTTATGAAAATGAAAAACTGTTTGGCGGTTTTGATAATCGCGGCGGCGGCATTTTCGGCCGCGCTTCTGACGCCCGCGCGGCTGCTCGCGGCGCCTCCGGACAAGGCGACTTTCTATTCGGATGCGCTCGGAACGGAGAAGGCTTACCGGATTTATCTGCCGCCGACCTACGATAAGGACACAAATAAGCGCTACCCGGTCGTTTACCTGCTGCACGGCTACAATTTCGCGCGCAACAACCCCGACCGTTTTCTTCCCGAGGAGGAGGAAAACCACTGGTGGGATCAGGAGCAGGTGAAACCGGTTGCGGATTGTCTTTTCACGGTTTCCGGCTACGACGCGCTGCTCTCGTGCCTCGAAACGAACAACGTCGGGCTCGCGCAGGGCATAATCGACGCGATGAAGGTTGACTATCCGGCCGCGCCGCTGCCGCTGCCGGAAATGATAATCGTGATGCCGGACGGCGATTCGAGCTTCTACATGAATAGGATGGACGGCAAAAAACAGTGGCCGCCGCTCGACGGGCCGGAATTTGAGGGCAAAATACGGAAGGGCGCGACCGGGATGTACGAAACGTACGTTGTGAACGATCTCGTTAAGTACATCGACACGACGTATCGGACGATCCCGGACCGCGATCACCGTGGAATAGGCGGCTTCTCGATGGGCGGCGTCGGCTCGATGAATTTGCTGCTTGGCAATCCTGACGTTTTCGTGTCGGTCACGTCGCTGAGCGCGCTGTACACGCTCACGGACATGCTGACGGACCCGTTCTCGAACAGCTACATGAAAGGCGGCACGCCGGAAGTCGTCACCGTTTTCAGTGAGGGCGACATGTCGGACCTCGATAAGGTGAAGATCGACAAGCAGTATCTCATGCGCAACGATCCGTATTACCGCCTGAAAAACATAACGCGCAAGGATGTGAAGATATACTACGACGCCGGGTCGAAGGACACGTTTTCCGGGATGAAGAACTTCGCCGGATTCAAGAAATTTCAAGCGCTGCTGGACAAGATGGAAATCCTGTCGGCTCCTGCGGAACACATAATCCCTGCGACCGAACTGAACGCGAACGGAATTCACACCGGGCGCTACTGGCGGTCACGGCTTGGCAACATACTCTCGTTCCACGCCGCCGCTTTCGGCATGACGGGGAAGTAAAAGAATAAACCTATGAATACATTATAGTCTTCCGGTTCGCGGGGCGATGATTTCAGAGTTGGTGATTGTGCTGAGTATGTAAACGAATTTGATGCGGAAGTCGGCGTCGGAGTGTGGGGAGACTGTCATCGAGACGCCGGCTGGAAGTTTTTTCGTGTCGATGACGCAGGCCGGAACAGAGCCGCGCTTCACCGAGTAGCCGATGCAGAGGAGCAGGGCGGAATTCTTTTCGTTGGCGTTCGGGCGGCCGAGCGCGCAGACGCAGCCGGGTGTCGCGTCGGAGTATTTCGATATCCATTCTCTCACTGTCTTGTCCGACGCTGAATCGGAGGGCGGCTCAACGCCTTTAAGGACGACCGCGCGGCTCACCACATAGTCGGCGTTCTTTGAATATTGTCTGGCAAGGAGAGCAACCGCGACAACGAGCAGGGCGGTGAGCACGATGCAGGCGTAAAACACCGTGTTCTGCAGCGCTTTACCTTTTTCTCCCGTTTTGTTGTTGGCCGAGTCCGACATAAAGTATTTCTCCTCTTCATATAAATTATAATTCATGGGCACATCCAATTTAAATCCGGCTATCCGAAAAAAGGTGAAATATATTGTGTCGCGATTATGTTTTGATTTACAGGAATATCTATGAGAAATAGTCAAAATGATCGTTGACACACGTCACTTGCGCCGAATACAATATACGCTCAAATAGCCTCCGATCCCTTCAGGCCTAAAGCCAAAGTGCCAAGGCCGCTGGGACGATAGGGTGGTTACGGGAAACCGGGCCGCCTCCCGTGTTTGGAAAGGAGAGACCACCATGCATACGTATTATTTCATTCGACCGCCGACAATACTGAGGGTTAGGAAATATCTTAAAAAACCCTGAATGCGGCCGGGACGAGTGATTCAATTCCCGCGATCGGGCTGACGAGCCCTTTTTTATTGGTTGCATAACGGCAATCATGCAGCGCATGCATGCGCGATTGTTTGATTTATGCGCCGCTTATCCCGAATCCCTATCACGATTCCGGCTTGATGGTGTTCGCAGCTTTTTCGTGGGATGAAGTCATCTTGTTTCCCGCGTTCAGGGAGTATCCAACATATTCACGGCGTTACCGAGAGAGCGGCTTTCGAGTTGCTCCTTAGGTTTGCCGTGGATGAATAGAAAGGCTTCGACCGGCTGCCGGCCGGCGAGCCCGCGAAGGGCGTAGCCATATGCTTGCCCCGCGATTGATACCTACTCTCAGGAGGTCATTTAAGGATGAGTAAAAACGGTAGGAAACATTTATTGTGCCAGAATCCGGCCACGCTTGAGACGATCGCGGAAATTCCCACGATCTCATCGCTGGACGAGGTAAGTGCTGTTGTCGAGAAAGCGCGCAAGGCGCAGAAAAAGTGGGCAAAGCTCACACCGACAGAAAGAATTCCCTATTTTCGAAAAATGAAGCAATACGTGCAGAAGAATATCGACGCTATTTGCCGCGACATAACGCTCGACAACGGGAAAACGCTTGTGGAATCGCTCAGCGCCGAGGTTTTGCCGGTGCTGGACATGCTGAACTTCTGCATGAAGGACGTGCCGCACGCGCTGCAGGACGAGAGGTTGTCGAATCCGATGTTCAAGCTCGCGCGTATCCGAAGCCGGATCATTTTCGAGCCGCTCGGAGTGGTTGCGATCATAGCGCCGTGGAATTTCCCGTTCTGCATTCCCGCGACGCAGACGCTGATGGCGGTGGCGACCGGCAATGCGGTTGTGCTCAAGCCCGCCGCGCTTACCGCGCATACGGGCAGGCTGATAGGCAACATTTTCGAGGCGAGCGGTTTTCCGGAGGGGCTCGTCAACGTAATTCAGGGCAGCGGCGGTGTGCTGGGTGACGCGATACTCGCGGCCGGTGTGGACCGCATCGCTTTCACGGGCAGCGTGCCGGTCGGCAAAAAGCTGATGGCTAACGCGGCGCCGACTCTCACGCCGATCACGCTCGAACTCGGCGGCAAGGACCCGTTCATAGTGTGCGAAGACGCCGACATCGAGCGAGCGGCGAGCGGCGCGGTGTGGGGTTCGTTCGTCAACGCGGGTCAGGTCTGCGCGTCTGTCGAGCGCGTGTACGTTAATAAGAAAGTCGCGAAAGAGTTTATCAAGCTCGTGAAGGAGAAGACGGACAAGTTGCGTGTCGGCAACGGACTCGATTTCGGCGTGGATATGGGGCCGCTGATCGATGACGGTCAGGTGCAGACCGTGAAGGCGCATGTCGAAGAGGCCGTCGCGAAGGGCGCCAAGGTGCTCTCCGGCGGCCACGAAGTAACGGAACTTCCGGGGCATTTCTTCCGGCCGACGGTGCTTGTGGACGTGGATCACACGATGGAGTGCATGGTCGAGGAGACGTTCGGGCCGACGATGCCGGTCATGGTTGTTGCGAACGACGACGAGGCAATCGAGCTCGCGAACGACAGCAAATTCGCGCTCACCGCGAGCGTGTGGTCGAAGAGCACCTCACATGCCGAAGGCATCGCCAAGCGGATCGTCACCGGCACGGCGACCGTGAACGACTGCGAGTTCACGTACGGATTCGCGCAGTGCCCTTGGGGCGGCCCGAAGGAGAGCGGCATCGGCCGCACCCACTCCATACACGGCTTGCTCGAATTCACCAACCTGAAGAACCTCACGGTGACGACGCCGATGATGAGGAACAACATCTGGTGGTATCCGTATTCGGAAAACAAGTACCGAGGCATAAAGGCGCTGACGAACACGCTGTACAACGACAGCCTGCTGAACAAGTGCTCCGGCATGTCGGATTTTTTGAAGATTACCAAATAAGAAGCGCCGCACGGGGCCGAGTTGCCCCTGCGCAATAATAATTTAAAGGAGTGCAAGAAATGGCGGAACGTTTGAAAGTGGAGAACCCGGCAACGAACTCGATCTACATCACGCTCGACACGATGCCGGCGGACGAGATCTCGGAAGCGATAGTCAAGGCGCACGAGGCTCATCTGCAATGGAGAAAGGTTCCGGTGAAGGAAAGGGTCGAGGTGACTCGCAGGTTCTTTCAGTTGGTGCTCGACAACACGGAGCGCACGGCTGAGGAGATCACGAAGCAGATGGGCAAACCGCTCTGGCAGGCAAAGAAGGAAGTGATGGGCTGCACTATCCGCGGCGGCCACATGGCCGAAATCGCGGAGGAGTCGCTGAAGGATATTATCACCATATCGACCGACACCGCGTTCCGGAAGATCGTGCTCGAACCGAAGGGCGTCGTGGTGGATATCGCTTCGTGGAACTATCCGCTTCTCGTCGCTGTGAGCGCGATCGTGCCCGCGGTGCTTTCCGGCAACGCGGTTCTGATAAAGCATTCGAGCCAGACGCCGCTGTGCGGGCTTATGTTCGAGCGGCTCTTCCGCAAGGCGGGAGTGCCGGACGGGCTCGTCACCGCCATCGTCGCGGACAGGGCTTCGAGCGCCGCGCTGTTTGAGTCTCCGCTGATAAAGGGCATTTTCTTCACCGGCTCGGTCGAGGGCGGCTATCAGGTCAACCGGCAGGCGTCGGGCTTGCTCGCCGACATCGGCCTCGAACTCGGCGGCAAGGACCCGGCGTACGTCCGCGCGGACGCCGACCTCGCGACAGCGATCCCCGCGCTCGCGGACTCCGCTTTCTACAACACCGGCCAGAGTTGCTGCGCCGTCGAGCGGATTTATGTCCACGAGTCGCTCTACGAAAAGTTTGTCGCCGGGTTCCTCGACGAAGTGAAACAGTACCGCTATGGAGACCCGATGGACGACAACACGTACATTGGGCCGCTCACGCAGCGCAAACAGCTCAAAGTGCTCGCGGAGCAGACGGAGGAAGCGTCGGCGCGCGGCGCGGAGTTGTTGCTCGGTGGCAACATAACGAGCGTGAACGGAAAAGGCAACTTCTTCGAGCCGACGGTGTTCGCGGGCGTCGCGAACGATATGAAGCTCATGCAGGACGAGAGTTTCGGCCCGATCATCGGGATCATGCCGACCGGCGGAGACGAGGATGCGGTGCGCCTGATGAACGACAGCCGGTTCGGTCTCACTGCTTCGGTATGGACGAAGGACAAGGCGAAGGCGCTCGAACTCGCGCCAATGATCGAGACGGGCACGGTGTATATGAACCGCGCGGACTATGTCGAACCGGAACTCGCATGGACCGGAGTGAAGGAAAGCGGCAAGGGCTGCACGCTCTCGCAACTCGGCTTCATTCACATGACGCAGCCGAAGAGTTATTGCTTTAAAACCGGCGATTGAAGTGTAAAATAAATAGGTAATACACAGGCCGGAAGAGAAAGAGTTGTCTCCCCTTGTTCCTTCACGGAGCAAGGGGAGCGGGGTTCTTTGTGTCCTCTGTGATTTTGTGTTGAAAAATATTTTAGATCGGAGATTTGAAATGAGCAGTGAAGAGTTGGCAAAAAGAGAAGTGATAGTGAAAATATGCCGTCGGGCATACGAGCGCGGTCTGATAATGTCGAATGACGGCAATGTGAGCGTTCGGTACGGCGGCTGCCTGCTGATTACGCCGAGCGGGCTCAATAAGGGGTTTCTCGACCCGGACGCCATCGTTTCGGTCGATCTCGAAAATATCACGTACAGCGGCGCGTTTCCGCCGTCAACGGAGACGCTGATGCACATCCGCGCATACAAAGCGCGCCCGGATGTTAGCGCGGTGATTCACGCGCATCCGCCGTTCTGTTCCGGCCTGTCCGTGGCCGGGATTCCTCTGAAGACGGAAATACTGCCCGAAACCATAATCACGCTCGGCAGAATACCGACGGTTCCGTACGCGCTGCCCGGAACGGCCGCTCTCGCGGATTCCATCAACCCGGACATTAATAAATATGACGCGGTCGTGCTCGATCACCATGGGGTTCTGATCGTCGGCGCGGACCTCTTCGCGGCATACGACATCCTCGAACGTGTCGAGCATGTCGCTAAAGTGCAATTTATTGCCGAGCAACTCGGCGGCGCGAAAATACTTCCGGATGAAGAGATAACCAAGCTCGAAGCGCTCGCGGCGGAACGCGGGTTCAGAAAAAATAATCTTTGACAGAGGGGCTGTTGGAAAAGGCCGGTCAAAAAACATCGGCCATCCAACTACTTTTTTGTCGTGAACATCTTTTTTCGGCGACTTTACGGTTGCTTCTTTGTATTTTAGACCCGGATAAATCCGAGGCAATGTTCGGAGCAACGAACCGTTTCGTTGTCGGTGCATTTCATTTGCTCTGAATAATTGCGGCCAAAATCCCGATGGCGGATTTGGGCTAAATCCAAGGAATCGCATATAAATGCCAAAGCGGGAGATAACGGGCTGCGGCACTAAAATATAATATATCTGACCCAGTTTTATTAACTATAAATAAATAACATTCTTGACAAAAATTTTGAAAAAGTTTTGAATTATGGTGTGAAACGCTTTGTTTGGATAATATTTACAGCTTTACTTGCAATATTGGCGGCCGATTGGGCGGCGAGCCCGCGCACTTGCGAGGCCGCCGGACGCACGTATATTTTTAGCACGAATCCTTGGGCCGACGCAGCGAAAATGAAACGCATGTATCGCCCTCTGCTTGACTATCTCGAAGAACAGACAGGCGCTCATTTTGAGATGGTTGTGTTTCCGACTTACGACGATTTCATCAAAGAGGTTGAGAGCGGATACGTGGATTTCGCGGCATCGAGCGGCGCGGCGTTTCTAAGGTTGAGGGCGGAAAACGCGCCGATCAGATACCTCGTCACCTCCCTTAGGCAGCAGGGCGCGACCCAAGGCGATTTCTACACCGGCTACATCGTTGTACGCAAGGACTCCGGGATAACCGATTTCTCACAGCTCCGGGGCAAAAAGTTCGCGTTCACCGAGCCGGATTCGTCCTCCGGCTACAAGATGCCGGTCGCATATATGGCGCGGCAGGGTCTCGACCCGAAGACTTATTTTAAAAAGTATTTTCTCGTGGGCGATCACAACGAAGTTATGAAGGCAATCAAAAACCGGGCGGTTGACGGCGGCGCCACGTGGCAGGTCAGCTATGATGATAATGTAAAAAAATATGGCGACATATTCAGAGTTATCTTCAAATCGCCCCCGATCCCGAACGACGCATGGATAGTGGGCAATAAAGTGCCGAAACAGCTTTCCGACAAGATGATGGAAGCAATGATCGGCATAAACAGCATCACGGCGACTAAAAAAGGACAGTACGTGCTGGACACGTCGCTCGAAGTAACCGAAGTCGGATTTTCCAAACGCAGCCCGGAATTCTACAGTCAGGTTAAAGACTATCTGCTTTCACAATAAGGCCAATCGCTTCAGAGGTGTGCCCGGATGAATCTTCGAGACAAAGTAATGCGGCAGACGACCCGTCAGCCGGCTATTTTCGCGATCCTTACAATAGTTATCATCATCATCTTTTTCGTCCTCAATTCGTTAACAATCAAAAGAGAAAACGAAATTAAGTCCAAAAGCGCGAAAACAAACTACTCGGAACTCGCATCTCAGGCAGGCGCTGTCGCGGGAATGATCGCCTCTTATGAAAGCGTTCAGCGCGGCGTCGCGGAAGATAAAAGATATCTTGTCACTCCGGTTATCGCGCCGCTGTTCAAAAACACCAAAGTCAGCCTGATCACAGTTCACGACATCGACGGTTTCGTGCTCGCTAAAGCACACAGGCCGGACGATTTTTCGGAGGAAGAACGCAGCTTCTCTTATGTCTCCGCCGCACTCTCCGGGGAAAAATCCCACATGGTCACAAGAGTCGAGGGAAAAACCGCTCTGATAGCGACCGAGCCTGTGCTGTTCAATGGGAAAGTTACGGGCGCCGTCACAGTCGGCTACTTCCTCAACGACAAATTCGCGGAGAGGCTGAAGAATCTCACGGGCGCACAGATATTTATTGTTAAAGGTATAACACCGATCGCATCTTCAATATTGGAATACCCGAAATCGAAGGATAAAAAAGAACTAAAGAAGCATTTCCTTCCCAAGAGGATTAAGCCGAAGCAAAAAACGGTCAGATTCCATCTGAAAACTTTTGACCTTTCGCACGTAGAGCTCCCCGGAGGCACATACAGCCTAGTAATCGGCAGCGATAACAGCATGGTTCACAGAGTCCTGCTTGCCCTGTTTATAATTTGTCTTGCGGCAACAGCTCTTCTGTACAACCGGGCACGGAATGACGCGCGCGAATTCGCGGAGGAGCTCGCGGCGCCCATAATGCGAACCGCCGATCTCGCGGACCGCGTTGCGCACGGCAACCTTGAAGTAGAGCCGCTGAGAGTCGAATCACAGGACGAGATCGGCCGCCTCGGTGAGTCGTTCAACGTCATGGTCTCCAACCTGCGGCAGATGGTGGAAAAGGATAAAACTCAGCGCGAATATTTAGAACGTCAGGTCGCCGCGCTTACAGATAAGATCAACGCCGCCGCGAACGGCGACTTCGAGGTGCGGTTCGACGACAATAAAGAGGACGCGTTCGGGATGATTGGCGCCTCCCTCAATACGATGATCTCCGATCTCGACACGATGATCGCTCGCGACAAGGAGCAGCGCAGCTATCTCGAACAAAAAGTGGCCGAACTGCTCGAGATCATTCAGGCGGCCGCGCAGGGCGACTTCACCCGCTACTATCAGGGCGAGGCGACGGACGACATCGGCCGCCTCGGTGTCGCGCTCTCTAAGATGATCGTCGATCTCCAGAGCATGATCGAGCTGAACAAATCGCGCCGCAGCTACCTCGAAGGGCAGGTCACGCAGATACTGCACGTGATCGAGGCGGCCGCGCAGGGCGATTTCTCGAAACAGTTCGAGATCAAGCGCAACGATGAGATAGGCCGTGTCGGTGCAGCTCTCAACAGAATGACGTCCGACCTCAAGGTCAAGATCGAGCAGATCGAGGCGATGAAACAGCAGGATCGCGACCAGAAGGAAATACTCGAAACGCAGGTGCGCGATATTCTTCTAAAAGTTGCGCAGGCAGCAAACGGCGACCTCACGGCTCAGCTCCCGGTATCCTCGGGTGAGCAGGGCATCATAGCCGACCTCAAGAAGAACCTTAATTTCATGTTCGAATCGCTCCGGCAGCTTGTAGCCAAGGTGCGCGAGAGTGCTCTGGCGGTCGAGAAAAACAGCCGCTCGATTCAGGACATCACCGTGCGCCTGCAGCAGGGCGCGGCGCGGCAGACCGAATCCGTCGAGGGCACCGCCCACTTCATCGACGGTATGGCATCGTCGATTGAGACGGTTGTGGATCACGCAAAGGACATGATGAAGCTCTCCGAGCAGACAAACGAAGAGGCAACGAACGGCGCGGATACGACCCGGCAGGCTGTCACCGGCATGAAGCAGGTCGGCGAAGCGATGGAGGACATCAAGTCCGTAATGAAGGACCTCGAAACGAGCGCGGACGAGATCGACGACATCGTGAAAGCGATCGACGAGATATCCGACCAGACGAACCTGCTCGCGCTTAACGCGGCGATCGAAGCTGCGCGCGCCGGCGAGTACGGACGCGGCTTCTCCGTAGTCGCGAAAGAAATCAGCTCGCTCGCGGGCAAGAGCGTCATCTCCACCCGCGAGATAACGAACATAGTAAGGCGCATTCAGGAGCGCGTGAAGAAAGCGACCGACTCCACGGAACACGGAACGGCGCTTGCCACCGAAGGCACGCAGATGGCGGACAAGGCGGGCGCGGCGCTCGAACAGATCACGCAGTCAGTCAGCGGAGTTACCGAACTCATCCGCCAGACCAGCAACGCGATCGAACAGCGGCGCGGCGAAATCTCCCACATCCACGAGTCGATGAAAGAGATCAGGAAAGTTTCCGAGGACACATCGCAGCTTTCCGCGCAGACCGCGGAAGCTGTCCGCGCGCTTACCACTCTCTCTAACGAACTCGAATCGTTCGTCCGCAAAATCAACATCGGACGATAACGCGGAAAGCATATTCGCCGCCAAGGCAAGAGGTGAACATGCATATCGCCGATCAAGGTGTGTTGCGCTGCTTTATCTTTCTATCTGTATTCGTTTCCGGACGCTATTGTTGAAGTAACTGCGGAAATAAAAAGGGGGCTTGCGCCCCCTTTTTGCTGTCTGCCGAATGTTGCGTTTCCTATTTCTCCGGAATCTTTAGGACGATGTAGCGGCTGTAACCCCGGCGCTCGACGACGACGAGGATTTCTTCGCCTTTCTTCGCCTTGTTGATGATGCTCTTGAAGTCGCCCGCCGATTCCACCGGCTTGCGGTCCGCTTTGGTGATGATGTCGCCCTGCATGAAGCCCGCTTCGTCCGCCGCGGAATCCGGCTCGACGTTCATCACGACCGCGCCCGAGTCGGCCTTCGAGTTGAGCTGCTTCTGTATGTCCGAACTCAGTGTCTTGAGGTCGAGTCCGACATCGCGGGTGGTTTCGCTTTCATCTCCACCTGTCTGTTCGTCGGGATTGTCGGGCCTGTTGGCGAGCTTGACCGAGATGGTTTTCTTCTTGCCGTCGCGGATGACGGTGAGGTCCACTTTCGTCCCGGCGGTGTATCTGGCGACCTCGTTTCGGAGCTGGTCGGCGCTTGTGATCGCTGTATCGTTGAGTTTCACAATAACGTCGTCAGCTTTTATGCCCGCTTTGTCCGCGGGGGTGTCTTTAGCGACTTCGGTGACGAGTGCGCCCTTAGTGCTGTCGAGATTGAACTGGCGGGCTATCTTTTCGTCGATGTCCTGCGGGACGACGCCGAGGTAGCCGCGTGAGACGTGTCCGGACTGGATGAGCTTTTCAAAGATGTCGCGCGCGGTGTTGATGGGGATTGCGAATCCGATGCCCATGTAGCCGCCGCTCTGCGAGTAGATCATTGTGTTGACGCCGATGACTTCGCCTCGGATGTTGACGAGCGGGCCGCCGCTGTTGCCGGGGTTGATCGCCGCGTCGGTCTGGATGAACTTGGTGTACGGGCTGTCGGAGACGTTCTTGCGGTCGAGCGCGCTTATGATGCCGGCCGTGACCGTGTTGTCGAAGCCGAACGGGCAGCCGATGGCGATCGCCCACTCGCCGACTTTGATGTTGTCGCTGTTGCCGAGCGCGATTTCCTTGAGTTTCTTTTTAACATCGACCTTGATGACGGCGAGATCGGTCGCGGAGTCCGTGCCGACCACCGTGGCGTCGTATTCCTTGTCTTCGTCCGGGAACTTGACCTTGATGTCGTCGGCTTTCTCGACTACGTGGTTGTTTGTGAGGATGTAGCCGTCGGAGCGGATCACGAAACCGGAGCCGAGGCTTTGCTGCTTGTACTTCTGGCCGCCGCCCTGATTGCCGAAGAAGTGGTTGAACATGTCGTCGTTGCCGAAGAATTCCTTCATCTGGTCGTTGTCGAACCCGAAGAATCCGCCCATCTTGACGGTGCGCGACGTGCTGATGTTCACGACGCTCGGCTTAACCGTGTCGGCAACCTGAACGAACGCCGTCTGGAGATTCTCGGCGGTTGTGAGGTGCGGGGTCTGCGCCGTTTTGTCCGCTGCGTTCAGATGAGGCAGCAGGTTGAAGTGGGCCGCCATGACGATCCCGGCCAGCATCCCTATGATTAGAACACCTAAAAGAGTCAGACGAGTTTTTGTTTTCATTTCTGTTATCCTTCCTTTTTCGAGTCGTGTGCCGGCTGGACAAGCTGCCGGACAGCGCTTTTAAGCGGCTCAAGGTCCGCTGTTTTCTCCACCCATGCAGTCGCGTGATGGGCGCGGAAGTCCATTTTAAATAAAGGATAAGCCGTGTTGACTATCACCGGCGTTCCCCCGTTGAGTCTCGATATTTCCCCTATTACTTCGAGCCCGTCCCTCTCCGGCATACCGATATCGAGAATCACGAGGTCCGGCCGCACTTCACGCGTCTTGGCTACGGCTTCGTTGCCGTCCGCCGCTGTATGTACAGTGTATCCGTCTCCTTCAAATTCGTCCTGATAGAGTTCCCGGATCTCCGGGTTATCGTCCGCAATCAGCAGAACGTTCATTTTTATTCTCCTAAAAATTGACACCCGCAGGATTTGGTTTGTTCCCGAAAATTTTGAAATTCCGAAAACATCCTCCACATTATATATAATCCTTAATTAAAATCATAATGTGACCTCAGAGACATGAAACCGGCGGGTCTTGTATGGATTGTGTTGTTCGGGTATAGTGTAGGTCTCGATTTGAAAGGCGGGGCTCGAAGGCTGGGTATCGAACCGCGCCCGGAGGGAGATTTGAACGATGTTTTCATGGCTGGTTCCGCAGGACAAAAAGTTTTTCGAACTGCTCGAACAGTACGCCGATCTGTCGCGCGAGTGCTCGGGCAAGCTGCTCGAACTGTTCAGGGAATTCAACAGGCGGGATGACCTCTATCTTGAAATAAAAATCATTGAGAGCAAGGGCGACGATCTGATGCACAAGATCGTCGAGGAACTGAACTCGACGTTCATCACGCCGATCGACCGCGAGGATATTCACGAGCTTGCGAATCGTTTGGATGACATTCTGGACTTCAACGAGGGCGTTGCGGAGCGCGTGATGATGTTCAAACTGACGGAGCCGACGCACACGCTGGTTGAGCTGTCGGACATCCTCTATCAGGCGACGAAGGAACTCGCGGCGGCGATGCCGCTGATGCGGGTGCACAAGAAATGGAAGGACATGAAGACGCATTTCGTCGAGATCAACCGGCTCGAAAACGCGGCTGACCGGCTGATGCGCAAGGCGTTGGTCGAGCTGTTCGAGACGAAGGAAGCGATTGAGATAATCAAACTGAAAGAAATCTACGAGAATATCGAGGAAGCCATCGACAGGTGCGAGGATGTGGCCGAGATCATGGAAAGCCTCGGTGTCAAACACGCATAAAAGTGGCACACACATCATTCGCATTCATTGTTTTCATAATCGCAGTGACGCTGTTCTTTGAGTACCTGAACGGCGTGAATAATGCGGGTAACTCGGTGGCGACGATAGTTTCGACGCGCGTTCTGTCGCCGCTGGTTGCGGTTTTGCTCGCCGCATTCTTCAACTTCGCGGCCGCATTTGTCTTCGGGACTGAAGTTGCAACGACGATCGGCAAAGGCGTGGTGGACCCGAAATCGGTGACCGCGCTCATCATATTTGCTGCGGTAGTGAGTTCTTCGCTATGGGTGCATTTCTGCACGGTGTATGGAATCCCGATATCGGCGTCACACGCGCTGATCGGAGGGCTGATCGGTGCGGCGGCGATGAGCAAGGGGTTCGGCGTGCTAAAGGTCGCGGGAATTGTGAAAATAGTCTCGTTCATCTTTATCGCGCCGATGATCGGGCTTATTTTCGGATTCATTAACATGATAATCATCTACTGGCTGTTCAGGCGGGCCAGCGCTCAAAAGGTAGATAGGCTTTTCCGTCGGCTGCAACTTGTCTCGGCGGCGTTATACAGTCTTGGCCACGGGACGAACGACGCGCAGAAGGCGATGGGAATAATCGCGATTTTATTGTATTCGACCGGCAAGTTATCGACCAGCGCAGGTATTCCGATGTGGGTGATACTGGCGTGCCATACGGCGATCGGGATAGGTACGATGATGGGCGGCTGGCGAGTTGTGAAGACGATGGGGTCGAAGATAACCAAACTGCAGCCGGTGGGTGGGTTCGCGGCGGAAACCGCGGGCGCGATCACCATTTTCGGAGCCACTGCGCTCGGCATCCCGGTCAGCACAACGCACATAATAACGGGCGCGATCATGGGCGTCGGCTCGACGCGCGGGTTGTCTTCCGTGCGCTGGACTGTGGCCCGGCGGATTGTGTGGGCGTGGGTGCTCACAATCCCGGCCTCCGCGCTCGTTTCCGCGGCAACGTATTTCATAATGAAATTGTTCTAACTCGGGTTGAACTTAATTTCCGGAAGGTCACGATATATAAGAATTGCGAGCCTTGCGAAAAGTGAAACAAGGCTCGCAATGTCGACCGGGTCCTCCAGTAGGGAACCCGAGCCTAGAGTATTTCTGCTTTACCCACAATAAAACGAACTTAAACGTGAACAGCGATAATATTTGCTGCTTGTTGTGGCGATAAAAAATCGCTTTATGTAAGCGTTTTTTATGTGAAACATTTGGTGGCGGCGAAACAGGCACGAAGAGGTTCATTCTTCGCTGTCATTTGTTGTTATGCCGGCGATTGTTACGTTGTAGTCGGCGGAATCGTTTTCCGTGATTTTCTTCAGGTCTGAGCCGTCAATGGATATGCTGAATAATTCGATTTTATTCCATTCTTTGAGCGCCTCTTCGGTGCCGTACTTGAGCGCCGAAAAGAAAATGGTTTTTGAGTCGGGAGAGACGTCAAAATCGACTATTGTAAATCCTTCAACGGGGAGTTTGCTGATCTTGTAGCCGTTTCTTAAATCCATGACGTAGAAATGGTAGTCGTTGATGCCTCCGTAAGGGTGGCAGGAGAACACGAATTTGCTGTTGTCTTCCGTGAATTGGATTCCATTGCAGATGCCGTATGAGTCCGGTGTCTGGGTGATCGCCTTGTCTCCTTCCCAGTTGAGAAGAACGGCATTTCGCACATTATCCGAAGTGGCGATGATAGTGCCTATGTAATTGCCGTCCGGAGAGTATTCGATCGAATAGTAATCGTACTTGTCGGAGTAGATTGCGCCCTGTTCGAGGTTGTCCAGTTCGCAATAGTGAATCACGTCGCGTATGATGTTGTACGTGAAGACATAATGATAATAGGAATAAGAGAATATATCTCCCGATATCTGCTTTCTCCTGTGGAGGAACATTATTTCTGTTTCGTCCGGTGAAAGGGTTGGGAAATAGTCGGTTTCGGAGTTGTCCGTGAGTTTTTTCTTTACGCGGGATTCGATGTCGAGCATGAAAATCTCGGAGTCAGTCTGTTTGTCCGTGGTTTCGTATCTCGGCCAAGAGGTGTAGAAAAGCATCGTCCCGGCTTTGTTGAATTCCGGATATGAATCGTAGTTGTCGTAATCTTCCGTCAGATTTTCTATCCCTGAACCGTCGTAGTCCATCCACGCGATTTCGCTGTCGTCTTTTTCGGTATATGTGAACGATATTTTATTCTGTTGCGGAATGGCGTCAAGAAACTCCTCGTAACCCTCATTTGTTGTCAGCCTTATCTGGTTCGATCCGTCGGGGTTCATTCTGTATATTTCGGAAAAATACCTGTTTTGCTCTCCGTCCACCTGCTTGTCTCGTTCCGACACGAAGAAAACATAATACGGAGGCTCCTGAGCCTTGCCCACGTATGGAGTTCCAAGTGTAAGGAGAAGTAAGACTAGTATGGTAAATTCGCGCAATGGCTGCTACCCGTGTTTTCTGATGCTACTACGATTTGTATAACATATAAGAAATAAACAGTCAATGTCCGCGCACATCGAAAAAAGATGAATACATGAAAAAACGCTTTTTTCAACCCATCGAATAGGAGAGGGTGGGCATGAACAGCTTTGGGTCTTCCTCATCGAGAATGCGGGCGATATGGGCGCGGGTGCGGCGCTTCATTTCGGCGAAGGTTTTACCTTTTTTCTTGGCGAGCATGGCCGCGTGCTCGATGCTCTTCGGTAACAACTCCGCTTCGGAGAAAAGCTTGTCCGCAAAACCTATCTGAAGCGCCTCGGGACCGGTGAGTCTTCGGCCCGTGTAGTACATATCTCGGAATCCGGCGGCGGTCATGCTTGCCTGCGTGATGGCGATCATACCCGGCAGAAGCGGTATATTGATGTCAACTTCGGGCAGGCATATCCATCCGCGGTCCTCGCGCATGAACCTGAAATCGAAGTAGCCCGCAAGGAATATCGCGCCGGCGAACGTGTGCCCGTTCAGAGCGCCCACAACCGGTTTCGGATAGAGGCAGAACCGCCTGTACATAGCGTTGACTTTTTCGAGGTAGGCGACGATCGCCTGAGGGTCCGTGGCGTGCGCCATGATCCAGTTGAGGTCGAGTCCGTTCGAGAAGAACTTAGGGTCTCCTCCGGTGATGACGAGTGCGCCGACTGCTTTGTCGTTCTCGGCGGCGTCGAGTATTTCCATCAACTCGTCCATAAAGTCCGGGTGGAACCGGTTTTCCTTTTCGTAGTTCATTGTGATGACCATGACGCGGTCGTGCATTTCTGTGGAGACGTATTTCACGGGCAGTGGTCCTTTCTTAATTTGCGCCGGAGAATACCGTGGGTGCGATGCGGCCGGCCACGCATCGTGTGCCGATATTATCAATCAAGGCGGTGGCGTGTCAAGCGTTTGGCGCTGTTTGTGAAGGAAAAAAGCGTTGTCCACAATGTCTGTTTCAGGGCGAGGCGACAATCCGCGAAATTGCGGAGTTTGCCGGGTGCGTGGATCGGGTTTGAGAAAGGTATTGAAGGACTTACCGACTGGTTGGTCGGCGGATGAGGAGGCTGCGGGTATCGAGTTTGACCAGAATTATATAAATCCACATCGATGAGCGGAGGCGGCGTGAAAAAGCCATATTTAAACAAAGCATTTTTTGTGAATTTTCGAAAAAATAAAATACTTGCCTAAATATATTATTTATTATATATTTTGCGCGCTTGAACTGGTTTTATTAAAAACCGACCATCCGGTCGGAAGCTGCTGGCGGAATACGGGGGGGTTTATGAAAGGTCTTGTTTTATGCGCCGGGAAGGGCACCCGGATGAGACCGATCACTTACGCGGTTCCGAAGATGCTGATACCGGTCGCCAATAAACCGGTTATCCATTATGCAATCGAATCAATGAAGGAATCAGGGATCAAAGAGATCGGTTTTGTGGTGAGCGAGAACCGCAAGGAACTCGAACCGGCGCTGGGTGACGGGAAAAAGTGGGGAATGAAGTTCGAGTATGTGATGCAGGAGACCCCGAAAGGGATAGCGCACGCGGTGCTGTGCGCCGAGGATTATATCGGCGGCTCGGATTTCGTGCTTTACCTCGGAGACAATCTTCTGGAACGCGGCATTAAAGGCGTTGTGGATGAGTTCAGAAAGCAACGCCCGAACGCGTCGATTTCGTTGACTCCGGTGCCGGAACCGCAACACTTCGGGGTTGCGGTGGTGAAGGGCGGCCGGATTGCGAACATCGAGGAGAAACCGAAGAAACCGAAATCCAACCTTGCCGTGATCGGCGTATATGTGTTCGACGCGAACGTGTTCAAGGCGGCGAAGAGGATCAAGCCGTCAGGCCGCGGTGAGCTTGAGATAACGGATACGATAGGCGAAATGGTACGCATGGGGCTCGAAGTCACGCCGCATGTAGTCGAAGGCTGGTGGCGAGACACGGGTGAGAGGATCAACATGATCGAGGCGAATGAGGCGGCGGTCGACGGGATCGCCGGCAGCGTTAAGGGGAAAGT
>CAYPEK010000069.1:0-23081 GCA_964409645.1 uncultured bacterium | reverse complement strand
ACCTGTCTGAGGTCTTCGTCAACTTCCTTCTGCCCGTGTAGTGATGATAGTTTGCCTGAATTGTCTTTGCTTACGATGTAGTACGGTGTCCAATCGAGATTGTCTCCGAGATCGCGGACCATCGAAGCGAGAAGCCCATCAACAAACCTGACTCCGTACGGACAGTATGACATTATGAAGAATTCAAGTTTCAATTTTCCGTTTTGCGAGCATGCAGGTGTCTGGAGGTTTGTGACAAGAGACCTTCCCTGCGGAAAATATCTTGCGAGCGTGACGAGGTCGTTTTCGGAATATGTTCCGTCAACTATTCTCGTTATCAAAGAGATAACATAATCGCCTTTTGCGCACGTCTGATTTTCCGATTCCGCCTCGGCGATCGTCATGCCGTTATCACATACAAAGAATTCTTTGATTTGTTTGACTACCGAATTCTTATCGACTTTAGCTGCGGGTTCCTGTTTTGCCGCCGGCGCTGCCTCTTTTTTTGTATCGGCTGGTTTTGCCGTCTGAGCGGCAAATAAACTTGTGCCGCCTATCATGATAATCAAAGATGCAAGAATAGAAATTTTTGAAAATAACGTTTTTTTCATCTGTTCTCTCCGTTTGTGACAGTAATCTATTTTTCATTCCATTTGATAATTCGGAATGGAAAACTTCAAAGACATAATACTCAATGATTTATTATATTGATTAGCTTACACCATGTCCAATAAAGGAGATATTTTTAGGAGGTATTTTTTGTCACAAAAAGGGCCCGATCTATTATAATATTGATCGGAATTAGAAATTTTTGATGATAGCGTATTAAGAGGATTTTTATAAAGAAGGATAAGGAAAAGGATTCTTTTTAAGGTGACGCATTGCACAAAGGTGCATGAAAGGATAGTTCTTTGAAGAGAAGATGCGTGTTTTTTGATCTTGACGGGACCCTGCTCGACAGCATACCGATTCTCTACAGGAACTATTGTGATTTTTTGGCCCGATACGGATGCCATGGATCACAGGAGGAATTTAAATTTGTTAACGGCCCGGCGCTTCCTGAAATAATCAAGCATCTGAAGCAGGTGCACAAAATTCCCGGATCTGAAGAAGAGATAATGGCCGATTACGATGCAGGATTGGAGAAGTACTACCGCGACGTTGTCGAGTCGAGAAAAGGTGCGGATGAACTGCTCAGATTGCTCGTCGGCAGAGGAGACAGATTGTCTCTCGTCACATCGACACATGAGTCGCTGGTTGAACCGATATTGAACAGGCTTGGATGGAGATCATTGTTTTCGGCGGTAATTACCGGTGAAGTAGTTGAACGTGCAAAACCGAATCCAGATATTTATTTATATGCATTGAGTGAAGCGGGAGCGGTTCCGGAAGAGACGGTTTCTCTGGAGGATTCTCCGAACGGAACGCGTGCAGTTGTCGCGGCGGGGTGCATACCGGTGGCGCTTGCTATCGAGACTCCTGAAGAACTACTCATTAAAGCCGGTGCGAAATACATTATTCATTCACTTGATGAATTCTCCGAATTGGTTGACAGGTTGAATCCGGTGCAAAAATGAAAAGATCGTGGGATATAATCAGCACTTCGAGCAATTTTGAAGTGACGTTGGAAGGCGATTTCGTCCAGACGGATGAGTCTAAAGAACGGCGAACGAAATATTTATGGGAGAAGGCTGTTAAGAAACGTCCTGATTCATTTGTAAACGGATATATATGCTCATTTGTGTCAGCTAGTATTGAAGGGAATGTCACAAAAGTTAAAGTTCGCCGGGTTCGATACATGTACTATTACACGCAGCATATCGATCCGAAGCTGAATTATCAAATAACACCGGTAGGAGTGAGTGGAGTCCTTGAAGTCCCGAAAGATAACGGGCGCGCCATGATTGTTGCCAAGCGTGGAAATAATGTGACGCAATATTCCGGTTATTATGAATTTGTGCCGTCAGGCGGTATAGATGAAAATTATATGGCCGAAAGCGGACGCATTGATTTTACAGGACAGTTGAGGACGGAATTGAAGGAAGAAACAGGATTGGATGAGAGTTGTGTAGAAGAGATCAAACCTATAGCTTTTATTAAGGACATAGAAGGCGGTGTTTACGATTTGTGTGCGGTGATAAAGATAAAAAGCGATATTACTTCGGATATGGCCGGCCTGATGAGGTCGGATGAATATTGTGATTTTATCGCAATCAAATACGAAGAGTTGGATTCTTTTCTGAAGGACAAGAGGGGCAGGTTTGTTCCCACTTCACTCGCTATTGCCAACGTTCTGTCAAAGTCACAACGCTGACCTGCAAGTCAACCTAAACTAAAACATCTCCCAAGTTAGAATATCATCCTGTTCGATGTCGAATTTTGCAACACGGCCAATCAGCAAATCGATATATTTGGAATGAATTCCGAATCCCGGCCTTTTAACGTCGAGCATCTCTTCCGTGATAACCGTTCCTTTTGAAATATTTCTCGCGGCGACGATGCTCCTCCTCGCAAGGTTGTGCATTTCCTTTTCCGCCTCGGTATGTTTTTTTACGGGAGACCCGAGCGCTTTTTCAGTATTACGGATTGCTTTGCACATGGCTTTTAGTTCATCGGGTTCCAGTGAGAATGAATGATCGGGACCGGGCATTGTTCTGTCTATAGTGAAATGTTTTTCAATAATATTTGCACCGCGCGCGACGGCGGCGACATCTGTTTCGATCCCGAGAGTGTGGTCGGAAAATCCTACGGGAACGTTGAATGCCTGCCTCATGGTGTCCATTGCGAGAAGGTTGATGTCTTCGTACTTCGGAGGATAGTTTATGGCGCAGTGAAGCAGCGCAATCGGGACGTTGCGTTCCGTCCGGATTGTGTCGAATGCCAGTTCAATGTCAGACAAATCCGCCATGCCGGTCGAAAGCAGTATCGGTTTGCCGGTTTTTGCGACTTTTCTTAGCAATGGCAGGTGAGTGATTTCGAACGATGCAATTTTATACGCGGCAATTCCCACTTGCTCGAGTTCGTCTATGGCGCGCAGATCAAATGGAGTCGAAAGGAAAATGATATTTCTTTTGGCGCAGTATGATGCAAGTTCCGGATGCCACTCGCGGGGCATCTCAATTCGTTTTATCAAATCCCAGACGGTTTCGCCGGGTTTGAGTAATTTGCCTTTTTTCAAATACTCCATGGAGGGCGTTTTTTTTGAGTAAAGCGTCTCAGCGGAATATGTCTGAAACTTGACGGCATCCGCGCCGGCTTCCGCGGCAATATCAATTAGCTTGAATGCTTGGCCGAGATCACGATTATGATTACTGCCGGCCTCGGCGATGATGAAGCATGGATTGCCTTCTCCGATGGTTTTATTCCTTACGATAATGTTCTCATTTTGCGGTGTCTTCATGATATTAAAATATCCTTAATGAAAATTCGTGTCAATTACATATTAAAGTACAAATACTTCACTGTTGCGACAGATCAGAAATGTTTGAAACCGCTGTCAGAGAAAGGAGTTTCTTTTCCTTTATCTGACACTATAACGCAACTGTTATTTTCTCCGGTAATTTCACCGATGATACTGAGCTCGACACCTATTTCTTGCATCAGGTTTGAGACTTGATCGTGCTTAGCTGCGTCTGATATTACGAGCAGATTGAAATCTTCGCCACCTTTAATCGCGTATTCACAAGCGGGCTGTTTTGCTTCGGCGGCCCAACGCTCGAGTTCCGGAGAAACCGGGAGATTTGATGTATTGATCTTTGCTCCCGTGCCGTTAATTTTGCAAAGGCGCGGAAGGTCGATAAGTATGCCGTCACTGAGGTCCATCATTGCTTTAACGCAGCCCGATGCCGAGGCTGCGAGTCCTGCTTTAACAGAGGGTGTTGGAGCCGAGTGTCTTTCTATGAGCTGTTTCTGGTATGTTGATGGCCGCGTACCGGTTTTCGTCAGGTATTTCAGAATTTCGAGTCCAGCTAAACTGTCTCCACATGTGGAAGTGACACTGATTATATCACCTGCCGAAGCGCCTTTGCGCGTAATTGCTGCTCCGCGTGCCGTTTTGCCCATCAGAGTTACATTGGCGACAACAAGGTCAGATCGTACCGTGTCACCTCCGGCAACGGTGATGTTATACTTTTCTGCGGCTGCTTGGATGCCTTCGTAAAATGATTTGACGAAGTAGTCGCGTCCATGAGTTCGTATTCCCAGTGAGATGAAAGCAAAAGTTGGCCTGCCTCCCATTGCCGCGATATCGCTTACGCTGGCTGCCATCGCTTTCCAGCCGATCTGATAAGGTGAGGCCCAGTCGAGTTTGAAATGGCTCCCTTCAACGAGAAGGTCGGTTGTGACGAGAGTGTCGCTTCCGGAGTTGTCGTTTTCGATTACGGCGCAGTCATCACCTATCCCGGTAATCAGGCTCCGTGGTTTACTTCCGATGATCGATTTCATCAATTCGATGAGATCGTCTTCGCCGGAATTGCTTCGTTTTTTGTCTTTTCCGGGCATTAGATCAATCCTCGAACGGAATTTCGATTTCCATCAGGTCTCGCGCCACCTCGGTGTCCGGAAACACGGCGCGAGCTTCGTCTCGCAAGATACTTGTATCATTGTAGCGGGCGCTTATATGCACAAGTACGAGTCTTTTTACTCCGGCGTCCAAAGCCAGCTTAGCGGCTTGAGAAGCTGTGCAATGTTTTCTCAGCCGCGCTTCGTCTTCCATGTCGTTTGCGAACATGCCTTCGTGTATCAAAAGATCGGCATCGCGGCAGAACGGAATCAGTTGCGGATAGTAGAGCGTGTCGGTTACGTAAACTATGCGTCTTCCTTTTCGCGCAGGACCGAGCACATCCGGGGGAGTAATGATTCTACCGTCACTGAGAGTTACCGTCTCGCCTTTCTGCAAGCGACCGAAAGTCGGCCCTTCCGGGATTCCGAGCTCACGCGCGATTTCAAGGTTAAAACGGCCGGGGCGCATCCTTTCCTGCAACGCAAATGCGAGGCATGGCGAAGAGTGCTTCGCGGGAGCCGCCTCCACGAAATATTCGTCTTCTTTCGCAACGAAGCCGGGCAGGGCGGTATGGATTTTGAGTGGGAATCTGGTTCGCAGGTTTATGTCTTTAACGAGAGAGTCAAAGAACGGAGCAAGTTGCTCGGGGCCGTAAATATCAAGTGGGGAAGTGTGCTCAAGAAGCGTAAGAGTCATGAGCAGACCCATCAGCCCTGAGAGATGATCTCCGTGCAGATGGGAAATGAATATTTTAGAGAGGCGTCCGAAGCCAAGGCCTTTACACATGATTTGAGCCTGAGTACCTTCTCCGCAGTCGAACATAATCATTTCGCCTTCTCTAAGGATAGCGACTGACGGAAGCGATCTTCTAGGAGTCGGCAAGCCTCCGCTTGTTCCAAGAAAAATTACACGCATTAAATAATTGCTCCGTTCCGTTTACATAAACCCTGATCCTGATGGCGGATTCGGGGTGAAGAACATTACGAAATGATTATAGCTAAAACGAAAGACCGATTTAATATAGTCGTCATTTTATATGATGAGAGTTGCGGCTGTGAGAATCGCGGTCATTTAAAAATCGGATGATTGGCTTTGAGGAAACGCGACAGTTCCACGGAATAGTTATTCGGCGATTTCGTTTCGGCAATGTAATAAGAGTTCTCCAGACCTGTGAAAATACCAATCACTTTAGCCGATGAAGAAGCGAGAGCGGAATAGTTGTAACCACCTTCAAGAACAATGCCGATTTTGCAGTCGATTGTTTCAAGGACGCTGTTGAATATTGCACCGTATCCTTCTTCGGAAAGATTAATTCCGCCAAGAGGGTCTGAGTGGTGGCCGTCGAAACCTGCGCTGATGAGGATCAATTCGGGAGAAAAACGTTTTATGGCGGGGCAGACGCACTCTTCCATCAGATACATGTAGTCGTCGTCGCCGGAGCCCGCTCTCATGGGGAGATTCATGGTGTAACCAAGGCCTTCGCCAATCCCCATTTCAGTTTTTCCGCCTGTTCCCGGATAGTGAGGATATTGGTGGAATGATGAGAAGAAAATCGATGGGTCGGTCTGAAATGAATGTTGAGTGCCGTTGCCGTGATGAACGTCCCAGTCGAGTATGAAAATGCGTTTGATATTGTATTTATCCTGAGCGTATTTTGCACCGATAGCGATGTTGTTGAAAAGGCAGAAGCCGAGCGATTCGTCGGATTCGGCGTGATGTCCGGGCGGCCTGACGAGCGCGAAGAATCCGTCTATATCGCCCGAGATCAATCTATCAATTCCGGTGCAAATGCCACCCGCCGCGAGCATGGCGACTTCGTAGCTTTCAGGAGATATTGCCGTATCCGGGTTGAGAAAAGAAATGCCTCTAGTGTTTTCACATGCGCGCCTGACGAAGGAAATATAGTGACGATCGTGAATGGCGGCGACTTCATCAACCGTGGCGGCGCGGGGTGATAGCCATTCGAGACTACTATTAAAAGGAGAGAGTTCGATCTTTTCCTTAATAGCTGTTAAGCGGCCGGAGTTTTCTACATGAGTGCTTGTTTCGTGATGAAGATACCGTTCAGAATAAACTATTCCGATCTTTTTCATAACCCCTGCCGGTAATGGCCGCTCAAATGGCCATAGATGCTATCAATTTCACTAGCTGGAAATCAATTATATCCGAGTTACATCTACAATTTCAAATAAAATACTATTTATAGATGAAAAATAATTTATGAGTAAGTCGAGGAAATTAAAAAAAATCAGGCAGCAAAATCAGAACGTACGGTCAAATTCAGGCAGTGATATAGGTATTATTTTAGCCGCTGCATTTCCGGATTCGAAATTGCCGTAGCCTTCGATGCCTGAGATTGCCTGAAGGCGCGAAAAATAAGCTATTTCTGATGCCATTTGCGCGTTTTTAACATTGGATGATGCCGCATTTTCGTTCGCGGTCGATACAGTACTGCCTGAAGTACTCGATTCAATGCTGTTTTCTGCACCGTAATCGTTATTTTTTTTGACTTCACGAGCTTTTAATGAAACGTCAAATTTATTAGTAGTAATAACGTTGTAATTTGTGTTGACGATCGACATTGTATTTCCTCCTTGCAATAATTGACATGGCTTCCTTGCCGAAAAGATGATCGTCTATTTGTGAGGTGGCACCTCCTTATAAATTCTACAAATATTATAAACAAATAGAAAATCAAAGTAAAGATATGAAAGTGAATGTAAATTAGAGTTTGAGGAGGTAAACAGAAAATTAAACAGTTACAACGCTGACTTTTTTTCTGTTCTTCCCGAAGCGCTCGAATTTAACAACGCCGTCTATTAAAGAATAGATCGTGTAGTCTTTACCGATACCGACGTTTTCGCCGGGGATAATTCGCGTTCCACGTTGTCTTATGATGATGGCTCCGGGGGTGACTGTCTGACCGCCGTAGCGTTTCACTCCGAGCATTTTCGGTCTGCTGTCGCGACCGTTGGATGAGCTTCCTTGTCCTTTTTTATGCGCCATTTTAAAATCCTCGCTTTTCCTATGTTCACGCGGAAACGATTTTGTCGATTTCGAGTTCGGTGTACCACTGTCTGTGGCCTCTTGTCACTCTGATGCACTTTTTCGGAGCGTACCTGAAGGCAGTGACTTTTCTTTCCCTGCCATGACCGAGAACTTTAGCCTCGACAACAGCGCCGTCCACGAACGGCTTTCCGAACTTGGAATCTCCGTCTGTAATTATTGCAAGTACGGAGTCGATTTTGATGCTGTCTCCTGACTCGTTGGGGAGTTTTTCCACACGTACGCGGTCTCCCTCTTTTACAGTCAGTTGTTTTCCGCCTATTTTAATTATCGCCGACATTTTATCATTCACCTCAGATATCAACCCGCACGTCAATGCGGTTTTTATTCCACAAGATTAAGTATTTTAGCAAAGGTAAAGAGACATTTCAATAAAATTAAAATTAATTTTTTGTTGAAAACCAAATACTATTTATATAAAATTCCGTTGTTCCCGAATAGGGAATTTTTGATATGAAATAAATACATGGTGGGAATATTGAAAAGGAAACCAATATATCTAAGTGTTATTTATATAGTTTTTATATTGGGCTTTTTATGCTTTTCGGTGTTAACTCATGCTGCCTCGGTTGATTATGATCCAGGCCTTACGGTGGATACCCGCACATTGGCAGAAAAGCTGGAAGACTTTCAGAATAACAGTTCTTCATCGATTGAGGAGATGCCGGCGGGAAGTTGGGCATACGCCGCAATAAAACATTTTGTGGATATGGGTTTTGTGGATGGTGTTGAAGCCGATAAATTCAGAACTGATAAGCCTGTAACTCGTTATGAGATGGCTATCATGGTTGACAAAATATTTAACAAATATCTTGAATGGGATAACACCGGCAAAATAACAGTCATGAGAAAAGTGACTGTTGAAAAGCCAAGGGTTACGCTTCCTGATCCTTTAAAAGAAAAAGTTTTAGAAGAAGTTGAAACAAAAACCGAGGCGACAAAAATCGATGTAGCTAAGGAACCTGCCCGAGTTGAAATAGCACCCGCAGTGGCGCAACCTAAAACAAAAGATGTGGTCGTGATCGGTAACGATGGCGCAAAGGTTACATTAACAAGAACAACTCCAAGATCGATGGGCGGCAGTAAAGAACCGTTGCCTGATGTAAATGAAGTTACCGGGGCAAAGCCGCCTAAAGAAGAGGCAAAAAAAGACGAGCCTGTCGTAGCACCGGCTCCGGCAGTAGCTCCTGTTCCCGAGAAAACCGAATATGAGGAACGGATTGAGCAGGTTGAGAAGAAAATCGATTTGTCCCAAAAAGACATAGATGAACTTGAAAAACTGATAAATGCTTTCAAAAAAGAGCTAAAGGACCTCAATACGAGTCTTTCTAAATCCATAAAGGATGTCGAAAGAATTTCTTTAAAGAGCAAGCGTGATATTGAGGACTTGAAACAGAAATATGAAAAACTGAAATTCAGCGGTTCGAATTCATTCCATTGGGAAACAGGCGGCCCTATTACGGGAGATGGCGGAAGCGGAACTCAGACAACAAAACTAGAAGATAATTTTACACTCAGGATCGCAGGCAAGCCGGTTGAAAGTGAAGACGTTACGGTATCGACGTCGATATCCGCATATAATTCGATGGGCGCAAGGAGAGGGATGACGGCATTTCTTGAGGGATCGAGATCCCCGCTTAGTATTTCCGATTTAACAGTATCTTATAAGAATACGATGGTTGACCCTAAAAACCCTAAGAACTTCCGATTGAGGGCGATCAGTGTAGGGGACACATCAGCAATGTTTTCGCCTCTTACGATTTTCGGAAGAAAGTTGCAGGGAGTGAGCGCAAGTTTTTCTCTGAATGATTATACAATTAATACTTTTGGAGCAAGGACGGCGGTCCATCCCGTAAGACCGCAATCGATGCCGTCAGACGTGGATTTTTATTATGACAGCACGCAATACGACAGATATGTATATGGGATTACGTTAAACTCGCCGGTTTTAGGTGAAGCTGTATCAATGGGTAATATTTCGAAAATCTGGATGCAGGATAATAAGAACACGAATTATCCGGGTTGCCGGCTTGGATACTGGGAGGATCTGAACCTTGAAGGTGACCCGTCCGCATACACGGACCCGGACAACGATATCAGTAATCAGGACTTTTTCTGCGGGCCTCCCGAGAAGAACAGTGTAACAAGTGCTTTTGTAAGATATCCATTTCCCGGTGTAAAGAATTTGTTCATCACAGCAGAATACGCCCATAGTACTTATTACAAACCGGGGTATAGAGCTGTAAAATCGGAAGACTATATTCATCCCGATGATGTTCCGAGTGAAGATGATATCAGAGATACGATAGATGTTTGCCAGAGTTCGCTTTCCACCGATATAGCAGCTTGTGAAAGTCTTGTTTCACAAATAGTTAATTACTATAACCAGTATGTATGCGATACGGATAATATGGACAATTCGGTTTTTGCGTCGGGAGGAACAGCCTGTTGGATGCAGGTGAAGGAAAGAAACGATCAGGACGACGCATTTATTTTCCTTTTCGATTATTCGAAAGGTCCGATAAAAATGTTCCCCATAGGATATGTAAAACTGGGGCCGGAGTTCGTTACTAAGTATTTCGGACTTCCGGGATTTGATATGGATTCTATGGGGATGGACATGTCGGTGCTTCCGATAAGTCTCCAAAGCCTTGAAGCGTACGTTCTAAATTTCAGCATCGATGAATTAAAGGAGAAAAATTACAGTTACAGCACATATTATGTTCTTATGAATGAGATACAACCGATGTATTTCGATGTTGGTGCGTTAGCTTCCGGGTTGTCGGGGAACAGCAGCAAGGCGACCGCTCTGGACCTGCTGCCGAAAATACTCGCAAGAATTAATAACCGTAAAGAAACACTTCGGTTGAAAGTATGGACTCAAAGTTTGAAATACAATATTACGGATGATATCAATTTCGAGATTGGATCAACAAAGGTGAAGGCGGCATTGCCGGAAACATGTCTCGATGGCGAGATAATAACGATAACTAACGACGTGGGTGAAACGATAGACTATCAGGTTGGTAACGGTACTGCCAATTGTTCTCCTGATAATCTTGATGACAATCCGTTTGCGTTGGATGTTACATACAATACGCACAGTTTCAAACTGTATTGGAAGACTTCGATGAAGGCCACGTTTGAAACGAACTTCGGAATTAATGATTCTCACATTGTATTTTATTATCCTAATGTTACCGCTGTCGCTCCTCTGATAAATGATATGGTGGATCAGGGGAAATATTATTCATTGAGCGGAAAATTCTCATATAAACTTACTAGTTCAACAGATCTGTCGTTGGGTTATAGCACGAAATATGACAGGATGCCGGACAGCGATGACTCAGAGGATTCACCCGTTAAGGATTCTATGAATATTTCATTTAGCTTAAATACCAATTTTTAGTTTTCTTCGAGAGGTGCTGGATTGACCGGAAGAAAGAGCATAGTAAAGATAGTCAGAGCAATAGGGGTGGTTTGCGGATTTGGGCTACTGCTGATGATGGCAGCATGTGGAACCGCCTCCTCATCTAAAGATACCGGCAGCTTTTATGTCGGAACAAGCAAAGTTCCGTGGGGAATGGCGCTGAATTCTGATTATTCATTGTTGTATGTTGCGAATTCCGTTGAAAATACGGTGGAAATATTCGATACGGCAACGATGAATTCTCTGTTGACTATACCGGTTCTTTGTACTCCGAGGGCTATAACGTTCAATAGCGACTACTCAAAATTGTATGTTTCCCACGATAATCAGAATAAGTGCACGAATTCGCAAATATCTTATGCTCAGAGAAATGAAGGGTGGGCATCGGTAATATCAATCGCCGATAAAAAAGTTGTGACCGAAATAAGTCTGAGCACTACAAGCGGATACGTTCAAAATGCAAGAGATATCCAGTATTATCACGATCCCACTAAATCGGTTGCGGATTTTTCGAGCGACGCGGTTTTCTTTACAGGCTATCAGGCTGAATCTCAGGCAGGAAGCATGGAGATAATTAATGCCAGTACCGATGCTGCCTCGGCGATGTACGTACCGGACTCGGAATCCCCGATTCCGTTCAGGGTCAGATTGGATACAAGCAAAGGCTTAATGTATATTTTGGATGCTTATACTCAAGTAATTTCGATAAAAAAGCTGACCGATCCTCAGAGTAATTCATTTAGCAATTATACATATAACGGGCAGACAACAGGATATTGTGCCGGCACTACAAATAAGAAGAATAATTGTGCATGCACATATAATTCGGAATGTAACAGTGGTCTGTGTAATACATCAGCGCTTATTCCATATTGCAAAGAAGCATCCGGAGTGGGCGAGGAGATGGTGACGAGGCTGATTTTAGCCGATTCGTCATATAACATTAAAGTAAGAGGAATTTGCGACCCTTCAACAAAACTATGCACTGATGCGATAACTAATAGTTCGGATTATGGTTACATGAAGTGCATCAACCCATGGGACATTCTGCCGATGGATGATGGTACGATGTATGTCACGTGCAATGGCGGAACTGACGAAGATGAAAAGGATGACGAACAATATCTTTTCAGGGTGTTGATTGACGATGACGGCCTTGCATCGACAAATTCTTCTGTTGTATCGCCAACCAGCGATTTGGTTTGCGCCCAACCTACCGATCTTGCGACAGACCCGGATCAAAATTATGTTTTTGTGGCGTGTTTCAGAGACAGGTATCTTGCGATTTTCGATGGGCATACGGGCGAGTATCTCGGAAAGAAAGATCTGCCGGGACCTCCAGTGGATATAATCGCTTCAAGAAATTATGTTTTCGTATCCACATCGAGCGCGAATAAGATTATGAGATTTTCAATTAATCCTCTTAGAAATTGATCTGCCGCTAAAACCCTGTTACGAATTTAAATTAAAAAAGCCTGCCGAATGGGCAGGCTTTTAGTGTTAGCGATTTTCGAGCGACTTACGCTTTTGTAACGTTTGCCGCTTGTTCGCCTTTCGGGGTGCTAACGATTTCGAATTCAACTTCGTCACCCTCGTTCAGGGTTTTGAAGCCATCCTGAGTGATTGCGGAATAGTGGACAAATACATCTTTTCCATCTCCGTCAGCTCTCTGGATGAAACCGAATCCCTTGGCGGCATTGAACCACTTCACTTTTCCTTTCGTTTTCGCCATGCTACCCTCCTTCTGGTAAAAATCGCTGCTCCGTATTGCTCAAAGAGCAGGTGCAGCCACATTGCCGGCTTATTGCGCCGGGTGTCGTAGCTGTCCGGTCATGGAAACGAAAAGAAACCAATAGTAGGGGGTGCTTTTCATTTCAGAACTGGATGCATGCTACTCATCGACCGTCTCAATCATATCTCATTAAGACTTTTTGTCAACAATTATTTTAAAATAATTGAATATATAACCAAAATTTATTTATTTCGATAGAAATAATTCTGTCTGATTTATGCATGGGATATGCACGCGGATAAGGCGGGCGGTCAACTCAGTCCTTTGATGAAACTGGCTGCTTCTTCCAAGCTCTCGATTATATCTTTCTTTAGTTCTTTGGTTAGTCCTTCTTTCGATATCCCGAACATGTTTTTCGCGGGTTCGTATATCGAATCCAGCGAAAAAGGTTCATTATCACCGAAGTTACCGAAAGATGAGAGTTTGCAGAGAATGTCGGCGGTGTGAACGGCATAAGCTAGCTCAACGGCATCAACTGCGTCTTGCGGCCTGTGGTGGCATCCTATAGATTTGACCAATATATCGGGAAGCAACCAACTGTCAGCGATGAATTCACCTACATCGGCATGGTTAAAATTGAATATTTCGTTTTCAATTTCGTAAAATGGGCGCTTTTGCTCCGATGCTTCCTTCATGCATTTATTAAATTTTTCAGGGAAACATTGGTTGATTGCCACAATACCAATATCGTGTAGTAGCCCTGCAACGAAAAATTGTTCCGTATTTCTTGGCGCAATATCTCTGGCTAACGCTCTCGCACAATGGGCTGTGCCTACCGCATGAGACCAGAGTTCTCCATAATCAATTCCTGTCGGACTGGATTTTGAGTAAACTTCCATCATCGAAACTGACAGCGTAATGGACCTGACGTTATTGAAGCCAAGAATAACGATAGCTTTTGAAAGGCTGTCTATTTGTCTCGGGAAACCGTAGTAAGCCGAGTTAACCGCTTTCATAATACGGCCGGCGACTACTTGATCCGTGGATATGATTCTTTTCAGGTCTTCCACTGTTGAATCAGGATTACTTGTAATGCTGAATATCTGCGTAGCTATTGTAGGAAGAGTAGGGAGGTCTTTAATGCTCGTTCTTATCTTTTTTCTTGTTGCTTCGTCCATTGTCAGACTCAACCTTAATTGAGCTAAGAAATGAATGTTAGATTATTACCAATTTGTTGTCAAACCAATTGGAATAAAAGTCAATATGGCATATTTTTTTAAAAATAAAAAACCCCTTTAGCAGGGGTTTTTATTTTTAAGAAAATTAAGGGAATTATTCCGGGCGCTTGAAGACTTTCTGGGATTTCATAACATCTGCCATATTCCCGGAAATGCGGATTTTGCCTGTCATGAAAGCGGTTGTCGGTTCGACTGAGCCTTCAGCAATTCCGACCCACGTTTCCGCATCGGTTTCGAGAGTTGCCGTTGCGTCATCCGCCGAGCCTTCAGAAACTGTGCATGCGCCGCCGGAAACTGCCACAACCCAGTTGCCGCCGTCGTCGCCTTCGATGTTGTACTGGACTTTCGCTTCCCAGTCGCCCGCTGCTTCCGCATCAAACTGTCCGGGCATTTGATCAAAAATCTCTTTGCACGTCATCTCTGTGTACCCCCTTGTTTTATTACAAAATATTATACTTTCTCCGTCCACATTTTCTTTTTCGGAGTGTACGCATCATACCAGAGGGCCGTCTGAGTTGTCAAGTTAATTTTAATGCGCTTGTATCAAATTTATTCGCATTTTTTACTTGTAATAATTGCAAAGCGGAGAACTCAAATCACATCCCAACAATATGTGTAAGATTAGGCGGCGCATCAGGATCAATTCCTTTTCTTATTGCTGCCAGTGCGCCCATATATTGGATGAATGGGACGTATAGAATGCCTCTGTATTGTTCTGGAAGGGACCTGCCGGTGAGTATCAGGTAGTCAGCAAGCGTGTCGAAATCTTTTTCCTTCTTGTCGGATAGGATGAGCGTACGTGCTTCGAGGTCTTTGACTTCGTACAGAAGTTCAATTTCGGCTGATCGGCCGGAATTAGACATGAAGAATATCAGCAGATCATTTTTACCGATCTGAGCCAGCGGGCCGTGCCGAAGTTCCATCGGTGACATTGCCTGTGACCTGAGCAGCGCCATCTCGTCGAGTTTGAGGCTGCACTCGCGTGCAAGGCCAAGGAACGGGCCTCCGCCGAGTATCGTCGCCCGTTCGATAGGCGCTTCCATGACAACTTTTTCGACTGCTCGTCGCTGCATCTCGAATGAGGCTCTGCCTTCCTCAGGGAATTGCTCGAGATATGTCGTGTTCGTAAATTTTTCGCCGATCGCCATGGCAAACATATATGATACAAAGAGCATCGAAGTGAAAGATTTCGTCATTATGATGCTTTCTTCGAAGCATTCCTTGACGGGAAACGATACTTCACACTGTTTGCAGAGCGGGCTGAGCGGGTCGCATGAGATGGCCACTCCGGCGATGCGATAGTTTTTTCTGAGTTCTTCGAGAGCTTTGAGCGTCTCAGGGGTGCGGCCGGATCGCGAAAAAAACACGGCAAGATATTTTCGTTCTTTCTTTAGCAGGTATCTGTGGAAATAAACCACATCCGATGACGAATGTGCGAGCGCCATCTCTCCGGATACATACCTGAAAGAAGAGGCGGCTGCTGTTGCGAGGTGAAATGACGTGCCCGCGCCGACGAAAATAACGTCGTCGAATTCCTTGACGTCAAAATTGTTTTTTACGTCTGTTTCAAGAAGGCCTATGTCCTCAATGAGACTTGCCCATGTGTCGAACTGTCCTGCGATTTCATTCAGCGTGGCTTCTCCCGCCATGCTCTCCTCCAAATGTTTATTTAAATATTATTCGGCACAAAAATGCGTTCGCTTAACAATAAGCGGACAAACTACATAAGTTACAGCAGCTCGGCCTCACTCTGATCACCGAGCATGAATCTTAAAACGCGCGGTAGCCCTACCGACTTGGATATTCTCGCTTTGCATCCTATGAGACTGTCCGTAATACGTCCCTCTATGTTCAGTACTTCGCTCCCATCCATAAGAATGCTGTGCTCGATTTCGCTGTTTTCAATTTTCGTATCTTTGCCGATAGCAGTAAAGGGGCCGATATACGAGTTCCTTATTGTGGCGCCGGAACCGATGATAGCAGGCCCGCGAATAGTGCTGTTCTCTATTGCGGCGCCTTCGTCTATCACGACTTTACCGTCGATGTGGCATTTCGGGCATACGTTTCCTTTAATGTCCTGATCGATAATGTCGAGCATGATGCGGTTGGCTTCGAGCAGATCGTCTATCTTTCCTGTGTCTTTCCACCATCCTTTAATAATATGAGCGACGACATCCAGTTTGTTATTAATTAGCCATGAAATCGCATCCGTTATTTCGTACTCTCCGCGTTTCGACGGTTTTATCGAGTGGACAGCTTCGAAAACATTCGGGTCGAACATGTAAACGCCCACAATCGCGAGGTCGGATTTCGGTTGCTGCGGTTTTTCTTCAAGCCGCACAATTCTTTCGCCGTCGATTTCCGCAACTCCGAACTGCGACGGATTGGAGACATGAGCGAGAAGAATCTGTGAATTAGGTTTCTTTGTCTCAAATTCTTTCACAAGATCGTCGATGCCGTATTTGATGATGTTGTCGCCGAGATACATGACGAAGCGGTCGTCTTTCAGAAAATTCTCGGCTGTCATGACCGCGTGTGCGAGTCCGAGCGGTGCTGGCTGCTCGATATATGTGATATTGCACCCGAATTTAGAGCCGTCGCCCGCGGCTGCCATGACTTCATCTTTCGTGTCGCCCACGATTATGCCGATTTCGGTTATTCCTGCACGTACGATCGACTCGATGCCGTAAAAAAGAATCGGTTTATTCGCCACCGGGATGAGTTGTTTTGCTCTCGTATAAGTTATCGGCCGAAGCCTTGTTCCGCGGCCGCCGCTGAGGATAAGTCCCTTCATTATGTGTACCTCATTTCCAGAAGATGTTGTGAGCCAGCCAGTCGAGTGCCATCAGTATGCCTATCGTCGGCTTGCGGTCCACTATGCTTAAGTCATATTCGTTCGAACAAAGTTTCTTGCCGTTTTGCAGAACGTCACAGTTTATTTTCCAGCCGCTTTCTCCGGTTAGCGGAAGGTTGATTTTTCCAATTTCGGTTATTCCGTCCGCTGCTACCGATGCACGGAGTTCAGTTGATTGATCTTCGCCGCCGTTTCCCGAAGTGGTAACAATTATGGTCAGATTATTGTAGTCTCGGTGCCTGTCGTTAATCAGGAATGCGCCGGCTTCTAAAACCTGATTCGGTTCGTATGGGCCGAGCGGGTACTCCAGTGAGAAAAGGAGTGGTGAATATATCTGCTTGAGTTTGTGCCACGCCAGTTTCGGCCTGAAGAAATAGTCCACAACGCTCCAACAGACTGTTGGCCACGGTTCATTGAACTGCCAGAACATGACGCCGCTGGTGGTGTATTTTCTGCGCCGGACATGTTCGACTGCGATCTGTAGCGCCTGCGCCTGAATTTTCTGCGTGGCGGCAATGAACGAGTCGCAGTTGTCGAATCCGATCTGTTCCGCGTATCTGAAAAGCTTCAGGAGTTGGGCGTCGTGGTATGTCCATATCTCCGTGTTGCGACGCGCGGTGTTGCTTATGACAAGCCTGTTTATGAAGTCGAACTGTTCTGCGCGGGTGAATGTGAATTCGCCGATTGAATTAGGCAGTTGCGGTTCGATGGGCCATTGGAATTTTTTCGGAATGATGAAATCGAGCGTTTCTTTCACGGGTGCGGACTGACAACCGAATTCGCTGAGGAATGCCTCGCTTTCGTTCCGGTAGTCCGCGAGGTTGGCAAGACCGTGAAATATTCTGTAGTTGTGGCTTTCTCCTTCTGTCGGTGACGTGACTTTGAACGGTCGCCCGCCACCGTATTTCTCGACTTTGTGCTTCAATATATCGACGATCGGCTTGTTCATCGAGTAGCTAATCTCGTTGCCTCCGCAGTAGAGTACCACGGAGGGATTGTTATACAGCTTATCGAGTATTCCTGTCGCTTCCTTCTTGACCACTTTCTTAAAATTCTCATCGCGTGGATAGGTGCGGTGAGCGCATGCAAATGGGAATTCCTGCCAAAGCATGATTCCGAGCTCGTCGCAGAGATTGTAGAAATCGTCCTTTTCTCTCAGACCTCCGCCCCAAACGCGGAGCATATTAATGTTTGCCTGTTTTGCGAGATCGAGCAGTTTGGAATATCGCTCGCGATCAATGCGGCCGGGGAGTGAATCGGGAGGAACCCAGTTCGCGCCTCGAATATACATACGTTTGCCATTGATAAAAAATGTCCAGAGCTTTCCGGGAAGGCCTTCATTAGAATGCAACGCGATTGTTCTCAGGCCGAATCTGGCCGAGTGAGTATCCGAAATTTCCCGTCCTGTTCTTACTGCCACGGAGAGAGAATAAAGGTTTTGTTTCCCCAATTCCCAAGGGAACCATAGTTGAGGATCGACGATAGGGATTGCAATCCTGTGTTCCGAAATTCCTTCCGGTACAAGTTCTTCGTGCTTGTGAGTCTTGATGCCGCCTTCGAAGTTGTGTCCCTTCAATTCAAATTCGAATGTTGCAGTATGTTCTTTTCGGGAATCGAGCCCGAGCGATACCTGTGCTTCCCAATACGACTCGGTCACCTTAACGGGCTCTACGCGCAGGTGGGTTATAAAAATGTCTCCGGTACGGATAAGAGACACAGAATCCCAAATGCCCATTGTTTTGATTGTCGGGGCGAAATCCCAGCCGAAACTCATCTGGCATTTGAGAGTTTTTTCCCTGACTTTGAACTGGCCGCTGTATTCAACATTCACACAGAGAGAATTTTTATCCGAAATCAGATCAGTGACTTCAACTACGGTAGGCGCGAACATGCCTTCATTGTCCAGAAGTTTTCTGCCGTTGAAGAAAATGTGTGAACGGTAATCGATTCCTTCAAAGCGAATGAAGGTTCTCTTCGGGCCGGGTTTGATGTCGATGTCGCGCTTGTACCACCAGTTCCAGTCGTCAACCCATCTCGAAAGTTCGTTCTGTTTTCCGGGGAACGGGTCCTCTATTATTCCTGCGCGCATAAGATCGGATCTTACATTGCCGGGGACTCTTGCTGGAATCCATCTTACGACGTCATCGACGCCTTGGCCGTGCATGCATTGGCCGAGCCGCCAGCTTTCTCCGTCTAAAGATGTTTTAGATGCGGGCATTATACAACCTCTTCTTTGAACGGGCCCCTAATATTTGAATATGTTAACATTTCGTACGGGGCATGAGTATTCTAACATATCACCATACCCGCGTGAATGTCCCGTTAAAAACATATCATGTTTCGATTGCTTCCGGCGCTTTCTTGATAGCAAATGAACATGCAGCCATCGCAAAAAGAAGAGCAGCGGCAAAGAGCATTCCGGAACGTATGCTGCCGGTTTCCTGAATGATATTTCCAATAATGACATTTAAAACCATGTTGCCTACTCCGGAGAATCCTATCACGAAGCCGCTGACCGATCCCGCATATTCGGGGAAACGGTTGTTTCCTGCGGCGATTGCGGTTGCGAATATTCCCGAAAATGATATGCCCGTGATAATGAGAAAGATAACTGCCGGCAGGACGCCGCGAACGGAGAAGGCCGCTATGCCTGCAACCGCGGAAATTGTTGTCAGGAATCTCAGCAATTTATAATCCGGTACGCGGGAAGCGGCATAGGTTGCAAAGAGCCGCCCGAAAGTCATGGATGCCCAGTAAAGCGTAAGCACTATGCCAGTTGCGGGATTCAGGCCGAAAGGAAGAAAAGCTCCTAGAGGCTGGCCGTTAAGCAATTGTTCGTCAAAGTATCTGACGATCCACGCATTGATTCCCATCTCCGAACCGACGTAGAACGCGACCATGAGTCCGATAAATATCATCGCCGGTTTCTTAACGAGAGAAAACGCATCCGATATTCGCATGGAATCTCCGCCGGAGCGGACTTCGAATTTTTGGACTGCCACAAGCAAACCTATCACAAGCGAATAGATGCCTAGAATAATGATAAGCCATCGCCACGAAACGTGGTTTCTAAGCAACTGGCCGCCGATCATCGGCCACGTAAATGCGCCTGTGCCGAAAAAAATGTGAAGCAGATTGAGGGAGAAGCTTCTGGTCTCAGGATACAATTTAGAAATAAGAGCATTTACGGCTGATTCCACTGCGCCGCCGGCGAAACCTGTGAAAAGCATCATTATGTAAATTGACGGTACGTTTTTTGCCGATCCGAATCCGATAAGAGCGAGCCCTTGAGCGAAGATGGAGCCTATCATCACCGGTTTAAGTCCGATGCGGTCGGCAAGCATGCCGGCGCCTACGGTCATGATTATAAATCCGGCGAAGTGAGAAAAAATCAGCCATCCCATCGCACGCTCGTTGAGGTGAAATGTTGCGGCTACCGGCTTGTTGCACAACCCGATGCTTGAGACGAAAAAAGCGTATGACATAAGGTAAAGATATGAAGAACAGGTCAGAATTGTTTTTTTCATAAGCACTACGTTCCGTAAAATATTTACCGGAATAAGCCCGGCTGAACGAATTGAGAAATTATATAGGAAATCGAAATTAATATGAATTGTAAAATATGTGAATGTGAAATATGGACGAATTTCATTTAGTCGGATAGTCGGAATTGAAACTAAGTTGATATTATAAAGGCGGCAGAGTAAAATTGCAGAGGACATTGTTTATATATGATCGAATCGGATATAATCAATCGGAAACGGGAAAAATCAGACCCGATGTTTAGGGAACGGAAGGCGGGTGCGGATTGAAATGAACGGAGCGGATATCACTGCTGTATCGATAATTATTATATTTACGGTTATCGGATATTTCATGGGGTCGATCCGATCGGTAGCGTCATTGTTAGGGATATTCGGAGCCTTTTTTGTTACGGATCAATTAGTGAGAAACGGAGTCCCGGAAAATACATATATATTGGCATTTGTCGGAATCTTTTTGGGAGCGACATTGATAGGTGTGTTGTTTATAGGAAAGACGAGAATGACACTTGTCGAGTCGATGGAGGGAGTTTTTGGGTCGATATTGGGTTTTGTGATAGGGTGGGGTGTGGCGAGGTTCGTATTTTCTGTGATTATGTTTTACAGACCGGATACCGAATTCGCGGGATTGATTCAATCCGGTATGATATCAATGGACATTTATCTTGTCACGCCGTTTCAGGCTATGATGAACGACACGGAATCACTAAGAAACCCAAAGATATTTTAAATAACAACATAAGGAGAGATAACAGTGAGACGGTATCTATTCACCTCGGAATCAGTAACTGAAGGGCATCCCGATAAGATTTGCGACAATATATCGGATGCGATACTGGACGCATGTCTGGCAAAGGATAAAATGAGCCGCGTCGCATGTGAGACGTCGATAACGACAGGTCTCGTGCTGGTCGCCGGAGAGATTACGACGAAAGCGCAGTTGGATGTCCCAACGATTGTGCGCAATACGATCCGAAGAATCGGTTACGATAATGCCGATTACGGTTTCGACTGCAACACGTGCGGAGTCATAGTCGCGATAGACAAACAATCGCCCGATATAGACATGGGAGTCAGCAAGGCGATGGAGGTACGCGGAGCCGCGAAGAAAACGAAAGAGGATCAGTACGACTGTCAGGGCGCCGGGGATCAGGGAATGGTGTTCGGGTATGCGTGTAACGAAACAAAGGAATACATGCCGCTTGCCGCGTCTTTAGCCCAGAAGCTTTGCCTGAAAATGACTCAAGTCAGAAGAAACGGCACTATGGGGTATTTAAGGCCGGACGGCAAAAGTCAGGTGACGGTTGTTTATGAAGACGGGAAACCGGTGGCGGTGGATACGATAATCTTGTCGTCGCAGCATTCGCCCGCAGTGTCGATCCCGAAGATACAGAAGGATCTCGAAAAGCACGTCATTGATAAAATTATCCCGAAAAAACTGATGAAAAAGGAAACACGGCTGCTCGTAAATCCGACCGGAAGATTCGTGATCGGAGGCCCGATGGGAGATACCGGCCTCACGGGGCGTAAGATTGTTGTCGATACGTATGGAGGATACGGCAGACATGGCGGCGGCGCCTTCTCGGGGAAAGACCCCTCGAAAGTGGACCGCTCCGGGACATACATGGCGAGATATGCGGCGAAGAATATAGTGGCGGCAGGAGCGGCGTCCAAATGCGAGATTCAGATCGGATATTCGATTGGCGTTGCTAAGCCAGTATCGATATTCATTGAAACATTCGGAACTGAGAAAGTCGATATAGAAAAACTCGAAAAAGCCGCGCTCGAAGTTTTCGATTTCAGGCCGGCCGCGATCATCGACAAATTGAATCTGAGAAGGCCGATTTATGAAAAGACGGCGGCTTACGGACATTTCGGTCGAGAAGAAGCTGAATTTTCATGGGAAAAGCTCGACAAAGTCGGTGCTTTGAAGAAAGTGCTTGGCATTAAATAAGTAATAAAATATCAATATAAATCAAAACCCGGATTTGATTTCGAAGTCCGGGTTTTTTGTTTGTATGAAATATCAAAAAAACGCGTAAAAAGAAATTGAGATAAAGGGATACTGTTGATATAACGGCAATATTGCCGTTAAAATGGGTATAAAGCATTGCCTAAACGGTAAGTTTGCCGTTTGTGATGTGCAAGCTATTTATAGGAATAATTTGCTTATCGTAAAATTATCCTTTTAATAAAAAGAATATTCATATAACGCTTGACATTAAAAACCTTGTTTATTAACATAGATGCACCATTGCATATCGGTAAAATTTGACCGTATATGTATTAAAAGATTTATTACTATTACTAAGGCCGAAGGGTTAAAAATGACGCCGAACGTTTTTGAATTATCCATTTATTATTGTATTTCCATTTGTCAATTGATGTTGGGTAAACTCAGGTTTTTGCCTGTTTGCATTTAAATCCATACGAAAGAGAGTGAGAAAAACATGAAACAGTATGTTGAAGATTTATTGAAACAGGTTGCGGCGAAGAATCCGGGGGAAGTGGAGTTCCAGCAAGCTGTTCTCGAAGTAGTTCAATCGCTTGTGCCTGTTTTGGAGAAGAACCCGCACTATGTTGAGACTAAAATCATGGAGCGGATAGTTGAGCCGGAGCGCGTAATCATGTTCCGTGTCCCGTGGCTTGATGACAAAGGCGTCGTTCAGGTTAACAGGGGCTTCAGAGTGCAGTTTAACAGCTCGATCGGACCGTATAAGGGAGGTCTGAGGTTCCACC
>CAYPEK010000068.1:0-23466 GCA_964409645.1 uncultured bacterium | reverse complement strand
GCTATTACGCACTCTTTAAATGGTGGCTGCTTCTAAGCCAACATCCTGGTTGTCTGAGTAACTCAACATCCTTTTCCACTTAGCACAGCTTAGGGACCTTAGCTGGCGGTCTGGGTTGTTTCCCTCTCGACTACGGAGCTTATCCCCCGCAGTCTCACTCCCAAGATAAGGCAACGCGGCATTCGGAGTTTGACTGGGGTTGGTAACCTTGTGGGGCCCCTATTCCAATCAGTGCTCTACCTCCGCGCGCTATTACTTGAGGCTGCCCTTAAAGGCATTTCGGGGAGAACCAGCTATATCCAAGCTCGATTAGCTTTTCACTGCCATCCACAGCTCATCCAAATCCTTTTCAACGAAAACTGGTTCGGGCCTCCACATGGTCTTACCCATGCTTCACCCTGGCCATGGATAGGTCGCTTGGCTTCGGGTCTACGATGTACAACTTGTCGCCCTATTCAGACTCGCTTTCGCTCCGGCTCCGGGTCTTAACCCCTTAACCTTGCTGCACACCGTAACTCGCCGGTTCATTCTACAAAAGGCACGCCGTCAGGCATTCCGGTTGCCCGGCATAGCCCTCCGACAGTTTGTAAGCGCACGGCTTCAGGTACTATTTCACTCCCCTAACAGGGGTTCTTTTCACCTTTCCCTCACGGTACTGGTTCACTATCGGTCACCGGTTGTGTTTAGCCTTGGAAAGTGGTCTTCCCGGATTCCCACAGGATTTCTCGTGTCCCGTGGTACTCAGGAACCATGTTAGGAAGTCGTTTCTCTTTCGCACACGGGGCTATTACCCTCTGCGGCTCTTCTTCCCAAAAGATTGTACTAGAAAAACGTTTTGTAACTTCCCGACCCAATTACGGTAAGGTCTCACATGGCCCTACAACACCGCAAAGGCAACGCCCGTAAGCTTGACATCTTTGCGGTTTGGGCTCTTCCCCGTTCGCTCGCCACTACTAAGGGAATCTCGGTTGATTTCTATTATGCAGGGTACTTAGATGTTTCAGTTCCCCCACTCTTCCCCTTAAGGACTATGTATTCATCCAAAAGGTGACAGGGCATTACCCCTGCCGGGTTTCCCCATTCGGAAATCGCCGGATCTAAGGATGCTCGCTCCTCCCCGACGCTTATCGCAGCCTGCCACGTCCTTCATCGACTACCGGTGCCAAGGCATCCACCGTACGCTCTTGGTAGCTTGACCAAAAAATTAACTAAGTTCGGTATTTGCAATACCTCTGGTATTACGCAGTATGCACTTTTCAAGGTCCAGCGGTCTCAGCGGCCCTCCCCGCATCTCGACCCATCAAAAAAGCCCCTAATCGGGGCTTTTAATCTCATCTTAAATCGCCCAGATCATTCTACTTCTTCTTTACTTTGTTTTCTGTTCTTTTCAAACCTTTCAAGTCTCGTCCACAAGTATTTTTATGCGAACAGCATTTTATTATAGCGGCTGCCCCCATCACCTGTCAACATCTTTTTTAAATTATTTTTTCCCGTCCTTCTTACCAGCACGTTTATTATAGGAACCTTTTTCGTTTTGTAAAGACTATCCCAAAGGTTTTTTATATTTCTTTCCTTTAATGAATTTCCTCTATGGAAATCTTCCGCGTTCCTACTCTCCGTTTTTTATTCCCCCGCCTTCAAGGCTCAATTACAAATTGTACCCGCCTGTTGCATGGCTAAACATATAATCCGTTTTTGTTTGAAATTATTGTTCTACTCGAAGTAAATAACGCAGTTCTGCGCGAAATTCATCAGCGTTTCCAGTGCCGTCGGCCTGATTCCAAGCGCCACTATCGCTACTATACATATCACTGCAATTCCCCATGCAAACAATCCTTCATTATGTCCTGTCGTCTCGACTTCCGGCTTCTTCGCATAAATATAAAGGACGACCCGGGCCGCGGCCGACGCCGCCGCGAACAGTCCCACAATCAGTGTCCACATCGCAGCTTTTCCCAGCTGCATTGTGCTCAGTGCCACCCTCACGTTCCCAGTGAATCCCGCCGTGAACGGCATCCCGCCGATCGACAGTAGAAAAAACAAAAAGAGCGCCGCCACCAAAACATGTTTCCGCTCGAGTCCAGCGATGTCCGCCATCGTCGCATCCCGTCCATGCAGATTCTCCACCATCGAAACCACAGCGTACGCTCCAGCACCCCCGAACATCGCGCAGTATAAAAACACCACCAGCGACACGTTTCCGAACTCGCCTCCCGCCGCAACCACAAAAAGCGCAAATCCCGCATGTATCACCGAAATCGCGCTCAGCGCCGGAGTGAGTCGCTTCGTATTAAGAATCGACATCATAATTCCTGCTAATACGTTCGCACCTGCGAGAACCGCCAGTAATACCACATACTTGTCCGACGCCTTCGGCAGCGCGACATACAAAAATCTGAATGCGGCAATCATCGACGCCGTCCGCAGCCCTGTGATATAAAACCATTCCGCCTGCGCCGGGCCGTGGTGTCGCTCCAGCATCACCGTCGTCCTGTATGTCACTCCGGCCAGATAGATCAGAATTAGAGCGTTCCCGAGATAAAACAGTTTTGACAGCGCCCCGCCTTCCATCATAAAAAACTTTATATTAAAGAAATTTACCGATTTCGCCGCCCCTCCCGTCATGAACAGCCCGATCAAAAACAACGCCTCGAAAACCGGCATCTCGACACTACTCCGCACCGATTTCTCCCTTGACATCGCCATCATCGACAGCGTAGCAAGCTCGATTCCGACAAAAATGACGATCAAGTTTCCGGAATTCGCCGCCGTCATCATTCCCGCCGCGCCGACAAGCAGCGCGACATACGTGCCTCGGTGCGACGCAACCGTCTCATCGTCGCTCCGCTCCATTGTTATCATCGCCGCGAACAGACACGATCCGAGTATCAGAAAATCCGCCGCGCGCGACAGATTGTCCGCTATGAACACGCCCCCGAGCACAATCGCGCTGATGTCCCACTGGCTCACCAGAAAGAACACCGACATCAGAATGGCGATGCCGGAAATCAGCCCGTTCACCGCGCTCCGGCCTTCCTCATCCCATAGCCGCGAAACAGCAATGATAACTATGAAAAAAATGACCGCGATCAACGGAAACAGCAGTTTTATATCGTTATTGGTAAGGAAAAAAGACATCCGTTAAATTCATTTCCGAGTTCAGATTTGTTCTGTCAGCCCGAACAGCCTGCTGTTCTCGCTAAGTGCGTAGCTGTCTGTCATCCCCGAAATGTAATCACACACGACGCGATGAATTCCGTCCTTCTCGATCCGCTGCCTCAGTTCCACCGGCAGCAAGTCTGGGTCGCCGAGAATCGCCTCGAACAGCCCGGTCAGAATCCGCCGCGCTTTGTACGCCATTCTCACAACCCTGTGGTCCCGGTAGAAATTCTCGTACAACAGCTTCTTCAGTTCCGCCGCCTTCACCGCCATCTCCGCACCGAACGAAACGAGGCTCTTCCCGCAGTCCCTCACATCGGCGACCGATTTCGCGCCCGCCTCACCTATGTTCTCCGCCGTCTGCTTCACGAGGTCCGTCACCTGCCGGTCGATCAGCCTCCGGATAAGCTGATACCGGCGCATCTTGTCGCTCGATTGCAATGCCGGATGCGACATATCGTCCAGCGCCTCCGAGCACAGCACCGACCTCCGCAATATCGTCTCCGTCAGAATGTTCGCCTTCAGCCCGTCGTCAACGTCGTGGCAGGTGTAAGTTATCTGATCCGCGAAGTTGACAATCTGCGCTTCGAGCGTGGGCGGCCCGGCCGGGCCTTCCCACCCGTCGAGGTCCGGCGAATCGTAGTCCGTCACATGCTTGATAATCCCCTCGCGTACCTCGAATGATAGGTTCAGCCCCGGGAAATCCGGATAGCGCGATTCGAGAAAATCGACAATCCGCAACCCCTGCCGGTTGTGCTCGAAACCGCCGCGGTCCGACATCAGCTCGTGCAGAGCCTGCTCGCCCGTGTGGCCGAACGGAGCGTGGCCGAGATCGTGCGCCAGCGAGATCGCCTCCGACAGTTCCTCGTTCAGCCCCAGCGCCCGCGCGATCGTCCTCGATATCTGCGAAACCTCGATCGTGTGCGTCAGCCGCGTCCGGTAGTAGTCGCCTTCCGGCGCCACAAAAACCTGCGTCTTCTTTTCGAGACGCCTGAACGCCGAGCAGTGCACCACACGGTCGCGGTCGCGCTGGAACGGATCGCGGAACGGGTGCTCCTCCTCCGGATACGCCCTCCCGCGAGATTCCCCGCTCCGCATCGCATACGTCGCGAGATATGATGTGTCCCTTCCCATAATCCTCATTTCGGCGACGAGCAGCAACGGAACCCTATCTCCGCCGCCTCGTCCCTCATGTCTCTGTAATCCTTATACGTGCATCGCGTAAAAATCGGATGGTCGCGATAGCTGCCGCCCTTCACGATTTTCGTCTTCTTGCCTTCGCCGGGCGGCGCCGAGTCGTACACCCACTCCGACATATTCCCGTTCAAATCCATCACATTCTCGAACGAGCGGCATTCCGGCCGCATCCCGGTTTCCTCGACCTCGCCCGTGTAGATATTGCACGCGCCGTCCTCATATTTATCTCCGAAACTCCAGTTGTATTCCCATGTGCTGAGGCAGGCGCGCTCCCATTCATACTCCGCGCACAGCCGCTTGCCGCGCGCCTCGCATTGCTTTTCCGCCGATTTCCACCCGTTCGCCTGTTGCGGCGCCGCGCCCTGAATATTCGGAAATTCATACTTATCTATGCAGAACGCCCTGTGTTTGACTATGTGCCTCGGCGTCTCCCTCATAAACCACGATTTGTAACAACTCCCGATCGACTCGCTGCACACATCCATCAGGTATTCCACTTGCTTCATATCAACGCCCGTCACAAATCGCCCTTCGGGAATGTACACCATCCCCGGCAAACAGCCTCCCACCGCTGCCGACCTCACGGACACATACACACAGCCCGATACCAACGCAGCCAAAATGATTATTATGATCGTAAGGCGCTTTCGCGACATTAACTTCTCTGCCCAGTCTCCAAGTTTGCCATCCCTGTTTTTATACCCTATTGTCCCTCTTTCACGCAATCGACGCGATATTATTTCACCTCGACCGTCGCGTTAGCAGGAACCGCCGCCCCGATCCACACGACGCCCGTGCTGCCGTCCCAGCTCTTTTCCAATCCGTATTTATAATCCGATTTCGACAGCTTCTTTCCGTTAATCGATACGTCGGCATCCGCGAGCCCGCAGTTCTCGATTATCAGTACCGGATTGACGATCTGCCTGTCCGCCGCGCCCGTCCACTGCGCCGCAACCTTGCCGCCGTTGCTCTTTATGACGTATCCGCGCTGCGCCGCGTCGTACTCGCCGCCCGTGCCGCCCGACAGCATCTTCATACCCGCTGGCTCGATCCAGTTCGCCGTGTATCCGAGCAGGTCGGCGTCAGGCATATCCGTGTTGCCGATCAGCCACTGCCACGTCACAAAATCGTGCGTCCGGTTCGCCTGCTTCCGCTTGCCCGTCGTCTCGATCGTTATAATCGACGCGTGCGCCGGATTCTCACGCCACCTCGGCGGCGCGCCCATCGTCGTCGGGTAGCCGCGCGTCACGGGCCAGTGCACACCCCAGTAGCTCGGGCTGATGTACCGCCCGTCCACCTTCCACCCGTCGTACTGCTGGATGAAACGGTCGAAATTCTTCGACACCATCACAGGCGTATTATTGTCTTTAGAGCTGTAATGAATGCGAAACACCGCCGGTGTGTTCTTCTCCCAGCTTCCGCTCGGTTGCGGATAGCTGATCTCCTCCCGCTTTGAGCCGTCCGGCGACAGCACCGTCACCATGTTCGACGGCAACAGGTCGAACGGGTTCACCCCGGCGGGTGTCAGCGTAATCATCTCGTTCGATTCGTGCCAGTTCGGTTCGGGCAGCAGGTAGCCCGTCGCCTTTCGCGTCCCGAATCCGTCCGGGTAGAAAATGAACGTCTCCTCGCCCCACTCGTCGTCCGCAATCGTGTATTCGAGATCGACAATCGCATACCGCCACTTCACAACCACCCGCGCGGGTGTGCTCGACACGATCCGAGGCCGCGAGTACCGGCACTCTTTGTCCTGAAGCACTTCGAGACAGTCCACGAGACCGCCGCGTCCCCACGCCGACTCGATCCATTCGTACGTCATTCCAATATTCGCCCACGACGCCCAGAACGGCACGTACCCCGACCCGCGCCAGAACACGAACCGGTTGCCGTTCGGAAACGCCACCACTATGTCGTTATACGGCCCCTTCTCCCACACGTCGTCCCATTTCAGGTCGGACCATTCCTTCGTTTTCCTGTCGTACTGCGGCACCGATCCGAGATAATCTATCCGCGCCTCGTAAGCCCCGAAATCCGTCTGCGCCGCGAGCGGCTCCCTCACAATCAGCCACTTCCTTTCCGCATAAATCGCGCCCGCCGCATCCGACACAGTGAACTCGGCGAGATACTTGCCCGCCTTGAACTTGCCCTTCGCCGTCTCCAGCTTCAGATGCTCCATCGTCCCCGGCACAAGCTCGCTATTCTGCCCGACTTCCGAGAGTACGTTCTTGTCTCTGTCCGTCACCTGCAACTTCAGCGAAACCGGCTTCCCCGGCCCGTCGCCCGGAAACAACGCGCTTACTCCAACCTCAAGCATCGAGTCCGTGCCCATAAGCACGCGGTCGCCCGGCACCAGAAACGCGCCCATATCCACCGGGTTGCGCAACGGCGACACCGTCCACACCGCCTCACAGAAAAACGCCGGGTCGTCCAGCGTCTTCTCGTCCACAACCTCCTCCGCGCCGCTCGCGTCCACCGCCACCAACTTCAGCGTTTCATCCGGATAAAACTCCGGCACGAGCACATTCTTTTTGAAAAACGTCCGCGCGTCCTCGAACAGCGGCACCGTCTTCAGCGCTAAGTCCTTCTTCGACACAGTCAACTTGTACGATTTGCCGCCCGGAGAATTGTCGAACACCGAAACCTGCACCTCTCGATCTAGACCATCCCCGTTCCTGTGTACCAGTGGCCGGTAGTCGCTCGGCTTGAACGTGTAAATACTCCCGAACTTCTTCTTTCCCGCGAAATCCGCGAAATTATTCGATATCACCTTATAGAGGTCTTCGCCCATACCGTCGTCAAAATTCTTCACGCCGTAATCCCACAGTCTGATGAATCCGGGGTTGCCCTTTGCATACTCCTTAATCCACGCCGACGCCGCTCCGTCCTTGTCCTTTGCCAGCACCTTCGTCACATCCGACGGCTTCACCGCGCGGATGCTGAGCCACGCCTTATTCAAACCCCATTTCGCACCGTCGCCGACCGGAGTCGCCTCTGTTTGTCCCTTCCAGTTACCGACCGTGTCGAAACCGAGCACGCCGCGACCGCCGAGATAGTCCCATTTCTCCTTGTCGCCGTTCGCCTTCCCGACAAAATAAAACGGCACATCCGATATCCAGATAACCGAGCCGCCCTTGTCGAGATACTGCCTTATCAGCGCGTCCGCGCCCGGCGCCGCGCCCACCAGCAGATCGGGCACAACATCCTGCGCCATCACGAGAAGCGTCCCTTCCGCGTCCCCATCGACCGCGTCTTTCATCCACGCCGCAAGGTCAGCAGCACCCATCTCCGTGAAGCCGATCGTCACCAGCAACTCTTTCAACTCGCCCGCCGCCGCCCGCGACATCCAGCTCACCGGATACTTATCGTCGTAATAAACAACATATTTCACTTTCTTATCCGCGGCGAAAGACACCGTGGCGCACACCAGCAGAACGATAAGTATTATTGCATTAAGAATTCTTTTCGGGGACATATTAATCCTCCTGCGTACTGATTTGGAACATTATAACCGAAAATAAAAAACCTGCGTGGTTTCGCCACACAGGTTTTTATTTTTCATTATTACAGTCGCTGCTGTTTACTTCCGCATCAGCCTTTTTTCTTCTGAAGCTCGCGCACTTCTTCCCGCATGCTGTTTATATCGAGTTCGAGATTCGCCTTTTGTATTTCGACGATTTTCTTTTCAGCGATTGCGCCGAGAATCGGGATGTTGATCTTGATCTCGCCGTCCAGCGTCCGGACCGTCTTGTCCTCGCCTTCCTTAAAATATTTAATCAGCCCCTTCATTACGAACAAATTTGAGAAGTAAAAAGTGCGGACCGTGTACGCATATTCGGCTTTGTCGTGATCGAACTCTCCCTTTTCGATCCACGTCAGCATTTTCGGGTTGATGAGCCCGCGCAGCTTCTCGGGAATATCCCCGTTCCCTACCGATTCGATCTCGACGAACAGCTTGTTCCCTTTTTTCTCGCTCTTCTTGACGATACAACTCGTCACATTCGGGTAAACCTTGATGTCTCTCGACCTGTCGAGCCCCACCGTAATAACATCCGCTATCGGCCCCTCTATCACGTGTCTTGTTGAATACTTCATGCGGAGACAATCTCCTTTCAGCAAATTATTCGCTCGCTTGGCGTCGCCGGCCTTCCGGCGGCTGTGAAATTATAGCCTCACTCAGGACCTGTGACAACCGCAGCTTAAATCCCGCTATATATACAATCCGTCAACCTTCCATAATTTTGCCTCGCCCACTCGCCGTGTTTGATCCTTTATTCCATTTTCTTAGAATTAGGCTACAATTTCCGGGGGGAGTAATTATGCGATTCATCGTAAACAAATCCAAACTTTCCGGCGAAGTTTCCATCCCCGGCTCAAAATCACATACTATCCGCGCAATCGCATTCGCCGCTCTCGCGGACGGCGTCAGCTCAGTCGAGGAACCTCTCGAATCAGACGACACCCGCTCCGCAGTCAAAGCCTTCTCCGCACTCGGCGCCCGATTCGAAACCACCCCCACCGGCTGGAAAATCACCGGCTCCAAAGGCATCTTAGACAACATTAACACCGAAATAGACACCGGCAACTCAGGCACAACAATCCGCATCGCAACCGGCTCCGCCGCACTCGCAACAAACAGCGACATCGTCCTCACCGGCGACGAACAAATCCAGAAACGGCCCATTGGACAGCTTATCGATGCCCTTAATCACCTCGGCGCGAAAGCGGAATGCCTGCGCGGCAACGGATGCCCTCCCGTGCGGATCACGAGACCTATCTCCGGCGGCCGGACACCGCTTCACGCGCCTTCATCACAGTTCCTTTCGAGCCTCCTCATTAATACACCGCTCGCGCAGGGCAACACCGAGATCGAAGTCCACGAACTAAACGAAAAACCTTACATCGACATGACTCTCTGGTGGCTCGACAGGCTCGGCATCAGATACGAGCACGACGGCTACGACTGCTACTTCATCCCCGGAGGCCAGAAATATAGGACATTCTCCGGCAAAATACCCGCCGATTTCTCTTCGGCAACTTTCTTCGCCGTCGCCGCGGCCGCAACCGGCTCATCCCTCACCCTCAAAGGGCTCGACATGACGGACACTCAGGGCGACAAAGCAGTGTTCGACATCCTCCGCGAAATGGGCGCCGGCATCGAGATCGCCGACGGCGGCATTATCGTCTCCGGCGGCAACCTGCACGGCGGCGTGTTCGATCTCAACGCCACCCCGGACGCCCTCCCCGCGCTGGCCGTCGCCGCCTGCGCCGCCGACGGGGAAACACACTTCGTCAACGTCCCGCAAGCCCGCATGAAGGAAACAGACCGCATCGCCGTCATGCACGCGGAACTCGCAAAACTCGGCGCGGACACCGAGGAACTCCCGGACGGACTCATCATCAGAGGCGGCCCGCTCAAAGGCGCGAAAGTGGACGGACACAAGGACCACCGCATCGTCATGGCGCTCGCCGTCGCCGGCCTCTTCACCGACGGCACAGTTGACGTCGCAACCGCCGAATCATCCGCCATCACCTTCCCAAGCTTCGCGAAGCTGATGACCTCCTGCGACGCCGACATCACATCAGTCCAAGACTGAACAAAAAATCCATTCTTTCAACAAGTAACTAAATTGACTTATATAGTTAAGAATATATAATCTTTACTCATGGAATCGGGGCCGGTGTCTTCATCCTCAAAAAAAAAAGCTCTCTCATTCTGCTTTCGCTTGCACTCCTGATCTTCGGCGCCGCCCTCTATTTCCCGGCTCTTAACACACCTTTTCTTTACGACGACGCGGCGGTCATTCTCAAACCTCAGACTTTCGACAGGCCCGAATATCTGAAAGACTTGCTTTCGCGCGGTTATTTCGACAGATTCGGCGAACGCACATACCGGCCTGTGGCGTCGCTCTCCTATTTCGCCGACTTCAAACTTTTCGGTCCGAACCCAAGAGGCTGGCACGCGGTAAACATCGTGCTCCACCTACTCACTGCGATATGCGTGTTTTTACTGATCGGCGAGTTCGGCGCGGGCTTGCCGGCGGCGTTTGCGGGCGGCCTAGTCTTCCTCGTGCATCCACTTCAAACCGAAGCTGTCGTGCTCGCATCCAACCGAGAGGAACTTCTTTGCGGGCTTTTTTTCTTCCTTTCGTTCCTCTTCTACCTCAGGGGCGGTGGCGCGAGATACACCGCAAGTGTCTTCTTCTTCATCCTCGCAATGTTTTCAAAAGAAATGGCCGCTTCGCTCCCGATCGCCCTCGCCGCCTGCGACGCATACCGCGCAAAACCCGGCGAGTCATTCTTCAACGCAGTCAAAAACAATTTCATCAAATACATACCTTACTTGCTCGTGGTGGCCGCATTCCTCGCGCTACGCTATACCGTTTTCGCAAATCCGGAAGGCAAAGCGCCGTGGATCGGCGGCGGCCCGTTCGACACTCTGCTGACAATGTCCGCCGTTTTCTTCAATTACATCCGCCTGCTTGTAGTTCCGGTCAGGCAATGCGCGGACTACGTAATTCCGGCGCTCGGCTTGTCCGACCCGAAAGCAATCGTATCCCTCGCGGGCGTCGCGGGGTTCCTGATAATCGCCGTGTTCCTGCGTGGCCGCTCGAAATACATCGGCTTCGCGATGGCGTTCTTTTTCATCTCGTTCCTGCCCGTCTCGAACATCATCCCGTTCGGCGCGACGATGGCGGACAGATACATGTATATCCCGGCATTCGCCGCCTGCCTCGCGGTGGCGGCGTTCGTGGATCGCCCGCTGCCGGATTTCATGAAATACGTTCCGGCGGCGCTCGCCGTTCTTGCGCTCGCAACATTCACCTCCATGCGGATCGGCGTCTGGAAAAGCGATATCTCGCTCTGGGGCGACACAACAAAGTGCGCGCCACAAAGCGCCAAAGCATACCTCAACCTCGGTAATGCCTATCTGCGCGTCAACAGCTACGGAAAAGCGCTCGATTGTTACAATAAAATTCCGAAGCTCAAAGGCGAAATCGAGACAAGCAAATACCAGTACAACCTCGGACTCGCGCTGTTCAAAACCGGTAACGAGGAGAAGTCGCGCTCCGCGATGGAAAACGCCGCCGCCGCCGGAATAAAGTTTCCGGAGCCGTATTTTTATCTCTCGATGTTCGCCGCTCGCCGGGGGAACATTCAGGCTGCTGAAGAGATGCTCGACAAAGCAGTCGCCGCCGACCCGCTCCGCGCCGACTCGCGATACATCGCGGGCCGTTTCCTGACTGAACATTACACGTCGAAAGACAAACTCGATAAAGCCACCGCGCTGCTCGGCGAAGCGGCAAAAATCGATCCCTCATCGGCAATATACCCGGCGGCGCTAGGCGAAGCGCTTCTCAAGGCCGGCAACTACCGCGCGTCGGAAAAAGCACTCCGCGAAAGTATCCGCCGAGACGGTAAATTCACCGTCGCCTACATCCTTCTCGTAAAGTTGTATAACGCCGAAGGGCGAAACGACAAGGCCGCGAAGGCATGGAAATCGCTTGAAGACATGATGCGTAAAGGCAACAAATGAACGATTCGGATCGAATATCGCGCAGGGCCGCGGCCCTCGTACTGCTGGTGCTGCTCGCGGCGGCAGTCTCGATCCGCTTATGCCGCATGGATGAGCCTTTCGGCGGCTACCACGCCCTTAACGAAGCGTGGTACGCATCACAGGCCCGCAATTTCCAGCACACTTCGTTTCTCAACCCGACTGTTTCCGAAGGGCTCGTTGACTACAAAGTCAGACCTCTTTACCCCTACCTTGCCTACCTCGTCTCCCGCGCAATCGGCGGCGACTACGTATTCGGCCCACGGCTCGTTTCCGTTCTGTTCAGTCTCGCCGGAATTATTTTCATGTACCTGATCGGCGCCCGGCTGGCGGGACGCGGAACCGGTCTCGCCGCAGCGGCGATCCTTTCTACAACCCCGATCTACATCATGCTCGGCCGTCAGGCGCAACCTGACGCGGCGTACATTGCGCTGACCCTCGCTGCCCTGTGGCTGTACCTTATCTCGAAAAACAGCCCGAAAGAAATCGCGCTCAAAGCCGCCGCCGGGCTCGTCTGGGGCACCGCTGTGTTCACCAAGAACTTTGCCGTGTTTTTGCTGCCCGGAATTATCCTCGCGGAACTCTTTGAATCTAAATCGACAGGAGTGCTCAACAGGCGATTCCTATGGTTCATCCTTATAGCCATTCTCGTGCCGCTCCCGTTTGTCGTGTATCACCATATCGCTCACCCCGGCGCTCTCTGGGACATCTACAGCAGGTCGGCCATACGCGCGCCGAACGCCGAAGCCATTAGCTATATGGCAAAAGAAATATTCTGGGCAGCCTCGCCCGCCGTGTTCGTCGCGGCCACCGCGGGCGCTGTCCTGTTTACATTAAAAAAACAAAAAGCCGGCATCTGGAGCCTTTGTCTGGCGCTGCCTTTTCTCGCTCAATATTTCTTTATCCATTCACACAGTTACTACTTGCTTGGCGCGGTTTCATTCATGGCGCTCGCGGCCGCGCTGCCTTTCTCGGCGGGAAAACACCCGCACGCGCGAACCGCAGTACTTATCGTCGTGCTGATCGCCGCCTTCGTTCAGGCGGCTACGACACTCGCGTCGGTGAAATGGAACCAGAAACAATTCGTCGAAATCGTCAGCGACATCCGCAGCAGGCATGAACCGGCGGTTGTGGTCCTCTCGAAGCCGGTTTCGGAAAACTACAGATCGCTGTTTTACTTTTACATGCCGGACAGCCCGGTTTTCGCACAAAACCTACTCAAGCGGGATACGGACGATTACGCTATGATTCCTTCGGGCCGCCGCGTGTTCATGGTGGACTTTGCAAACGGGCCGCAAATTACCCCCGGCCCGTATCAATCTGTTTACGGATACACCCTTCTTGGCATCGCAGCGTTCGGAAAAGCGTTCACATGGATTCCATTTAATATGCACTCTTTTATCCCAAAACAAATTAAAATAAGCAGAGCGCCCGGATTCCTGAACGGGACGGCTCCCACCGGCCACGTGCCCACGCTTATCGTCACCGAGATGCCGGACGGGTACAGGCTGCGTTACATGGAAGGTCACTGGTTATTCCAGCCGGAGGTACGCTAATGAGCGTCATCGACAATCAATCCGAAACAAAACTCACCGCGTTTCATCGCATCGCGGCAATCCTGCTCATCTTCGTCGCCGTTACAGCGGTGTACTACAGTACCCTCGACAACCCTTTCGTGTGGGACGACAGCGAACTCATCACCGCAAACACCTTCATCCACAATCCGCACAACATCCGCAATCTGTTTACGCGGGAATATTTTTCACAAACCATCGAAATCAGTTACAGGCCGGTCAACACCCTCACCTTTTTCGCCGACTACGCTCTATGGCAGAACAGGACACCCGGCTACCACTTCATAAACCTCCTGCTGCACATCCTCAACTCGCTCCTGTTCTTTTCGATTGCGGCGGCCGTCATCCGGCGTCCTTGGGTTAGCATCGCAATGTCGCTCATTTTCGCGCTTCACCCGGTAATGACCGAAGCGCTCAATGCAGTGACATTCCGTGAAGACCCGCTATGCCTGTTCTTCATGATGTTCTCGCTCGTCATGTACATAAAAAGCTCCGGCGGAGGCGCTGTCGGCCGCGCGTTAAAAATCCTCATTTCATTTTTGTCGTTCTTCCTCGCGCTCTTCACGAAGGAAACCGCCGTCGTCTTTCCGATACTAATCTTCGGCTACGAATACTTCGTCGTCGAAAAACGGTCGGCAAAGAGAGCAATGTCGTTAACGGCCCTATACGTCCTTCCGACTCTCTTCTACCTGTATATCAGGTTCGGCCCGATGAGCGGTCCCGGCGACGCTGCGCCGGCCCAATACCACGGCGGCGGCCCGCTCGCAAACATAATAATAATGCTTCAGGCTTGGGCCACTTACATAGCAAAGTCAGTCTGGCCCGCCAATCTCTGCATCGACCACGAATTCCCTAACGATCCGGTGTGGACCGCGCCCGCATTCATCTCCGCGCTGTTCCTGCTTGTGGCGGGCTTCATGACCGCGGTGCTCGGCACTCTCAGAAACAGAAAGGCCGGTTTCGGCGCCCTCTGGTTCGCGCTGATGTTGTTGCCTGTCAGTAACATAATCCCCATCGGCGTCGTCATGGCAGAGCGGTACCTATACCCCGCCATACCCGGGCTCCTTCTTTTCGCAGGCATACTCCTCTCCGACTTCTTCCTTGAAAAGCAGGAAAAATATCCCACTCTCGCACGCAACTCTCTCGCACTCATGCTCATTGCCGCCGTCATCGCCTGTGCGGCGGCAACCCACGCCCGAAACAAAGTCTGGGACTCTGCCGCACAATTCTGGGGCGCGGCATGTGACTGCGCGCCGACTTCCGCGCGCAACTTCGTCAATTACGGAGTCTCCCTCACCGCTGAAGGCAATAACAAGGAAGCGGAGACAGCGCTCGTCCGCGCCGTTCGCCTTTCATCTCCCGGCGACCGCGACGACATACGCTACGGCGTCCTCTACCGCGCCATCGAAAACCTCGGCATCATCTACGCTAAGGAAAACAACCCCGGCAGAGCGGTATCACTCCTGATGGAAGCGGTAAGACTGAATCCGAAATCCCCGAAACCGTACTGGAATCTCGGCGCGGTTTTCATGAACATCGGCGAGCCCCAGCGGGCGGAATCGTTCTTCGTCAAAGGCCTCAATATAGAGCCGAACGACGTTCAGGCGAGACTGCGCCTCGTTGCGATCTACCACGCCCTCGGCAAGCTCGACGACTCTATCGCCCAATGCGACAAAATTCTCGAAATCGACCCCGGCTTCGTTCAGATCGCCAGAGTCAAGGACAAACTGATTGCCGAAAAGGCACAACGCCCCTCCGAGGCGTCCGGGCGGGAAAAATAGTGGTAAATACAAATAAGAAGCAGAATGCCGAAAAAAACACCGCGCTCAACATCGCCGTGGCGTGTCTTTTCGTGTTTGTCGCAGCTTCCGTTTACGTTAAGGTATGGGACACCGACATCTGGTGGCATCTGAAATCAGGTCAAATAATATCCGAGACAGCAAAACTACCGGCAACCGATCTATTTTCATTCACCAAAGACGGCCAAAAGTGGATCAACGACGAATGGATGGGCGATTCGTATCTCTACGGAGCCTACCGCAAATGGGGTTTTGCGGGGCTGCAAGGCCTGTCGGTTGCATGCGCCGTGCTCATTGTTTTGATAATTTACTCAATGGCAATAGGCTTAGGCGCGGAGCCGCTTGTCGTCATTCCGCTCGCCGTCGCCGCTGTGCTTGCATCAAGAGTCAGGCTCACCTGCACGCGCCCGGAAATATTCTCCATCCTTTTTTCCGTCATCCTGTTTTTTCTCCTCAACCGGACTCTCCGTGAGGGCGAAAAAGAAGCCGCTTCCGGCGAAACCGTGAAACACAGCGCGCTTGCAAATCCGATATTTTTCATTCCTGTCCTTCAAGTCTTCTGGGCAAACATCCACCCAAGCGCGACGTTCGGGCTTCTTCTTATCTTCGCCGCTATCGTTGCGGCGGCAGTTGCATTCATAGCCGATACAAAATTCGGACTGGAGATAAAACCGAAAATCAGCTCCCTAACGATGCGTCGTCTCGGCGTCGCATTCATCGTTTCAATCGCTGTCACAGCCGTGAATCCATACGGCTTACATGCCCTATCCGCCCCCCTTAAATTCGCGCGGGCGGGCGCTTTTGTCTCTGGTATAGTCGAGTGGGCGCCGATCCCGCTAAAACAATACTTTTCGATCGGAGGCGAACCCGGATCGACGGGTCTCCCCGCATTCCTCATCCTCGGCGCGGCTGCGTTTGCTTTTAATAGAAAAAAAATCGACATCTTCCACCTGCTCGTATTTCTCATCACCGCCTACATGGCGCTGAGAGCGCGGCGCTTCATCGCCGTGTTCTGCCTGCTTTCAGCGCCTTCAATAGCACATTGTCTGACACCCGCATTCAAAGACATTTTCGAACAAAAAAGAAGCTACATCGCCGCTGTGGCGGCTGTCGTGATAGCCTTAGCCGCGGCGTTCAACTTTTTAGTCTTCAAAAATCAAAAACTCCCTTGGGGAGGCGGTGTCGCACCGGACAGATACCCTGAGGCAGCCATTCGTTTCGTGAAATCAGCGCCACTCGAAGGCGAGATGTTCAACGACTACAGCATAGGCGGCGCGCTAATCTGGGGACTGTCCCCCGACAGGAAAGTATTCATTGACGGCCGCACTACCCTATACGGCCGCAATTTCTACAAAACAGATTACGATTTCCACGCACGGCCCAGCCTCGCGAAATGGAACGCCATAGTAAAAAAATACAAACTCAACTTCGCGGTGATCGGAACCGGCTCGGTGGCGGTATTCAAAACAATCAGGGACGGCGCGGGATGGCGCGTTGTTTTCTGGGACAACCGGACAATCGTTCTCGCGAACCCCGTTCCCGGCAATGAAAAGGTCATAGCGGACAACGGCTATTCACTCGTCGATCCCTACAACGCCATCGAAGCGGCGCTGAACTGGAAAAAACTCCAGCCGGAAAATCGCCTCGCTGTCGAAAAAGAGCTCGACCGAAGCCTTGCGGAAAGTCCGCGAAACATCACAGCCATCCGCGCGCTCGCCTTCATCAAATACTACGAAGGCAAGAGAGCCGACGCGCTCAAACTCGCAAAACGCGGCATAGCTATCGACCCGGGAATTGCCGGCCTTCATGCGGTGGCGGGAGAAATAATGTTGTCGCAAGGCAACAGAAAGTCCGCGCTCAGCGAGTTTCGAAAAGCAGCCGCAATCATGCCCGAATACGGAAAAATCGTCACGCAACTTAAATCGGAAGGCGGCAAATGACGGAACAAAAGAACACAGTCGGCGGAATATCTTTCATAATGCCGGCATACAACGAAGAAGAATGCATCGAAGCCGCGGTAACGGAGGCGCACAAGGCAGTTAAAGAAATAACGGACACCTTCGAAATCGTCATCGTCGATGACGGAAGCGCGGACCGAACGCCGGAACTGCTCGCCGGGCTGTCAGCAAAATTCCCGGAACTGCGCATAGTGCGTCACAACAAAAATATCGGTTACGGCGCGGCGCTCAGATCGGGCTTCACCGCCGCGAAAATGCCGCTCGTTTTTTACACAGACAGCGACTGCCAGTTCGACCCGCGCGAAATTCCCGCACTCCTTCCCTTTATCGGCGACAACGACATCGTCGCCGGATACAGGATAAGACGCAAGGACAACCTGCTCCGCTTCCTCGTATCCCGCTCGTATAACCTGATGATCCGCACACTTTTCGGCGTGCGCGTGCGCGACATAAACTGCGCGTTTAAAATGTTCCGCCGCGAAGTCTTCGACGTGCTGAAAATCGAATCCGACCAGTTCTTTGTCACCGCCGAGATATTTGCCAAAGCGCGACGCCTCGGCCTTTCCGTGCGCGAAGTCGGCGTGAATCACTTCCCGAGGAGGGCGGGCAGGCCGACAGTTCACCCGGCCGACATACCGCGCACGCTTAAAGAAATCCTGCAAGTCAGATCGTCGGTTAAAAATTGCCGCGCAAACAAACACGAAAGATAGAATATGAAGAAATCGAAAGCTATAGCAATCATCCTCCTTCTCGACGCCGCTTTAACAATGGCGTTGGTTTTTTCCTGCGACAATTACGTCACTCCAAAGGAAGCCGCGCTCGCCCTTTCCGCCGCTCTCATCCTTGCCCTCAATACATTGCGCGGCAAGTACAGCCACACGCGGTTGTTCGGCACATCAGGCATTCTCCTGCTTTTGTGGATCGTTTCGCAGGCAGCCGCCGCGGCTTTCGGCCCGCATCCTGTTTTCTCGTTCACCGAACTCAGGCTGCCGTTCACCTATTTTTTGATCTACCTTGCCATACGCACTTGCGACCCGGACGACAATCGCTCCGAAACAAACGCTTTCGCGATAATCACCGCCGCCGCCGTTCTCTTCTCAATCCATGGCATCTTTCAATTCTTTGGTCATGACTTCCTTCCGAAATGGAGCAGGTATGCGGATTCGGGCGTACGGCAGCTCTCTGTCTTTTCGCTATTCGGCAATCCCAACCTGCTCGCCGATTTCCTCGCCGCGGCCCTCCCCGCCGCAGCCGCCGTTGCTCTCCTCGCCGGATCGAAATTGAAACGGGTCCTTGGAGCCGCGGCCGCGGTTACCATCGCCGTTACGCTTTGCATGACCGGTTCGCGCGCCGCCTTCGCCGCAGCCGCAGCAGGACTGATGGCACTTGCCGCATGGCGGTTCTCGGCATCGCGAAAAAAAGCGCCAATCTTCGCCTTCATCGGCTCAGCGGCAGTTGTCGCCGCACTGATCGCAATAGTAACCCTCGTCGTACCCGGCAAGCTCGGCTCAGTGCCGATGCGCATCACATACTGGAAAGCAGCCATATCCATTTTCAAAGAACGACCGATTCTCGGCGGCGGCGACGGTTCATTCAGACTCGAATACATGAACTACCAACGACAGTATTTCAAATCGCCGCACCCGAAAGAAACCGAACGTATAGCGCTCATCGAAAAGCCGAGATATCCACATAACGAATACCTTAACGAGCTTTCCGACAACGGGATTATCGGAGCGCTGTTTTTCATACTTGCCATCGGATCGGGCATCGCCGCCGGCCTGCGCGCGCCGCCGCGCGGCTCTATTGTCTCCGCAACTTGGTCAGCCTCTCTAGTCGCGGTCGCCGTATCGTCATTTTTCAGTTTCCCCATACGCATCCCGACGACCGGCTTCATCTTCCCGCTCGTTCTGGCCGCCGCCGATTCGATGCGAACCGCACAGGCGGACAATTCACTATCAAACACACCGAATAAGAACCTCTCATTTAAGTTGATATTCCTCATCTTGGCAATCGGCGCTTCCATCGCTCTCGTTTACATCCAAAGCCTGTACATGATGTCGAACGTCTATCTCACTCAAGCCAAGAAGATGTATGTAAACAGAGCCACGGACTACGCTCTGGAAGAAGCTAATGGAGCAATCAGCCTCACCCCTAACAACGGCGAGGCGCTTTTCACCGCTGGAGCCATCATGCTCTCCACAGGTGATGTCGCAAACGCGCTTCCACTTCTCAAAAAAGCCGAAAAAGTCTCGTCCGACCCCAACCTTTATATCAACCTCGGTATCGCTTACGCAGAAATAAACGACATGAATAAAGCGATCGAAAAACTGACTTTTGTTTCGGAGGCGGTTCCGGCGGATATCAAACCGAAACTGCTGCTCGCCAAGTATTATGAAATATCCCACCAGCCGAATAAGGCTTGCGAAGAACTCATAAAAGCACATTCGATATCGCCGGACAGCGAAGCAATTGCTGAGACCGGAAAGAAACAAAACACAACAGGCGCTTGTCCATATAAACTGAACGAATGGTTCAAAAATTTATAACAAAGTCGCGATATTATATTTAGATGATCTCTATTTCGCTTGTCGAAACCATAAAGTTCTTCATCGTATGCGGGCTCGTATGCAGTGGAGCTTTCATGCTGCAGAAGCGTATCGATCCATTGGCGGGAGCACCTGATTCATTCATTGAATCACTTCTCATTGCAAGCGGATGGATTGTCGTCTCAACGGAAATCTTTGGAGCCCTCCACCTTATTTCATTCGTGAACCTGACTTTGATCGACACGGGATTCTTCTGTACCGCCGTTTATCTGCACCTCACCCGGCCGCATTATAAAGCCACCGGCGCTCCACTGAATGCTTGCCCGCCTATGCTGATCCCGGCGTTTCTCATAACTGTCGCCGTCGCGATCGCGGGTCTGACTTGGGCGGTCGTTTCACCGCCGCCTCCGTGGGATGCGTTCGTCTATCACCTCAGTTTTCCGGCCTCATGGGTCAAGGCGGGATCGATCTTTCCCGTAACTGTTCCATTCGGAGATCAGGCAGGCACATACTTCCCCGCCAATGCGGAACTTATTTATCTGCGCATTCTCGTCTCGCTCAAGCAGGATTTCGCGACAAACGCGCTCCAATTTGTTTTCCTCATCGGGTGTGCTGTCGCCGTTTACAGGCTGGCTGTCACCTGCGGCGCGCGCGTGCCGGAAGCCGTCTCCGCCGCCGCCGGGATTTTCTTCATGCCCATTATTTTCCATCAGGCAGCGGCATCGGAAGTGGACATCATCTTCGCCTTCTTTTTCATATCAGCCCTTTATTTCATATTCAGATGGGAAGAATCCCCCAACCGGCCTAAAACCTTCTTCACTTTTCTCTCGATCGGCCTGCTCGCGGGTACGAAAACGATCTCTTTGTTATTCATAGCTATAATCATCCTCCCGATCTGCCTCTTCTTTTTCATCAGAAAAAAAGCTTGGGGAGCACTAATCTGGGGCGTTATCGTTGCAATCCTGACGGGCAGCTTCTGGTACATCCGCAACTGGATACTGACGGGCAACCCGATCTTTCCGCTGTCCGTATCAGTCGCAGGATTTGAAGTCTTCCACGGCGCATACACGAGATGGACGATGCTTCAATCCGTGTTCCACACAAACAACCCGGCGGAATGGCTGCGTGCGCTCGCCGATGGATGGGGCCTGTGCTTCGCGGTGGCCTGCGGCATCGCCGTTCCCGCCGCACTCGCATGGCCGAACCGCAACTTCAAAATCAAACTTGTCGCGGCCTCCGCGCTTGCTGTCGCCGCAATCTGCTGCTTTGTCATTCCCTACAACAGAGAAGTCCGCTTCGCATTCGGCGCGTTTCTTCTCGCGTGCGTTTGCGTCGCGTGGATCGCAAGCCAACCTAAAAAAACAAGCGCGATGCTTGTATGCTCTTTTCCGGTGTTCTTCATTCTTAATATCGCCGCGGCCGCGCAATCCCCCGACGGCTCTTTCTACATGCAACTGGCCACGCACCTGAAAAACATCGTCTCAACACCGGACAGAATTTACACTCTTATCGCGCCGGGAGCGTGGATACTCCTTGTCGCGGGCTGTTGCACGGCGCTTGTCGCCTTCATCATTCTTTGCAAGGCCAGATACTTCTGGGGCAGCCGACTCGCCCTCGCCGTATGCGGGGCTTTATTAATTGCCGGTTTCTTTGTGACATCCGTCAACTACCCGAAATACCAGTATGCGTACTATGCAAGTTTCCCTATCGGCCGATCTTGGGCCGCCTTGCACAAAATCAGCCCTCCTCCATCCCGCATCGCATACACTGGCACCGATCTCAATTTCGGCCTGTACGGCCAGCATCTTAAAAATCAGATCTTGTATATTCCGATAACGAAATGGGATGCGAATTCGTTCCATGAATGCCTCGCAGAAATCAAAAAGACGGGACGGTACAAAATCCCCGATACCGACCGCATCGACTTCTGCCGCAGGGAACCGGATTATGTGACGTGGTACGAGCGGCTGTTCAACACTCATTCCGGATTGCTGTACGTCACCGTACTCCACCAGAACGACCTCACGCACATCAAACACGATCCCGAAGGCTTCCCAATCGAACGCACATGGGCCGACTCACACCCCGACCGCTTCACGCTCGTCTATTCGAACCCGCAGGTCCGCATCTACACCATTAAATAATTCAGGAAGAATCGCAAAAGATAACGGAATATATAAATCCCGCTCTGCCATTATTGTTATGTTGCTGATTTAAATTGAATACGCTTTTAGTATGAGTTGCTTAATGTTTTATGCTATTAACTTTTTCGAGATATTCGCTACTGTTCATCCGATCTCTTCGCGCAGCGTGTCTATCGCCTTTTTCATCGAGCTTTCCCCGGCGAAGACATAATTTCCGGCGACGAGATAGCTCGCGCCGGCGTCCACGATCCGGCGCGCGTTTTCCTTCTTCACTCCACCGTCCACACCGACGAGCGTCTTCAGCCCACGCCGGTCGATTATCTTTCTCATCTCTTCTATCTTCGGCAACATCTCAGGGATGAACGACTGACCTCCGAATCCCGGATTCACCGTCATTATCAACACCATGTCCAGCTTTTCCAGCACCCACTCCACCACCGACAGCGGCGTGGACGGATTCAGCGCCGCCGACGCGCTCTTTCCGAAACCTTTTATCACCTGCAGCGCGCGGTCGAGATGCGGAGTCGCCTCGGGATGCACCCCGATGTCCCGAACATTGCTCAGATTGTACTTATCCAGAAACCGTTCCGGCTGGTCCACCATCAGATGCACGTCCATCGGCAGCGGGCACTTATCGTTGATCGACGAAATCACAACCTGTCCGAACGAAATGTTCGGCACAAAACACCCGTCCATCACATCCACATGCAGTGTGTCCGCGCCGGACGCCTTCAGCTCGTTCATCTGCTCACCGAGTCGCATGAAATCCGCGCTCAGCATCGATGGCGACAAAATAACATTTCTCATCTCGGACACCCCGCCACGCCGCTTCTACAGATTTTGTTCCCTCAAAATAAATCCGTTCAAATATACCTTCACGTTCACCTTGCCCGTCCCGGCCACCGGTATCTTCAGCTTTTCGCCCGGCCCGTGAATACTCCGGTACGCCTCGCGGGCGCCGTTTTTGTCGAACACCATTACCACAACTTCCTGATCGCCTTCATTCTCGGATATGTTCAGGCTCACGACGCCCTTCACTTCCGTATCCGACTCGTCTTTAGGCGCCAAGGCTACATACATCGTCACCAATTGCCCCGGCGCAACGCGCGTCCCTTCGAGCACGCTCTGGCCGACCACCGTATTCTCGTCGGACCCACCTGTCTCGATCGGCTGCACCTGCACGTTCTTAATCTCGTTCATCTCGAGAATGTCGCGCGCCTGATCTTCTTCGAGGTCCGTTATCCTCGGCATCGTTATTATCCGCGTTTCCTTCCCGCTGCTTATCACAACATTCACCGGACGGCCGAAATACCTCTCCTCGCCCGCCGCAGGCGACTGATCTATTATCAATCCCTCTTCGTACTGATCGCTGAGCTCTTTCCGAACCTCGCCCAGTTTCAACTGCGACTTGTCGAGCAACAGCTTCGCTTCCTCAGCCGCCATCCCCACCACCTTCGCCACGGTAACCTTCTCTTGTCCTTTCTTAAGAATCAACCGCACCTCGCGGCAAGATTTACCCTCCTTCCCGGCTCGG
>CAYPEK010000067.1:0-23845 GCA_964409645.1 uncultured bacterium | reverse complement strand
TGTATGGGCCCAGTAGGATTTGAACCTACGACCAATGGATTATGAGTCCACTGCTCTACCGCTGAGCTATAGGCCCTCGTTAAAAATACTATCGCAGTTAATCGCTTTTTTCAAACAACCATTAACACAGATTAGAAATTTTAGCGGTTGAAATGTCTTTGTCAACTTCTTTTGATAATATGCATCATGTACGAAAAAAACAATGTCAAATCGTGTTTTTAAAATGTAGGCCGGTTGTAAAAAATATTTTATAGGCAGCTTGTTTTTGCTCGCAAACCCGTGTTATATTTGAAAAAATAAATTTTGGATGAGCAATTTATGATGCAAGAAACTAAAAACGAACTTTCTGATTTCCTTGCGAAGATATCGAATGCAACAGTTAAATATTTAGTTGCCGATTATAAAATTCAGTCCATTAGAGGAATCGACGAAGATTTCTCGAAAATAATTGTCGATAACGTGATTGAAGATATAGTGACATACTGGCATGCGGTCGGAAACAGTAAGAAAATAAACGGTAATTTCAACGATCTTATGTCGATTCTGCTGATTAATCTGATCGGACCGCTGAACAGGCTTCCGCTCCCGGAAAACATCGAGAAAACCAGCTTCGTTCATTCTTACATGACTCTGATTGATAAAACTCTAAGCCACGATAGGATAAGAACAAAGTTTTCCGGTCTCATGGAACAGACGCTTAAAGCCGCTTAATTCCAGCGAATAATTCTATAATAATCAGTGTACTAAAATATCTGCGTACGGCTGTTATTTCGTTAGTTCTCTCAGAACGCTCGCTATTTTCAGCGCCTCTTCTTTCGATCGAACATTCGGGCCCGCCAGAAGACATTTGGTCAGATGGAATGTCGCGCGTTCCTTGTCTCCGATTTCTTTATATGACAAGCCGAGATAATAATTGACGGGATAAGAATCTGGTTTAATCGCTGAGGCCTGCCTGAGATAATGAACGGCCTTGATATAATCCTTCTTCAAATACATCTCTTTTCCTGTTTCGAAAGCTTTTGCAGCCTGTATCTCTCTGTAATCGACTCGCGGCTTCAAAGCTTTGCCCGCCTTCAGCATTTTGAACACAGACATCGCACGCTCGTATTCATAGGCGCCTTCGGGCGGATATGTCTCCTGAATCAGATATTCTCTGAGATTCTTCATTGCTTCCTGCGGCTTATCCAGATAAGCCTGACTCATTCCGAGGAAATAGTATGAGAACTTCGAATCCGGTTTCGTTTCGAGTATCTGCGAGAATATTTCTTCCGACTTACTGTAATCCTGACTCTTAAATGCCTGTTTTCCCATTATGAAATAGGCCGCCGCTGAGCTCGGGCCCTTCTTAAGGGTCGGCCGTTTCCCCGCCTTAGTCGCCGTAACGATTTCATCTACGTTTTCCGGGTGCCTTGCAATCGCCAGATTGGCGGCGGCGGCAGAATTACCCGGATCAAGAGAAAGAACAAACTCCCACTCTTCCATTGCCCGATCCTGAGCGCCGGTCTGATAAAGACTCACTCCGAGGCTGTTGTGCGCATCGAGATTGGACGGGTCCAGCGCAATGGCTTTTTTAAATATTTTCACCGCATTGAAATGATCTCCCGCCGATTGATACGTGTATCCTAAGTTCACGTACAGATTTTCATTTGTCGGATCAATCGAAATTGCATCCTGAAATTTCTGAACCGCGGCGGAATAATTACCTCTCTGATAATACTCAACGCCTTGGTTATTCAGCAGTGCGGAATCGGCGTTTTGTGCGATAGCCATTCCGCAAAAAACAGCCACTGTCATAAAAGCAGTTAAAATTATCTTAGTGAGTTTCATGGACGCCGCCCGTCCTCCCTTTTTATTATTCATTCCGTTCGATCAGCGCGCCTTATAGGCACGTTTTCTTTTCAGCCTAATGTGTAAACTTCAGTATTATAATATAAATCATATCAAAGGGTAAAGGTGATATTATCAAATCCACAATTTAAATCGACAGGTCCGCCGATAAATTTGGGCGCGGTAAAAAAATCTCTTCTATTGCAAGTTTTTTATATATTTTACAGTTTCGGCAAGTTTCCTTTGTTTTAGGGTATATAATTTAATTAAGAACTCCTGCGGGGTAAAGCCGACCATAATTTCATCGGGTTTGAGAGGTGTCTTTCATGGAACCGATGATAAGAATTAAAGATTATCAATTAAAAGAGCTGCAAAAGCTCCTTGCTCCTCAGGAGGAACTTTTCCTCGCGGTAAATCATGGAAAACCTCGCGGCGAACCCGGAAAGGTCTGGAAAGCAGACGAGCTGGACTACTTACTTCTGACAGACAAGCGGATCATCGACATAAAAGGACGCTTTTTCAAAGATAGAATAGGTTTTTGCGCGTATCCCAGAAGACTGGTTGCAGGAGCGGATTTCAGGCATTTCCTCGTCGGATGCACTGTTACCGTCAAATTTAAGAATGAAAGCGACGAAGATGACGAGATAGACGTACAATTCAGCAACGTGGCAAAACCTGACGCCGAAACCATCGTTAAATTACTTACCGATCAAATAGAGATGCGCTTGTGTCCGAAATGCATGAGGAAATTAAAAGACGATTATACATTTTGCCCTCTCTGCGGAGCATCTTTGAAGCGGTTATGCCCCAATTGCGGCAAACCCATTCCTAAAGAGAATCAAGAATGCCATCTTTGCGGCTGCACTGTATAGCCAACACTCATCAAAAGTGTTAAAAAACTTTCCCACGTCGGCAAATTTTTATTTGTTCACTTTATACAATATTTCTGTTAGAATAATTAAATTAAATAGACAGGACGCCATGTATGAAGAAACCGACGATGGGACATGAGGTCGGAACAGATTATTTGATTGTACGGCTCTCCGGCCGAATTGCGGGAGAAGCATCAATCGACCTTTATAGAGAAATAAAAAATCTTCTCGAAAAATACGAAAACAAAAACCTTATTCTGGATTTCAGTCATTTGGAATTCATTGACAGCTCAGGACTGGGTTTTCTGGTAGCGGTGAATTCGACTCTTCTTAAACAGGGGCGAAGTCTCACGCTTGCATCCGTGCCTGAAAATCTGATGGGCCTTCTAAAAATAACGAATCTCGATAGAGTATTGAAAATAATCGCGAAGGTGGAAGACGCTGTTTAATTACAAACGAAACATTTTTATTGTAGCGGTACTTCTTGTTTCTTTTTCGGTGGTTGGAATTGAGAATGCGTTCGCCGGTTCCCAGCCTGTGGTGAAATCCACCTCCGGAGACACTTCACTAAGAGTCGCCGGCTCAGACTGGTTCCCCGCCCATCAGGGCACCTCGATAGACCCCGGGATGGAAATACGAGTTGCGGACAACGCCGTTCTCGAAGCGGTCGCGGGAAATTCTCTTCAGTTTTTCATTATCGGCCCGGCTCAAGTTGCTCTTCCAAAAAAGAAAAAATCCGAACCCGGCAGCCCCGATCTTCTGTTGACACGGGGACATATCGCAATTTCATTCTCTGCGGGTGATTCCGATAATACATTCGTAATACAGACGGATTCGGGCAATATAGAGATCAAATCGGGGTTAATCAGCGTTGCTTTGCTGCAAAGCAATTCACTTAAAATCGCGGTCTCGGACGGCCGGGCGTGTTTTAAGAAAACTGACGCTAAACAGATATGCGCCGACGAAAAGAAAATGATCGTTGCCGATCCGACCCCCAAACTGTCAAATGTCGAACAATCCTTTGAAAAGACTTGGAAAAAATTCGATTGGTCCGTCGGCGGCGTCAAACCCGATCTGAAAGTTGTCCAGCCACAGGAAGGCGCATACTTCACGGATTCTTCCATTACCATTCTCGGAACGACATCCAAAGGCGCTACTGTCAAAGTCAACAATAAGGATATGAGCGTCAAAGCAGACGGCTCGTTTGTAGGAAACATCACTCTTTATGAAGGCGAAAATAAAATAGCAATTCAGGCGTATTCCCGCTCCGGCAAATCAACTTCGCTGACCAGATCGGTGTTTCTTGATACTACTCCCCCGCTTCTGACGGTCAGCCAGCCGCCGCCGAATTTTGATCCCACTACAGTCGGCACGTGCGACAGCCAGAATTATTACGTTCAGATTTTCGGCATAACAGAACCCGGAGTTTCGCTTTCGGCAAACGGTGTAAACGTCAGCCGCTATATTGAAGACGACGGAAGTTTCCTCATTCAGGATTTCGCGATTCGACGTGGCGAAAAAACGCTGATTATTGAAGCTGAAGATATGCACCGGCGTAAAACCCGAGAGGTGCTTCACATCAACGAGCCTTCAGATCCAAGCAGTTGCAGATAATTTCTATTTTTGTGATTATTGATCTTTCTTTTTTTTCTCGTTTTTGATTCGATGCCACTGTTCGAGCCGCTGCGCGATCCTAGACTCGTTTCCTTCTTCCGACGGCCTGTAATAAATCGACCCCTTCAATTCTTCCGGTAAATAGTCCTGATCGACGAAATGTCCCGGAAAATCGTGCGGGTACTTGTATTTATGTCCACCGCCCTTCTCCTTCGTGAAGTCGTAGTTTCTCAGATGCAGCGGAACCGGGCCGAGCGGCTTCTCCATCACATCCGCCTCAGCACGCCCCAGCGCTTTGTACGCACAGTTGCTCTTAGGACACGTCGCGAGAAAAACGCAACAGGAGGCCAGAGGTATCCGCGCCTCCGGCATCCCCACATACGAAACCGCCTCCGATGTCGATACGGCAATGGTTATCGCCTGCGGCGCGGCGCATCCGATGTCTTCGGCCGCGAATATTACCATTCTGCGCGCTATAAACTCCGGGGCTTCCCCGCCAGCGAGCAGCCTCGCCATCCAGTAGAGCGCCGCGTCCGGGTCTGACCCGCGCATGCTTTTTATGAACGCGGACACCATATCGAACCGGTCCGTTCCAAGCCGCTGATAGTCAAGCTGCCTCTGGCTCGCCGCCTCACGTACGCCGTCGCGCGTTATCCCGTCCGCGCCGGACAATTGCGAAGAGAGCTCGAGAAGATTTAGAAGGACGCGCGCATCTCCGTTCGCGAGCATCATCAGTTCATCTTTAACGCCGTCAGGCAGCACTTCGGGCAACGCCAATCCGGCGCTTCTTCCTACTTCCGTGGAGCGTACCAGTAATTTCCGCAGAGCATCTTCGCTCAGGCGCTCGAAGTGGAATATGGAAACACGCGACCGCAACGCCGGATTCAAAACGAAGTACGGGTTTTCGGTCGTCGCACCGATCAGTGTGAGCAGCCCGCTTTCGAGATGTGGAAGAAATGCGTCCTGCTGCGCTTTGTTGAACCGATGGAACTCATCCACGAATATGACGGTGCGTTGCTCATAAGCACCGAGCCTGTTCTCTGATTCGGCCACAACGCGCCGGATGTCTTCCACTTTCGATGTTACCGCGCTGTATTCCTCGAAATGCGCGCCCGCCCGCTGCGAGATCAGCCGAGCCAGCGTTGTTTTACCCGTCCCGGGTGTGCCCCAAAAAACGAGCGAGGTCAGCAGGCCGCCTTCGAGTATTTTTCGCAAAGGACGCCCTTCGCCGAGCAGGTGTTCCTGCCCGACGAATTCCTCGATTCTCGACGGTCGCATGCGCGCGGCAAGCGACTGCACACGGTCGAGGTTCTTCGTGAGCTGCGCTTTGAATATGTCGTCTGTCCTGTCTTTTTTCGCCATCGGAAACCCGTTCGCATACCAAAATGTAAAGCATGGATATTATATCTATTATTTTTTAAAAGAAAAAACCGGGCTTAAAACACAACCCGGTTTTTAGAAAGGTCTTTTTGTTTTTATCGGCAGTCGGGGCAATTGTTGAAGAACTCATCGGGTATGTTGAGGTTCTTCTTCATGAATTCGACCTGCGCTTTCGGAATGTAATACACGCCGCACTTTTCGCATTTGCGCATCTGGAATTCGCGATGCCATATTTTCCGTATCGCACCGAGGTCTTCAAACGGAATTACGTTTGTCGGGCAGACATAAGCGCACGAGCCACAGCCGATGCAAACCGGGTTGGCTTCGTCGTACGGGGTGCATACTTTCCGGGTGGCGCCGTGTCCGGAGAAATGGATCGCGCTCACTCCGACTACTTCCTCGCAAGCCCTGATGCACATGCCGCACAGCACGCACTTCTCATCTTTTGAATTTTTAACGTATCTCGGATTGGCTTCCTTGAGGCCGAGCTCTTCGGCGAGCCGCTTAACGGCATCCGCCTCGGGGCAGCGGGCGAGCAGAAGTTCGACAACTCCGCGCCGCGTTTTGAGAACCCACTCCGACTTTGTGAGGACTTCGAGGCCCTCTTTTGCGGGATAGAGGCACGACGTTACGAGCCTGCTCCACGTCGGATACTTGAGTTCCACAAGACACACCCGGCAGGCGCCGTAATCCGAAAGGCTTTCGTTATGGCACAATGTCGGTATGTGAATGTTATACTCTTGGGCGACCTGAAGAATCGTCTGCCCCTCTTTACCGCTTACTTTTACTCCGTCTATCGTAAACTCCATGATAAAACGCTCCCGTCACTTCACAATGATTGAGTTGAACTTGCATGCGTCGAGACAAGCGCCGCATTTGATGCATAGTTTCTGATCGATAACGTGTGTCTGTTTCTTTTCGCCTGTCGCTGCCTTCGTCGGGCAAACCCGCGCGCATGCTCCGCAGCCCGTGCATTCTTTTTTCGATACTGAATATTTAATCAGCGCCTTGCAAACTTTGCCCGGGCACTTTTTCTGCTTGATATGCGCGTCGTATTCATCGCGGAAATAGTTGATCGTGCTGAGAACCGGGTTCGGCGCGGACTGGCCGAGCGCGCACAGTGAAGCGCTTTTGACCGTATCGCACAGCGAAATCAGCAGTTCGACGTCGCCTTCCTTGCCCTTGCCCTGAGTGATCTCGGTGAGGATTTTGAGCATCTGCTTCAGACCCTCGCGGCAGGGCACACACTTTCCGCACGATTCGTTCACGAGAAAATCGATGAAGTAGCGCGCGAGATCGACCATGCAGGTCGATTCGTCCATTACGATCATGCCGCCGGAGCCCATCATCGAGCCATGCTCGGTCAGAACGTCAAAATCCACAGGCAGATCGAGCTGCGCTTCGCTGAGGCAGCCGCCCGAGGGACCGCCGGTCTGAACCGCTTTGAATTTCTTTCCGCCGCCGATTCCTCCGCCGATGTCGAAGATGATCTCCCTCAGAGTAATTCCCATCGGGACTTCGACAAGGCCGGTGTTGACGATCTTTCCGACGAGCGAGAAAATCTTCGTTCCCTTGCTTCTCTCGGTTCCGATCGATGTGTACCAATCCACCCCGCGATTGATGATGTGGGGCACATTCGCGTAAGTTTCTACGTTGTTCAGGCTGGTCGGCTGATCCCTGAATCCGCGTTCGACCGTATGGATGTACTTCGCGCGCGGCTCGCCGAGCTTGTCTTCGAGCGACTGCATCAGCGCGGAGCTTTCGCCGCAAACAAATGCGCCGCCGCCCTTTGTGATGAAAACATCGAAACTGAATCCGGAGCCGAGGATGTTTTCGCCAAGCAGTCCGTATTCCTTCGCCTGATCGATTGCGATGCGTATGTTTTCACACGCGAGTGGATACTCGTTTCTGACATAGACGTATCCTTCGGAGCTGCCGATCGCGTACGCCGCTATTATCATGCCCTCGAGGACTCTGTGAGGATTTCCTTCGAGGAGGCTTCTGTCCATGTAAGCGCCGGGGTCGCCTTCGTCGGCGTTGCATACGACGTAGCGGATATCGCCCTTCGCCTTTTTGCAGGATTCCCATTTCCTGCCGGCGGGGAATCCGCCGCCGCCGCGCCCGCGGAGACCGGACTTTTTAATGTCTTCGATAATCTGGTCGGGGTTCATTTCGAACAGCGCTTTCACAAGCCCTTCATACCCGCCGATTCCGAGGTAATCCTCGATGCTGGTCGGCCGGATATGCCCGTTATCGCCGAAAATAATGCGTGTTTGCTTTTTGTAGAACGGAAGTTCCGCTTCCTTTTCTATCTTCGCGCCTGTAGCCGGATCGACGTAAAGGAGTTCTTCGATGATCTTTCCTTCCTTCACCGTCTCCGAAACTATCTGCTCGATGTGCTTTTCCTGCACGCGAGTATAAAGCACGCCGAGCGGTCGGATGACGACCAGCGGCCCGCGCTCGCAGAAACCGTGGCAGCCGGACGCGAGAACGCGCACGCTGTCGGCCAGCCCCTGCTTCTGCAATTCGGCTTCGAAAGCCTCGATTATTTTTCCGCTGCCGTAAGCAAGACAGCCGGTGCCGGCGCAGATTGAAATGGTTTTCTTCTGCTCGGCGGCTTTCTCTTTAAGGCCCGCGGAAAGTTTTGCAAACTCTTCTCGATTTTTCAGCTTACCCATTACTTATTTCGTCTGCCCTTCGCGAAGTGTTTTGATTAACTTCTGAGTTTTTGATGCCGTCATATTCCCGTGATATTCACCGTTGACCGTAACGACCGGCCCGATCGCGCATGCGCCGAGGCAGTTGACGGTTTCGAGTGTGAATTTCATATCGGGGGTTGTCGCGCCCGCCTTCACGCTCAACTCGCGCTCCAGATCGTCCAGAATCTTCTGCGCGCCGCGAACGTGGCACGCCGTCCCCATGCAAACGCTGCAAACGTGCTCGCCGCGAGGTTCGAGACTGAACGCGCGGAAGAAAGAAGCCAGTCCGTAAATCTTGCTCAGCGGGACATCCATCTTCCTGCCGACGAGCTGCAACGCTTCTTTCGGGAGATAGTTGTATTCCTTCTGAAGGTCCTGAAGTATGTACATCAGCGGGCTGTTGTGTCCGCTGTGGCGGTCGATGATTTCCTGCACTTTTGCGGTTTCCATTTCCTACTTCCTGCCCTGTTTGAATTTCGCCAGCAATTTCTTGTAGCGTTCTGTCACATTTTTCTGGATTTCGTCCAGATCGGCGTCCTTGAGGTGGCGGAACCTGCCCTGCCCTTTAATGTAATCGCGCAGCGGGCGGAGTTCCTTTACCGGAACTTCCATCGAAGGAATGTAGTTGCCGTCCACGATTTCATAGAGCGGGAACACTCCGGTCTGCACCGCGAGGCGGCCTTGCGTAATGGCGAGCTCGGGCTTGATGCGCCAGCCTGTCGGGCACACTGAAAGGACGTGCAGATAGGCGGGGCCTTTCGCCTGCAGGCCGCGCTGTACTTTCTGCATCAGGTCGATCGGATAGCTCGGGCATGCCGTGGCAACGTACGGTACGTTGTGCGCGGCAACGATCTCGACGAGATTCTTTTTCTGTGTGCGCTGTCCGATGCTCTTCTTACCGGCGGGCGACGTGGTTGTCGTGGCTCCGTAGGGAGTCGATCCGCTTCGCTGGATGCCGGTGTTCATGTACGCTTCGTTGTCGAAGCAGACGTACAACATGTCGTGTCCGCGTTCTAACGCTCCCGAAAGCGCCTGAATGCCGATGTCGCCGGTCGCTCCGTCGCCGCCCATCGCGATAACTTTCACGGGCCGGTCGATTCCGCGTCCCTTGCGCTCCATAACGGTCAGCGCGCCTTCCACACCGCTCGCGACGGCCGCTGTGTTTTCAAACAGCGTGTGAATCCACGGCACCCGCCAGTTGGTTGTGGGAAGCGGAGACGAAATGATCTCCATGCAGCCGGTGGCGCATACCACGACCACATCCGGTCCCGCGGCTTTCATCACGAGCCTGAGAGCGAGCGCTTCCGCGCAGCCCAGACACGCTCTGTGACCCGGACAGAAATTCTCACTTTTCGGCGCCAGTCTTGGCGCAAATACCCAGTATTTGTTCATAACTTACTCACGCAGCCCAATCATTTCGTATTGAACCGGCCCGATGGAACAAGCGCTGTCGCTCATTCCGCGCCGGATTATTTCCTCGAAACCTTTCACCGATATCGACCTGCCTCCGAGGCCGCCGACGTAGCTGACGATGTGCAGGTCTTCCCTGCATCCATGCATGATCGACCGGACTTCTCCGGCGACCGGCCCGCCCTGACCGCCGAGTGAAATCGACCTGTCAAGAATAATGAGGCGCTTTACGTTTTTGAGAGCGTCTCTCAGTTCATCCACCGGGAACGGCCTCCACAAGCGGATGCGGACCTGACCGACGTTCACACCTTCAGCGCGCATGTTTTCAACCGCAAGCGACGCCGTCTCACTGTAGCTTCCCATCGTGAGAAGCGCCGTTTCCGCGCCGTCCATCATGAACGTTTCGATCGGTTTATATTTTTTGCCGTAGCAATTATCGAATTCGTCCCATGCTTTCAATATTGTTTTTTTCGAATCGATGATAGCCTGATCCAACGCACGCCTTGTTTCCATGTAAATATCAGGCGGCCCGAACGCGCCCATCGTCACGGGTTTCCTCGGGTCCAGCTTGAATTTGTAGTCGAGCGGAGGCAGGAATTTAGATACTTCATCCTTGTCCATGATTTCCATCGGCTCAACCATGTGAGTAAGGTGGAAACCGTCGAGATGAACCATAACGGGAAGGAGCACTTCGGGGTCTTCGGCCACACGGAACGCCCATACTGTCAGGTCGAACGCTTCCTGACCGTTTTCCGCGAACACCTGAATCCAGCCGGTGTCGCGCACGGCCATGACGTCCGAATGGTCGCCCCACACGCTGAGAGGCGATGACACCGCGCGGTTCGCGACTACCATAACAATCGGCAGCCTCATCGACGCGGCGACGAACACGACCTCGTGCATGAGTTCGAGCCCCTGACCGGCGGTCGCGGTGAATGTCCGAGCGCCGGCAGCCGACGAACCGAGGCATGCGCTCAACGCCGAATGCTCGCTTTCAACGCAGATGTATTCCGCATCCAGTTCGCCTTCGGCAACTTTTTCGGAGATGCTTTCGACGATGTGTGTCTGCGGTGTTATCGGATACGCGGCAATAACGTCGCAATCACACGCTGTTACCGCTTCAGCAACTGCAATCGAAACTTCGATTCCAACTCTTTTAGGCATTCTTTACTTCTCCTCCGGAACCATCCGGATGCAACCTGTCGGGCACTCGTGCACGCAGATGCCGCATCCTTTACAATAATAGAGATTCGCCTCGAAATAGCCCTTGTCGTTCTGGTTCACAGCCGCGTCGGGGCAGAAAATGTAGCATGCGCCGCAGCGTATGCATTTGTCGAAATCCCATATCGGGCGCTGCGCGCGCCAGTCGCCTGTCTTGTATTCGCAGGCGGTTCCCGGTTCCGTCAATATGGCGCCGATTTGGATGTCCTTCCAAGTCAAAGAAAGAGGATCGTGCTTAGCCATTGTTACTCCCAAACGATTGTTTCTTCGTACGCGCGTTCAAGCGCCGCGAGGTTTTTCGCCGCCAGCCGGCCGAACCGTTCTTCGATCGGCTTCTTGAGGCATTCTATCTTGACGATACCGGTCGCCTTTATCAGTGCGCCGAGCATCGTCGTGTTTGTGATAGGAACGCCAAGAACTTCCTGCGCGATCTTGTTCGCATCAACAGTCGCGACTCTGCCGCGCAGCTTGAACGGCGTTTCGATTTCGGATGGTTTGTGCCGTGAATTCAGGACGGCCCAGCCGCCATCCTTCAATCCTGCGCAAACATCCACTACCTGTATCAGGCTTGAATCCAGCAATACTATGGCGTCAGGTTCAGTGATCTCGGCGCGCGTTCTGATTTTAGAGTCGTTGATTCGTAAAAACGCCACAACAGGCGCCCCCCTGCGTTCCGGGCCAAAGCTCGGAAACGACTGGGCAAAACAACCATCATCTATGACTCCGTGGGCTATCAGTTCTGCGCTGGTCACCGCCCCTTGCCCGCCTCGTCCATGAAACCTTACTTCATTCATTTTCCGCTCTCCCACCTACTCATCCGGCCTTTGAGACAAAACAGCCATCTGAATATAACACGCCATTTTTACTTTTTAAAGTATTGTAATGATTTTTTTTATTTTTTATGCTGCACGCCTCTCGATGCGGAACATTTTTTCGCTTGAAATATATTTTTTAAAGAATGATTTTGACATAATTGTGATCTATTGTATTTATATAACTAAAGACTCAATTGAGATATAATTCTCAGGATGAATAACGTGGTGCAACCACAAAAAAACATTTCATCAGGTTTGAAAACCTTTATTTCAATTGCCGCTTCATTAGCGGTTCTCGGATGTCTTTTGTTGACGGAATTACATAGTTACCTTCTATTTCATCTTATCGTCGAACTCTTTACTGTTGTGGTGACGGCAAGTATTTTCGTAGTGGGTTGGAATTCGCGCAAATTCACGGATAACAATTTCGTTCTCTTCATTGCCATCGGCTGCGTTTTTCTCTGTTGTTTTCAGTTTCTTCACGCCATTGCTTATAAAGGAATGAATGTGATCCGCGGTTTCAATGTTGACGCTCCGACTCAATTATGGATATCGACTCGTTTTCTGTTTGCGACAACTATATTTTTTGCGCCTTTTTTTATCAAAAGAAGATTTCGCAGCTTCTACGTGTTCGGAGTTTACTTTGTAATTACAGTTGTAATTATTCTTTCCATTTACTATTGGCGGATATTTCCAACCTGTTACATCGATGGCCAAGGACTGACAAGATTCAAGATAATCAGCGAATATATTATCAGCTCCATCATGGTCGGGGCTGTGGTGGTGCTTTATTTTAACCGCAATGAATTTGACAGAACTGTTTACATATTGCTGACCGTTTCACTGATTGTTTCAATCGGAACAGAATTGGCTTTCACTCTTTACGGACACGTCTATGACACAGTTAATATGTTCGGCCATCTTACAATGGTCGCTTCTTTTTTCCTTTTATACCAAGCCATCGTGGTGACAGGTTTAGCAAATCCGTACAACCTCCTTTTCAGGAATCTGCGGATCAGTCAGGAGCAGCTTAAACAAAGCGAGCTGAAATACAGGTCTATTTTCGAAAGCGCCGCCAATCTTTTGCTGTTAATGGACCACGAAGGCAATATAATCGACTGCAACAACCGTTCGATGGATTTGCTTGGATTCCCCCCTCGAAACATCATAGGCAAAAACTTTTCCAGCCTGTTCGAATCGACAAAAGCAGCAAACGATTTGCCGATTATGCAACGCATTTCAGGAATAGGTTATGTATGCGATAAAAGCTATAAAATGAGGACAAAACTCGGCAGTGAAATCCGAGTATGCGTATATTGCTCATCGTCAAATTACGACGACCCGGAAAACGATCGCGTCACATGTATGGTTGAAGATATTACCGAAATCATCCGGTCGGAAGAAAAGCTTACGGAGGAAAAAGACGCGGCGGAAACAGCGAGCCGGGTTAAAAGCGATTTTCTCGCGAACATGAGCCATGAGATCAGAACCCCGTTGAATGCAATCATAGGTTTTTCCGAATTCATGATGAAGGGATTCGCGGGAGAATTAAGCGAAAAGCATGTCGGATACCTTAACAGGATTTTCACGAGCGGCCATCATCTTTTGTCTCTCATCAACGATATTCTCGATCTGTCAAAAATTGAATCCGGCAAAATGGGTCTTTACCTCGAAGAGATCAACCTCCACGAAACTCTGGAATACTGCCTTACTTTTTTCAAAGAGAAGACGATGACTCACGGAATATCACTCGAACGGGATTTCGAAAACGCGCCCGACCGCTTTGTTGTGGATCAGCGCAAATTCAAACAGATTCTAATAAACCTGATATCCAACGCCGTGAAATATACACCCGACGGCGGAAAAGTCGGCATTTCCGCGAGAATGGACGGGGATTTTTTAAGCTGTGTCGTATGGGATACGGGAATCGGTATTTCGGATGATGCTCTCGATAAGATATTTCTGCCTTTCGAGCGGGACGAGAAATCCGCCGTCCACAAAATAGAAGGAACGGGCCTCGGGTTGCCGCTCGTCAAGCAGCTTGTCGAGCTTCACGGCGGCGCAATCGACGTTCAAAGCCACGAAGGAAAAGGAAGCACTTTCCGGTTCACGATACCTGCAAATCTCAAACCGAATCTGGATGTGTGAAACAATCAATGAAAACTGTTCTTATCGTGGAAGACAACGAAATTAATATGTTGCTCGAAAATGACATTGTGACAAACCTCGGCTATAAAACGATATGCGTTTCGAACGGCGAAGAGGCGCTTGCGATCGCCCCGGACGCTAAACCGCATCTTATTCTTATGGACATTCAACTTTCAGGCGTGGATGGGCTTTCAGCGACAATTAAGCTGAAAGCAAATCCGCAAACCGCCGACATTCCTATTATCGCCGTTTCAGCTTACGCCTTTGAAAGGGATATTCAGCAAGCGCTCAGAGCGGGATGCGACGATTATCTTGTCAAACCGATTGATTATGAAACCTTCGTCAAAACAATAAAAAAATATTTGGATTAAGCATTTTACCTTTCTCATCAGCAAATTTGATATATTGAATGTTTTGTCATATAAATATTTAAGTCAGGTGAAACTATGGATAAGATTTTTCTCATTGACGACGATCCATCAATCAGAGAACTTATGTCCTCATATTTAAGGATGTGGAATTACTCCGTGGTTGAAATCAGCAGCGGTTCCGAAGTCAGCGTAAGCCGCGTTCGCAACGAAAAGCCTGCGGTTGTGTTGCTCGATATGATACTTCCCGATCGAACCGGAATAGATATTCTCAAAGAGCTTCACTCCGAATTCAACGACCTTCCGATAATCATGATTACCTCTTACGGATCGATCGAGACCGCTGTCGAAGCCATGAAATTCGGAGCTTACGATTTTCTTACTAAACCGGTGGATATCACTCGCCTCGAAATACTCATAAAAAATGCCGCCGACGCCTCACGCATGGCGCGAAAATTATCAGAGTACGAAACCTCCCACGAAAAGAGAAGCAGATACGGCGACATTATCGGCGCAAGCGACGCGATGCAGAAGGTTTACGAATTGATCGATCTGCTCGGCGAAAGCGACGCGCCGGTTGTTATTACCGGCGAAACGGGAACAGGGAAAGAACTTGTCGCCTCGGCCATTCATAGCAAATCATCGAGGAAAGACAAGCTGTTCGTCCCTGTGAATTGCGGGGCGCTGCCGGAAGGAATCATCGAAAGCGAACTGTTCGGACACGTTAAGGGCGCTTTTACCGGCGCGATTAGGGACAAGAAAGGCAGGTTCGAGCTTGCGGACGGCGGAACGATTTTTCTCGATGAAATCGGCGAACTCCCCACCGCGATTCAGGTGAAGCTGCTTCGGGTTCTTCAGGAGGGAACTTTCAATCACGTCGGCGGAGAATCCACCGTAAAAGTCGATGTGAGATTGATCTGCGCAACAAACAGAAATCTTAGAAAAATGATTTCGGAAGGAAAATTCAGAGAAGACCTCTTCTATAGAATCTGCGTTGCTCCGATAGAACTTCCACCGCTGAGAGACAGAAGAAACGACATACCGATACTCGCCGATTACTTCTTGAAAAAATCGTTGGAGAAATCAAATAAGCCGGATGCATCGTTTTCTCCGGACACCTTGGATATTCTTCTCGATTACGACTGGCCCGGAAACATTCGTCAGTTGCAGAACACGATAGAATTCTGCCTTGTTAAATGCAAAGGCGCCGTCATAAAGCCATGTTGCCTTCCGCCTGAATTTGATGAGGAAATCATTAATGAATCAAAATTACACAGCGCCGGAAGAAGACCTATTCTCGAAATGCAGTCCGTTTTAAACGCGCTGAAAGAAACCGGCGGCAACAAGGTCCGAGCCTCGAAACTTCTCGGCGTCGGCCGCGCCACTTTATACAGGTTTATCTCCGACAACAATCTAGACGTCTGAACTTTGTTTCGATGAGTTTATATAATTAATGGTCCACGGACAATTCGCCATGCATATTCCGCATAGCTCGTGGTCGCTTAATTCTCCGCTCAGTTCCTTTGCCTTTCCCGCGCAGGCAAACGCGTCGATAAGCTCATCACGATTCACTCCGGGCTGCCAGCTCTTTCCCGTCACCGCACCCGCCGGGCAGATATCGAGGCATACTTCACAGTCTCCGCATTTCGATTCGATCCGCGCCGCAGTCGCGTCAAGTTCCGCATTCGTCAGAACTGATCCGAGTCTTACCGCCGAACCGAATTTTTCCGTCACAAGCAGCGCGCTCTTCCCTATCCACCCGATTCCCGCCAGATCGGCGACGGTCTTATGCGGCAACTGCGTCGAGTATGTCTCTCTGCTGTAAGTTCCCGAGATGTATGCCGTTTCGGCACGATATCCGAGCGATTCAATCTCAGCGATCAGTCCTCGGCTTATTTCGGCTATCCTTCTGTTCAATTCATCGAACGCCGCCGCGTAGTCGCGATTCGGCCCTTTGCGAATCGATTCTATCACCTTCGGATCGTGCGCGATTGCCATGGATATCGCGTAATTGTAGCCGCGCCGGGATTCCTCCGGCAACGAACTGATATCCGCAAAGCCGAAAGCGCTTGTTTTATCCGAAAGAAAATTTCCAAGTCTATCGTTGATTCTCACGTTACTTCTCCTTGATTATGTAAATGTGCGTTTCGAAAATGCCGAACGAATCGGTGAACGACCGACCGGCGGTTTCAATTGTTCTGTTTTCTCCGTACACTTCGATAGTTTTGCCTTTGTATGCTTCAGGAAGCGTGAACACAACTTTATCTTTCACATCAGGATCGCCGTTGTAAGCGAAAATATACAGCTTGCCGCCGTGTCTCTTAGCGCCCCAGTCGATTCCCTTGAAATCAGGCTCGACAGCGATGTCAAGATAAGCATTCGGTTCGCTCATCACGTCGATAAGGCCTGCCAACTCACCCATCAGCTTTCTGAACGCTTTTTCGTGTTCCGGATATTTCCGGATGTCGTAACGCGAAGCCGTGTAAGCCCAGTATATGATGCCTTTAACATCGGCCGCGATGCACTCGACCGCCGAGTTCTTCATTTCGGCATAATTCGGGCGGTGCTCCGCGCCCTCTTTCATCGTTCCGTCCCATACCTGCCAACTGAAAGCCTGCGGAATCGCAATCACCGGCTTGCGGCCATATACCGCCTGAACCGATCTCTGAGCGAAAAGACCTACCGAATCCTGCGCGCCCGTCGGAGTCGGATACCTGTCGAACATGAATATGTCGGTTGCGTCCGTATATTTCGAGTAATGCTCCGGAGACATCATCACTATCGCCTGCGGGCGATACGGATCGACACTTTTGACGAGCTCAAATACGTCGCCGATCAGTTCCGGCGATTGACCGAATCCCTCCGGTTCGTCCGCGAGATACCACATAAACAGATTGTTGTTCTTCGCCTTTTCTTCGATTTCTTTTACGAGCGTCTCACGCGGATCGTCGTTGATGCGTTTGTGCGGATATATCGGATAGGCGGAATACTTCAATCCCAAACCGTCAATGGCCTTGTTTATGTCTCTCTCTGCATCGACTGTGTTGCCGTAGTAGATCATCGCGTTCGCGCCGCTTTCGACGAGGTCCTTCATGTTCTCCGGCGGTATTGAATAAATGCCGAGCGGGAAGAACGGCTTCCCGTTCACTTCGAGAAGTCCGCCCCTGAAATTCAGCAACTTCGTCTCGATCGCCGGCCCCGGGACAAGTTTCTTGATTTCGGCGGCAAGCGTTTTCTCCTTTTGCCCCTGCTCTTTCAGTTTCGCCGTGACTTTATACGCGCCCGGCTTCAATGCGCTTATCGGCAACTCATAATATGCGGCATCCTTGTCGGCGCTCTTCTTCTTCGCCGCGATCTTCTTCGCGCCCTCGCTCAGTGAGATTGTCGCGTCGTATTTACCACATCCCGCTGTTTTGTTACACAATATCCTAAGAACCGCAGCGCCCTCGCTCGTGTAATACGATTTCTCCGGACCGAACTCGAACGGTTCGGGCACAAGGAACGAAAATGATTCGCGCCTGTCGAGCCGGTCGTGGCCCTCGTCGATGAAATTCAGCGTTATGCGGTGCAGCCCCGGCTCAATCGCCTTAAACGGCACAGTGAACCGGACGCCGCCGCTTTGAGTTATCACTATCTGTTTTTCAGTCGATTGTATTTTTCTTCCTTGACTTAGTATTTCCGCTTTAACTTTGAGTTTTCTTTCCGGGCCGAAAGTCGTCGCGATAAAACCGGCCTTTGTGTTTCCGTATTTCGGCGCTTCCACATGCTGATCGATCCTCACATCGAATCTGTCCTTTACTTTCAGCATGTACTCCCAGCCGTTCACCATGAATTCGGGGTCGATGTCGAAACCGGCGAACGCCACTATCATGCCCTCGCCGTACAAACGCTGCACGACAAACGACTTGTCTTCGTTGTCTTTTGCCAACTGCCTCCATCCCGGAGCCGCCTCTTTGAAATGGTATTTTCCGGCGGTGAATTTCGTTATTCGGCTCGGATAACCGAGCATTTTGAAGCCCGTATCCGCCCATTTGAATTTCAGGCCGGGTCTCTGCTCCGCGGCGAGCGCCAGATCGGGATCGGCCTTTCCGAGCCATTCGGTCTGCTGCGGAATCGTCGCGTCGAGAATAACGAGCAGTCCGCCGTTTTTCACGAACTTAAGTATGTCTGGTCCATATTTAGGGAATTTCTTTGAATTCACAGCATTGTATCCGGGCGCTGTGATTATCGCATCATAATTTTCGAGTTTCTCAAATAACTTTTCGACTTTTGTGTTCTCGTACTTATCGAAAACGAGTCCCGCCCTCGACGCGAGCAGATCAAACACGTCGCGATACATATTGCCCATATAGCTGCTGTAAATGAGCGCGATTCGCGGGCCGCCGTTGTGAGGCGCAACAACACGCCCGGACAGCCTCTTAACAATTTCGCGGTACTTCGCGGCCGCATCCGCCCCGGCCGATTTCGATTCAGATAATTTTTTCATATATTCGTCTGTCGTTCCAAGCGGCCATTCGCTTATCGTCACCTGCTTCAACGGAATCCAAAGCGATTCGGCATCGACTACTACGAATCCGCTCTTCCACAACCCGAGAGCCCCCACCATCGCCGAGATGTCCTCCGGCGTGAACTCGCGCACGGACAGCGCCGGAATCCATGTGCCTTCCGCCGCGCTTTTCTTTTCTATATCCTTTTCTTCATGAAGCGGATAGATGTACTCGCGCGATCCGGGGAACGATTGCTTCAACGCCGCCGCAAAGCCCTTATGCACGAGATTGTCGTCATAAGTGCCCATCTGGACCTGAAAATCCGGCGACTTCGTCTTCAACGCCGCCAGATATTCGCTCGTGAACGCCTCTATCCGGTCCTGCTGAAACTTCTCGAAGTCTTCGAGCCATCCGCTTGCCATGATATGCGGTTTTCTGTCTATCGGTTTTATTGTCGATGCGTCGGTGTCGGGCTCCTTGGTTTTCAAGAATTCGGCGAAAGTATCCGCATCGTATGACGCCCGAACATGATTTGTAAAATTTAGGAAAACGCCTTTCAGAGGCATCCGCGACGACAGGGCAGCCAGCTTGTCGATTTTCGGGAAGATCGCAGTCTGCCAGAATTCTGCGGACGCCGGAGCCGGTTTGTGCGTCTGGGGATAACCGTCGTCGGACGCCGCGGCGCGGTATTTAACAGTTTTCGTTTCAGCAACCGCATCTATCGGCGGGCCGGTCTCTATGCGAACGTATATATTCAGGTTCAGTTTTTTCGCCGCCTCGCCCCATGCGGTGAGATGCTTAATCACAGCCGGGTCTTCAGGCGCACGATACGGCTTGTAGTAAATCACGACTGTATCGAATCCGGCCGAGGCGATCTGCTTCGCGGCAGACACGGGTACTTCTTTTGTTATCTGGACTGCCCTCATCTGCGCTTCACACGTCGCGGCCGCACAGAGAACGAGCAAACCGCACGCTAAACTGAAAAGTACCGGCTTTATTCCGCTCAAATTGATTTTCATTAGGCCCCCCCGACTGATTTGTTATAAAATAACACGAGTGAGGCTGATAAATAAAGGGGAAGTAAAATGAAGAAGTCGCTTCTGAATGATATCAAGCAAAAAGCAGAACAGCTTCCGGGGATATTGGACGCCGTTTTGATTGATTCCTCCACAATCGTCGCTTCCGAATGGGTGAGATGGAAGTGCCGCTTCGGCTGCACGGGTTATTCCAACTGCCTGACCTGCCCTCCATACGCTCCAACGCCGTCTGAAACAAACGAATATTTAAAATGTTACTCGAAGGCAATATTACTCCACTCGCACGAATACCGTAAACTGCGGGCGGCGGTTTTGAAGACCGAGAAGGATGCTTTTCTCAGCGGGCTGCGGAAGGCGCTCGGCCTGAGCGCGGGGCCGTGCAATTTATGCGCGTCGTGCGCTCTCGATGAGGGCTGCCGGCACCCGGATAAGTCGCGCCCGTCGCTCGAAGCCTGCGGAATCGATGTTTACACAACCGTCAGAAGCAACGGACTCAAGATCGAAGTTCTCACGTCCACCGATCAGACGCCGGACTATTACGCGATCGTTCTTCTCGATTGAAAGAGAAATGATCCGGCGGCGAAAAGCACTGCTATTGCCTTTTTTGTAGAATCGTCAGAAAATTTTCATGTATGGATGTCTAATGAATAAGTGAAAACGTAACGAAAGAAGAAGTGATAAATTATGAATAACACAAAACACATTAAAATTCCGGCTGTTGTTCTAACCGCTGCGGTTTTCATCTGCGGTTGCGCGATTTTAGGAATCGCCGCCGCGAAAAGCCAGAAAAGCGAGATCGGGTTCGTCTCGGCCGTCAAAGGGAAAGCCGCGATCATGAAGGGAAAGAACAAGGGTATATCCCTCGACGGCATGAACGCGATTCACGTTGGCGACAACATTAAAGTTGCACCGAAATCGTCCGCGACAATTAATCTATGCGCATCAGGCAGTAAAATAGTGGTTAAAGGCGAAGCATCTTTTACCGTCTCCGCGAAAGGGTTGAAATTCAGCAAAGGCAAACCCGGCAGCAAGGGCAATATCGAGAAAACACTCTGCGCCACGCTCGCGGAATCCGCCGCGAAGTACGACAAGACAGCTAAAGTCGAGGACCTGTCGGAAGCAATGGGCGCAATGTCCGTGATGGGACTTGTCGGCGACTCAAGCAGATCAGGCAGCAGCGCCATGAAAAGTATTTTGAATGAAAAAACTGAAGAATATGAATTAGCCCAAAGGGCGATAGAGAAGAAAGTAATGAAATATGCAAAGGCCGAAGAAAGTTTTGAGGAAAGAGGAGTAACTCGCGGCGGCGGCGGTGGAATGAGTCTCGGCATGGAAGATTATCCTCCCGCGCCGGCGGCAGAACCGCCTATGGCGACGGTTTATGAAGACACAATATACAAACCGGATGTCGTCTATCTTAACGAGCCGTTGTCGGAAGTTTCGGTTTTCTCAAGGCCGTTTCTTTCATTCGGATCGATGGGCGTCGTATCCACGTTTAAAGTTAAAATAACCAATTCGCAAAATGCGGTTGTCTTTCAGGCGTCGCTGGATAAACCCTATCTCGAATACCCGGCGGACGCAGAACCGCTCCTGCCCGGCGGGTGGTATCTGTGCGAAATAAGCGCCATGTATCCCGAAGGAACCGAGATCGAGATGGAAGTCTATGGCTTATCCGTGAAGGACGAAAACACGCAGCGTATGTTCGCCGCCGAGGAAAACGCCCTGAAAGAACTTGTTGCCGATTCGCCATCTGCCGAAAACTTCACTCTGCTTGGAAAGCTTTATGAAGCGAACAACATGCCGGTCGCCGCTGTCGGAGCATACGAAAAGGCTCTCGCCGCCGAGCCGGACAATCCTGCCCTGCTCCAGAGAATGAACGATCTGAAAGCGACTCTCAAATAAGTGAACAAAGTTAAGAAAAGGATCGTCGGCGGAACCATCGCTTCGGCGCTGTCAATTGCGCTGATTCTCCTGCTTTCGCAGACATCCCTTTTCCATTCGCTCGAAAAGAAGACTCTCGATTACCGTTTCATCATACGCGATTCGATCAAAAAGACACCTCCCGATTCGCCGATAATAATTGTCGGCATCGACGGCAAGGCGCTCGATAAGTTTTCCGACCCTGCGGCACTAAATGAGGCGCTGATGGAGTCGATCATTGTCATATCAGATTCGGGAGCTAAAGCGGTAGGATTCGACGTGATCCACCTGTCGGCGATGGACCCGGACCGGTGCCGTTACGACGAAAACGCATTTCTGAAGACGATTCTGCGCTCGAAACACCTGATCGCCCCGTATTATATGATGCGGGACGATGTCGGAATGCCGATTTATGTCACTAACCTGATGAAGCGGATAATGGGACTCGAACAGGAGGAGATTAACAGCTTCCCGCAGACCGGCAAGCTGAAACTCCTCGACGCCGCATCCAACATGCTGCCGGTTAAATTCGGCTACGCAAACCTTATCCTCGACGATGACGGTGTGGTGCGCGATATCAAGCTCGCGGAAAATGTCGGCAAGAGCGCCCTTCCATCGTTTTCCATGTCGGTTTATCTCGCTTATTCCGGAAAAAAGCCTGAAAACGTAAAAATGGACGACAAGTCCATCCGCATAGGCAAAAAACGAATTCCGCTCACGAATTCGAGGATGGCGATCAACTACGCAGCACCGCCCGGTTCTTTCCCACACATTTCGCTCGTTGACCTGCTCCGCAATAAAGACGATCACGACTTTATGCAGCGCAATTTCAAAGACAAGATCGTTATGATCGGCGCCTACGATCTCAGGATTCCCGACTTTCATCCGACACCGTATTTTGCATCATCCATCGGTAAAACCCACAGCATGTTCGGCGTCGAAATTACCGCAAACGCCATAGATACGATCATCCGCGACAGATACATTCGAAACACGCCGGTATGGATCGGCATCGCGGCCGTCGTAATAGGTTGCTTCGTCGCTGTTTTATCGCTCTCGGCGCTGAATATATGGATCGGCATTCCAGCGGTCGCAGTATTTATGTTTATATGGGCGGCGGCGGCACAATACGCATTTTCTCGTTTCAGCATCCGCATCGATGTCGCGGCGGTGGAACTGGCGCTTCCGCTCGCCTTCCTGATCGGCCACCTGCACAATACTTTCATTCTCGACAGGGACAAACGTTTCATTCAGAGGGTACTCGGCAGCTACCTTGATCCGCGCATCGTAGAAAACCTCGCGGAACACGGCGACGCCTCGCTCCTCGAGGGCAAGCGCAAGGAGATCACAGTCCTGTTCACGGACATTCGCGGTTTCACAACACTCTCGGAAAAACTCGAACCGGAAGAGATCGTCGAAATACTCAACATACACCTCTCGGCGTTGAGCGGCATTATCATGAAAGCCGAGGGAATGGTCGATAAATATGTCGGCGATGCGATCATGGCCATCTGGAACGCACCGAACGACGTTCCGGACCACCGGCGGCGGGCATGCGAGACGGCGATCAAAATGCAGCGTGCGATGGCGGACATTAACCGGGAAGCGAACGAAAAAGGCATCCGGATGAACGGCGAACTGCGAATCGGAATCGGAATCAACACCGGATTCGCGGTCGTCGGCAACATCGGCTCGGAGATGAAGAGCGACTACACCGCCATAGGCGACACCGTGAACGTCGCTTCACGGCTCGAAGGATTGAACAAGCAGTTCGGAACAGGAATCATCATAAGCGAATCAACGGCGGAAGGTGTTCGGGGAACTCACGAAACAAAAGAACTCGGCGCTATACCCGTCAAAGGCCGTGTCGAACCGGTAAAAATATTCGAACTACCATTTCTTACATACTAATCCTTTTTATTTTTTCTCAAATACTTTTTTACATACATCACTATTATTGTTATACGTCCCTCTATAACGATTGAACATTTTCAAATTCTCTTCACATGGAAAGTTCTGTTGTAACCATACTCTTTGCTCATTAGTT
>CAYPEK010000066.1:0-23872 GCA_964409645.1 uncultured bacterium | reverse complement strand
AGCACCTCTGTGTGATCCTCCGGGAAGCGCGGATTCGTGAACAGCGCACCGTCGCCCATCGTCGCCATCGCGATCTCCTCGAGCTGATCTTCCGCGACTCCCGCCTCGCTCAGTCTGACCGGCAGCCCGATTTTGCCGATCAGCTCCCTCACCTTCGCTATCGCCGCCTCCTCGTCCGCCCGTTCGTCGCCGCCCGGCGCCACTCCCATCGAGTACGCCGCCAGCGCGTATTTGTCCGCGCAGAAGTCGATGTTGAACTCCATCCCGTACGGCAGGATCAGCGAATTCGCGAGCCCGTGCGGCACGCCCGCGACGCCACCCATCGAATGCGCTATCGCGTGCACGATCCCGACAAACGTGTTCGTGAACGCCAACCCGGCAACCATGGACGCAATCAGCATCTCACCGCGCGCCTCGATGTTTCCCCCGTCCGCCACCGCAACCGGCAGCCACGTGTTTATCCGCCGTATCGCGCCGCAGGCAAGCGCCTCCGCCACCGGCTCCGACTCGCTGCTGACAAGCGATTCGAGCGCGTGCGTCAGCGCGTCCATCCCAGTTGCCGCCGTTACGCCCGGCGGCATCGACAGCGTCAGCTTCGGATCGAGCAGCGCCACATCCGGCGCGAAGTAGTGGCTGACGAAACCGACCTTAACGTGGTTCGCGTGGTCCTTCGCCACCGCTGCGAAAGTGACTTCGCTGCCCGTGCCGGCGGTCGTCGGCGCCGCGATCAGCGGCTTCAGCGGCCGCGCCTGCAGGTACGCCCCCTGATGATCCTTCATCAGGTCGCCGCCCTCGCTCAAAAGCAGATTCACCAGTTTCGCCGTGTCGAGCACGCTCCCGCCGCCGACCGCCACCGTCACGTCCGCACCGCCCTGCTCTTTCAATTCCTCATAGAGGCTCTGGATCATCTCGACGCCGGAGTCCTGCGGCACCTCGTCGAAGATGCGCGCCACCTCCACCCCGGCGTCCATCAGGCTCTTCGCCGCCGCGTCGGCGAACCCGAGCCCGCGGATGATGCCATCCGTCACCACGAGCGCGCGCGTGCCGCCGAGCCGCGCCGCCTCCCGACCCGCCTGTTCGAGCGTGTCCACCCCGAATATCACCTTCGTCCGGTCGTGAAACTCGAAATACTCCTTCAACGCCATAAGGTTATCTCCTTCCGGCAAAAGAAAGTCTTTATTCGGTTTCAGTGCGCTTGAGGGCAAATGAACACGGGTGAAACTGATGACAGATGAATTGTATCACTCCGCCGCGCGCGCGGTCAATTGCGGCCTGAATTTGCACGAATGCGGAAAAACCGCCGATGTGGCCGGATAACAAACAAAATCAATTATATAATAAGAAAAAAAGATATTTTTTAAGGACTTGGTTTTTGTATTTACACAAATAGCGGATTCGGATATGATAGAACAACCGGTTGGCCGATCCGGAACAAATTATGGCGCCGGGCGATCTCTCAACGGAGCAATTGCCATGGGAAAATCAAAGTATTTCAAAAGCAGGGAAGAATTCGTCAATGTCATGACCACCCTTTTCGATAAGCTGAAAAGCGACCCGAGGGTCGGGCCCGCTGTCGCGAAGGAGAAAATGATTGCGCGGTTCGATTATCACGATCCCGACGCGAGCGTGACGATCAACGCAAAGGACAAACCCGCCGACGAGAAAGACTACATTTCATATACTTGGGACGATAAGTCCACGGCGGCGGATTTTGTGCTGTCGAACTCGGCGGACTACTGCCTGCGCTTCTGGCAGGGCAAGGAGAACCCGGTGATTTCGATAGCGATGGGCAAGATAAAGGCGACAGGCAACGTATCGAAAGCGCTCGGGATGTTGCCCGCGATCAAGCCGGCGTATAAAATATTCCCTGAAGTGCTCAAGGAGATGGGCCGGAAGGACCTGATTGTATAAACAGGAAACAAGGGCGGCGGGCCTTCGATGGCCGCGGAGAGACTGGGGACCAGAGGGAATACTCACATAAAAAAAGAAAAACAGCATAGGAGGAACCGGCATGCTTCATAATTGCAAGACGCGAGAGGAACTCGTAAAATTCCTCACCAACAAATCGGCCGACATCCGCACGAAAGTCGTACAACTGGTCGTTACGGCGGGCGGCGGCCATGTGGGCGGCGGCATTTCGATGACCGAAATCCTGCTCACGATGTATTACCACATCCTGAACATCGACCCGAAGAACCCGAAAAAAGCGGATCGCGACCGCTTCATCCTCAGCAAGGGGCACGGCGGCGTCGGCATCTGCCCGGTGCTCGCTGATGTGGGCTACTATGATGAATCGATGATGTGCGATTTCAACCAGTACCTGAGCCCGTTCGGAATGCACCCGGACATGAACAAGGTTCCGGGGATCGACATGAGCACGGGATCGCTCGGCCACGGATTGCCGATCAGCGTCGGACTCTCAATCGGCGCGCGCCTGAGAAAGGAATCATGGCGGACGTTCTGCCTGATGGGCGACGGCGAATGCAACGAGGGCACGGTATGGGAAGCCGCGATGTCGGCAGCCCACTTCAAACTCGGCAACCTGATCGCGATCGTTGACCGCAACAGGCTGATGATCGACGGGCCGGTCGAGGAAATCATGGAAGTCGAACCGTTCGAGGACAAATGGAAAGCGTTCGGCTGGTCAACGAAGGTGATCGACGGCCATGACTACAACGCGCTGCTCGACACGTTCGAAAACCTGCCCGCAGTCGATTCGAAAGTGCCCACGGTTGTCATCTGCAACACAAAGAAAGGCCGCGGAATCTCCTTTATGGAAAACGTGACGAAATGGCACTACGGCGGCATCGACGAAGAGCTTGAGAAACAGGCTATCGCCGAAATCGATAAAATGCGAGTCTGAAATCAACAACACCGAGACCTGAAAAGGAGGCTCCCTAAATGGCTGGAGGACTTTCATACACAATAGACGATCTGAACACACTGACTCAGGCCGCGATCTACGGCAAGGCGCTCACCGACCTTGGCACGAAATACCCGGAAATCGTGTGTCTCACGGCCGACCTCGCGAAATCGACGAAGGTCGGCGACTTCTTCGCGGTACACCCGGAACGCTCGTTCAACTTCGGGATCGCCGAGCAGAACATGATGGGCGCGGCCGCCGGGCTCGCGCTCGCGGGGTTCAAACCCTACATCAGCACGTTCGGCGCTTTCGCCGCGATGCGCGCCTGCGAGCAGGTACGCACGGACTTCTGCTACCCGAAACTCAACGTTAAAATCGTCGGCACGCACAGCGGGCTCAGCATGGGCAACGGCGGCACGACGCACCACGCCACCGAAGACATCGGCATCATGCGCACGTTCGCCAACATGACGGTCGTCGTCCCGGCGGACGGCATCGAAACGGCGAAGGCGATCATCGCCTCCGTCGAGGAACACGAAGGCCCGTTCTACATGCGCGTCGGCCGCGGATTCGAACCGCCCGTTTACGAAACGATGGACTACGAATTCAAGCTCGGCAAGGGCATCCAGTTGCGCGAAGGCAACGACGCCACGATCATCGCATGCGGCGTCTGCGTCATGGCCGCCATCGAAGCGTCGGAAGAGTTCGACGCCGAGGACGGCCTCGGAGTGCGCGTCATCAACATGCACACGATCAAGCCGCTCGACAAAGAGATCATCCTCAAGGCGGCCGAAGAAACGAAATGCATCGTGGTTGCCGAAGAGCATAACATTTACGGCGGCCTCGGAAGCGCCGTCGCGGAAGTGCTCGCGGAAGCCGGAATGGGCATCAAGTTCAAACGCCTCGGCGTGCCGGACGTTTTCTCCGTCATCGGCTACCCCGAAGACCTCTACGCCCATTACAAGATCGACATGGCCGGAATTTACGACCAGCTCCGCGATCTGATGGGCATGGAAAAGAAGGACCGCGAAGACGAACACTAAGCCGTATCGCGGAATTAACGAAAACAACAGGGGCGCGGCCGGAAACCGCGCCCCTGTTTTGTTTGACCCGTTTTTAAAAGCAGTAGCGAGCAGCCGGTAGCGAGGATAGAGGGAAAAGATAAAAACGGGAATCTGGGAGTGCGGCCAGCCGAACAGCGACCCGGCGCCGCTCTTGTTTTTATTGCAGTGTAGTGACGCTTTGACCATCATTATTATGGTAATAATTTTGCCGGCGTCGGGCCGCCGGCAGTCGGGCGGTGTCAGGCCACCGTACTCCCAAATTTATCGGCATATTTGTAGTTTAGGTTGGAAAGATAGTAGTAGAGGAAAAAGCAAAGCGTTAGTTATGCAAAGCAGGGTCACAATTCGGCCGGCTTGCCTATAATGACATTGTTTATCTCATGCACAAAAGAAAACTTTGTGCATGGCACACAGTAAAATGTAATGGGCAACACCTGAAAAGCAGGGACTGGCAACGCGTTTCGTGCGGTGCCCGTACCGCTTTGAAGCAGCGAGGAACCAAGCAGAACACAACCTACCCCGCCGAGAACAGCACCCTCAGCACATCATTTCGTTAAAGGTTTAAGAGGAGAGGAAACATGGCGAAAAAGAAAAAAGAGGAAACCGGCAGCGCATCAAAACCGCAGCGCTGGCTCTCGCTCGACGTTTTCCGCGGCCTGACGCTCGCGAGTATGCTGATCGTCAACAACGGCTGGAAAGCAAAATACCCGATGCTCGAACACGCCGAATGGAACGGCTGGACGTTCACCGATCTCGTCTTCCCGTTCTTCGTGTTCATCCTCGGCGTCTCCATCCCCTTCTCTTTCTCGAACCGTATCATACAGGGCGCGGACAGGCACAAGCTGCTCCTCCGAGTCGTCCGGCGGTTCCTCCTGCTCCTCCTCTGCGCGTTCCTCGGCGCATACGACCCGACGAAAGGCTTCGGATACGGCTTCGTACACCTGCGCATCATGGGCGTGCTCACCCGCCTCGCGCTCGTCTATTTCTTCGTGGCGCTCATCACATACTACACGCCGGAGGAAAACCGCAGAAACGTCTATCTCGGATTCATCGTTTTTCTCGTCGGGACCTACTGGGCGCTGATGAAACTCGTGCCCGTCCCCGGCTACGGCGCGGGCGACCTGTCGCTCGAAGGCAACCTCGCCACATACATCGACCTCCACGTTCTCGGCAACAACCACCTCTACAGGCCCGGCTGGGACCCCGAAGGCATCCTACACACCATGCCCGCAATCGCGACCGGCCTCCTCGGCGCGCTCACCGGCCTGTGGGTAAAATCGGACAAAAAAATCTTCGAGAAAATCGCCACCCTTTTCATGTACGGATTCATCTGTGTCATTCTCGGCAAAATATTCAATGTCTGGTTCCCCATCAACAAGAAACTCTGGAGCCCGTCGTACGTCTTCTTCACCGGCGGACTCGCGATGTGTACCCTCGCCTTCTGCGTCTGGCTAATCGACCTCAAGAACGTCCGCTTCTGGACACATCCGTTCACGTGGCTCGGCTCGAACGTCATTCTCACCTACATGCTCTCGGGATTCTTCATCAACATGATGACATGGTTCAGCATTTCCGACGGCGCGGGCGGCAAGGTGGAGTTCCGCGATTGGTACGCCCAGCATCTCTTCGTCTCGTGGGCCGGCCCACTGAACGGCTCGTTTCTCTACGGACTGAGCATCGTCGTCACATGGGCCATCATCACCGGGCTGCTCTACAGGAAGAAAATATTTGTGAAGCTCTGACTAGAAAGAATTCTCTGCGGGATCGGCTGAATCCGGTCGATTTTACCGTTGCATCAAAATATGACATCTGTTACATATAATATTTATTCAAATTTTATATTCATTGAGTTATAATATATAGATTGTGGTTGAGTAAATCCAAAGCGGTCGCATCGAATCCCGCGCCGCTTTTGTAGTTTTATGCGCGGGACGGATAAGGATAGGCTGCGGATAGTTAATGGTCTGCTCGGAATGAGGCGATTTTATAAGTCAGGCATAATTGCGATCATCGCGATTGCGGTTCTTATTCATAACATGCCGACCGTCAAAGCGTCCTCGAACGTGCCCGCTCCTCCTCAGGTCTTTAAAAATTCGAGCAAGAAAAAACAACCTTCAGCACAAGACTTAATTGATCTAATCGAAAACACCGTCGAGCCGCCCGAAGAACAGAAAAAACCGAAAACATTCGATGAATCCATCGACAGCCTAATGGGCGCTCTCGACCGCGCGATTCCGGAACCCGCGCCACTTGAATCCGCCACAGCCGCAGTAAAACTCCCTCAGGAATCGCCGGCTGAGGTAAAACAACCCGAATTCCCGGCCATCGACGGACTTCTGGACGACCTCGACGTCGCCGGAACCGACCGCAAACCAACACCGGCCGCATCGGAGCCGCTGCCTGAATCGGTAACTCTAAAAGCATCCGCTTCATTAACCGTGACAGCTCCGCCCGCGCCTGCCGAAAAAATCGCTCCCACACCGGAACCAAAGAAAACAGAACCGTCGGCCCCGACCGCCGAACCGGCGAAGACAGCGGAAAAGAAACAACCCGCGCAGACCGCCCCGGCGGCAAAAGTCGTCGCCGAAAAACAACCCGAAACGAAACCGGCGGCAAAAGCCGCTCCCGCCGCGAAAACAACATCCGCCGCTTCCGCGCCCGCTCAGGAACCCGCGACTAAAGCCACATCGGCTGAATTCAAGGAAGTCGATTCGCTCCTGAACCAACTCGATTCCACGGTAGCGGGAGAAAAAACGGAAAAAACCGAGCCAGCGGCCGCAAAATCGCCCCAAGCCGAACAAAAACCTCAATCTGTTGCGGAAACGCAAAAGAAACAACCGGCGGCCACAAAAACCGAGACAACCTCTTCCACGCCGGCAACAGCCTCGAAAGCAACAACTCCGCAAAGCGCGCCCGCTAAAACTGATACTACTAAAACTGAAGCTAAATCCGAGCAGCCCGCAGCAACCGCGAAAACGACCCCTGCTGCTGAACCGAAAAAAGCCGAAGCTGTAAAAACCGAAGAGAAGAAAGAAGCCCCGAAGGCCGCTCCGGCGGAAAAAGCTGAAGTGAAAAAGCAGCCCGCGGCCAAGCCTGCCGCGAAAGAAGCCCCGGCGCCGAAAACAGCTCCTCAAGCCGCGCAGTACAAACTAAAACTTAAAACACTTGATCCTGTTATGCAGACTGAGCAGATAATCCAATCCGCACCGCCTGCCACGGAAGAACAGAAAAAACAGACCGGTCAGGAAAAACAGGTCCCGCCGCCCACAAAAAAGGATTCAAAGAACAAGACATCGAAATCGACGGCGAAAGAAAAACCGGTCGCAAAGTCGAAAAAAGCAGAACCGGCAAAAACAGCCGCGAAAAAACAGCCTGAAACAAATACAGCAGCAAAAGAAACTCCGGCAGCGAAATCAGCGGCGGAAGAAACCGCCGTGGAACAAGAAGTGGTCCAGCCTCCACCTCCGGACTTCACCGACATAAACTCGCTTCTCGCGCAACTCGACACAGCAGTTACCGGAAAAAAAAACGATAAATTAGATTCAACCGCCCCTGAAAAAGAACAATTAGAGCAACAAATTCCGCCGGAAGCTCCCGAACCGCAACCTGAACAACAGATTCAGGCCGCCCAACCGGCGGCGGAGCCGCAAAAAACAGCGGAGAAAGCGGCAGCGGAAGCCGTTGCAACTCCGACCGCGGCAACAGCGACAGTCGCCGCAGCCACGCAGCCGGCTAAAGAAACCCCGAAAACTCAAACACCACCGGCGGCGGACAATAAAACCGCAGCGACATCGATTGTGAAAGTACAGAAAGAAACGGCAGCCGCAAGCAAGGAAACAGCGATAGCTTCGGGTGAAACCGATGAGGATAAGAAAAATAAAGTTCAGTTCAAGGGATCGCGATACTTGAAATTCCGAACGTATGGATCGAGCGGAAATTCGAGCCAGTTCCTCTCGCGCGAGGGCCTTACAAACAACGGCGCCCGTGTCGAACAGGGAACTGATATGTCGGTTTCGGCCGACCTCGGCGAAGACGTGAAAGTAAACGGTTCGTTCTACGAGATGCCGCATCAGGAACGCGAGATGAAGTTCCAGCTCGAACGCGGCAAATACGGAGCGACGTACGGCGACTTCAGCGCGGCGGTCGAAGGCGGCACGCTCGCCGCTTTCTCGAAAGACATCACCGGCATCCAGTTCGACTACAAGACAAAACGCACCAAAATTTCCGCAGTCACATCCAACTCGAAAAGTCAGGCGAAATCAATCAGTTTCACCGGCCGCAACATCAAGGGGCCGTACGACCTCAACGCAAACGACCTCGTGCCGGAATCGATCAATGTGCAGATCAACAACGTGCCCGTTTCGTCGTCGGATTACGTGCTCGACGCCTTCTCGGGAGAGATCACGTTCAACAGCATCCTCGGCCCGAACGATTACGTGCTTGTCACTTATGAGCAACGGCTTACCGGCAACCTTAGCGAGGGCCAGATTTTCGCGTTCGCCGCCGACTCACAGTCGAAAAATGAAAAATTTTCTTATGGGTTCTCCCACCTCGCGCAGGACGCCAACAGGCAGGCCCAGCAGCTCACGGAATCCGTCGAGGGCGAAACCGCCGTCGCCACAACGTGCAACAGCAACTGCTCGCCCACTGCATCCTGTATCAAGGTCAACCACCCGTTCATCGTCCGCAGCAGCTACCTGAACGGAACCGAATCCATCTTCAAAAACGGCTCCCTCGTGCCCCTCGAACCCAACAACGACTACAACCTGATCGGAACAAGCGGCATATACTGCATCTACGGCAACTACGCAGAGGGTAAATTCATGCTTCCCTCCGCGCCCGCCTCCACCGACACGTTCACCGTCAGCTACACCTACTATCCGCAGGACTCGGTAATCGAATACATCGACAACGAACTACTAGGCCTCGACAACACCGGCGCGTTCGGATACCCCGCGAACCAGACCATCTACACCGGCTCCGAACAGCTCTACGAATGCAATGACGAGGCCCTCACCTCCTGCGACCTCGCCCCCATGCAGGCCGGTGTCGATTACACAATTGACGAAAAGCAAAATCAGATTTCGTTCACAACGCCCATACCGATCAACGTTTACGTCAAAATCTCCTACTGGCGGTATCCCGACATCAGTTCGCTCGCTTCGCAATACCAGCACACAGTGGACGATTTCCGCCTGAAGTACGAGCCGGACAAACAGACCACCATACAGTACGAGCGCGCCACAAGCAACGCCGACATCGCAGGACAGACCATCCCCGTCATCAACGAGACCGTGGCAATCCTCTCCTCCGAGCTCAACTGCGCAAACATCGACAACCTCAAATCCTGCACGTTCCAGCTTGCAAACATCGACGTCTCGCAGGGATCGCTCGTCGTCTATTTCGACGACCGGCTGTCCTCCGAGGGCGTTGTCAGCAACACTAAATACACCGTGGATTACAGCCGGGGGCAGATCATCTTCTCCGTGCTCATCCCCTCCGGAACCCAGATCATCGCCGACTACCAGTACAGTCCGAGCGGCGTATCCGGACTCGTCAACGGCAGCCGCAACTCGTTCGCCGCAGCGTACATCGGTGACAAAACGCAAGCTAAACTCAACCTCGTCACGGGCGACACGCTGTTCACGCCGATCGGCGGCAGCAATACCCTCGAAACCCGCCGCCTTAATTACTCGATACAGCACAAGATCGCAAGCAATATCAACTTCAGCGCCGGATGGCTCAACGTCGATAACGCAGCCGACATCGCGGAAACTCACAAACGGACCAGCAAATCAGCCGACTACGCACTCTCATTCGCATCGAAAGCCATAACTAATTTCAGCCTCACATACAACACGCGCAACAACTCAGACGACTACAACCCGGCGCAGACATCGAGCGACGAAAACAAAATCGCGCTCAATCTTGGAATGCCTGTCCCTAAGCTCAAAAAAGCCGACCTCACATTCGGATACTCGAAATCGGACCACAAGGACAACACCGCCACGCAGTCGCAGACCGACACGCTCGCGCGCACGCTCGGCTTCAACTACCAGCCCTCGAAAAAACTCATGCTCACGAGCATGTTAACCTACAACGCCGTTGACACGGCGAACATACGCACCGCTTACACATCCACTAACAAATCGAGCCAGCTCGGCATGAACTGGACACCGATACCGCTGCTGATGATCGCCGCCGACGTGGACGAACAGAACACAAGCGATACCCGCCCCACCGTCGCCCCGCGCTCCGTCAATCGCTCGCGCATCGCGCTCTCCACCCAGCCGTTCTCCCGCTTCAAATCGGTGCAGGTATCGTTCACGCAGCAGGACTCGCCGAGCATCAACGGCCCCTCCACGGGCACAAAAACGTCAATGTACTCGACTGGCCTCGTCGTAACGAAATCATTCTCGTTCCTGCCGTCGCTCACCGTATCCGAAACATACGTCGGCGACACCTCATCCACAAACAACACAAGCAAGAGATACGAGTTCGAATACAGGCCGCCCGGCAGGCCGTATCACGCAGTGCTCACACTGCAGGACACAATCGTTGATACGAGAAGCGTATCACAGACCACTAAATCCACAACGGACAACTGGAACGTCGCGCTCGGATACGACCCCAGCCAAATCTGGAGCTATATGGCAACATACCAGAAGGACAAATACTCGTCCATCGCGTCCAGCTACAGCACCGGGACGCTCAAGACACGCGTCACCCGCAAGATGACGACAAGCAATCAGTGGTTCCAGTTCCAGAACATCGCCCGCACCGGCACCACATCCGATAAGAACAGCCTTCTCGAACTCGGCACCGAAAACCAGCTCTCAAAAATCGTGACATTCAACCTCTCATACCGCTATTCGAGCTACAAAAACTCCCTCGAAAGCAAAAACAACTACTCCGGCAACCTCATCGAAGGCACCCTCAAAGCAACTTTCTGAAACGGCAGTTTCATTCGAGAACTATTTGAAGATTCACGCTATCCCTGCTGATTATTTTTTCTTGGTTTTCGCATACTGTGAACCGGTTTGGAACAGTGCTATGATATTGAAGGTTTGTCCCGTTGGGTGAGCGGAGCGGTATCGGGGGCGGGTCGCGGCGGGCGGACCCGCGCGCGGAACGGCCGGTTCCGTGCGGAGCAAAATCGACTGGTTCTGAAAGGAATTATAATGACAGACGTCAACAATAAGTACGGTGAATATATCAGGCCGACAATGGCCGAACTCCTTCAGGCGCTCAAGCTCGACGTCGAGATCACGCGCGGCGAAGGCGACTACCTCTACTACAAAAACGGCAAGGGCGAAGAGATCGGCGTGCTCGACCTCGCGGGCGGCTTCGGCGCGACGATGCTCGGCCACAACAACCCCGAGATCAACGAGACGATCCTTAACTGCATCTCGTCAGGGACGCCCATGCACGCGCAAGGCTCGGTGCGCGAGGCAGCGGGCCGGCTCGCGGAACGCCTCTCGGCGCTCTACCCCGGCAAGGAGAAGCGCATTACGTTCTTCACCAACTCCGGCGCGGAGGCGGTCGAGTGCGCGCTCAAGCACGCTGAACTTAACCGCATGAACCGGTTCCTCGGGATCGGCAAGTCGCTCTTCCGCAACTTTAATGAGACGAAGCAATACTACCGCATGCACAGCACGGTAAAGCTGCCGAAGGAATACCGCGAGAAGGGTTTCGACGCACTGCAGGGCGACATCATTTTCCAGACGCGAATGCTCGAGCAGATCCCGCCGATAGTGATCTGCGCGGAACGCTCATTCCACGGCAAGACGACGGGCGCGCTCCGCATCACCGGCAACCCACTCTACCGCGAGGCGTTCTCCCGCCTAAGCGGAATCGACGTCCGGTTCGTCGAGTTCAACAACCTCGGCGAGCTCGAACGCACACTCAAGGACTGCTACTTCACGATCAAGCGGCTCGTGGTGTCGGACGGAAGAATCAACATCGTCGAGGAACGCCACCCGAACGTCGCGGCATTCATCGTCGAGCCGATTCAGGGCGAAGGCGGCATCCGCGTGGCGGACGCGGGCTACATCTCCGGCATCGCCCGCCTGCGCGAGAAATACAAATTCGAGTGGATAATGGACGAGATACAGACGGGCATGGGCCGCACCGGCCGCCTGTTCGCCCTCGAACATTATAAGATCAACTACGACGCCGTGGACTACGTGCTTCTGTCGAAATCGCTCGGCGGCGGCACGCACAAGATCGGCGCGATGATGGTCCGCGAGGCGATCCACGACCCGCGCTTCGGACTTCTGCACACGTCAACGTTCGCCGAGGACGCCGTATCGTCTCTCGTCGGGCTGAAAGCGCTTGAGTTGCTCACGCGAGACAACCGCCGCCTCATCCGCAGCGCCGGCGAAAAGGGCCGCTACTTCATCGCCGCCCTGCGCCGCCTCCAGCGCGAATACCCTGACGTTGTGAAAGACGTGCGCGGCCGCGGCCTGATGATCGGCCTCGAGTTCACGACGCAGAACGACAACCGCTCTCTCACGTTCTCGCGCCTCGGCGCTCAGGGCGTGCTCGGCTCGGTACTCGCGGGCTACATGTTCCACGAGCACCGCATCCGCACCGCGCCGCCGCTCAATTCGCTCGTCTCGAAATCGCCGTCGAACATCATCCGCATCGAGCCGTCGGCTTTCATCGAAAAGGAAGAGATCGACCGCGTGGTGGCCGCGCTGCGCCGTGCCTGCGAGATAATCCGCCGTTGCAACGGCTACGAGTTCACAAAGTTCGTTGTCGGCCGCGAAACGCCCGGCTCGAACCACGAGATTCAGGACTACCGGCACGTCGATACACGCATCCAGAAGCACAACCCGGAATTCGACGAGGCGCGTCGCATGGCGTTCCTCATCCACCCGCTCGACATCCGGCAGGTCGTTGAGGAGTTCGACCCCTCGCTGCAGAATTTCTCCGGCGTGAAGGACCCCGAGACCGGCCGCTCCGAACGCGAGCGCTTCTGGGACACGCTCGTCCCGCTGCTCGAAAGCTTCGTCTTCCGCGCGGTGGACGTAAAATCGCCGCGCACCGGCGACCGCGTCCGCGCATTCTTCATCGGATTCCTCTACACCACGCAGCAGATGGTTGAGTTGCGCCGCAGCAACCCTCGCCAGCTCATCGACGGCGTCCAGAAGGCGGTCGATCTCGGCACCAGCCTCGGCGCGCAGATCTGCGGACTCGGCGCGTTCACCTCCATCATCACCCACAACGGAACCGACCTCGACGACACGTTCATCAACATCACCAGCGGCAACTCATATACCTCGGCGCTCGTGTGGCAGAGCGTGCTCAAGGCCGCCGGATACATGGGGCTGAACCTCAACAAGTGCGTCGGCGCGGTGGTCGGCGCCGCGGGCAACATCGGCAGCGTCACCGCCAGCCTGCTTTCGGAGGACATTCCGCATCTTATTCTGATCGGCCGCGAGAAAAAGGACGCCGAATCCGAGCTGCGCCGCGTCGCAGCGCAGATTTACTCGGACACGGTGGACATCCTCCGCACTACGCCGCCGGACAAACTCAAGGGACTGTCCGCCGCAATCACCGCCGACCTCGTTCTCCCCTACTCCGCGTTCATGTCGTCCGAGTTCAGATTCAACGAGCAGAAAATCAACGACCACATCGAGGCGACGTACAAAGGCAAGGAACAGAAAATCGCAAACCTCATCAAATCGATATTTTTCCGCAGACCTGACTCCGACATCGGCGAGAAAGTTCTGCAGGCGGTCGCGCTCAAACACGGCACGGACCCGTACCTGATTCCGACAACCGACATCAAGAAGCATCTGCCGAGCGCGGACCTGATCGTGTCGGCGGTCAGCGCGGACACCTCGATCATCGACGTGAACTGGATAAAGCCGGGCGCGATCGTCAACGACGCAAGCCTGCCGCCCAGCGTGTCGCTCGAGATTTACGACAAGCGGCCGGATGTGCTTGCCATTCAGGGCGGCGTCGGCCACCTGCCCGAGTACATCGACCTCGGCATACCGGGGCTCGCGGCGGGCGCGACACTCGGCTGCATGGCGGAGACGTTCATCCTCACCATGATGAACATGGCGGAGAACTTCAGCTTCGGCACGATCACCAAGCAGCAGGTCGTCAAAATCTGGGAGACGGGCAACATCCTCGGATTCGGCATCGCCGCGATCAAATACCGAAACAACATGAAGCTGACTCGCGAAGAGGCGGAGAACATCAAGAAGAAATCGAAGTAATAGATGCCCTCCGGGCTACGTTCGCCGGAGCGCGGCCTTTTTCATAGGTGCGTCTTAGTGTCTTTGTGGTGATTTTTTACAATTCAGCCACGGCGGCCGCTAAACCATCAATACTTAGTTTTGCCCTTGAAGATGAGACCCCAGACCGATCCGAAATTGCGGAAGAAGAGGTTCTTCTTATTCGGCGACGTTATGAAGATGCGCCATACTCTGCCGGGCTTCGCATAGAAACGGATCATCGCCGTCTGCTGAAGTTTCTTGAGGCATTCGCTCGAAACCGCGCTGCAATTCGTCGCCACGCAGTCGTAACTGAATGAGAAATCGTCGCCTCGCACGGCGGGAGTATCCTTGAGGTAGGTGTTCGAGAACGGCGTGCCCGGGAACAACTGCAGGAGCGAGAAGTTCGCCGTGACGAGTTTCGATTTCGCGGCGAAGTCGATCGTCTGCATAATCTCCTCTTCGGTCTCAGTCGGGAACCCCATCATGAAAAAACCGTGCGTGCTAACTTTCGTCTTCGAGAAAGCGTCGAGTGATTTTTCGAGTTTCGCGAAGTCCAGTTTTTTGCCGATGATCCCCTGAATGCGGTCCGCCGCCGACTCGATGCCGAAATGGACGCGATAAACGCCCGCCCTGATGAAGAGCGAGATCAGCTCGTCGTCGAGCAGGTCGCCACGCACGCCGCTCGGGAACGCGATCGTCAGCTTGAGGCCGCGGTCGATGATACCGCGCATGATCGCCTTCGCGCGTGCGGGCTGGAAATTGAACGTGTCGTCCTCGATGTGCAGCTCCTGTATCCCGTATTTCGTGACAAGCTGCTCGATCTCCGCCAGCACGTTCTTCGGCGACCTCGGCCGGAACTTAAATCCCATCGGGTGGAAGCAGAAACCGCACTTGAACGGGCACCCGCGCGATGTGAATATCGGCGCGATGCGGTTGTACTTGTTCAGGTTCGTGTGGAAATGCGGATTGACAAAATAATCCTCGATCGTGAGCAGGTCGAACGCCGGGAACGGCAGGTCGTCGAGATTGTCCACCCGCTCGCAAGGCCCTGTGTTGACGATCCCGCCCGGGCCGCGGTACATGATGCCCTTCACCACGCCGGGATCGCCGTACTTGTCCAGAACTTCGAGCAGCGAGAGCATCGTCCTCTCGCCCTCACCGACAGCGACGAAATCCGCATCCGTTCTTTCGAGAATCATTTCCGGGAAACATGATGCGTGCGGGCCGCCCACGATTATTTTCGCCTTCTCGCCCAGAGACCCGCGCACCGCTTCGATCACGCTCTTGATCCCGGACCACTCAATCGACATTCCGGTCACGCCGACCACATCCGGCGCCCAGTCCCAGATGCTCCCGAGAAATTCACCGATCGGCGTCTTGTTTACGCGCAGGTCAATCAGCCGCACCTCATGCTTCGAGTTCGCGCGCACGTACGACGCAACGTACATCATCCCAAGCGGCGGATAGTTATTGTTGCTCTCGGACCCGAACGGTTGTATGAGAAGTACTTTCATTTTTCAGCCGGCCTCGCCGGCCCTCGCGCTTCATTTCATGCCGCCGCTAATTTTAGCATCCGTCAGGTATTATCACAACACAACAATTAAACGCATAAAAAAACCGGGCGGTTTCATTATGGCCACCCGGTTTTGTCCGATACGTTTTTGAAAAATTGCTTTGCCGCCCTTTCAACGCGGGGGAGGCGGGTCGCCGTTCTTCTTATCCTGCGCCCGCTTCTTCTTCATCATTTCCTTAAACTTCGCTTTCTGCCCTTCGTCGAGGACGCTCAATATCTCTTTGTCCATCTCAACAAAAATGGGTTTCATCCTGCTTTTGACATCCTTGCGGATCGCTTCGAATTCGGGTTTGTGCTTGTTGAAAATCTCCTCGACCTTTTTCTGCTGATCCACAGTCAGCGAAAGGTCCTTCGCAAACTTCTTCGCTACGAAATCCGTCGAGTCATGCCCTTTTTTTCCGTGACCCCTGTCGGAGTGCGAATGGAGAAATTCGCGTTCCACGAGTATCCCCGCGAATATCCCGCATATAAACACGAGGACAACAGACAGAAGCATCCATTTCTTTCCCGTATTCATGTCTCTCACTTCCTTTTATTCGCCGCTTCCGGACACGGCGCTCGTCCATTCCGATATGAAGCTGCTGTACGCGGTGTTCGAGTCTTCCGAGAATATGCCGCTGTCGGCCCCCGAAAGCACCGCACCCGCGTAATACGTGTCCCCCGATGAAGAAGCAACCATCTCATTATCCGACCTGTTCGGGAGCAGTATAGTGACAAAAAGCATCATAGCCGCGAGCACCGCCGCAACCGGCGCGAGCCGCCGCATGAACGCCGCCGTCGCGCGGTCCGCCACACTTCCCCGCGCCGCCTTGTTCTTCACCGCATAGATTATCCGGTCTTCGAGCCCGGCCGCATCCGCCGCCGGATACGACTCCCTGAACAATCCCGCCGTTTTCTTCTCGCGCTCGACCACCGCCGCGCACTCCGCGCATCCCGCGAGGTGCTCCTCGAAGCGCTCCTTTTCAGGCTGAGAAAGCATGCTGCAGGAATAAAGTAACGCCTCTTTTTCACGCCTGCATCTCATACTCCATCACCCCTTACCTTTACTTTGTTTCGCCAATTCGTTTCGTATCATTTTCGCCGCGCGCAGCCGCATCACCCGCGCCGCGCCCTGCGATATTCCGAGCATCTCCGCGATCTCGACGTGCGAGTAGCCCTCCACCGCGTTCAGGACGAACACCGCCCTGTACTTTGCCGGCAGCTTCATCACCGCCGACCGCACCGACGCCATCTCCGACTCACGGATGTACTCGCTCTCCGCGCTCGGCGCATCCGCCGCCCGCGTCCCTCCGCCGTATATTCCCTCGACCGGCATCTCGGACGTCGCGGGCCGCCTCTTTTTCGCGCCGATGTAGTCCGCGAGCACGTTCACCGCTATCCGGTACAGCCAGTTCTTCGCCGACGCATCCCCACGGAAGCCGGGCAGCGCCTTGTACGCTTCGAGAAAAACCTCTTGTACCAACTCCTCGGCCTCTTCCCTATTGCCGAGCGCGTGGTACGCGAGGTTGAACAGCCCGCGCGCGTTTTCCCTGACCAGCTTTTCGAAATCGGTTTCCATTTTCGGCTCGACGACGGCCACCTTCACAACGGGAACGCGTGCCGCCGCCGGCGCGCCGCTCCCCGAAATCGTTGCCGTCCTCTCGCCATATATTAGCACAATATCACCGCATCCGGCTTCAGGCAGCCGTGATTATTTAATCGTTATCCCGTAGCTTCCGAGCAACGTACCTTCTTCGAGCTTCAGTTTCTCGACTGCGATGATGTAGTCCGCGATCGCCTGCGATTCGTCCACCTGACTCTGCAACAGATCGCGTTGCGTTGTGGCAACATCGAGCGACGTTGACCGCCCGACCTTGTACTTCTCCTCTTCGGTCCGCAGCTTTTCCTCCTGCAGCTTGAGGGTTGCACGCGACGCGTCGAGCTGGTTCGCCGATCTCTCGATCTCGATCCACGCGCTCCTCATGTCCTCCTGCACCGTCATCTCCATGTTCTCGATCGCGATTCCCGCCTGCTGCTGGCTGATAAGGCTTTGCTCGTAGCTCGACTTCGCCGCTCGGCGGCCGATGTTCACGCTGTAGTCGAAGCCGATCTGCGCCGAACTTCCGTCGCCCATCAGACCGCCGTACGAGTTCGGGAACGAGTCCGCGTACTCGCTCTTGCCGAGCGTGATGTAGAACGAAAGATACGGCAGCAAACCGTTCCGCGTCTTCACTACATCGATGTCGCCGCTCTCGGCCGAAAGCTTCGCCTCGTTCAGGTCCGGCCGCATCTTCAGCGCGGTGGACACATGCGTTTCGAGGTCTCCGAGTTCGACTTTCGGCATCACGAAATCGTCCGTCACCGCGATCTCCGTGTTCCAGAAATCCTTTGTTCCCGAAGGGTTCACTAAGCGCAGAAGCTGTATCCGCAGTTTGTCGCGATTGCCTCTGATGTTCACAAGCGCCTGCTTGCGGGACGCCACCTCCGCCTGCGCGGACACGAGCTCGACCTCCGCCGTTTTGCCGACTTCGATCAGCGTCTTCGTTTCGTCAAGTTGCCGTTCGGCAAGCTTAAGCGAGTCCTCGTATATCTGAATCTGCCTGCTGGCGAGCGCGTAGTTCCAGTACGCCTCGACTATCGACTCGATCAGCGATTCCGAGTATGCCTGAAGCTGATACTTGGCCGTCTTGGTGGATATCTCGGACTGCCTGATGCTCGCGAGGTTGACGTCCTGCCCCGCGCCGTTGAGCAGCGGCTTGCGAAGCGAGATCGAGAACTGCGTGCCGTAGAGGCTGTCCTCAGACCGCGAGTTGCTGTTTGCCGTCGAGAGGTCCAGAGTCACCGTCGAACCGGATTTCAGTTTTTTCGACAGGTCCGCCGAAACGCTCGCGCTCCGCGACTTACTTCCGGCCGGACTCTCGCTGTTCGACGTCGAGATTCCGGTTGAAAGCGCCGGATCGAACGCCGCCTTCGCGCTGTCTTCTTTCAGCTTGCTGATCGCCGGCGCGAGGCTCTGAATCTGAAGCGACTTGTTGTTATCGAGCGCCATAATGACAGCGTTCTTCGCCTTGAGTTCGATCTTTTCGGCGGTTTCCGCCGCCGCGCGGGCCGCGGGCAGCGCATTCGCCGCGCACACCGCGATCAGTACACAAAGACTTTTTCCGATTTTCGATTTCATCTTTTCCACTCCTGTTTATTCGTACCGCAGACATTCTATCGGATCGAGCATCGCCGCGCGATACGCGGGGTAATACCCGAAAAACACACCTACCGCCATCGAGAAGATGAGTGATACCGCAACGCTCGAAACCTCGACCGACGTCTTGAAGTCCGAAACCGATCCGATCAGCGTCGAGATTCCGAAACCGACCATCACTCCGATTATCCCGCCGAGACAGCTCATGATCAGCGACTCAATGAGAAACTGTTTGAGAATGTCTCCGTCTTTGGCGCCGATCGCCTTGCGAACGCCGATCTCTCGCGTCCGCTCGGTCACCGTCACGAGCATGATGTTCATGATTCCGATGCCGCCGACGAGCAACGAGATCGCCGCTATGCCGCCGAGCAGAATCGTGAACGTCTGCGTCATGGATGACGCCGTCTGGATCAGTTCCGCCTGATTGAACACGCGGAAATCGTTCTCGTCGGCATCTGCCAGCTTGTGCCTTTTTCTCAACAGCTGCGTGATTTCAGCTTCCACCTTATTGAGATCCGCGCCATCCTTCGCCATCACGTCTATGCTCCCCAGATAGTCCTGCCCGAACAACACGTTCATCGCCGTTGTATAAGGCACCACAGCCAGTTCGTCGGCGTTGAACATCCCGCTGCCGCCCTTGGATTTTAATATGCCCAGCACGCGGAAGTTGATCCCGTTCAACTTGAGCGACTCTCCGAGTTGCGCTTTGGTTATTCCCAAATCGGCCGCGGTTTCAGAGCCGAGCACAATCACACGCGCCATTCGGTTCACTTCCGTCTCTTTGAAGAATCTCCCGAACTCGACTTCGTAGTTCCCGATCGACGTGTAGGTTACCGCCGCGCCGTTTATCTGCGATTTCGTATTCTTGTTGAGATACTTCAACTGCGCGTTTCCCGATACCTGCGGGTCAACCTGATCGACATTCGACACCTTCTCAAGAATCGCCTTCGCGTCGTCGAGCTTCAGATTCTGGAAGCTGCCCGACATAACACCGCCGGAGCGCCGCTGGTTGGACCTGATCGAAAGCAGGTTCGTGCCCATCGATGAGATTTTTGACAAGATGTCCTTCTTCGCGCCCGCGCCGATCGACATCATCGAGATTACCGAACCGACACCGATGATTATCCCGAGCATCGCCAGAAACGACCTCATCTTGTTCGCGTATAGGCTCTTTAATGCTGTTTTTATTATCGTTACAAATATCACTGTGTTACTCCTTTCACGCCACCTGCTCGATCTTACCGTCCTTCATCCTCACGATCCTTTTGCACCGTTTCGCTATATCGTTGTCGTGCGTCACTATGATTATCGTCCTGCCGGCCGCATTCAGATCGTCGAACATCTTCAGGATTTCCTGCCCGGTGCGGCTGTCGAGATTGCCCGTCGGCTCGTCCGCCAGCAGCAGCGAAGGATCATTCACCAGCGCCCTCGCAACCGCCACGCGCTGCCTCTGCCCGCCGGAAAGCTGCGACGGTTCGTGGTGCATCCGGTCCTCGAGCCCGACCATTCTGAGCGCCTCCTCGGCCATCCCTTTCACGTTCGCCTTTCCGGCATATTGCAGCGGCAACTCCACGTTCTCCAACGCGGACATCCTCGGCAGCAGGTTGAACGTCTGAAACACGAATCCGATGTACTTGTTCCTGATCCCGGCCAGCCGGTCCTTGTTCAGCACCGCCACATTCTCTCCGTCAATGTAGTACTCGCCCGCGTCGGGCCGGTCGAGACAGCCGATTATGTTCATCAGCGTCGTCTTTCCGCTGCCGGACGCCCCAACGATACTCACCATCTCGCCTTTCTCGATCTCTATGCTCACTCCGTCCAGAGCACGCACTTCGCTGTCACCCATATTGTAAATCTTGTCCACATTCACAGTTTTTATCAGCATTGTATTGTCTCCCAAGGGTCCGCTTAGTGCGGGCCTCCCATCATCATCGGTCCGCCACCCCTGCCCCATTCGCTCGACGTCTCGCTTGCCTTCATCTGCACCTTGTCGCCCTTCTTCAGGCCGCTCGTTATCTCCGTGTTCTCCCCGTCCGTTATCCCGATCTGCACCTCACGATCTTCAGTAGTGCCGTCGTCTTTAACAAGTGTCACATAATACTTCCTCTTGGCAGTGGATTTCGGCGGTGAGGGCATATCGCCGTTCGCATTGACCATCGGGCCGCCCGGGCCGCCCGGGAAATTCCCCGTGCCCTGTCCGCCGGGGAATCCGCCGCTCTGCCTCGATCCGCTTCCGCGGGAATAATTACCACTTCCCCTCATCCCTCGGTTAAACCCTTTGCCGCCCGCGACACGCGCCATTCCGGACAACCCGCTGTTCTTGCTGTTTTTATTCTTGTTGCCGCCACTCGCCGCAGGCGGTGTGCCGCCGGCAAGCGCCGCGTTCGCCGACGCAAGCAACGCTCCGTTCGTGATCGCATCCGAAGGCACGTACAGCACGTTGTCCTTCCTCGCCAGTATTATCTTCACATTAGTCGTCATCTGCGGTTTCAGCAGCGTCTTATTCTCCGTCAGAACCTCGATCTTCACCTCGAACGTGGTTACGTTCGACGTACTCGTCCCCTGCTGCGCGATCCTCACAACCTTCCCAAAAAACGTGTCGTTCGGATACGCATCCGCCGTTATAATCACCTGCTGGTCAACCTTAACCTCGCCGATGTCGCTCTCATCGACCGACGCCAGCACGAACAGCCTCGACAGGTCCGACACCGTCATGATCGACGTGCCGCCGCCCACATTGCTGATTCCGGATGATATGATCTGCCCCACCTGCACGTTCAGCGCAGTGATCGTGCCGTCGATCGGCGACGATATCTTCGTCTCCTTCAGCTTCTGCTGTGCTATCACTAGGTCGATCTGGTTAGACTCCGAGTCCGCGCGCGCCATCTTGAGGTCTTTCTTTTTCAGATCGAGCTCGCCTTCCTGATTCACAAGATTCTTTTTATTCAGCACGGCTTGCTCGTATTCCGCCTGCGCCGATACCGCCGTCGTGTGCGCCGTGTCGTACTCTTCCTTGCTCGCGAGCTTCTTCTCGTACAGCTCTTTTACGCGCGCTTCCTTCGCCAGAGCATCGTCCCGCTTGATCTCGGACGTCTTAAGCGACACCTCGACACTCTTCTTCGTGATCTCGAGTTCCTCCGTGGCGACTTTCAGGTCCGCCTCAGTCCGAGACACCTTTGTAGCCGAGTTGGACCTCGATACCTCCGCCTTCTTCACATTCCGGTCCTCGTCCGTCGGATCGAGCTCGAGAAGCAGGTCGCCCTTCTTCACGACGTCGCTCACGTCGAACGGCAGGTTCGTGATCTCTCCGCTCGCCTTGCACTTGATCTCGACGTCCAGCCGCGACACCACAGTTCCGTTCGCCTCGATGTTCTGCACGATCGATCCGGTGTCCACGGTCACCGTCTTCGTCTCCGTCTTCGCCGCGGCAGCTTCCTTCGCCTTCTTGTTCCTTATCATCCAGAAAACTCCGCCGCCTACCACTACAGCCAAAATCACCACAATCCAAATCGCTTTTTTCATGTAATCCTCCGCTCGATCTCCGGCGCTCCGTTGGCCTCCGGCCGCGCCTGTTGTGCTTTTTGCTCGTTATTGTCCCAGTCCGCTCGCCAAACGTTACAGCTTTTCGTAAATTTGTTTGTTACAATTTCTCCGGCAGTGAACACTCTTATTAACAATATCATTTAAATTGTTTTGAATTTTCGCTCACTTCATCCGTCTGTTTTCGCTCATCGCCTACACCTGAACATACTTATTATTCAAACCGGCATTTTTATGTTTCTGCTCTTTACGACATTCGATTGTTGCTTTGTTGTCATTTTTTAAATCCGATACCGACCGGTCACAAAGTATCATTTCGCATCAATATCTAGTACAACAAAAAAATATTGCACAAAATGTAGAGTTTCCCGCTTGACAGGCCCCAATCTGCGCTATAAAATCTGATTCCAATAATCAAACAGACCTGAGTATAGGCAGGCCTGACGTAATTGCTACGGACTGTTTTGATTTTTCAACAGGAGCGATTTCTTAAATAAAAATATTCGAAGGCTGTCCCGCCGATCGCGGCGCAGATTACCAAAAGGTCCAAGTACCTCACAGGAGTTAGGCCCGGAAAACACACTTTCAGCTTAGTAGGCACCGTTCCGATACCGGGTTTTTATTTCCTTTTTAAATCTGCAAAGCCAAGCACGGCACAAAAGCGCCGGGGACATAATCCGCGGCGGGCGGACTCGTTTTTTCCGGATCCGGCAAAGGTTCGGGCTCATTTTCTTTCGCGGGGGGAATTATGGATTCTAAGGTTATCAATCTGATCAGAAAACGTGACGGGCGGCTTCAGGAGTTCCAGCCGGAGCGCATCACCGAGGCCGTGTTCAAGGCGTTCGACGCCGTGGGCGACCCGGACCGCGCGAAAGCGGAAGAAGTAAGCCGCCGCGTGGTTTCGACACTTGGCATCTTTTACCGCGGCGACCGCACACCCGCCGTCGAAGAGATTCAGGACCTCGTCGAGCATAAGCTGATCGAGATGGGCTTCGCGGACACCGCGAAGGCCTACATCCTCTACCGCGACCAGCACGCGAAGATGCGCGAAGCACGCGCGTTGCTGAAAGACATCATCGAAATCGTGGACGACTACGTCGGCAAGAACGACTGGCGCATAAACGAGAACAGCAACATGGACTACTCGCTGCAGGGACTCAACAACTACATCTCGTCGTCCGTCATCTCGAAATATTGGCTCTCGAAGATTTACCCGCAGGAGATCATGAAGAAACACGACGAGGGCTCGTTCCACGTCCACGACCTCGGGTTGCTGAGTGTCTATTGCTGCGGGTGGGACCTCCAGCAACTCCTCGTCAAAGGATTTCAGGGCGCGTTCGGCAAGGTCGCCAGCTCGCCGCCCAAGCACTTCCGCAGCGCGCTCGGCCAGATCGTCAACTTCTTCTACACCATGCAGGGCGAATC
>CAYPEK010000065.1:0-23955 GCA_964409645.1 uncultured bacterium | reverse complement strand
AACCGACTGGAGAAAGTGCCGGCCGGTCAGCGGCTCGCTTTTCGTTGTAGGCGATCCTAAGCAATCGATTTATCGTTTCCGCCGCGCGGACATCGTAACGTACAATCAGGTGAAGAAAATAATCGAGGAATGCGGCGGGAAGGTGGTTTCGCTGTCGGCGAGTTTCAGAACGGTGAAACCGCTTATCGCTTGGACGAACGACGTTTTTTCGAGTGTTTTTCCGGAAGCCGCGAGTGAGTACCAGCCGCAGCGGCGTGACCTTATGCCGGGCCGGGCCGGCGGTTCGGCGGGAACCCTTACCGGGTTGGATAAAATTATCGTTCCCGACGGACTGAAGGAAGACGGTGTTTTTGAGTATGAGGCGGATAAGATCGCGCGGTATATAAGGAAAGCGCTGGATGAAGGAATGACAGTGCCGCGCACGGAAAAAGAGGCGGCTTCGGGAACCGCTCCGGAAGCGACGCCCGGCGATTTCATGATTATCACGTATAAAAAAGAGAGACTGAGTGTTTATGCGAGGAAGCTCGATGAGTACGGAATCCCTCATCAAGTGACCGGAGGAAGTTCACTGAACGAAGTAAGCCAACTCGATTTGCTTTGCAGGTGTCTCAAGGCAGTTGCGCAGCCGGACAACCCGGTGGCGCTGGTGGCGGTGCTGCGCAGTGGTTTGTTCGGAATAAGTGATGAGGCTTTGTATGATTTCAAAGCGGCGCGCGGTATTTTTAGTTACAGGGCGCGGATTCCCGATAAAGGCATTAGTGTTGATGACAGAGAGCGAATTAAACTTGCGTTCGACAAGCTGCGTATGTATGCCGGAATGACGGCGAATCTTCCGGCGGCGGCGGCGGCGGAGTCGATTGCGGCGGACCTCGGCCTGTTCGCGCAGGCGGCTGCGTCTGAGGGCGGCAACGTTCAGGTCGGAAGCATGGCGAAGGCGATCGAACTTCTGCGTTCGGGACAGGAGGCGGGCTGGTCGTTTTCTCAACTGATCGAACGGCTGGAAGAGATCATCGGCATGAAGCAGGCGCACGACGGGATTCCGGCAAAGTACGGCGATTCTTCGGTAGTGCGTGTTATGAATCTGCACAAGGCGAAAGGGCTCGAAGCGCCCGTTGTTTTTCTTGCAGGCGCGTCCGGAAAGAAGAAGGTGCAACCGGTTCTGCACGTTGACCGGACAGGGGGTAAAGTAGTTGGATATGTCGAGATAACCGGGAATGCCAAAGAGGGAAGTTTCAGTGCTCCGCCTGTGTATGCGAGACCTGAAGGGTGGGAGGTGTTCGCGGAAGAAGAGGCTCGTTTCGAGGTTGCCGAGGCGGAGAGGCTGATGTATGTGGCCGCGACGCGCGCGGGAACTCAGTTGACGATTGTCGAACGCGTGGGGAAACAGGCGCACTCCAATGTCTGGAAGTATTTCGGCCCGTATATGGGCGAAACCGGAGAGCTTGCGGATGCGGGGCTGAGAAAAGCGCCGGCGAAGGGGAAAATCAGAATATCTAAAACAGAAATGGATGAGGGGGCAAAAGAGATAAGGGAGCGGTGGCTTGTTTCGCGGGAGCCGACTTATGATACCGGCGCAGCCAAAGCAATCTCTGTGGAGCTGGATTCATCGACGTATCCGGCTGACGAACGAGGCGCGGAATGGGGCGAGGTGATTCACGCGCTGTTTCAGTCGGAGATGGAGATGCCGGACGGCGACCTTAAAGCGCTCGCGGTTTCGCTGCTGGAGGAAAAGGGGCTTGGAGTTGAGCTTGCGGATCAGGCGCTTGGCCTCGTCGCGGCGGTATCGCGCTCGGATGTATGGCGCCGCGCGCAAGAAAGCGGCAGGCGTTATGTCGAGATGCCGTTTCAGGTGATGCTGCCCGACGAAAGGCCGAAAAAGATTACTGATGAAATTCTTGTGCGCGGAGTCATAGACTTGGTTTTTGAGGAAGCGGGTGGCTGGGTGATCGTTGATTACAAAACGGACGACAAACCCGGCAAAGACGTAGGTAAACTGTACGAGCATTATCTGCCGCAGTTGAAAATGTATGCGCGCGCATGGGAGAAATGCACCGGAATTGCCGTGAGAGAAATCGGACTGTATTTTACTCACACCGGTAAGTACATGAACCAACAAGTTTAATAATCAGCACATACAAAAATAAAACTTGGCGAAACCGTAAATCCGGTTAGAATTTCGTGCGGAGGTAAAAGTGATGATAAATATAGATACAAAGAAATGTACAAGATGCGGAAAGTGCGCCGAAGTGTGTCCGGCACTGGTGATAGAAGTCGCGGATGATGGAGCGGTTGCGGTCAATAAAAACTCATGCATCAAGTGTTACCACTGCGTTGCGATATGCCCGGAAACGGCGGTCACCTGTGAAGAATTCCCCATTGGTAAATTCAAGGAATTGAAGGAGCAGGAGAAAGCGCCGGTGGCGTACATCGAGAAGATGCTGATGGGCCGAAGGAGCGTGCGCGAGTTCAAAAACAAGCCGGTATCGCGCGAAATGCTCGAAAAACTGATTGAAATAGGCGCGCACGCGCCGACCGGGCACAACTCACAGGCGGTCGAGTTCAGCGTTGTTATGGACCGGGAGTTGATTAACTCACTCGATACGAGGATACTTAAAAAGTTCAACAAACTTATATCGATAGCGGGTTCGCCGTTGGGCGAGGCTGTTGTGAAGATGTTCGCAGGGAAGAAAAAGGCGGAGGAACTTGCGTTTGCAAGCGCGGATATCAAGCGTTTTCTCAACTCGGAGGGACACGGAAAGCTTCACATTTTCCGAGGGGCGCCTGTTTTGATAATAGCGCACAGCGGAGCGGATGCACTAACCGGCAAGGACGACAGCGTCATAGCGATGAGCCATATAATGTTCGCGGCGGAGGCGCACGGACTCGGAGCGACATGGATAGGCTATCTTGTGGGCGCCGCCCGGATCGACCCGGCGCTTAAGAAGCCGCTCGGCGTGCCGTCCGCGAACACGATCCAGTCGGCGATGATTCTCGGATGGCCGAAATATAGTTATAAAAGGATCATCCCGCGGAAGCCGGCAAAGGTTAACTGGGTGGGTTGATACCGGCCGAATACGCGCTTTTAATGCAAGAATTTTTGTTGTGACTTTACGAATATAATAATTCGATTAAAATAGTTACACATATTTTTAATGGTTAATTTATGGCGAAGAAAAAAAAGTATAATATACAAGAAGCTCGTACGAGCCTACGGACTTTTTTCTCCGGATTTGTCAAAAAATATATCATAGATTTGTGGACAATGATGCAGAAAGAGCGGCTGCCCGCTCTTTTCGGAGTATTGTTTGTAACGGTTTGTATCTCATCGTATATTCTCGGATTCATATTCGAGAGGAATTCCGGGATGTTCGGAGACAAACCGAATCCGAACCCGATACTGCATTTCATAGACAGTCTGTATTTCACGTTAGTGACGATGACCACTGTCGGGTATGGTGATTTTTCGCCGAAGACGAGCATCGGAAGAATTCTTGACATATTCATAATATTTACGGGTGTTGTCGGCATGTCGCTGCTCACGGCGACTGTCGCTTCGATCTTCATCGAACGTAAGATCAAGGAGGGAAGAGGCTTGGTTGATCTCACGCATTTAACCGAACATACAATAATATGCGGCTGGAAAAAAAACATGGAGAGCACGCTTGAGGATATATTCACACTGAACAAAAACCTCAAGACGAAGTGCATGGTGATAATCGCCAATATCACGGCCGACACCATAGACCTTTTCAAACAGCAGAACCCGAAATTCAAGGACATCAATTTTCTCCGCGGGGAGTATTTCAACGAAAATGTGTTGCTGCTCGCGAACGTGAAGAACGCTGACACGGTGTTCATCTTGGCCGACGAAAGCGAAAACGCATCGATGTCCGAAGTTGATTCGAAGACGGTCATGACGGCTATGACAATCAGTACAATGGCGAAAAACGTGCATATCTGCGCCGAACTTCTTGACCCGAAATTCGACACATATCTCCGCAAGGCGCACGTCGGAGAGATCATATATCCGACGCAGTACGGCCGCCTGATGCTGGCGCATTCCACGGCATCAACGGGAGTTGTGGAAGTAATAAATGAGTTGCTGAGCCTCAAAACCGCGACCACGATAAGCACGAAAAGGTTTTCGGAATCGTATGTGGGGAAGCCATACTCGGCGCTTAAAGCGTTTTTCACGGAGTCGGGCAATGTGATTCCGCTTGGGCTGCTAGAGAATGTCGGAAGTTATTACGAGCGGAAACAGGAGGCTATCAAGGAGGCGCAGAAAACGCCCGATATTTCGAAGCTCGTCGGGAATCTCCAGAAGGTCAAACAGATGAAAAACAATCACCCGGTGTTCAATCCGCCGGATGATTATGTAATTCCGGGGCATTCGATGGCGATTGTTCTGGAGATCGGAAAAGAGGACTCCGATGGATGAAAAAATAAAAGAAAAACTTAAGAAGATCAGCATCTTCAAGACGTTCGCCGAGGACAGCCTCGCGCTCGAAAAGATCGGCGGCATAATCAGAGTCGTGAGGTTTCCCAAAGGCACACCCATCATCAAAGAGGGCGATCAGGGCGACGAGATGTTCATCCTCAACAACGGACGGGTCAGCATCGAAAAGCTGACGCTTCAGAATGAGAGTTACACCGTAGTCGAACTGACGGACGAGATGCACGTATTTTTCGGCGAACTTGCCATGATGGACGACGATGTTAGGTCGGCGTCGGTTGTCGCGGTGACGGATTGCGAATGTTTCAAAATAAAGAAAGAAGATTTCGAAAAGCTCGGCGATGAAGACACGAAAGTCGGACTTTATGTAACTCGTGAGATTGCGAAGATACTCGCGAAACGCCTGAGAAACGCCAACAAAGACAGCATAACACTTTTCTCGGCTCTCGTTACCGAGATCGAAGGCGAAGAAAGTTGATTTATTAGGTTCTCTTCTAAAGATATTCAGACTGACTAACTCAATAATTCAAATCCGTGGGCGTGTTTTATGCCGCCGGGCTATCTTATTAGCTCAACATTATATCAAACCGGGTTAATCGGGATAAAAAAAGGCTCCCCGTTGAGGGGGAGCCTTTTTGTGCTTCGTTTTCGCCTTACCGGCGGAACGCTTTATTTGATCGGGCGCTCGTCAACGAGTTTATCGACAACCGTCGGATCGGCAAGCGTCGTGGTGTCGCCGAGATCGGTGACATCGTTGGCCGCGATCTTTTTGAGGATGCGGCGCATGATTTTGCCGGAGCGGGTCTTGGGCAGTCCGTCCGCGAACTGGATGACGTCCGGTGTCGCGATCGGTCCGATTTCCTTGCGGACCCAGTTGCTGAGTTCTTTCTTCAGATCGTTGCTCTTTTCGATCCCTGCTTTGAGGGTAACGAAAGCGTAGATTCCCTGTCCCTTGATCTCGTGGGGCATCGGGACGACAGCGGCTTCCGCGACCTTCTCGTGGGCGACGAGAGCGGACTCGATTTCCATTGTGCCGAGCCTGTGGCCGGAGACGTTGATAACGTCATCGACGCGGCCCATGAGGCGGTAGTAGCCGTCTTCGTCTCTGATGGCGCCGTCGCCTGTCAGATACTTGCCGGCAAACATTGAGAAGTAGGTGTCCGCGAGTCTCTGCGGATCGCCGTAAATCGTGCGAAGCATGCCGGGCCACGGCTGCTTCATGACGAGGTATCCGCCTTCGCCGGCGCCGACTTCTGTCGCGTCTTCGCGGAGGATTCCCGGCTCAACACCGAAGAAGGGGAGACCGGCTGAACCGGGCTTCTGCGGTCCGGCGCCGGGCAGTGTGGCGACCAAAATGCCGCCGGTTTCCGTCTGCCACCATGTGTCAACGATCGGGCATTTTTCTTTGCCGATGATCTTGTAGTACCACATCCATGCTTCGGGGTTGATCGGTTCGCCGACCGTGCCGAGCAGGCGGAGGCTGCTGAGGTCTCTCTTCAGCGGCCAGTCGTCGCCTTCGCGCATCATAGCGCGGAGAGCTGTCGGGGCCGTGTAGAAAATGCTGACTTTGTATTTTTCAACGATCTGCCAGAAGCGGTCGGGCTGCGGATAGCTCGGCACGCCTTCGAACATGATCGTTTTGTTTCCGAGCGCGAGCGGCCCGTAAACGATATAGCTGTGGCCTGTGACCCAGCCGATGTCCGCCGTGCACCAGTACACGTCTTCTTTCTTCATGTCGAAGATGTACTTGCATGTCATCATGACATAAAGGAGATAGCCGGCCTGCGTGTGCAGAACGCCTTTGGGTTTTCCTGTCGAACCGGATGTATAGAGAATGAACAGCGGATCTTCGGAATCCATCTTTTCGGGTTCGCATTCCGCCGAGGCTTTCGCCATCAGATCGTCCCACCACAGATCGCGGCCGTCTTTGGTTTCGATCGCATTGGCTGTGCGTTTCACGATGACGCACTTTTCGATCGAGGGGCACTGATCCATCGCCTTGTCGGCGTTGGTCTTCAGCGGGATCGTCTTGCCGGAGCGGTAGGAGCCGTCGCTGGTGACGAGGACTTTCGCTTCGGAGTCGAGGATTCTGTCGCGGAGAGCTTCTGCGCTGAATCCGCCGAAAACGATCGAGTGGATGGCACCGATGCGGGCGCAGGCGAGCATGGAGATCGCCAGTTCCGGAATCATCGGGAGGTACAGGCAAACGCGGTCGCCTTTTTTAACTCCGAGGCTCTTGAGCACGTTTGCGAATTTGGAGACTTCGGCGAGGAGTGAATTGAAGGTGAAGACTTTCTCGTCTGTTTCGGGCTCGCCAACCCACGTGAGGGCGGTTTCGTCGCCTCTTCCGGCCTTGATGTGTTTGTCGAGACAGTTGTAGGAGACATTCGTTTTGCCGCCGACGAACCATTTCGCAAACGGAGCGTTCCATTCGAGTACCTTTGTGAACGGCTCGAACCATTCGAGCATTTCTTTCGCGCGGGCTCCCCAGAAACCTTCGGGATCCGTCACGGATTCTTTCCAGATTTTATCGTATTCTTCTCTGGACTTAACTGCCGCTTTCGCGACGAATTCTGCGGACGGGGGGAACGACCGCTGTTCGACTAATACTGAATCGAACCCTTTTTTTTCTTCTGCCATGCGTACACCTCCTGTGGGCTTTATGCCGTATGTTATACAGCAGTTTTACTCTGATCGGGCACTCATTAAAAGCATGTATTTTTGCCTGTGAGATTTTACTATTCAGGCTGTTTTTATGTCAAGCGTTTGTGAAACTTTTCTCAATAGGCATGAACCTGTTTTGGGAAACCGTTTCAAGGCCGCTTTTTTGTGGCTTAAACAGCCGCTTTTTTAAAATCAGCCGCCTTATTGCAGTGGCCGCTTTTTGAGCGTAAAATCACCTTTTATTACTTCGATTGGAGGCCGCTTAAATAATGGACAAAAGAGACGTTGTGATAATTAGCGCATGCAGGACCGCTTTAGGAACTTTTAATGGGTCACTTTCGCAGATTCCAGCGACCACGCTAGGGTCGATTGTGATAAATGAGGCATTGTCGAGGGCGGGAGCCCCAAAAGAGGCAGTCGATGAGGTCATTATGAGTCAAGTTCTTCCGTGCGGCTGCGGGCAAAATCCGGCAAGGCAGGCAATGGTGAAGGCCGGGTTGCCGTGGGAAACAGGGGCGCTGACTATAAATAAGGTATGCGGCGGAGGGCTGAAGGCGATCGGCCTCGCAGCTCAGGCGATTAAGTGCGGGGATGCGGATGTTGTGGTTGCGGGCGGGATGGAAAATATGAGCCTCGCTCCGTTCTACCTCGAAAAGGCACGCTTTGGTTTCAGAATGGGCAACGGAAAGATCATGGACCACATGGTGCACGACGGGCTGTGGGATATCGTGAACGATTTTCACATGGGAATAAGCAACGATTTGATAAGCGACGATTACAAAATCAGCCGCGAAGATCAGGACAAGTATGCCGAGATGAGTTATGTGCGGGCGCTGAAAAGCATAGCCGATGGAAAATTTAAGGACGAAATAGTTCCGGTGGAGATCCCCGGCAAGAAGGGCGAGAAGGTGGTTTTCGACACTGACGAAGGGCCGCGTCCGACGGATTACGAATCGCTGGCGAAGATGAAGCCCGCGTTCCGAAAAGACGGCTATGCCACTGCCGGCAACTCGTCGATTATAGCGGACGGGGCTTCGGCGGTGTGCCTGATGGCGCGGGAAAAGGCGGAAGCTCTCGGCTGCAAGCCGATGGCGGAAATTTTGGCTCACGGCTCGTCGGGACTCGATATGAAATATGTGCTCATAGCGCCGATCAAATCAATTCCCAAAGTTTTGAAAAAAGCCGGACTCGAATTAAAAGATATAGATCTCAACGAAGTGAACGAGGCGTTCTCCGGATCGACCGTTTGTGTGATGAGGGAGTTGGGTATGAGCACAGACAACACGAATGTCAATGGTGGATCGGTCGCGCTCGGGCATCCGATCGGCGGTTCCGGAGCACGTGTCCTGACGACGCTTCTTTATGAAATGAAAAAACGCGACTTGAAGACAGGCCAAGCATCGCTCTGCCTCGGCGGCGGCGAATCGGTGACGATGATTGTAAGAATGGAAAAATAAACCTGCCTATATCAATTGCCGTGCATTTGATCGCCTGAGAGCAGTTTCCCATAAACCGTTGCGCGCTTCGCCAACTCTTTTTTGTGGGTGTCCGAGAACGGGATTTTTTTCCAGAAAAGCGAGCGCACGTTTGGTGGTAGCACCTGAAATCCGAGCGCTTCCTTTGTAACCCATTTTACATAGTCGTCCGTGAAAGACCTTTCGAGGTTTGTGAACGAGAGGTCCGGATAAATCAGTTTGTACATGCTTCCTATTTCACCGGGCAGTTCTTTCCAGTTGTATGAGGCGGTGGTAATGTGCCACCTGAATCCGGCGAGTGTTCGGAGAATGCTGGTGTCCGCCTGAAGGGTGGGGGGGGCGAATAACGGGATCATGAGTCTGTCCCGCCACGCCATTCCTGTACCTATGCCCGGAACGATCAGGACTTTCGGCGCTTTCCTGTTGCCCTCCCGGTCTCTGAATATCGAGCAGTCCACTTCTTCGAACTGGTCGAGGAGTTTCGCGACTTGTTCTTTGATATTGATGGTGAGCCGCTGGTCGAGAGGTATCCATTTGTCGATCAGCACCGGTGTGTTTCTGAGAAGCCTGCCGCGTGCCGCACAGCTTTTCATTACGTTGATTAATATGGAGAATTCTTCTTTGATTCGCTCGTATTTGGCTGCGATGCCGTCTGCGGAGTTGAGGGCATCCTCGTTCGTTTTTTCACGGGCTTTGATGCTCTCCACTTCGGAATATCTTATGTTTTGCTCGTGTACGATATGCTCGAGTTGCGTAAATCTTTTGCGTGCGGCGTTGAGTATTTTCAGCTTGTCGCCCTGCTCGCCGTCCGGCGATATCAGTTTGAATATTTTGCTCAGTTCTATAAATGTTTCGCGTTCCTGTTTGTATAGGTTTCCGAGGTCCTCTTCGAGTTTTTTGCGTTTTTCCCTGAGCTTGTCCTCGTCTTCCTTCGTTTTGGTTTTTGATTTTACTTGCGCGGCGTCCGAGGTTGGGGTTATGCTCCCGCGGGCAATTTTTTCCATCCATTCGTTCATGTAATAAACTTCAAAGTTCCCATGCTTGAGTGGCGTTTGAATTTCGCTGATGAGGATTTCCACTACGGCGTCGTTCTGGATTAATCTTTCATCGAGAACTCCGAAATTCAAAAATATCTTTTGCTCCGGAGTTAGATCGGCCTCACGCTTTCTCAGAATATCCTGCGCTATTCTCAGGTAGGAAATGCTGAATATCCCAAGCGCTCGTTCGTAGTTTACCGCCGAGTCGCCGCCTTCTTTCTTGTCGAGTTTTCCGGTATAGAGGTCGATTGCGAGGTCTATATTGGCGAGGATTTTATCATCGTTAAATTCGAGGTTCCTATAAAATTGCTCTCCGACATGGATTTTGTTTGGGTTATTATTCTCTTCCATCAATCCCGCTCTCCCATTATTTACATTTCACTTTTATTATTTCACTTTGGCGCGAAATTAAACAGTGGTAGTCCTAAAATTATGTAACTCATCCGGTCTTTTTCAGATAGACTGTTTCTTATAAAATTACCGAATGTTAAAAGGATGCCTGATTAAGTGATGAAGAAAACTATTTTTGTGTTTCTGACAATATGTATTGTTGCCGCTTGTGTTTTGGCTGCGATGGAGGCGGCATTCAGAATGACCGGCGCTTTCATGCCGTCAGCTTACAGGCGGAGTAAGATTCCGGATATGAATTTTGAGATGAAACCCGGAATCAGATACAGAGTCGGCGGGAGCGAGGTTTCGATCAATGGTGAAGGATATAGAGACATAGAATGGAACGCCAAGAAACCGGCCGGGACGATAAGGGTGGCTTGTATTGGTGACTCGATGACAATGGCTGTTGAGCTTAAACCCGAAGAAACTTATATGAAAGTCCTTGAAAACAAATTAAACGATAACGGGATGAAAACCGAATTTATGAACTTCGGTGTGGGTGGGTACAATACCGCGCAGGAGTTGCTTGTTTACAAGCATTCTGCGGCAAAGTATCGTCCCGATCTTGTGATAGTTCAGTACACGCTGAACGACTTGACGGAGATTTATCCTGTTTATGTCGGTGATTCGTCGGTCGGGAAGCTGAAAGTGTTCCTTGGCGATCATTTGAGAGTGTATCGTTTTCTTTCATATCTGCGAGGAATGATAAAAGACCGAACAAATGCATACAATGTGAAGGAATCCGGTGAATCTGGAATTGAGGCGCCGGTGAGTGTTGAATTCATGAGATCGGTGTACACTCCCGAAGGGAAATTTTTCAGAGATTGGAAATCGGCGGCGGCTGGTTTCGGTAAACTGAGCAAGGAAGGGCCGCCGGTCATTTTTGTGATATTCCCTTGGGCGATATATAAAGGAATGGAGCAGGGAACTCCGTACCCGTACTATATGTTTCACCGGCAAGTGGAGGCAGAGCTTGAGAGAGAAGGGATTCCTTACGTTGATGTCACGCCGGAACTTGCGAAACGTGGCAATCTGATGCAATTCTGGGCCGCGCCGGGTGATTTCCATCTGAACGCGGCGGCGCACCGGATTATCGCGGAACAAATTGAGCCGGGAGTGTTAAAAGCGCTGAACTCAAAAAAGCGATGAGCGAGAACCCTCCGGTATTTTTTGCTGTCCGGAACAAAACCGATAAATAGCCTGTTAATACACTCATGCACCTGTGATTGATTTGTGGCAACTAATAGATAAGAGGTGCGGGTCATGAGTGTACCGGATACGGAATATAAAGTTACAACCAAAACTGTATTAATAATTGAAGACGACCCGGATATGAATGAGCTGATGAGCATGGTAATGGAACAATCCGGTTTCGTTGCGTTTTCCGCTTTCGACTGGAATGAAGCCTATAAAATATTGAATGAGAGAACTCCCGATCTAATACTGTTGGATTTTATGCTTCCCGACGCAAACGGAAGTGATATCTGTCGCGCAATAGCAAAAGACGGGCGTCTTAGCGCGATTCCTATTATTATGGTGTCCACTCTGCGTGACCTGCCGACGAAGGTGTCGTCTTTGCTTGCCGGTGCGGTCAAGTTTATGAGCAAGCCGTTTTCGTTCGACGAACTTGTCAACGCGGCCGAACAGGCGCTGAAAAAAAGGACGGACAATGTGTCCATCTGGGAAGAAATATCAAATATAACACACAAAAACGGTGGCGATAACGGTTCTTGAAACGGGTTGCTCTTCGCCTGTTATTTATACCGGAATTCTACTTTTTCATATTTACTTCTGCATGGGTTGTCTTCTGCTACGTACATCACTCTGTCTTTTATGTCGATGACGTAACTTGAAAGTGTGCTTCCCGCTTCGCCGTGGGCGCAGACTGTGGAGTCGGTTCCTTTCCCTGTAGGGTCGTAGCTGTGGTCGCTGAGAATACTCTTGATTGTGTCTATTGTTATTTTTCCGGCGTTTTCGTGCAGGAGCCGGTCGGTTGTTGCGAAACGCGCTCTTGTGGATTCATAGAAATCTATGTGTTCCATGCCTTTGATCTTCCATTTGGTTCCGTCCGGGATATTCGCTTCTTTCATGTTGATGAAGTGGTTGGATTGGGCGAGCACACCGGCGTCGTCCGGAGTTCTGATCGAGAAACGTGACGCTGTGAATTCAAGCACTTTGCAGTCGCCCGAATCGTCCATGATGCCGAAGAAGCCCGCGCTTGCTCTTGCCGGGAATTTAGACATAAAATCAACGGCTTCGCTCGTTGTTCGGCAGGTTTCGAGCGCCTCCTGCAGCAACATCAGCGTCGGGATGCCTTTCACGTTGTAGTCTTGCTCCATCCAAGCGCGGTTATTGTTCGAGCCGATTGCGAGACCGGCTTCGTTGATGCCCTGATGCGAGCCGCACAGTGCCACCTGTGTTGCCGTGAGAGTTGCCAAGCGATCTTTTTCCGTCGGTGTTTCGCGGCGCACTATCTGGTAGGGGAGAAGCATATTCGGGAAGTCGTAGTTGCGGCCGGTGAGCGGGCGTCCCTCGGCGGTGGCTTTCGGGGTTGCATGTGCCTGAGTGCATCCTATGTTGCCCGGAATTTCTATGCTGTCTCCCGCAAGGCAGAAAAGTATCTCTGCATACTGAAGCCCCCACGCGTAATTGCTCGGCATTCCAAGCCCTTCCGCAAGGCCCTCCACTCGTTTCGCCGCTGTCGGAAGATATTTGTTGACGGTTGGTTTCGTGCGGTTTTTGCCCCAAGTCTTGAGAGCGATTTTAACGACGAATGTCGGCAGGAACCAAGGTTTAGCGGCCGAAATGAGTTCCGATGTAAAGAAGTCGTGTTCGAGTTGCAGCCATTTTTCCCGTATTGCCTTTCCCTGAGCAAGTCCTCTTTCGTATGCGTCGCCTTTAAGGTCCAGTACCTTCATGTCCCGCCTCCCCGTTTTATTTAGTTTAAAATTTTCTGATAAATTGAGAACAGAAGCAACCCCATGAGAATAATTATCGTCGTAGGTTTGATTATCCATTTATAGATTCCGGCGAACTCAGCTTTGAAGTAATCTTTTGTCATTACGAGACAAAGATGGACTGGGCTGAGCATCATTCCCGCATAAGCAAATGAATATGCGAGCGTCAGATATGCGAATCTGTGGTCGGTATGTATTGCCGCAGCGGGGATCAGGGAGATAACAAGCGGAAATGATGCCCCGACGAATCCGATTGCGAGTCCGAGAATGAAGCCGGATATGAACGGCAGTGCGGCTATCACCGCGATCGGCGGCACGTGGTACGCTTTCAGGTCCGCCTGCGCGTAATCGAACGCGTTTACATCGACGAGTATGTCCCTGAACATCATCACACCCACAGCCATCAGGACCATTGAGAACATGCTTTTATTGAAGATGTATCTGATTTGGTTTTTGACGCTGATTTTTAATGATATCGAGAGCCAGAGAATACCTAGCATCATACCGACTATCACCGGCCAGTATTTGACCTGAATTCCTTTGACTCCTGTCGCCGACAGTATAGGCCCGACCGCGAAAATCGCCGCGAGAACGATGATGATCGAAGTGCTTTCTCTGATTGTCGAAATGAAACTGCCTTTCGGTTTGTCGTCCGCTTCGCATTCACCGGACGCGTCCTGCTTGAATGCCGGACGCAGTATGAAAAACCAGCCGGAAAGAACGGCGCCAACAGTAAGCGGAACATGCAGAATGAACAGTTTTCCGGAGGAAATATTGAACAGTGATGAGGCGAGGATGATGCCCGGATACAGGGGCCACCAGTATTCCCAGATGTGCCTGAACCAGTAGTTGACGGCGGCTTTCTGTTCCGGGGTCTGCTTTCCGCCGGGACCGCAGGCGGCGTCCACCATCGGAGCGCTGAATACCGCGCCGCCGGGCATCGGAAGAAGTCCGATGAGTGCCGGAAGCGCCGCCCCGCTGTACATGGATTTTCCAAGCAGGTCGTTGAATGCGCCGACGATTTTTTTCAGCACGCCTGTTTTGTCCATCATTGTGCTGAATCCCATGATCAGAATTATTACAGCGCATAGGAAAAGCGTGTCCGGAGATGAGGCCGATTTGAGCGCGTATTGAAATGTTTTCTCAATCGATGCCCCGAACCACAGCCCGGCGAGTAATGAAATAAAAAGCAGAGCGATCCAGAGAGGGACTTTTAGCTTGTATATGACAACGATACCCGTGAACAGGATCAGCACTTTGATGATCGCCGGTATCTGCATCAATATTTCCATAGCCGGAAATATTATATTCGGTTGGGTTATAAGTAAACCTTGGAAGGCAGAAGAACGTTCCGAATGTAAACCGAAGAGCGGACGAATGGTTCGACAAATATTCGATATTTAGAAATATGTTTGAAAATATCGGTAAAAGGGAAATAATACTCAAACAGGAGGTCAATGTTCGGGATAATAGGGCCCGAACTGTGTCGGGAGGGGAAATGGAAGCACAGGTTAATGCAACTGGTGTAAAGAGCATCTTTATAGCGGTGATAGTGATTTTTCTGATTTTCTTCTGGTGGGGATAAACAGGAAACAGCAATTGAATCATTGAAGATCGTTGCGCACCCGCATCGATCTATTTCACGATAATTGAAGCGGAATCGCTTTTCACGCCGTCGGCGGATGCCGTGATGCGGAATTTGCCTTTGCGGATGTGCCATACGGCGGAGGTGGGAGAATCCTGCGTTGCGATTTTTTTTCCGTTGATCGACCACTGCAATCTGCCTGCTCCGGGCGGAACGGATGCACGCAAAATAATTGATCTGTATTCAGGCGGAATCTCCGGATCGATTTTGAATTTTGCTCCGTCATCCGGGAATATGATGCGGATTTTTTGGTCGCCGGGCGCTTTGACTCTGTCGCCGCAGAGGGGAGAATATACCGCCGGCGGCGGCTGAATCCGTTCATCGGCCTCCCATTCGGCGTATTCGGGAGGGTAATAGATAAAAGTCTTGTTCGCCACGAACTCATGCGGGCATTTTGGGGTGGCCAGAAGTCCGTTCCGCATGTCGATCCTCACGTTTTTGTGCATGTCGCATTGTTCGGCGGGTTCTGTTCCCCGGATGAATATCTCTTTCACGGAACTTCCGCAGTCAGGTCCGGCGAGTTTCCCCGAAACGGGACAGATTCTTACTGTCTTAAGGCCTTTCGGCTTTCTTACCCAGCCTTGCCATCTGTTTTTAGTCAGCGTGCGCATGGAATCTCTGAAAATCGGGCCCGCGCCCGTGATTCCGGATATGTTTTCCATCGGTTTGCCGCTGAAGTTGCCGCACCAGACGCCGATTGTGATGTCTTTTGTGAATCCGATTGTCCAGTTGTCGCGGAAATTCGATGAAGTGCCGGTTTTGGCGCCGACTTTGAATGAAAATGAAAGCGGACTCGATATGCCGAACGTCGCGGCACGCGCTTTTTTGTCCGATAATATGTCTGTAACAATGTAGGCGACCCGGGCCGGCAAAACTCTCTTCGCTTTTTCTTTCCTTCCCGTTTTTTTTGTCTCTCCGGCAAATGTCTTGTAGGAAATAATTGATTTGAGCGGCCGAAGAACGCCTTCGTTAGGAAAGATTGTGTATGCGTGTGTCAGTTCGAGAAGGCTGACACTGCCGTTGCCGAGTGTGATTCCGACTCCGTAATTGGACGCGCCTTTACGTAGGGTTGTTATTCCTATCTTTCTCAGGAAATCGAGTATTTTGGCGGGGCCGAGCCTGTTCGCGGTATAAATTGCGGGGACATTCAGCGAATTGGCGAGCGCCATGCGCAGGCGTACCGGGCCGTGAAATCTGAGATCGTAGTTTTGTGGGATAAAATCGCCTTCGGGGGTCGAGAAGTGTCTTTCGATATCGGGCAGGATGGATGCGGCGGTAAAATCGTTAAGCAAAGCGACCGAATATGTGAACGGTTTAAGCGCCGAGCCCGGCTGCCTCGGGGCGAGCGCGCCGTTGTTCATTCCCTCGCTTCCTTTGTTAAAATATTCCGACGAGCCAACCATGGCGAGAATTTCGCCCGTATCGTTTTTTATCACAACAACCGCGGCATTGGTTACTTTCTTCTCCGCGAGGTTCGTGATGTGGTTTGTGACTATTCCTTCGATGCTCCTCTGCAAGTCGAGATCGATTGTGGTTTTAATCCCGGAGGCGTTATTGAGGATGCTCTTATCCGCCGAAGCGAGTATGTAATCGGCGAAGTGCGGCGCGAGAAACGGGCGGTATGTTCTCACGATGTGAATTTTTTCTTTATTAGCGGCGCGCCATTCCTCATCAGTAATCAGCTTGCGATTCCGCATCACGTTCAGAATATGGCCGGCGCGTTTCTTGGCGGCGGCGTAGTTTTTAAAAGGATTGTAGTATCCGGGCGCGCTCGGCAGTCCCGCGAGAAACGCAGATTCCGCAATGTCGAGATCGGCGGCCTTCTTGTCCATATAAATTCTTGCGGCGCTCTCGATCCCGTACGCTCCGTTTCCGTAAGGTATCCGGTTGAGATATTGATAGAGTATTTCCTTTTTTGAAAGTCGGCGCTCGATCTGTACCGCCATAACCGCTTCAATGATTTTATTGAAGATGTTTCGTTTCCCGGGGCGCAGGTTGCGGGCGAGTTGCTGGGTTATCGTTGAGCCGCCGGAAACGATTTCGTGCTGTGTGATGTTTTGTTTGAGCGCGCGTGCCGTCGCTCTGAAATCGACTCCGCCGTGCTTGTAAAAACGAGCATCCTCGATTGCGATTGTGGCGTCGATAAGGTGAGGCGAGATTTCGTCGAGCCCCACCCAGTACGAAAGTTTTTCTCCTTGATTCAGCTTCTCGCGAATCGGGTTGTCGAACCGGTCCGTTATGACAAGCGATGCGGTGCGGGACGAGTCGAGAAGCCGAGCCGGGAAGGGCGCGGCGAATATTTCAAAAAGAACGAATGCAACAAAAATCGAGACGGCAACCGCCACGTTTTTTTTGACGCCGATATTCTTCTTGACTGCAAACTTCATATTTGGCATAAAGCAACCGGCGGCTGCCCGCTTCCGATCAGGTCATTGAACGATGATTTCGCCGGTCATCGAGCGGCCGAATGTGTCCGGCGAATACATTTCCGATGCTTTCGCGGCCGGGTCGAAGAATCTCCCGGCGGTAGTCGCTCTGACGATGTACGTGTATTTATACACTCCGGCGGGCATTACGTCGGCGAAAAGCGTTATTCCCGTGTCACGCATATCGACGTTGTTGAATATCCACCAGTTCCAGAAATCGAACGTGTTGTTTTTGGACGCCTCATCGGTGTTGTAATAATCGCTACCGGAACGGAGACCGGAACTAAGAGACCTTGTGCTCGTCTTGAATGTCTGGTTCACGATCTCGAATCCCGCCGGTATCAGGTCTTCGATGGCGACGTATCTGCGCTCGACCGGCGATATGATTGTCAGGGTTACTTTGTACGGATTGCCGACCTTGAATGTGCGAGTTGCTTTTCCGCCATCCATCGGCAGGTAGTCGGTGACGACGGTGAATCCTTCATCGACGGGTGACTGATTCAGATTGACTGGCGAGTATTTCAGCGCGGCGGAATAATACAGGAGTCCGTTGCCCGACTTCGAGATGTCGAGGAAGCCCTCTCCTGCCTTCATGATTTTCGACATCGGCACGTTGACGCTTTTCGCGGCGGTCGTACGGCCTTTGAATGCGCTCTTCAGCAATTCAGTGCTGTTTAGCTTAACGACGGCGTCGAATTTCGGCGGTTCGCCTTCAAACTTCTTATAATAGTCGGACATCGCGACGAGGATGAAGGATGTCTCGTAAGTGTTTCTCCACTTTCCGTTGACTCTGGATTTCAGCAGCCAGCGCACGACCTTCGGTATCAGCGGGTTACCCGGATCGGATTCGATCATTGCCGAGAGTATCACCGCTGTGATCCAGTTATCCGAGCAGAGATAGGTTTCCCATTTCTTGTTTATGCGCGGCTCTTCGAAGTGTGCGGCATCGCCGGACACCGCGGCGTGGTTTTCGAGGTATTGCATAAGTTTCGCGGAGAGACGCGAGTCGCCGCCCGACTTTTTCATCGCCGATGCGAGCATCGCTCTTCCCCAGAGGCCGAGCTTCTTGTTTTCGTCGTAAAGCGACGTCTGGAATGAGTTCAGCGTGTCCTCATATTTGCCGGAGTCGGCCAGAGCAAAAAGTATGAACGCTTTTGTCGATGCGGGAAGAAGATCGTATTTCCAGCATTCGGAATGTGTCTTGCCGCGAATGATCCCCTCGAGATATTTGCCGAGTGAGTTATAGCTGTTCTCGTCGATTTTGAAGTTGTTTTTCGACGCGCGGCTCAGGAAGAAATATGCATAAGCGCTGAGATACGGATCGTCGCAGATGTTATCTTTCCAGTAACTCATACCGCCATTCGACCTCTGGAAAAGGGGCAGGGAGTCGATGGAGGATTGAACGGCTTTTCTCAATTTTTCGCCTTTGATTTTCTCAATGTTGAAATTCGATGCGATGTCGCCGAGTTCGACGAGCGGCAGCGCGCGGGATACTGTCTGTTCGAGGCAGCCGTAAGGGTACTCGACAACCTGTTCGACACCTTGTTCAAGGCCGGAGAGCGCTGTAGAAGAGACGGTCAGACGAAGTCCGCCGACGTCGCTCCGTACCGATTTCATCGAGGCGATTTTCTGCTGTGCTTTGTCGGCCGTCACTCCGTATGCGGCGACAGTTTCCGTCGGAGCTGGCGCAACGATCGGGATGCTCACACGAACGGAATCGGATTTATCGCCCATTGCCGCGATGAATGTGAACGATGCTTTTCCCGCCTTACGAGCTTTGAAATGAAATCTGACGGCTTTTGCCGTTCCGGGTCCGAGCGCAACTGTCTTAACATTCGGTCCAAGGACGTCCACGCCTTCGGAGACGACGCTTAGATTGATTTTCTGCGTTTTGCCGCCGGTGTTGTTGTGCAGAACCGCGCCGGCTATGAAATCGTCTTCAACAATCGCGAATCGCGGGAGGGCGGGTGTGGCCATGAGCGGCTTGTTGACTCGAAGGCTGCTCTGCGAGCGCCCGAAATCGGCGGCTTGCGTATTGGCAACAACCATGATGCGGTATTTCGTCAGATTGTCGGGAAGTTTGAAACTTACGGTCGCTTCACCATTCGATTTCGTTACTACTGAAGGATTCCAGTAGGCGCAGGTCTTAAATGCGTTTCTCGTCAAGACGCCGTAGCCTTCGCCGCCCTTTCCGGCTCCTCCGGGGTTACGGCCTTTTTTGCCGTAATTCTGTCTGTCGATTATGTGGATGTATGAGGTTGACGTGTCAACTGTGACGCCGCGCTCGAAGTAGAAACCGGGGTGCGGATCCGGCGTCTGATAACCGGTGAGGCTGAGCACGCCTTCATCGACAACCATAACCGCGACTTCCGCCGGCACTTTTTTGCCGTTGTGGTCGGCGGTGGTTATTTTAAGACTGACTTTTTCGCCGGGGCGGTATTCTTTCTTGTCGGCGGCCACCTTAACGTGCATTCTATGCCGAGCCGTTGAAATGCTCAGATTTGCGTATCCAACACTGAATGTCGGCTTGCCGTAGTCGCGGCCTTTTTTGTCGAGCTTCTCCGAACTGCGGCCCTGAATGATAACCGCCGAAACAATGACGTTGGGCGCGTACTTTTCAGGCAGTTCAACCTTGATTGTCGGGGTTGTCCCTTTGATGTCGATGATTTTTGACGAAAAAACTTTTTCTCTCTCGATCGTGATGAGCGCTTTGGCTTTCTTGTATGGCGATTTAATAAGGATACTTGCCGTGTCGCCGGGTTTGTACAGCTTTTTATCCGGTATCATGTTTATCCTGTTATCGTTTTCGCGCTCCCAACTGACGTAGTCGGAGCCGGTAACGTAGAGGTCGAACGATGTCAGGAGCTTGTTACCGCGCCTGTCTGTTCCCCGCGCTTCGACGAAGTAATAGCCGCCCTTTGCCATGTTGAACGTGCAGGAGGGGGCCGACGTGCCGGTTGTCACGACGCAACTGCCGGCCACCTTATCCACAGATTTGCTTTCGTAATACCAGTCGTTGTACATCTGTTCCTGCATGACGGTGTGCCACTGGCGGCTGTAGAGTTTTACGTCGATTCGGCGGCCGGTGACTATTTTTCCTTTGGGGTCTGCCGTTATGACGTTAAACGCGAGTTTTTCGCCGCTCTTCATAAAGGTCTTATTGGGCTTGAGTCCGATATAATATTCACCCTGATGGATGAGCACGCTCACACTGTCGGCGACGGTCTGGTTGCTTTCGTCGGTGACGGTTGCCTCGACGATGTATCTTTTAGTGGCCGGCTTCGCGCCTTGTTTGAGCGGGACGAAAAATGTTAATGAACCTTGGGGACTCAGAAAACCGCCATCGTTGGACAGCACGCCGCTCGATGTATCGTCGTAGTCTTCGGCGGGATTGTAAACATTGTTGCCGAAGTAATAACCGCTGTGCCCGGGCGGCGAAAACCAATCCGTGTTCTGGCTGACCGTCCATTCGATCGGAGCGTCTTTCATGGCGCCGCCGAACAGGTATTTCCCCGTCGTGGTTACTTTCAATGTTTCTCCAAACACATACGAGTCTTTGTTTGATTTGACCTTTACCTCGAATTCGTTTGCCCTGAACTCCTCGACCCTGAATGTTCCGTCGATTGTGTTCACGGTTCCTTCCTGTTGCGCGTACACAGAGTAGTAGCCGAGGCGTGCGTTCAAAGGGATTTTTACTTTCTGCGAGAACGAGCCGAACTTGTTCAAGGCGAGCGTCTTTTTGAATATTTCCTTATATTCACGGTCTTTGACCGACAATTTAATTTTCTTGCCCGGCTGTGTTTTGAGAATCCCGAAGTTGTCCGAGCGGATAATGCCTTTTATGTGGACGGTTTCTCCGGGCCGGTAAACGCCTCTTTCAGCGAAAACAATTCCTGCGGTCCTTTTGCCGCCCTCGTTATAGCTTGTTGGGATGTTGTAGTTCCACGTCTCAATGCCGTTTGTCCAGTCGGTTCCGAGAAATGCCTTGTCGCCGCTTTTTTCAGCGATGACGTACATTTCTGTGCCGTGGGATTCCTCTCTGTTCTTCGGCGGGAACAGTTTTCCGGCCCCGGGTGCGAACGCGAGCCCGTTGCTGTTTGTTTCGCCGGTCCAGACCAGCCTGTTGAAATGGTCTCTGATTGTCACTTTAGCGCGGGCGACGGGTTTCCCGGTGCTGATCCGGGTCACCCACACAACCGTGTTGTCCCATGAAGATTTCGCGAACAGTCCGAGGTCCGTCACCTGCACGAGGGCCGAGGTGGAGAGGTCTTCCGTGCCGCCATCGCATAATGCGGAGTTGGGGTGAGTCAGTTTAATAAACATCAGGCCGTACTGCCGGTTTTTGAGAATAAGGTTCAAGTCGATCGGGAACGGTTCTTCTATATTTTTTACTTTCGAGATTTCTATGTTCTTGTCGTAGTCGAAAGAGGAATTTTCCAAGTCAACATCGTCTTCGTGCTCATTGTTGTCGTCGTTTCTTGAGAGGGGGACGATGGTTTCGTCCGGAAGGCTGAGCATTCGGAGTCGCGCATTGTCAACATTCAGTGCGTACAGCGGAAATTTGTGGGGGCCTTTCGCTTCGATTATTCCCCGGTTTGCTTTCAGGTACATCAGTGAATCGTAGTCCGCAGAGGTATAATCGAAAGTGTAATCGTCGCCGAGTTTCTGGCCGAATTCGTCCTCCATGTCGCCGCTGATCGTGACTTTGTATTTGCCGGGAGGCAGATCGGCGGGATAATACTGGGATTCGGTGGTGTAGTCCGCTTCACTTTCATAATATTCTTCGAGTTGAACCGGCGGTTCGATCTTAACGTGACTGACAAATTCCTTTGTCGAAACAGGATTCGTGAACTCGACCGATATCGATCTCAGGCATTCGTCAAAATCTTTATTCCCGCGGATCTTAAACGGCCCGTATGTCGAAAATCTGCTGCTGAAATCGTTTTTCATAGGCAGCAAACCTTCAGCGCCGTGCAGTTTTCGGTTGATTGCCACCGTGTATTCCGTGTCGTATCTCAGCTTGGTAAGCGGATTTACGACGACGACGTATTTCGGTTTGGGCCACTTTTTGGTCGGCGCTGTCGGCTGTGATACGGAAACGGGTACGGTCCCCTGAGTTCCCTTGTCTGTTTCATAAAGCGACAGGTTGTTGTAAACATCCTGCGGATTGACTGCCTGATTAAAAATGATTTCGATATTGTCGGCCGGCTGGACCCAGTTGCCTTTCGCGGAAATGTCCGATATCCAAGCGGTCGGCGTATCGAATTTCCAGCTATAGTCTTTTTTTAGTTTTTTACCATCGATTGCAGTCAAGCCTTTCGCAACGGTTACTTCATATCTCGTGCTGTTCTTCAGAGGCGACGACGGCTGGAATGAGATTGCCGATGTGCCGAGCCAGTGGAATGCGCCGTCGGCGGGCGGGTCTATCGAAACGTAATCGGCGGCGGAAGGTCTGTTGTCGATCGCTTCAAGGCCGACCATAGGTTTGTTAAACACAATTACTATCTGAAAAACTTGCTCTGTCTCCCCGCGCGGGCCCGCATACTGTATTTTGAGGGGCGCGTTTTTCTTCTCCGCCCAACTCGGTTCTTCCGCCGTGAGCCCGCCGCCTTTAACGGGTTGCTGTTTGACAGATACGGGCGGTTTCTTGCTGCAACCCGATATGACCGCGATAGCGGCTATCATCAGGATGACGGCCGGTATTTTTAATCTATTTATCATAGAGATCACCTCTATATATGAAATCTATCCATCAAGTTAGCACACGGGATGCCGGAATTCCACTAACGCAGATTATAAAATTGACGAAGCGAATTTTGACGGTTCGGCAGGTTATAATAAAAGCGGCACTTAATTCGTTAAGGCGGAACATTATGATATTGAAAGTAATCAAATACGGCAATTTGATGGGGTCTCCCGACATTAAGAAGATGATGTACGATGTGGGGTCGGAATCCGAAGCCGCGGACAGCCTTTGGGGCGATGCGTATAGGATTAAGACAGCGTTCGGCCTCTATGGGCAGTCGTCATCTTTTTTGCTCGACGAACCTGAATGCCCGGACTTTTTCCCGGCAGTGGTGGATTTGTCGTTTCTATGCGCCGATCCGTCAACTTACGGTGACGCGTCGATTTTATCGGCAATCAGAGCCATCGAGATGTCCGGATTTGAGGCCGGCCAGATAAAAAGCTATTTTGTGACACATCCGCACGGTGACCATTTCGATCTCCGCGTGGCGCGGAAACTTCAGAATGCAAAGGTTTACGCTCACCCGGACTCGGCAATTCCCGGAGCCGAGCCGTTGCCTCTCGGTAAATGTCCGGCGGGATTCATGCCGCTGAACACACCCGGCCACGGCACACCTCATACCAGTTACATTGTTGACCTTCCTGAATTCGATATGTCAGCCTGCCTCGCAGGGGATTTGATTATGAGCCACGCGCATTATCTCTCACTCGGCGATCCGCTTTCTTTTTCGGATCACGAAGCGGGAACGGCGAGTGTGGGGGCGGTGATGGATGCGCTTAAATCGCGCCCATCAAAATATAAAATGATTTTTCCGGGCCACGACATCCCGTTTTTTGTTTGACTTATATTTACTTTGCCAGCCGCTCATGGATGTTGCAGAGACGGACGCATTCGCCGCATGAGTAGTAAAGCCTGCGACCTTCGGAAAATGATTTCAACCATCCGGCTGCGGTTTCACCGAGTCTTGTCAAATTTGGAATTATTTTATCGGGATAGAATTCGCCGGCTTCATCGTATATTTCTCTTACTTTCAAACCGCCGAATAAATAAGCCGAGCATTTCATGAAGTCGAACGAGAAATCTTCGCCGATAGCGCCCGCCGGACATGCGCGCGCGCACTCGCCGCAACTGTCGCACAGTTCTCCTTCGAACGGTTTGTCCG
>CAYPEK010000064.1:0-24114 GCA_964409645.1 uncultured bacterium | reverse complement strand
CCCCCAAATATGCTGGATGATATAATATATTGACTTGTTGTATTAAAAGTTCAGTATATTGATGTAATCAATGATATACAGTCTTATATTATTGAACAAACCGGCCATTAATTCCGATAAAAACGAGAAGATGGGCCGCATTAAGGGATATGTGTTCGATCCCGACAAAAAAAGCGTCATTGCGCTGCTACTTGCCCCCGTTACTGAAAAAGCTTCTCTCGACATTATTCCTTTCAGCGCAATTAAAAGCATTTACGACAATGCCGTTATAACCGAAGGACTTCCGAACCCGATTCAGATTACGGATACACCGGACATATTGAACATTTTCCTTAAGGACATCGCCGTGATAGGCGCACAGGTTCTGACAGACGAAGGGATGCTCGCGGGAACCGTCCGCGATTTCGCCTTCTCCGAAAAGAACGGTCAGATAGCCCAAATCAGCATCAATCCGGAAAAATCCGGCGCATCGCGTATCGACGCCAAGCACATCATCAAAATCACTCAGCAGAGAATCATGGTTTCAGCGCAGGCGATGAAAGAGGAGCCGCCCGCCCCTCCGCAAAGAGTCGTTCCGAAAGCGCAGGCAATTGAAGCGCTCGCGGAAACGGTGGAAACATCCGCACCGCTTGTCGAAGAAGACAAACTGGAAACCGCCGCTACACCCGAGGTTTCGGCCCCAATCGAGACAATCAACCAGTTCGTTCCAGAAAGTCAGGGATCAACAGAAAGTTCGAGTGCAAAAAGCGAAACGACTTCTTCTGATATAAAGTCGATTTTGCAGGAATCGTTCATCGAATTGACGCGCATTCTCGTGGGCCGGTTGAATTCGATCGACCCCGCCAACTACATTACCCAGCTTAAAAATGAACTCATAGAGACAATTAAATCCGATTCGGCCAGTTCCGTTGAGACGGAAGAAGGACAAGTTGCCGCCTCCGAACTGATTATAGAGGAAAAGATAAAGAAATCCCTCTCCGCACCGCTCAACGAATTGAAGGAAGAAATCTCGAATCTCCGGGAAACTCTTTCATCCATTATTACCGAATCTCTGAACAAACCGCAAAAAGTCGAAGTCCAGCCAGCGGACCTTTCGCCGATCCAGAATGATTTGTCAAAAATTGAAAATACGATAGTGGACAAGATCGCTTCATTGAACGACCTTGTCAGCGGAATAAGAATTCCGGCGCTCGACCCGATCAACGACACATTGAATTCACTGTCCGGAATCATAGAGAAGATCGACGCAAAATCACCGGCGAAGGACGACTTGCACAAGCAGATAAGTGAGCATGGTGTAAGGCTCGAAGAAAGAAGCGACGCGTTCCACAAGACGTATATGCTCGAACTCGGGCAGCAATTCGACGGGATTCGAAAAGTTATTTCGGAACGCAACTCGGAATTAAACGAGAAGACCGACGTAATTAAAAACACGCTTGCGAACGAGGCCGAACGGATTTCGTCCAATGTAAGAGACATTGTTTCGGGAATATCATTGCCGGAAAGCGACCTTAATCTGAATTCGGTCGAAAGCTCTTTCTCGAAGCTTCTGAACAATTTCAAAGAGCAGTTTGCCGCTGCGTTATCGAACGAAATTGTTTCAAAAAGCGACGAGCGAAGCAGCGAATCGGAAAGGCGGCTTATCGACTCGATAAACAACATTGTCGAGCCGTTGAAGAGAGACATTTTCCTTCCAGACCAGATAGAATCCTCAGTCGCCGAAAAATTCAATTCGATGAACGATAAGTTCAAAGAGTCTTTCAACTATTTGCTGGACGAGATAAGGAACTCCCAACCGGCAACGGATGTGTCCGAAAAGATCAACAGTCTTTCGGCGCGCTTCGACGAGATCAATGAAGCGTTATCCGATATCGTAGAGTCGTCCTTTTCGAGATTCGCCGGAGAAAACGAAGGGAAAGCCTCTGAGATAAGGTCCGTGATCGATTCACTGCACGGGAAAATCGATTCGTTCAAGGAAGAATTCAAAGCGACAGTCGCGGATAGGTCAGTCGGCGACAAAGATGAGTTGCTGAACAAAATCGAGAATCTGTTCCCGCATTTCGACGAATTTCATAAGAGGATCGAACGCGTTCAGAATACGCTCATCGATACGATAGATTCGAAAATGGCAGAAAGAGCCGATTTGTCGAACAGATCGGCGGAGAATCTTCAGGAATTGATACGCAAGCTCGAGAACCGGATTGTCGAGCTGAGAGAAATTCAAAAATCGGCAGAGGGCGAACTCGATCATATACGAAGGACTATACTCGATGAGATAAAGGCATTCTCCTCATCGGTCATGAAACCCGAAGATATGATGATCGTGCGGGAATGGATTCAGGAAGTGATTCCCGAACTTAAAGAGACCGCGGATACGAAAACAAGCGAAGTTGTATCGGAAGCGATAAAGGATTTCAAGGCCGCGTCCCAACAAACACGCGACGAACTCGAATCTTTCATGAGCTCGATTGGCCTCGCAAGAGACGACATGAGGCGAATCCTCGGCGAATTTTCATCTGATATAAGAGAACACCTTCTCGCCGGAATAGAGGCTGGCCGCGAAGGTTTCGCGGAGGTTAAAGACCTCGATGAATTACGCGAGAAAGTCGAATCGAAAATCGGCGATTTGGTGGACGATTTCGCTGAACGCGTTGAAACCCGACTCGACCAACGTGACAGGTACTATGAAGAAGGTGTTAAAGCCGTGCTTTCCAATATTGAGAAACTGATTAACCGGAATTCGAGATTCGATTTTGAAAACGTATTTTCCGGCGGCGGACTGATAAGCAGCTTGTTCGGAGGACGAACGAGCGCCGATCAGCCTATGAAACTCACAAGCCGCACGTCTCAACAACAGAGACAGTCTGCGAAACCCATGGATTCACCCGACCAGCAAGACCCTCAGATAAGAAGGTTTGCATATCTGATTGGTAAGCAGGTTCATAAAGATGTATCTGATGCGGACGGGAACATTCTCGCTCGTGCCGGAGACACAGTCAACGAACATCTGATAAGGCTTGCTCGGGACAGGCAGCGGACTCTTGAACTTATCCGGGCCGTGGATTTTAAGGATTGATTTCTGTTTCAAGCTCCCCTGAAATATTAGTGTTACAAATATTCTATTTATATGCTATTCTTATTACCTAATATGCGCCTGCGGGTGCTGACAGCCGGATTATAGACTGGAGCAATTAAATGGATCAGAAGAAAAACGTAACGATCGGCACGATGGTACTTCTGAATGTCATTAACTTTGGAATAGTTGCTTTCTGGAGTTTCGACGGGGCGATAATGCCGCTGTTTTTAACTTCAAAGTTCGGCCTTTCCAACATCATGATCAGCCTGATTATCGACATCGGCAAGTTTATGATAGCCATCTCTCTCTTCATGGGATTGTTTTCCGATCTAACGCAGATGAACTGGGGAAAGCGACGGCCGTTGATGTTGATCGGCGGACTGATTTCCGCCCCGTTAATCGCTCTTGTACCTCACATGCCGAGTGTGTGGATGCTCGTAGCCGTTATATCAGTCGTATATTTCGGTATGCAGTTTTCGGCGGTTCCGTTTTATGCACTCGTCCCAGAAGTTGTGCCGAATGAAAAGCTCGGAACGGCTAACGCGTTTTTCAGCGTTTTCGGCGGAGTTGGGACACTTGTATCGTATGTCGTTCTGCTTTCGATAGTTTATAAAATGAATAAGCCGCTTGCATTCTACGTGCTGGCGGGAGCGATCCTTGTAGGTACTCTTGTAAGTGTTTTCTCTATAAAAGAAACATTACCCGTAGAGCCGCCCAAAAAAACAAATAAATCCAAGGCAATGCTTAATTGCATTTTTGACATTGCGCGGGATCTTCCGAAACTTCCGGAACTGTCGTGGTTCATGCTTGCGAACCTCTTTTTCTGGCTTGCGCTTGGGGCCTTCCTTGTTTACTTCACCAAGTTCATGGAATATTACGTCAACGTACCGGGGACAAAAGCAGGGCTGGTTTTGGGAGTGGTCGTTGTGGTGTCGATTCTACTCGCTGTCCCCGTGGGAATTCTCGGCGACAAATTGAACAGAAAAAAATATCTCTTCGTTGGTATGTCGATAATTTTTGTCGGGCTGCTGGCGGGCTATATTCTTATCGGACCGTCCTCCCCTGTATCCGGTTATGATTTAACGAAAAAGAAATCCGTAATCGAAATCGCAGACAAGCTCGGATTCGATATGGCGGGAGTCGATCTGTCTGCTTTCACAAGCGAAAAGTTCAATCCGCCCTTCGATGCGAACAAAGACGGATTGACGGACGACAAGAAGTCGGATGTTATGAGATGGTGCTTGAACGGAGACATCGATAAGAAAGTGTGCAATGCAGCGGTTGCGAAAGTGATGGGCTCCGATAATGAAGCGTTGGCAACGACAACCAAGGCTTTCGAATCATTATGTAAAATAATTTCAAAACATACGACACAAGTTCTTTTCATAGCAATGGGTGTTATCTTCTTTGCAGCCATCGGATTGACGATATGCTTTGTCATCATGGCCGCTATACTCCCCACTCTCATGCCGGAAGACAAGATGGGGTTGTACATGGGGTTTTATTCATCGGTGACCGGAATAGGCCAGTTGCTTAGTGTCTTTATCGCCGGTTTAGCAATCGATTTTACGCTGAAGTCATCCGCCCTCGGTTACAGATGGGTGTTCTTCCAAGGCACGCTCTGCATGTTCCTTGCCGCGATTACTCTTCTGAGGGTTCCGTATATACCAAATGCGAAGGATCCTACGATCACTCAGAGGATGAATGAAAAGAAATAATGCTTCCGTTGTATATTTCGGCAGGCATTTGTTTTGTTTTCTGATCGAAACTTTAATATAATCTCAGACAGTAATTAATACCGGAGACGAACCGATGAGTGAACATTTCGATATTCAGGCGGTACATGTATTCAAACTTTCAATCCCATTCAAAGAAGAATACTCAAACAATAAAAATGTCGAAACAATAGTGGTTAATATCAGGACGGATGCGGGCCATTCAGGATGGGGCAGCGCAACTATCAACCCTGACGATATAGATAAAGCTCACGACGATCTCAAAGAGAGAATCTCCCCTGCCCTTATTGACTCCAATCCCTCGAATCTTGGACGCATATTTGAATCGGTTTCTGAGCTTACGCGTGATAATCCGGCCCTGAAGGCCTCACTCGACATAGCGTTATTCGATATATGGGGAAAGTATTTGAATGCGCCCCTCGATTCCATTCTCGGCTCATACCGAGACGATATTCCCACATCAATTGCCGTGATGGACGCTGAACCTATAAAAATGATTGAGTCCATTAAAAAATATAAAGAGAATGGGCTCAAATCATTCAGGCTCGCCCCTTCCGCGGAACCTGATGAAAAGTTGGAATTTGTTAATGCCGCATCAAAGGAAATAAGCCATATCTCATTCAGGCTGTCAGTCAGTTCGGATTGCACTATAAAGAAACTCAAATCACTATTAAAACATACTCCTCAGGAAATTGAGCTTATAGAAATTCAAACCGATGAGAAGAACATCGATGAAGTTATGGCATTGTCAGCAAATTCACCGGCTCCGGTTACCATATCCGGAAATATTAAAAATGCGCGAGAGGCGTTTTTGCTCTTCGAAAAAGGCTGTCCCATGTTGACGGTGCGGCTTATGAACTGCGGAGGATTAGCCGAAACCATTCGTATTTGCGAAGCCGCAAGAATGACAGGACGAAAAATCCACATCGGCTGCACAAACGAACTGCCGATTTCATTGACGGCTGCCGCGCATATAGCTCTTTCGCAACAACCGGTCGCATACGCCGATCTCGACGGACATCTCTGTCTCGATCAACACACCGCCGGAAACGGACTTATTATAGCAGACGGGAAGGTTTCAGTTCCCGATACACCGGGACTCGGCATTGAGATACGCAAACATTATCTTCGTTGAAATCAAAAACTGCGCTCGAATCGCCTTACTCCCATGAAGCGGTCATTAAATCTCTTCAATTTCGGCTCGATTTCTTCTTTGCTTTTTATCGGCATCGAACATGCTGATTCGAGGCATGCGTAAACCGTTGTCGATTCTCTGGCTCTGTATGGAAGCTCTGAAAGCCTCTTTTTATCCCTTTTTGGATCGAGCGTCATAACCACTTTCAGCGGTTCGTAAAATCTTCTTGCTTCAGCCCTCATATCATTTGTATTCGGATCATCCGCCGATCCTACAACCGCCACCGTAAGCGGATATGTGTTATTTGCATAAGCAGCTAAAACGAAACCGGCAGGCGCTAAAGCGCCTTTCTTCAAATATATCTTTTTGAAGCCGCCAACGACCGAATCCGATAGATTTTTAAACTCCTTTTTGCCGTCAATGTGATAAAGTTTTTCGAGATTCTCGATCATCACAAAATTAGACGTTTCATCTATTCTGCCTTCAAGCATTCTCTTCAGTATCTTGTCATCTGTTCTTATAGCTAAAAAAATCTTCTTGCTGTCGTCATAAAACATCTTCTTTATAAACAACGCAACCTTTTCCGCGCTTATAAGATATGCGTTATCGCCTGTCGTCTGATATGCTTCCAATAATGCTGCCATAATAGCAGCATTATCTTCTAGTATCCCAAACAAAAACGGCTTATTTCCCTCGATAAAATGTGCAGCGCCGAGTTTCGGATCGAACCCGTTTTTCATAATGTAATTCAAAGTTTCGAGCCCTTTTGTTCTGAACTCGACATCTGATAACATGTCCCCGCTTTTAATCAGCGCGGCAGAAAGTTTCGCGTTTCTATCTGTGTATATTGTTTTGTCTCTGACCGGCATTCCGAGTTTAGTTCTATCCTTGTCTGGCAAACGGTAATAATCCTCTCCGTTCATCCAGCCCTTTTCTCCGAGAAATATGTCGAATGTCTGACCGCCGTAGAAACCGCCATCTTTCGCAGACAGGTAATCAACTAAATATTCAACATTCTTTTTTACTCTTTCCAAATACGAGTCGTCATTTTTCAGCCTGAAAACATCTGAAAACACTTCGATGTCCGCAGCATTCGTATCGAGCAATTTCGCGCCCTTATTTACTCCCGATAATTCCTTTCTGACTCCGCCCCATTCCTTGTCATATACATCGTCGAAATTCTTTAGTTCCGCGTTTAATTCTGCTTCGACTTTGTTACTATTGTGATTTCTCAACCACAAAATAAGGACTTTTATTCTCTCATAATCGATATTATCGTCACATACCGGATTGTTTGCGGGTTTCTTGCTTAACGGAACATACTTTCCCGACCTGTCGCAATTTCTTATCAGATACTCGACAGCATAGTCCAAATCCTTCCCTTCGGATTTCGGATGCATCGGGAAAATCTGATTCACTTTTTCATAAAATATTGCGTCATTTCCACTTACTAAACTTCCCGACTTCTTCTTAATCTTACGAAAAATCTTCTTCGCCTCGTTTGATATACCACATGTATTTTCACCGTTTCGCCACTCGCAAATGCCGCCGTCTTTAGTTATGACCGCCGCCCTGTTTCCCACACCTAACGCCTTCGAAATATCCGGCCTTTTTTCCGAATCAACAAGTACCGGAATAAATTCCTTGTTGACAACGTCAGAATTGCGATCATCGTCCAAAACTTCATTTATCTTAGAAACACCGGATGTATTCCACGGAGAATAAACAACAACCATCAAATTCTTTTTCGACGCTTTCGCTTTTTCGAAAGCTTTATTATCCCATTGATGCCATTTAACTTTATCCGTCGGCTTAATGCCTAATTCCTTCGGGAGTTTCTTCTTCCCGCAACCACCCGCCAATATAAGAATAATTATTGAAAAATAAATAAACAACGCTATGTTTTTTTTATTAGTCAACATAATTCACCTTTATGGAAATTAATTTCTTTTCCCGTTCGAAAATTCAATCAGGTCCAAAATTGTTTTATGAATTTCCTTCGCGGGCCATCCCCCGACCTTGCTATCAAATATTTTTCTGTCGGTTGTAATCCAAAAAAAAGTTGGAAGCCCTTCCACCCTGAAATCCTTTACTATCCGTTCCGTCTCAGGCAAATCGGTATTGATTAATAAAAAATACGCTTTATTGCCAAGCTCTTTATGAAAATTCAATATATCCGGCATCAACTTCTCACATATTGCGCAAGTATTAGAATAGAACATTATAAATATCGGAAAGCCTTCCGCTTGCGGAAGGTCCATCAGCATCGTTCCACTCATATCTGTAGTCTTTTTTTGCCCTGTTATTCCTAATTTATTTCCTCCCATATAAAACAAAAAACCAACAAAAACCAAGAACAGCACGAAAACAACAGCCTTTTTTCCGGCACTCATTTTTTTGCTCCTGTTATCCTTTTAAGCAAATCATCTGTTGGAGGAACCGCATCCCTGAAAACTTCTTCAAAATCGCCATCATAAATAATATTTAAAGGCAGTCCTATCATCCCAACCGATTTCGCCGCCGTCTCATCCTTATCAACAAAAACAGGATACTCAACTTTATACTTTTTTATAAACTGCATCGCCGACTTTTTGTCTTCGCCGACGTTGATTCCATACACCAGTAAACCCGAATTTTTATATTTTTTATAAATCTTATTATTTTCTTCAACTTCTTTGATACATATCGCGCACCAACTTGCAAAAAAAGAAATCATCACCGGTTTGCCATTAGTCAATATCTTTAACTTGTTTTTCTTTCCATTCAGATCGGTCAATTCAATACTTCCGGGGCTTTTTTTCGCCTCTACTTTTTTATCCTGAGTCTTTTTGCATCCTGTAATAACAACAGCGCTTAAGATAAAAACAAGTAACGCGGCAATTGTCTTTTTCATTATCTGTAATCCTGTTTAATCAACTCAATTTCGGCCACATTGTCACATTCGTTTCAGAGCCACATCTTAACCGCTTGAACTATAAAATATACAGCGCAAACCATCATGAGAATCCCGAAGAATTTTTTGACCTTAACCATCCATTCGCCGGATTTCGGCAAAACCGCCATCGACCCAGCGAAAGTACCCACCGCAACCAACAGCACACTCATGCCGAGCGAAAAAACAAACAGCAGAGTTGTGCCGTAAAGAACATTTTGTTTTTTAGCAACAATAGTCAATATGGCAAGAACAACCGGAGTTGTACACGGCGTGGCGATGAATCCCGTCGCAAGCCCTATGAGATAAGCGCCTAAAAAACCGCCTCTCTTCCTTTGTGCTGCCGCGCCTTGCATGAATTTTGGCGTTGGGATAGCAAAAACGTCCAGCATGCTCAAACCCAGCAGGATGAATATTATCGCAAGTATCAGGTTGATATATGGGCTTGAAGCGAAAGTGCCGAAAATTATCCCAGTCAACGCCGCCACGGCGCCAAGAACGGAATACATGGATGAAACACCAAGCACATAACACAAGGACAGAAGTAAACTTCGGCCCCACGCTCCTTTATACGAACTCCCGCCGATGTATGCGGCAGTGATCGGTATCATAGGATAAACACATGGAGTAAGACTAGTCATAAATCCGACGGCGAAGGCTATCAGATATGCAACAGCAGGCGCTGCTGTAACATAATGTTGAAAACTTTGTGTCAATTCCAACATTCAGCTTATCCGTTTACCCATGGCACAAGAACACTTTCGGCCATACTCTATATAAAGTTTAGACAAATATGGTAAAAAAATTCATAAAAAAATCTAAATTTAATTAATAACCTCTTTCTCCCCTTTGACGATCCCTTCATCTTTTGCATATTCCCAGAGAGCCCTCTGAAGCATCCGCCTAGCCCTGAATAGTCTTGATTTTACCGTTCCAATATTTACATCAAGAATAGCTGCAATTTCTTCATACGAAAAACCGTTTACATCCGCAAGTATGAACACCATGCGATACTCGGAAGAAAGGTCCTGAACCGCTTTTTTTATTATGTCGGGAATGAATTTTTTAAGAAATTCCCTTTCCGGATTCTCTTCTCCGGAAACATTCAAGTCACTGACTTTGTCATACAAATAAAAGTCAGGTGTGTCTTCAATACTCAGGGATTCGGGAGTTCTTTTGTCTTTTTTATATTTGTTATTGAAATTATTTGTGAGAATTTTGAAAATCCACGCTTTGAAGTTGGTGCCGGTTTCAAACTGATCGAAAGCCCTGTATGCTTTAAGATATGTTTCCTGAACCAAATCTTCAGCGTCCGCAGGAGCATGAGTCAGCCTAAGCGCGGTTCCATACAGAATATCAAGATAAGGCAAGGCCATATCCTCGAACACACTTTTTTTATCCTGATCGGACATCCCTCATCCTCTCATCATCAGATACTCTCATTAATATATCATAAAAGTTCCATTGCGTGCGAGCGAAGCTTCTCAAAGTTCTCAAGCTCGCTGTAGCTTGCAAGGGAATGAAGCGCGGCGCTCTCTGTGGGAATTCCCATTTCATAAACAGCCGCAATCGGATTAAGTCCGCCCACTACCGCGATACCTATCATTCCTTCATTGACCGGCATATTCAAAAGCGGCTGATTCGGTTTGCCTACTGAAATAATTCCTCCCAAACCGAGTCGTTCAAGCCTTTTGTGTATCCCGTCGAGTCCGCCTCCGGCAACAATCGGAATTTCCCTGAAGCTTGCACCTATCACTCCGCTGCGACCACGCGCCGCTTCTCCCACACTCGTCATTCCCGCCTTCAGAAAAACTTCCAGAGGGTCCACTGTTGTTCCTAAATAATCAACCATTTCCGTGAAGCAAACCGGTTGCCCTTTTTCAAGTCTTAACAAACACCCGAAGCGCGAGAGAACCGGAATCCCTTGTTTAAGTAATACACCATTTAAGGTAACACTGCATATTGTTCCTATACCGACCTTGCCTTCCGGAACAACTGTATTCCCAATCCTTTCACCGGCGCCTTTGATCAAAGCCAACCTGCCCATTCCAAGGCCGGCTCCGAAAGCAATCTCTATTTCATCCAACGCGCGCAGCAGAAACTCCGAAGGAATAATCGAGTAGTTCATCACCACCATTCCTTCGCCTTTAGAAAAATCAAAATCCATGTTGTAACTGAGTCCGTCAATCTTGGACACAATGAAACCTAGACGTCCCATGATATTGACGCCTTCAAGATGAGTCGCCCCCTTCTCGGAAATGACCCTTCCGGTTCGTCGAGACACCTTTCTGGTCAGACCTTCCTCATCCATTCTCCGGAGGTGAAATCTAACTGTACGTTCATTAGTATCAATACCGGCAACCGCAAGTTCTTCCGTAATAAAAGTGCTTCCTACGGGTTTGGCTGACTTTTTTAGAATTTTGAGGATTTCATTTTCAAGCTTCTTGCTCCGCTCATACATCACCATCACCCCTTTAACGGCAAGATTGCCGATATTACACACCCATCATAATTTTAATATCTAATTTTTTATTTGTACAGATAAAAAATTCTGTTCAGCGCAAGACACAATACCATAGAATATTGCCGTTTCCTTTTACGACGTTTTCTTGTTACTCGTGGTTATCTTTGTTTTCGGATGTTTGTTGCAAGTTAAAAGAATAATATTTATTGTATGTATGATAAATTTGTGGTTAAATACTAATTTTTATGGGCCTTAAATAACTAGAATTATAGATAGATAAAACGATGAATATATTAAGAATATCACTTTCACAAATTAATCCCATCCTTGGTGATTTCAAAGGTAATATTTCCAAGATCGCTGATTCGATTCGACAGGCAAAAGAGCTTGAATCTGACATCATCGCCTTCCCGGAACTTGCACTTTGCGGTTATCCGCCGGAAGACCTTCTCCTTCGTCCTTCATTTCCTAATGATAGTCTGCGCGCAATAGACCACCTGTTGCCTTTTACCAAAGATATATGCGCAATCGTCGGATATGCAAGAGTTGATGATAATGGCTTGGTTCATAACTCGGCGGCGGTTATTTCAGACGGAAACCTGCAAGCATATTACGACAAAATAGAATTGCCGAACTATGGCGTGTTCGATGAAAAGAGGTACTTTACTCAAGGCTCGAAACCCCTTGCCATTAAATTGAACGACACGATTATCGCTGTTACCATTTGCGAAGATATCTGGGTGTCCGAAGGTGTCCCTGAAAAGGGCGCGATAAAAAACGGCGCTGAAATTATAGTAAACATCTCAGCCTCACCTTTTCACGCAGGAAAAATAGAAATCAGAGAGAGTCTTGTTTGCGGGCTCGCCCGGCGATCAAAAGCCTATGTATGTTACACAAATCTATTAGGCGGTCAGGACGAACTGGTTTTTGACGGCGGAGCCATTGTTGCAAATCCGGATGGAACAATGATTTGCTCTTCCCCAAGATTTGATGAAAACATCGTAACGATTGATTTACCGTTGCGGGAAAAAGACGAAAGCAAGCATTCGACTGTTGTTGCCTCGCAACACCCGGGAATTGTAATTGTGCCTTCAAAGATCAAATCGGATACGAAGCGTAACATCAATCAGTGTCCGATTTGCGCGAAAATGGAAAAAGTGGATGAAATATACAAAGCCATCGTCTTAGGCACCCGCGACTATATAACAAAAAACGGATTTAAGAAGGTTTTAATAGGATTGAGTGGAGGGATCGATTCAGCACTGACAGCGTGCATAGCTGTCGATGCTTTCGGCAAAGAAAACGTAATCGGCGTTACAATGCCGTCGGAATTCACCTCCGACGGCACACTGTCAGATGCTGAAAAACTCGCGGAGAATCTTGATATTAAGCTGTACAAAGTTCCGATATCGGAAATTCTCGGGTCGTACTATAGCGAACTCGGAGAATCACTCGGCCCCGGAAAATCCGGTTTGGAAAAAGAAAACTTACAGGCCAGAATACGTGGAAATATCCTGATGGCTCTATCCAACAAATTCGGCTGGCTTGTTTTGACAACAGGCAACAAAAGCGAAACAGCAGTCGGATACTGCACGTTATATGGAGACATGGCCGGCGGATTTGCTGTCATAAAAGACGTCCCGAAAACTATGGTTTACAAACTTTCATATTATGTGAATGAAAAGATTGGCCGTGAGCTTATTCCGGTCAGCACAATAGAACGGCCTCCCACGGCCGAGCTCCGTCCAGATCAAAAAGACGAAGACTCATTGCCGCCGTACCCGCTGTTGGACTCCATCATTCATCTGTACGTCGAAGATGACAAATCGAAAGAAGACATCATCGCGGCAGGTTACGACTCAGATGTGGTAAATGACGTTATAAGAATGATCGATCTTAGCGAGTACAAAAGAAGGCAAGCGCCGCCCGGCGTTAAAATAACTCCAAAAGCCTTCGGACGAGATCGCAGAATGCCCATCACGAATAAATACGGTATGTTTTCGAAAGAAGGTTTCTGAGTTTTTATAAATGATTTTTACAATAGAATCGTCGCAGCTAATTCTGGATATCCTGATCGTGTTGAAGATGAGTGAGTCGTCGTTGTCTGAGAACAGCGCGCAGACAGTCGCCTATATCCTCTAAAGTACACGGCTTGCATAAATATCTCTGAGCACCCGCGACATAACCAGACAACTTGTCGGGAAGACCGTCTTTGACAGTCAACATAATTACATTACTTTTTTTTGTCCTTTTATCAGTTTTTATGTCACGGCAAATATCGAATCCGTTTTTCGACGGCAACATTACATCGAGAAGCACTATATCGGGCATTTCGTTCAGAACCGTATCGAACACATCCGCGCCGTCACAAGCCTCAACAACAGAATACCCTTCTCCTGAAAGAAAACCTCCGAGCATCTCTCGAAAATCGTCGTCGTCGTCGGCAATAAGCACCTTAACAAACTCTTCCATCTAAAAAACTCCTAATCAAATAAAATTACTGACTGGCACCCTTTCCGGAAACGCATCCAGCCTGTCGGGAAGGGGGACAATAAGAATGTCCGTGTCGGGAAGATCGTCGAGAGGTACCATAATATACTCGGTTGAAACCCTTATCCGGCTGACAAGTTCCGTCGGGACATTTCTCACATAAAGGACTCCTCCCACATTATCTCGAGAACTTGCAAGCACACTGATTTCAACATCCGGGCATTCCGCTCTGATTCTTTTCTTAATTGGTTCGATGTGCATTTCGACAGGTTTTGCCGGCTCTTGACTCGTTTTCCTTTTCAATACAATACCCCCATCTTAGAGGTTGATTTCCACTTTTTTTGGAGACATTAATATGAAACAATAGCAAGCTCTCCCGGCAATCATACCTCTTATTTTATAATACAGATCCGGAAGGCTTCATCGCCTAGTCCGCCATCTTCAGCATGCTATGCCGGACCTCAAAAAAACAAAAAAACCTTAAAGCAAATCTTCCAATATCAATATTGCTTGCGCAATGTCAACCATCGGTTTGTTTTCTTCCTGACTTTTCGCTCTTATCGATGAATAAGCTTCTTGCTCGGTCATACTCTTTTTCTGCATCAAAAGCCCTTTGGCCTGCTCAATGATCTTTCTGTTTGCAAGACTTTCACGCATATCGTCAACTGTTGCCTTCAGAGAAATCATTTCCTTAAATCTGTCCAATGTAAGCACTATTGAAGGAACCATCTTGTCGATTGAAATCGGTTTAACAAGATATGTGAACACTCCGGCAAGCGACGCGCGTTCCACATATTCATGTTCGTGAAAAGCGGACAGAAATATGATCGGCCTCGGTTCAACGGCATTTATTTTCATCGCCACTTCAATACCGTCCATCGCCGGGTCCCCTAGCCTTATGTCCAATATAACAAGTGTGGGGTCCAACTCCTCCGCCATCCTAATAGCCTGTGACCCATTGTTCGCAACCCCTACAACTTTCAGGCCGATCTCTTCAAGCTGGTCGCGTAACACTTCAGCAAAATCTCTGTCGTCGTCAACGACAAGAACTGAAGTGTTATTTAGCTCTTTATAAATTTCCGGCTTCATAATTGTTTAAATTTATCAATTTATAAAACTATCCACAATAACAAACTATCTCTAATATATTAAGCACAAACCTTTTTTCTCACAATATCTAGCCTAATTTTATGAAATTTAAAATCGCAGTCAAGAAAACAAACATTAATCACAAACTCGGGGTGCTACTTTGTGAAATTATTAACAATCTTCATATTTTTGCTTATTTCACGGCACTTTTTTCTTCGCAAGTAAATATTTTATGTTGTATTTGAAAAAAGTGTCACCGGAAATCAGAGCCTTCAGAGACAATAAAATATTATGAGCTGCATAAGAGGATGGACATATTTTCTCAAAACCTGCCTTGAATAAAATTCGTGTAAGTTTTTGTCCGAACAATGGGATCAACGCAAAAAAGAAAGGAAAGCGCTTTATAGGATTAGAGATTTTTGAGGCTCCGCCTCCACTGTATCTGTGGCCGCCATACCCATCTTCGATTCGTTCCTTATCCTCCGCCGTTATCAATCCCGCCTTTAACGCTTTCTCCATTATTTCAGTCCCGGGATAGTAAGTCAGCCAAAAAGTCAACAATCTGTCTGGCCTGATTTCGTTATAAAATGCAAGGGCATTCTTCATGTTCTCGGGCGTATCGCCGGGCAAACCGATAATATGATCCACTGACACTACTATTTTTCTGCTTTTCAACAAATCCATACTTCTTTTCACTTGTTCGTTCGTGTAGTTTCTGTTCAATACCTCTCTTCTTTGTTTTTCATCAACAGACTGGATTCCCATAGTAACAAAAAAACAACCGCTCTCTTTTATCAGGTCAGCCGTCTCACTATCGAGCGCCGCGGGATGTGTATAACAAAAAAAAGGCAGGTCGATCCGCTCCTTATATTCATGGCAAAACTCACGTAGCCATTTCTTTTGAAGCGTGAACACATCATCTCTGAAAACCACGATCTTCAAATTCCACTTTTCTTTCGCTTCAACGAGTTCTCCAATTACATTTTCAACCGATCTTCTCCTAATAGGATTTACACCTTCCTGAGAATACGCTGAAAGGCTTTTATAACAATATGTGCAATTGTAAGGACATCCTCTCGACGTCATTATCATGTAATGAGACTGCAAAGCAGGAACCTTGTCGTAAAACAAATCCTTTGCCGGATACGGAATTGTGTCGAGATCGACAGGCAATTGCGGATTGATTCCTTTTCGTATTTCTCCATTCCTGTTTTTAATCCATACTCCCGGGGGAACATGCACGGTATCATTTTCGATCGATTCGATTAATTCTAAAAAGACCGAATCCGCTTCTCCCACCGCGATTGCATCCACGCATTCTTGAGCAATCACCTTTTCGGGCACTGCCGAAACATGCACGCCACCGAACAAATTTTTTATGTCAGGATCACTTTTTTTTATCTCTTCGGCGATCGACAATGCCCAACGATAATTTCCGGTAAAGCATGAGTACGCAACATAATCAGGTTTTTCAGTTAATATCTTCGAAACGATTTTAGGCCGAATATCGAACATCCGTGCTAAAAACGGCACATCCCACATAAGCTGACCGTTGAATAATGCTGGATCAAAAGCAAGCTCTGCCGAATGCCCGGCGTTTCTTACGATTGAAGCCAGATATTCTATTCCGAGATTTTCCGCGCCCATGTATGCAAATAAAATTTTCACGACAATATTTTAATCAAAAGCGCCGCCTAAAAGCCACTGTTAAATCTATCTTTGTATTCTTTTTATTATTTTTTATCGTCAAACTATATTTGAAATCATGGATAAGATACTGCAATATACATTTATCAGCGGCGAGTGTGCCGCATGACCTGTTGGTTGATTAATGGCAAAAAAAAGACTGGACATATTACTTGTGGAAAAAGGCTTTGCACCCACAAGGCACAAAGCTCAGGCTCTTATAATGTCCGGCGAAATACTTATTGTTGACAAAACCGCTGATAAAGCAGGCTCGATGTTTGAAGAATCGGTGGAAATCAGAATCCGCGGTAATAGGTCCAGATATGTTAGCCGTGGCGGTGATAAACTTGAAGGCGCCTTAAAGAAATTCGAACTATCGGTTGATGGATTAACGGTGCTTGACGCCGGCGCTTCAACCGGCGGCTTCACCGACTGCCTGCTTCAAAACGGTGCGTCCAATGTATATGCCGTCGATGTCGGATATGGTCAAATCGATATGAAACTCAGAAATGATCCACGTGTAAAAATTTATGAGAAAATCAACATTAAAGAAATTCCTGAAGATTTTTTCGGTATGCACTTCGACTTGATAACCGTTGATGTTTCATTCATTTCCTTATTGAAGGTTTTTCCAGCTCTTTACGCGTTACTTGCCCCTCACGGAGCGATTCTCGCATTAGTAAAACCACAGTTTGAAGCCGGGCGCGACAGAATAGGCAAAGGCGGAGTAGTAAGAGACCCAGTTATTCATGAAAATATAGTAAACGAAGTCATTGATGGCGCAGAAAAACTGTCTTTGTATGCGGAAAAGGCAACTTTTTCCAGTTTACCCGGCCCTAAAGGAAATATTGAATTTTTTGTTTTATTCAAAAAGAACAAAAGCTTCAAAGTGAATCTGGACATTAAATCTATTGTATCTGAAGCCCAGACATTAACAAAAAGACAAAATCAGACAGTAGGCCAATCGCCTTAAAACCCTTCATAAATATTCAATAGTATTTTATCAATTCCTACTTAACCTGTAAATTTTGTTGACATGGAAAGTGTGGATTATATAATTATGCGTCTATATATGGCTTTTTTGTTGGTGGTCTGTATGGAAAACAATGCGCCGGCACGTATTTTTTGAAAAACGGCTTTTTTGTTTTTTTTGTCGGTATTGAATAGTTAGACATGATAACAGCTCAGTTTTTTGCTGATTTGTTATTAGCGGTTTTTCGGGCCAACCCAGCAAACGGGTCTTAATTATAGCTTTTTTTTGACAGCTAAGGAGGCATCATCTGTGCCAAGACCAGCCCGAATAGAATTTCCCGGAGCTACATATTTTATCGCTGCTCAGGCTTTACCGGACCAACCTCTTTTCAAGGATGACATCGACAGAAGACGTTTTCTTGAGATTATCGACAACGCGGTTCGCAGATATGGCCTCTTGCTGCATGCTTTTACGATTCTTAATGACGGATATAGACTTCTCGTTGAGACTCCTAACAGCAATCTCACTAAAGCGATGCAATATATCAACAGTCACTATACTGCTTATGTGAATACAAGGCGAAATTCGAACAAACAGCTTTTCAAAGGCAGATATTTGAGTACTGTTATCGAAAAGGAAAGATATCTTCTTAAGCTGACGAGATACATTCATCTCTTGCCGCTGGAGAAAGGTATTGCGGATCAACCTTCCTCATATCCGTGGAGCAGCTATTCCCAATATGTTCTGCCCAACGATCAACCACCTTCGGTCTATACAAAAGACGTCTCGTGGTATTTTGAAGGATCGCAGCAGAGAATAAGAAACAGGTTCAAGCAGATTGTGGATTCCGGTATTGGTTTCGATATGTCCGCAACAACAATATTGCTGAAAAAAACACGTATTCTCGGAAGCGCAAAGTTCTCGGAAACGATGAAAGATAATTCCAGCGATATAGTCCCTGATAAAACCGACCCGAAATTGATTATAGATGAATGCGCGAAATTCTATAATGTCGATGCAATCACAGTTGTGGACAATCATACGAAGCCAAATCCTTCACGAAATGCCGCTATCTTTTTGTGCAGGAACATGACCGATATCCCGCTGGAAAAACTTGGTGAAATGTTTGGTGTCGGGCCATCTTCTATATGTAACACAGCAAAAAGGGTTGAAGCAAATAGAAGAAGCGAGGAAGAACTTGCCAAAGCTCTCAAGCAGATCGAGAGCAATATCAGAAAGCAATAGCAAAGGAATTTTGCCTGATATATATAATTAATTCTCTATTGTTATTGAAATATGTATTTTAGTATGTTATAAAATTTAAGTTTGAGTAATATTTGAATTTGGAAAAGAGGTAAATGTGATGCAGCCGACGTTCAGGCCACATAATCGCCGCAAGAAAAGAAAACATGGTTTTCGCGCGCGGATGAAAACTAAGGGAGGACGCAAAGTTCTCAATGCCCGCCGAAAAAAAGGCAGAAAAAGACTCACAGTATAGAAAAGAGGTTGACGGTAAAACCGTTCGTCGCCGAGGCCGGCACGCATTACACGACCTGTACAAATTCGGAAGGCGAATAAACGGCAGATATATCACCATCATCTTTTCTTACTCGGAGGACGACAACTCTACATACGCCATATTTGTTCCAAGAAGGTTGGGGAATCCGGTTCTAAGAAACAAAGCAAGACGCGTTTTCAAAGAGCTTATCAGAACTCAACCGCATCCCGGGATGAAAAAAAAGGATGTAATCATTCTTTATAAACAAAAGATTGATAAAGAAACTTTGAACAAAGCCGGTGAGGAATTAGGCAGACTTCTCTGCCGCCTTCCGGGAGAAACAAAAAGTGTCCCGTATCGCAGTCACACTGATTAAATTGTATAAGAGATTTGTTTCACCGCTTATGCCGCCGGCGTGTAAATTCCAGCCGACTTGTTCAGTTTATGCCGTTGAAGCAATCGAAAAATATGGTATGATTCGTGGAGGTTTCATGGCTGTAAAACGGATTATCCGCTGCAACCCGTTCTCGCGCGGCGGATACGATCCTGTGCCGTGAATATAGGGTTTTGCACAAATAAGCTGATTCAGGAGAAAGTGACATCACAAAGTGGATTTCTTACGTGAAATTTTCGTTCAGTTTATAAATTATACTTACGCCAACATTACGCACAGTTACGGCTGGTCGATAATACTCCTTACGATTGTCGTGAGAATTATCCTTCTACCGATAACTCTAAGCAGTCTTCGCGGCATGAAAGCGATGCAGCAGGCTCAGCCTCTGATTAAAGAATTGCAGGCACAATTCAAAGACGATAAAGAGCGATTAAATAAGGAGATGCTTGCTCTTTATAAGAAAATCGGTTTCAATCCGATAAGCGGGTGTCTGCCTCTAGTTCTTCAGATTCCGATTTTTATTATTCTTTTTCAGGTTCTCAGGAATCCCGACCAAAATGGTTTCATATTCGTCAATCAGAACTTTTATGGCATGGACCTCATGTCCATGGCGTTTAGCAAACTATCACCCGACTTTTTATCCAACCTCCATCTTATTATTCCCGGAATGGTGGACTTGAGCCGGTTGGGAATCGGATTTTTATCAAACACATATTTATATGTTCCGGCGCTACCGGTAGTAGCGATTATGTGTGTAACAACGATCATTCAGCAGAAAATGATGACGGTCGATCCACAACAAAAATCAATGATGTGGATGATGAACCTGATGATTGTTTATTTTGCCTTCATGATGCCCACGGGTGTTTTGCTTTATTGGGGCATATCAAATGTTCTTCAGCTTGTGCAGCAAGCGCTGACAAAAACCAACAACGCAGCTCAAACAGCAGCCGCCTCCGTCAAACATGGATCGGGCTCTAACGCTAAACAAGTAAAAATCACCTCAAATAAACCGGATAATAATACTGATAGCAAAAAGAAGAAGGCCGTTAAAAAGAATGTCAATGAATTACATTTCGATAGCGACAACAAATCCGCCGAGCAGGGATCACAGCAATCGACATCGACGTCCGGCTCCGGCTCTCCTAAAAGAACATACCCAGCAGGAAAACAAAATACATCGAAAAAGGGCAAAAAAGGCAAAAAGTAAATTTGAGGATCGACCGGGCATCTTATTTTCAGATTCCGGATCAAATATTCAAGGTGAACACAAATGACCGAGGTAATTCAGGAAGGTCGGAACCGGGAAGAAGCATTAAAAACAGCATTAGAAAAACTCAATGTTGACGAAAACGATGTCGAAGTAGAAGTACTTGAATCATCACGAGAGGGCCTTTTTGGTTTTATAGGCTCCCGCCCCGTCAAATTGAGAGTCACACTTAAAGAGCCGGACAGCGTAAATAAAAAAGCAGCTACCGAATCATCAGTCGATGACGACGAATTCAACGCTGGCGTCACCCAGCCTTTCAGCGAGGATTTTAATCCTGAAGATGTCGTAAGGGAGTTCCTTGTTAAAATCTTCGACCTTCTCGGCGCCTCTTATGAGTTGGACGTTCACGAAGGCGAAAACAACATTTTTGTTGATATCTCAGGCGACGACACTGGTGTTTTGATTGGTAAATTCGGCCAGACGCTTGATTCAATTCAATTCCTTACAAATGTGATAATGACCAAGAAGTACGGCAATAAGAAAAAGATTCTGATTAATATCGGTGATTACCGCGAACGGCGGGAAAAATCAATCCATAAATTGGCAAGATCGGTTGCAAGAAAGGTTTTAAAGAGCAAGAAACCGGAAGCTCTCGCCCCAATGCCGCCTCAGGACAGAAGAATCGTGCACCTCGCTCTATCAAATTTCGACCATATCGTGACGACGAGCGAAGGCACTGGAAAAAATAGAAAAGTTATAATCTCTTATAAAGACTGACATGATTTAAGTTTGATTTCTTTGCGTCAAAAGATGCATTAGTATTGCTGAAGTTATTCCGCTGAAATTCTTATCGACCTTCCCTCTTCACCTTCACTTGAATGAAGTTCGATCGGCTTCCCCGATTCTAGGTTGTTAAGCGCTTCCTCAAGATTGGTTCCCGACCCGGGAATAGAAGAATCCTTCGGGATGAATCGGAAGAAAAGCCTTACCAGCGAAAGAGGGATACGAATCGGTGTCAAACTCTTATATTTTCCTGCTGACGACACCTTAACTTCAACATTTATCCATCTTGGACCGCCCGGAGTTTTCTGCCCGGAAACCGGCTGCTTGTCATCATTTCCCGTTTCTGACCTATCCAGAGCTTCAATAAGCCTTATGCCTTGCTCGGGAGTGATCTTCCCGTCTTTTATCATATTCAAAATATCGAGTTTTTCTTTGCTGTCGCTCATCCTATATACCCCGTGATGTTATAGTTCTTCAATAAGTGCCGCGCCTTCATCAGGCGATATTTCACCTCTTTTTATTGATTCAATAATCTCTATTCTTCTTAGCCTTCTTGTGTCAGGGTCCGCTTTTTGTATGTTCTTGTCCAGCTTCGCAACTATCGCATCCAGTTTATTGCGAACCGTCGGATAGGATACCCCTAACCTCTTCTCCATTTCCTTAATGTTGCCTCTCGCAATTACAAACAATTCGATAAAACGTCTTTCCTCATCCGTCAGGTCTGAAAACAAACCGTGTCCAAATGCGCCTTCTATCGAAGTATTACACTCCTGACAAGTCATCCTCGATATTACAAGCGGATTACCGCATACCGGACAATGACTAACCGCTCTTTTCATCTCATTTCCTTTCATTTTGAACAGCCAATTAACGCTGTCCTATGTTGACATTTCCTCATTTTCCTTTACAATAGTATCATTATTATTAAAGATTCGCGGTAACTATGCAATGAACGAGAAAAAAACAATGATCCTTGTTATAGAAGACGACAAGGATACAAACGATATGCTGGTCTCGATTCTCGGCGATGCCGGATACTCCACAACGCCGGCACTTAATGGCGAAGAGGGCTTAAAAAAAGCGGAGGCCGATAATCCGGACGTGATCCTGCTCGACCTCATGCTTCCACAAATCAGCGGACTCGAAGTCTGCCGACTTCTGAGCGCAAATGAAAAAACGCGGAATATCCCAATCATAATTTTGACTGCGAAGCGTGAACTGTCCACAAAACTGTCCTCATTCGTTGCAGGTGCAAAAAGATTCATTACAAAACCTTTTGAAAGTCAGGACCTGCTGAACGAAATTCAACGAACGATCAGGCAAAAAGAAATATCCGAAGAGTTCGAAAACGGAGAACAGGCATCAAATTCATAACACTTTAATCCTCGCCGTTAACCACCTAATATTCAGATAGATTATCTCAAATTCATAAGTAATAATAAGAACATTTACTTATCCTTTTCACATCTTCTTGTATTTACAGTTTTTTAAAATCACGAACATTATCGATCATCAAATGATATATACGCGAGACACAATATTGATAATAAACTTTTGCAATATAATTATATTTATGATATTAATATTATTTGAATCAAATTATTTGAGGAGGAAGTATAAATGGCGGATATTAGAGAATTCAGGAATTACATAGAAGAGCTGTCGGGTAATAATTTCCTAAAACGAAAAGTTAAGGCATTGGAAAAAAAGAATAAAAAGCTCGAAAGCGTTATCGCTGAATTATCAAACGAAATTAAATATATTAAGAAGAACATGGCAAAACCCATACCGAAGCCTAAAGGCAGAAAACCCCGCCCCATGATTCGCATCATCGAAGAAGAAATGGCAAAGCAACCCGATAAAACCATGAAAGTCACCGATATAGTAAAAATGTTAAAAAGAAAGAATGTCAAAACAAAAGCTCAGAGTTTATACACATCAGTATCCGCTTCTCTGACCAACAGCGAAAAATTTCAAAAAGTTGGTATCGGCGAATTCAAACTGGCGACAGCCAAAAAACAGAAAGCAAAAAAATAGCCGTACTAGTTATAGAAAAAACGATACGACTATAACCATTTACGCAAATCAGCGAAGATGTTCTTTTTTCAGATTCATTTTAAGCTCAGGAACCTTTTCGCCTAGCCAGTCGAATTTCTCACAGTTGTCGAGCTGATCGCAAGCGCCACAGGTCGTGAAGCCTAATGATTTCGCGCAGTTGCGAATCGGACACTCCGGCGGCCCGCCATTCTTTTGGCAACCGGGACAGCCAACGCTTGAAGCAATCCATGATAGACCTTTCTTCAAAGCCGGCACATCAATCTCTTCGCCGCCGGGTACATAACCAGACCACTCGGCAAGGCGAAAATAGTCGATAAATTCCGCTGTCTTTCCAGCCGTTGATGCAAATTCCCCATTGCCCAGTCCGCAATCCGCGCACCTTATGCCACAATATGCAATCTGTCTGTCATCGTTTTTCATAACGTTCATACAGCAGCCCTCTCAAATTTGAATATCACATCCATTGGTATATATTTTTAAAAGGAATAACTTAAGTCTATCGAAATTACAATTATGCTTAATTCTTCGCCCTGCCCCGGTGTAACGGAGATTTATAATTTGAACTGAAATTTTCTATAAAACGGAGAGGG
>CAYPEK010000063.1:6523-24364 GCA_964409645.1 uncultured bacterium | reverse complement strand
CGACCGACGTCACCACGCCGCCGACAACCGTCACCTCGACACGCGCAGCGGCCGTGCCCGTCGTCGCCCCGAACTCGGGCGTGAACACAGCAACCTGCCCCTCCTTCGGCGCGAGATTCAGCCTGTGCACGTACCATGGCCGCCCGCTGTTCACACGCAGCGTCATCTCCACGCTCGGTTGCAGAAACACCGGTTTCTTCGCCTTCGTTATCCCGAAGAAACCCCGGAACCGCTCCGGCAGCGTCAGCGCCTTGCCGCCTATGACGAGAAAGTCGATCGGTTTGCCGTCTTCCATTTGAAAGTAGCCGCCGTTCACCGCCGCCGCCGCGCCCTTTCGCTCCGCCAGCGACGAGAGCGCCTCGCGCGCGCCGATCCGGTCCTCGCCCGCCGCCACCGTCACCGATATTTTCGGATCGCTCAAATTAACATCCATCACGTGGTAAGTCAGCGGCCCCCACTTCTTCATCTCGCGGACCCGCTTGTACGAAATGCCGCCGGGAAACTTTTCCGTCTGCTTCTCCGGCGCGATCTTGCGCGGCATGCTAATCAGCAACGACAGTCCGTCCTCCGACGGCGCCGCCTTGTACGGCGCAAGATATTCGAGCTCGACGACCACGCGCACGGTATCCGGCTCCGGCCGCCCCGTGCGGATGTGCTTGAGTAAATCGTCGCTCACCGCTTCCTCATACGGGACCTGCCATACACCGATGTTCTTGAAGTCAATCACTATGCGCGCCGGGTCGTTCAGCGTAAAAATCTTCGGCGACGCCGCCGCGCCGGAAAGTTCGAGCAGAACCTTCACCTCGTTGATGTCCGATACGTTTTTAACGCCGGTCAGCGAGATTTCCTGCGCTCCCGCCCGCACACATAAAAAAACGGCCGCGATGATAACAGCCGCCGTGATTGTATTTCGTTTCACCATGTTGCAAATCTCCGTCGTATTCGATTAGCTCAGCAAACCGTTTGAAGGATCAATCTTCATCCGAGTTCTGCATATCATAAACGCCGCCCTGTCCTTCCGGCGGCGCGCCCGTCACCGTCGGCCGCATCCACGCCTGTTCCGGCGACTGGAATGTGCCCCTGACACTGAAACCCGCCTCGAACATCTCCGCCCCGATCGGCGCTTCATTGTCGATATACCTGCTCAGGCCCGAAAACTTCACCGCCCATTCCGGCGAAAGCTGTGCCTTGCCGAGTAAGCTCATCGGCCCGTCGTACGCGACCGAGCCGCGCGCCGTGATGTATATTCCATTGCCGGCAAGCGACACATTTTTTATCTCCACCGCGTCCGATGAGAGCGTGAACTGCGCGTCCGCCGCGTCGAGCTGTATGCTCTCGCCGAGCGAGCCGTATTCTTCCGCATAAGGATTTGCTATAAAGCCATCCCGCAGAGACAGCGTCCCTGCGCCGCTAAAACCGCTCTTCTGCTTGAATACGCCGTTTATGTCGATGCTCCCGGTGAGCCTTCCGCCTACCCTCTCGTGTAGCGACGGGATCAGCTCAGCCGCAGCCTCCGCTTCCTCGACGTCGAACTTCAGACTCAGCGAATACGGCGAGTCCGGCGCAATGAGCGCGCTTCCGCTGCCGGCGCCGATCGACGCCGATCCGTTCGCCGTGAATATGTCCGACTCGATCACAATGTTGATAAAGTTCAGCCTGTCGCCCGATCCGTTGAGCCGAGCCGTCAGCTTATTGAACGGCACCGCAATTAAGCTCGATCCGGAGCTTCCGCCGACCGGCGGTATCTTCACAACTCCGTCCTCCACCGTGATCTCGCCGTTGTCCCAGCGCAGCGTGTTGGTCCCGAGGCTGCCCCTCAGATACACATGCCCGGAAAGATCGCCCTCCGGCGCCGTCCGAAAACCGAACACCTTCCGAAATATTCTCTCCGTGCGCAGCTTCTTCATCTCGATGTCGAGCTTGAACGGAATGTCAGGCTTTGAGAAATCGAACAACCCCGATCCGGACAACCGTTCGCCGCCGATACCCGCATGCAAATCCGAAATGTGCAGAACCCCCTCGGCGAACCAAAACTCCGTGTCGAAATCACGGAGCGACGCCCGCCCTTTCAGCGTCGGGTTGTCAAATGTCCCCTCCGCGGTCATGTTCAGCGCCCCCGAGCCGGTCGGCATTCTCTTCGTCGGAATATTGCCCGCCGACACACTCTCGACAAGATCACGCAACGCCGAGAAATCGAAGTTGTCCGTGTTCGCGGACACTTTGAACCCCTCCGCGCTGCAAGGAATGAGGCCGCCTTCAATGACGACGGACGACTTAAAAACAACCGCGCGAGCCTTGAACGCGACATTGTTCTCCACCGTACGTCCCAGATAACCGTCCACGCGTGCAATCTCCGTGGCGTCCACGCGCGACGACCCCGGAAGCGGCTCAAGCATAATTCGTCCTTTGTGGATAGTCACCCGGTTCGGCACCGCTGCGCCTGCCCCCGTGTCCGTGCATACGCTCATCCTGCCGAACCATTTCGAAAGATTAAAAGTGCCGTCAGGCCCCTTGTATATGGAAACCTCCGGTGAGTCGATGCCGACCTCAACCACCTTCACCTTGCCGCCGAGAAACGTGCCGAGGTCCGCGCGCGCGACGACCTTTCTTGCCTTCAAGTCGGGCAGCGACAGCGGACTATCCTTCGCCTTCAGCGTCACGTCGTCGAGTTCAATCTGGAGAGACGGTGTGACCCTGATCTTCTTATATTGCAACTCGCCGCCGGTGGACTCGATCAGATAGTCCGCCACGCGATGCCGTATCCTCAGCGCCGCCACCATGAACGTACCATAGAGAATCACTATCACGCCAAGCACAATCGCCACCGGAACGGGGTGCGCCTTCGCCCACGCCAAGCCGGTCGTCGCGAGCGTTTTCAGTTTTTTCATCAAATTTCTTACTTTATCCATAATAGCTCCCGCCGGGGGCACATCCCCCGGTCCGCAACATCAAAATTGAATTATAGAGAATCATTCCGTGAATTTACAGTTTTATATTAATCACAAAGCCACTGAAAGTGGATGGCCGCTCGCTTAGCACGCGCGGTCTCATATTTTAACAATCGACAGAGCACAATCTGTCAAAATGTGAATTTCAAAATTTTCAAGAGAAAATGCCGAGGAGTATCGCGACGATGCCTGCGATCACACAGTATCCCGCGAACCATATCAACTTGCCGCGCTGGAGAACGCGGACGAGCAGATTGAGCGCAAACATTCCGGCAATGAAGGCAACCACCATCCCGACCAGCACCGGGCCGATGTCGCTTATTCCGGATTCGAGCACGTCTTTCAGTTCGAGCACGGTTGCTCCTAAAATGGCCGGGATCGCAAGCAGGAATGAAAAACGCGCGGCTTCTTTCCTGTCGAGTTTGAGCAACAACCCCGTCGCAATCGTTGACCCGGAACGCGATACGCCGGGCAGCGGCGCGATCGCCTGCGCGATGCCGATCGCGAGCGCGCCCGCGGGGCTCAGCGCGGAGCTTTCCTTGTCTCCGCCTCCGGCGCGGCTGCCGATTGTCAACAACAACGCGGTGAACAAAAGCCCGCCTCCGGCGAACGCCACCGATTTGAACGTGCTCTCGACGGCGTCCTTCAGGAACAAGCCGACAAACACAGCCGGAATCGTGCCGAGCACTATCCATGCCACGACTCGGCGACCGTTGCCCGGCGTATGCGGCCACGCATCCGCGTTGCGTCCGAAAAACGTCGCAATCAGCGCGGCGATGTCGCGCCGGAAATACACAAACACCACGAGCAGCGTCGCGAAGTGCACCATTACGTCGAAAAACATCATGTCCTGTTTCAGCCCGAACAGATGCTGAAATATAACGAGATGCCCGTCGCTGCTGATGGGGAGAAATTCCGTTATGCCTTGGACTATTCCTAAGAGGATCGCTTGTAGATATGTCATGAATCCAGTTTGCCTAGCGACTCGATGGCTTCCTTCGCGGCTTGCCGAACCGTTTCGTCCTCGTCCAGAAGCAGCCTGCTGATCGGCTCGATCGCGCGCGGGTCCTTGATCGCTTCAAGGCTCTGGATGGTTTTCATTTTAACCCACCAGCTCGGGTGGTTGAGATAGCTGACGAGTTCCGCGACTTCGTCGTCGCTGAACGGTTTCGTTACGCCGAGTTTCTTGAGCGCCTTCGCTGCCGCCTGCCGCACCTTCGGGTTGAAATCGAGTATTAGAGCTTTGAGTTTATCTATCGAGGCCGGATCGCCGATCCGCTCGAACAGGCTGCAAGCGCTTATCTTGCCTTCCCACTCGTGCGGCCGGAGTCCACGCAGAAATCTTATCACTTCGCTCGAATCTAGGTTCTTCGCGAGCACTTTCACGGCAAACTCGCGCCGTTTCGGGTCACCGCTCCTCAGGTCGTAGAGCAGATCGTTCTTATCATCGACTGTCAGACTCTGCGCCATAAAGCTCACCCCGCTTTATTATGTGATACCCGCCAAGCCCTTATTTCAAACTGCCGCCGCCCGGGATGCGCCTCTCCTTTAAATTATAACAATCGTTTTCAAATTAAAACAAATCGATACTTCTAATGTTTCCTGTTTTTAAAATAACGCAACTTGCCGGCTAAATGAATAGCCACGCGCAAAAAGAATTCGGCGACTCCGTACAGCCCGGCTTACTTAGCGGGCACTTCCTTGTAATAAACCTTGCCGTAGTACGCAAGTTTCGCGATCAGCCAGATCGACGGATTCACATCACCCGATTCGGGATCGACACGGAATGAATACGTGCGTTCCTCGTTCGGGTCGAGCGCCACCGAGGTGTTGCGCGGCGACACGGACACCAGCCCGAAACCGCCTGCAAGGTCGCGGCCCCAGCTCTCCACCGGCCCAATCAAACTCAGTTCGGCATTCACACGCTGCGCGTTCGGGTTGGAAATCTTCACGTTCACAATGTCGCCGTCGCGCGTGACGTCGAACGGGAGCGATGTTGTGTCAACGTCTATCACGTCTTCGATCGTCTGGCCGCCATGCTCGATCTGCGCCTTTATCAGCCCGGTGCGCCCGGCTCCGAGGAAGCAGATAATGACTTCCTTCGTCTGGTGACCGCCGGGTTTGATCTCGTAGTTGAACGACTCCGGAAGCGCCTTCCAGTCCTTCGGAACCTTGATGCGCGCCGTACCGGAGACGGTCTTGTCGGTGTAATCGTTCGTTACGGTGACCGACACGCGGTTGATCGTCACGCCGCCCTGCCGGATGTGTATCTTCGTTTTAATATTTCCCTGCATGACAACCGATACCGGAAAAAATCCGAGCGGCGTCGCGCCCGCATTGTGCATCCAGTATCGCGAGAAGACGGGTTGCGCGCGCTCCGTTTCGTTCAGCGCCGCCGTCTTCGACACCGGCATATTTTTCCATTCGGGGACAAGCTCGTACGTCTCGATCGAGAACGGCGTGACCGACACCGGGAGATTTCCCGACACCGTTTTCATCGCCGCCTGTTTCTCTTCGAGCAGGTTCGCGTTCCACGCATTTTTGATGCCGCCCGCGAGTTTCACAACACCCTCCGCTGGGACGCCCGCAGCTTCGTACAGCCGAACTGTGAGCCCCTTCGACGCTTCGTTCGGCTTCGCCGAGAACGCCGCCGTCGGGTTGCCGGACGGTTTCACCGCCATCACCACGAGATTTGTCGGCTCGACAGTCAGGAACGCCATGCCTTTCGCCGGCAGCGTGCCGCCGTGCATCGTCGATTGCCACGCCGTCAGCGGGTTGTTGAACTCGAAACCGGCGCGGAACGACTTCGCCTCCACCCAGTTGCCCTTGTGCGGGTAGAGCGAGTAATAGAACGCATTTGTTTTGCTTTCAGGCACCAGCTCAAACGGCAGCCGCCGGAAGAACGACGCCGTGTGCACGAGGAACATCACCACCGTGTCGTCGCGCTCGACGCTGTTCAGGATGTTGCCCTGATTGATGAACGCCATTCCGAAATTCTCCGGGCCGGGCGACACCGTCGCTGCGTTGCACGACGCGGGAACACGCATCTCGGCGTATTGTTTCACGTCGTCCGAGAGTTTAGCCACCGCGGCATCGAGGCCGGCCGCGTCGCGGCCTTTGACGATCAGCAATGGGATGTCCGGCCATTCGCCCGGCGCCGTCGGGTCGATCACGAATATCATCGACCAGCCGTTCTCCTTCACGCGCCGTTCGAACTCCGCCACCGTCTCCGGCGGCATCATCGCCAGCACCCGCTGCGTGTAGAGATTGTTCTTTCCTATGTTCAGCGAAATCCTGAATGACGTGCCGAACGCCAAGTCCTTGTTCAGATCGTCCGGCATCGTGCTGTCGCTGAAAGTCAACTTGGAGAGCCTGCCCGCGTCGTAGTCGTCGTACCACGGGGTTGAGTGGATGCCCTTCCGGACAAGCGCATCCTGCAGCGACTGCATCGCGCGCACCGTCCGTGAATTGTGGTCCGTCACCATCGATACCATCCCGAGCGGATACGCCGACACCACCCTGCCGTCCGCACCCATCAGTTTCAGATTCACCGACCAGCTCTCGTCCATCCACTGATACGCCGTCATCATCCCGTGGTCCGAATAGTTGTGCATCTGCCAAGTCTGAAACACGTACTTCTGGCGGCTCTTTTTCTTCACAACCGCGCCGTACCTCTCCTCGAACACCGGTACACTGTTCGGCAGGTCCACCGGGAACGCCACCGCGAACAGCTCGTTGTCCGACGAATTGTGCCCCTTGTAATCTTCGATAAACGTCTCGAAATCCACGCGCGGCACTTCGTTGTAAAGGATAATCCTGCGTTCGGTTTCCGTGTCGCCGACCTTTCCTCGCACGATAAGCCGCTTCGACACCGGCCCCTCGACAACCTTCACAGTAGCCGCGTTGTCGCTCGTCAGACTCGGGTCGCCCGTCGTGAAAATCTCCCACGGCGGTTCGTGTCGCCCGGAGTCCTCCCGCAGTCTCACTATATCGTTGCCTACTCCGTTTTCAGTTTTGATGTATTCCTTATTTCCGATCTTGTCCACGAGACTCGATATCCCGCCGCCTTTCGCGGGATCGACCTCGATCCGGTATTCGGCCGTCTCGATCGCGCTGCCGTCCGATTCGGAGCGCGTAGCCGACTGCGGCAGCTCGTCCGACGGAACGGCGTAGTACGTCACGTAGCCAAGAGACGGAACGCGCGCCGCGAACACCGCCACGGCCTCGACTATCTTTCCGTCGTTGTCCTTCTTCAGCGACTCGATTTCGAACGGCACGTCGTTGCCCGACGCATCGGAAAGTGTGAAGCCGTCGAGCGCCGCCGGAGGCGTGATTTTCGCGCGCACAATGTCCGTTCGTGCCCATGCGAGCGGGTTGAATACGACCACCGGGATCGCCGCCGCTGGCGCCTTTGCCGCCGCCGTGTCGATCCGGCCGCCGATGTGGTCGAGCGCCGCCGACGTCACTTCGGACGACAGCTCCATCGACTCGCGGTATCCCGCCATCAGGTCAACGAACGACTTATCGTTGATCGTTCCGGTGAGCGCATCGTGGTGTTGGCCGAACAGCAACTGCCGCCACGCCTTGTCGAGCATCTTGTCGGGATACGGCATCCCCATCAGGTTCGCAATCGCCGCGAATTTTTCCGCATTCTGCACACCGTTCTCCGCGAGCCGGTTGCCGATCTTGAGATCGACGCGCGAGAGGCCGGTACCCTGATGGTAGTAAGACATATCGCGCGACGTCACCGGGATGTCCTTGCCGCGGCCCTGCGCGATGTCATCGAGCACGCCACGGAAGAATTTGTTGCCGCCCACTCCGGTGACGAACAGGCTCGGCTGCAATGAGCGCAGGGAGAACGTGTTCCCCGCGTAGAAAGGCGTCGGCGGCTTAAAGTCGCCCGCATCGAGGCGCGCGTCGTAGCGCAGGCCGTAGCTCCGGAACTCGTTGAACGCCACGTTCACAGTGTCGCGCAGCGCGTTAAGATTCTTCGCCTCGGAGCCGTACTGCGTCCGCTTGTGGAGCAGCTTGGTGCCGTCGAGCGACTCGTGCCAGAACAGCGGCGGGAAGCCGACGATCGCCTTCGACCACATCGCTCCGTCGTTGCGCGTCTTCTTCAGAATCTGCGAGAGCTGCGCGACGTGCCCGAATATGTCCCATCCCATATATACGCGGGGCGTGTCGCCCAGAACCTTCTCGTGGAACAGTTTGCCGTAAAGCAAATTGCGCACGAGCGCCTCCCCGCTTATCATCTTTTCGACCGGCTGGTTGTACGAACCGCCGCTGCCGATCCGCCGCTCCTTGATGAGCCGCTTCCACTGCTCGCGGAACTCGGGATATGCATCGTAGAACGGCTTCGTCGTGTCCAACTCCGACATGTAAACTCCGTAGTAAGGGTCCGCGCCCGTGATGAACATGTTCTGCTGCGCGCTTCCGAGCAGCGCCACCGCGTAGTCGCGCTGATCCTCGATCCAGACCGGGTCCGCGTGAAAACCCGGAATAATGTAAGCCGTCTCATCGACAGACGGCACGCCCTTCGAAACGAAAACACCGGAGTCCGTGACGACCTTGTTGCTCCCCACGTGCGCGGTGATCCGCACATCGGCCGTCTTGCCCGCAAACTTCAGGCCGACCGGCAACTGGACCAGCACCGTCTTGTTTGCGCGAGGCTCAAGAGAAACGTTGATCGTCGTCCTGTAATTCAGCATCTTCGATTCCACATCGACGGCAATTCCGCCTACCGCGGATTCGCCCGCATTCGCGACCGTCAGCGCACATTCCATGAGCGGCTTCTTCGAGTCGCCCCTGAAATAGCCCGTCGGCTGCAGCGCGCTCTGCACCGCCGCTGATGAGTTGCCGATCAGCGTCATAGGCGACGCCTTCACCGACGCCGCCATCCCGCTCGCCTCGGCGAGCGTCGCGCTCACTCCTCGTACGAAACTCTTCACATCCTCCATATCCACTTTGAGCGTGTCCGCCGCCTTCTGCAGCTTCACGCCCGCGAACTTTATCAGCAATAAGTTGCGGCCCGGCTTTAACTGGACAAGCACCTTCTCCTTGCCGGCCTCGCCCAGCAGCCCCGGACTGCTCCGCCACGCCAGTTTGTGATTTATCCAGATCGCAACGCCGGACACCGCCTCGACATCGAGATACAGCGCCGCCGGTTTCGGACTGTCCATGTACGCGGCCCCGTACATCACGCCTTCGCTGAACTTCGGATAGGCGTCTCCGAGGTCGAGCACGTAATCCTTAGGCTCGAACGAAATCCACTCGTTCGACTTGCCGCCGCCGCGGTCGATCTTCATGCCGAGAACAGGTTCAATGCCCGCCTCGCCGCCCGCGCTTTCGAGGTAATCCTTCGTCGTCAGGTTGGCCTTCTGCGAAATAATCAGACCCGTCATCCCGCCCTGAACGCCTGTCGAAAACACGCCGCAGAACAGCCAGTTCGGGATATACCCCTTCGAGCTGATCACATCCAGCGAGTTCTCCCCCGCGCCTGACTGCGCAGTGAGTTTCATGCCGCCGGGACCCGCCACGAGCATGAACACCGCCACCGCAATCGCCAGAATTCTGATCGTATTCTTTTTCATCCAGTATCTCCTTTGGTCCGGAAAATACAAAAGCCGGACATCACTATCCACCGGCCGCGATTATTATAAACATTATATTAATAAAGGACAATTTGAAATTATGGAGAAAACCGGCGGACGAAATTTGCATAATTGTCGCTGAGGCGCGCGTCCGCAAACATCTCAACAACACGCAGGGACAACATTGTTCATGTCCCTATTAATCAATTTCCGAAGCTAAAATCCGCGTCCGGGTGACTATTTCTTCTTCGCCGCTTTCAGCGAATCGAGTTGCTTCTTCAAATCCTTATCGGGTATCGCGAGATAGCCCGCCTTCGGAATCATCGCTTGCCCCTTCGTGAGAATCCACAGAATGAAATCCCGCGTGGCGCCTTTCGGCTCGCCGAGCGTCATTACATACAGCGGCCGCGCCGGCGGATGCGGATACACACCTTTCACGATGCTGTTCTTGAGCATCGCGCGCGTGTCCACCTTCTCGTCCGGGTCAACTTTCCCGTTCGCGTTCGAGTCGATCGGCACCACTATCACACCCTGCATCATCTTCCCCGTTTTCTGATCGTACACATACGAATAGTTATTATAGCCCGCGCCGAGCGGATCCTTGCGCACCGCCTCCAGCAGCCCCGGGTCGCCGTAAACGCCGACGCCCTTCAGGTCCTCCTGCTTGCCGCCGAGATACTTCGCCCAGCTCTCCGCCGCGCCGCATGCATCCGACCGCGTGTAAACCCGCGCCGGTTCCTTCGACTTTGCGCCGGCTACCTCGCCCCACGTCATGCTTTTTCCTTCCATCCACATCTCAATAAAAATATCTTTCCGCAGCCCGTGCGTCTTTAGCGATTTAGCAACAGGATTCTTGGCGTTGATGACCGGGATGACCGCGTCCTTCGCCACCGGGATGAAAACCCCGCCCTGTTTGATCTCGTCCGGATGCGCCTCACGCGAAATCATTCCGATGTTCACAACACCCGCGAGCGTATCCGCCGCGCCTTTCCCGGCGCCGCCGGCGGAAACGTCTATCACTATCCCCTTGTGCGTCTTCTGGTACTCGCCCGCCCACTCAACCATCATCGGGTACAGCGCCCACGCGCCGGACACCGAAATACGCTCCTCGGCGGCCGCGGCGCCGCAACGCAACGCCACAAACAACACCGATGCAACTATCAGGATCGTTCGCTTTTTCATGTTTTCTCCCTCACCGCCGACTTAATATCCGGGCGGCATTATCAAATGTAGTACATATCTTGGGCCTCTCCGGCCATCGCGCGCGCGCGGCCCGCAAGCTCTTCGAGCGTCGTCCGCTCAAGAACGCCAACCATCGCGTCGCGCGCTTCTTTCCACACAGTCCGTAGTGCGCATTTCTCTTCGATTTTCCGCGAGCACTTCGAGTAAGCCGTCACGCTCACGCACCTCACCGGTGCAAGCGGCCCCTCCACCGCCCGCAACGCGTCGGCAATCGTTATCCCGGCCGGGTCTTTTGCCATAAAATATCCGCCGTTCTGCCCCGATTTGCTTCCAACGTATCCTTTTCCTTTATAAGTGAGCAGAATCTGTTCGAGATATTTCTTCGAAATCCCGTGACGCGATGCGATGTCGGAAGTTTTGACAAGAGTGCCGCCCGGATACGCAAGAGCGAGATCGAGAAGTGCGAGAACCGCGTATTCGCCTTTAGCTGAAATCGACATTGTCCTGTAACTCCATAGAACTACAGGCTATTTTGGGGCTTTCCCGGTTTTTTGTCAATCTTAATATTCTCTATTTCCTTTTAATAAAGAGTTATTTTTGTAACAGTATGAAAATAATGAGTGGAACGGGCCTTTCCGACGCCCAAAAAAGCCCTTTATTTCAAATAAACATTTAAATAAGCGAAAAAATTTAAAATTTTTTTGTAAAACCTCTAAAGTTCCCGGGAATTATGCCGAAGTATTATAGTGATTGACATGGTTGCTGCTAGCCACAGCAACTCCTCCTAAAGAGCCACCAGGGAAGGTGGCCTTTTTTTTTGCCCTCAAACGCTTCGCCGGATCAGAATTCGCCCGATCCGCCTGCTAACCCGACATAAAAAATGAAAAAATGTCAGAAAAAAACAATAAAATACATTAAAGTATTTGTGACCGGGACGAAAAACCGGCGATGAAGAACGGAAATTTGAGTCGAGGTTACTAAAGTGAAACACAAAGCAGCCATCCTGACATCCGCCCTCTTGTTCGCTCTGGCCGCATTCACGGCGCAGACAGTGTTCGCCTCCGACGGCTATACCATCAAGAAAGACATTACATTCATAACGAGAAAAACGGGCCCGCTGACCGCCGACGTCTTCATACCGTCTGCGCCGAAGAGCAGCCCCTCTCCGGCGATGGTGGTTATTCACGGCGGCGGCTTCGTCACCGGCGACAAAGCAATGGAAAACTCAGCGAATGTGGCCGCATACCTCGCATCCCGCGGCTACGTCGTTTTCAACGCCAACTACCGGCTCGCAAAAGACGGCGGCATCATCCCGGAGAACATCCACGACGTTAAATGCGCGCTGAAATGGTTCCGCTCCCGCGCGGCGGACTACGGCGCTGATCCCGGCAAAATATCCATCATCGGCCTCTCGGCGGGCGGCTACCTCGCCTCCATCACGGCCGTGACCGCGGGCAATCCTGATTTCGAGCCGGCAACATGCGGAGACGAGCGGGCGGACGCCGCAACGACCGAGGTGCCGTTCGCGGTCATCTGGTACGGCATCCACGATTTCACAACGATGAAAAGCAGCTCGGCGAGCATGCTCGATTCGGTCCTGTTCAAGAACGCAAAAAATAAGAAGGAATTCAAAAAGAAGATATCGCCGGTCACATACGCGACGCAGGCGCCGCCGATGTTTTTCCTGCACGGCCTTTCGGACAGCCTCGTCCCGTATCAGCAATCGCGGGAGATGTGCGCGGCAATGAAGGACGCCGGCCGCGACTGCACGCAGGTCGAATACGAAAACTCCGACCATGCGTTCGTTGACCTGAAAACCGGCGGCCCCGGAATCTTCAACGCTGCGCTGAAAGAAACCGCCGACTGGCTCGACAAGCGATTCGCTGAATTGAAATAACGCCCGCTTAGCAAACAACACTTTTTAGCAGTCACGGAGCTGTTAAATCGGCTCGTGTCAGCGTCCCCTGCCTATCATAGAAGCATTTACATCTCACCGCCTCAATGTGTATAATATCGCATAGCAACTCTTGTGATAACATGAAGCGGACAAAACACTTCACCTACTTTCTCATAATCGCGGCGGCGGCATTTTTTGCGTTTCCCCGCACGGCAAAAACCGCGGATATTACCGCCGCTTACGAATCCAATTCGATGTACTGGCTGTTCAGCGACGCAAAAGCAGGCGCGCCGCAACTGCCGATGGAACTTGCGGAGAACGACCTGCCGGTCGAGGTGCGTTTCAAGCTGACGGATGTCAATCAGGAGGCAGTGCTTCGAGCGGTAACTTTCATTTATCCGGAGGGAACGCCGCCTGAGAAACGCATCAGCCTCGTCGAGATATGGACAACTCCGAAATCGGAGAAGAAAGGCTGGCGGCTGGCGTACAAAGGAGAACTCCCCGCCGGAGATGCGGCGCCACGCGCGGAGACGGCGCCAACGCTGGCGAGATGGGTGATATTCAGGTTTTACACTTCCAACGGCGGCAGCGCGTCCGTGCTTCCCGCTCCGGTTTTCGAGGGAGACCCGGAGATAACCAAGCATCCCGGCGCCACGAATGAGAATTATATCGACCGCCCTTATGTCTTCTTCATCGACGATAACCCTATGGGCGACTTTTACGTCTCACGCGAGGACGCCGGAGACGGAGGTTTCAAGTATAGTTACGACTACAGCTTTTCGATGAATTTCAAGTTTCCGTTCGGCGGCGGCGAACATAAGTTGAATATGAGATGCGAAGCAGAAGTGGACACCGACTCCTTGTTCATCGCGCAGAACCTGAGAGAGAAATGCCCGGATGAGCACGCAAGCGTGAAAGGATCCCGCACGCCGCTCGGGTTCGAGCTCGAACCGAAGGGCATAAAGCTCACCGAAGATGAGGACGAGGACAGCGGCAGTTCGAGAAAGAAACGCCACAAGTTCGAGACGAAAAACACGGAAGAGAACCAGCTTCACGACGTGGCGCTGTTTGAAAAGCTTGCCTCGGACGGCCTCGCGGTGGGTGTCGAGAGGGAATATCCGACGGTCCTGCCGCTCGAAGGCCGCTTCATAATTATGAAAGTGGCTGTGCTCGAATATTTCCCGGCCCGGCAGGGGCGCAGTGAATTGTATGCCGTGTGGGCGCACGACGACTCGAACGAGCATTACAATCAGGTCGCACTCATTCAGCCGGACGGCAAGATGATACGCAACTTCGACTACACTAATAGTTTTGAAATGTGGATGGTGGACGATCCTGAAGAATGGGACATCCAGCCATACGTGATCGACTACGAGAAAAAGCTCGAGGCTTTAAGACAGGATGTGAATAAGGTAGTCGCGCAGCCGGACCTCGTGACACGCGCGCGGATGAAAATCCGCTGGAACGAGGTGCCGCCGGAACGAATGAATCTGGACGGGCCGAGGCAGAAAGTAGTGTCGGTCACGGAGGTCGAACCGGGGGTGTATGAAGCGGAACTCGAAGCGGCGAGGCGGTATCCGGGCGACCCGGAACTCGTCGAGGGAAAACCGTTGACAGAAGAAGAACTTGATTCCTACCTTTTGTACGACGACGTGGTGGACACGGAATCGTCGAAAATCGCGAAGCTCGCCGATCAAATCGCCGGCGAGGAAACAGACCAGCTAGAAATCGCGATCAAGATATTCAACTGGCTGATCCGCAACATAGAACCGAAGGACAAAGAAGAATTTTATGTGCCGGCGGCACGCGACATGCTGGTCGGCGGCACAGGCGACTGCAAGTATTTCGCAGTCCTGTTCGCCTCCCTCGCGCGCCGCAAGGGCATACCGACCCGTTTCGTATTCGGGCAGCGGTACATCGGCGGCGAATTCGGATACCACGTATGGAATCAGATTTACATCGACGGCTCTTGGCTCGACGTGGACGCATCAGACTTGAACTTTTTCCCGGGCGCGATCCGCGTGCAGCTCGACACCGGCGCCGCCTTCAACGAAAAAGGCCACATCGGCGCCCTGCTCGGCTTCCGTCCCGATCCGGAAGTGGAAATCCTCGAAAACGGGACAGCCGACTTTCAGGTCGTTGACAGCTCGCGCGACACGGTCTATTCCAATTCATATTATCAGGATGCGTTCTTCCGATGCAGAGTCAACTTCCCGGGCAAACTGGAACACGAGGTTTACGACCTCGGATTCGCAAAAAAAATTGTATTCAGAATTCCCAAACAGAACCAATTCGTCGCTAACGTTTACATCATCCCTAAGCCGAAGGATATGGGCGACAACCCGGACACTGAAGACATCGCGAAAGAAATGATCGGAGCACTTTCAGGCATGATGTCGGAATCGCTGCTGACGATGGACCTGTTAGGCGCGGTGTCAAAGATCAGAACCGCCAAGGCCGGCGAGACGCAGATTGCCGGGCGAAACGCACTTTTCCTCACCGGCTTCTTCACAGACCGCAAGGGTGATTACTACCACTTCGATCTGAATTTCGCCGGACTGAAGAACTGCCTCGCCCTGTTCTACTTCGCCGCCCCGTCGGACGTCTTCAGCAAATACAACGATAACATATCCTACATTAAGCAGGCCTTCGAAGGATTCTGATATTCCTGATTGCTACGTCTCAATTACGTTGACGCCGGCGGCGCGAAAGAGTGCGCGTGCGGCTTCGATTTCGGTTTCCGTCGGCGGGACGACTCTCTCGCACGGGCTTTTCTTTCCGATCGCTTCCCAGAACGGCAGCCCGAGGCGATGGTATCCGAGCAGTTCCGCCTTTATGTTGCCTTTCAGCGAAGCAACGAACTCCGCTGTTTTCGCTAAATTCTCGCCGTCGTTGAATCCCGGAGCCACCGGAATCCTTATCCACAATTCTTTGCCGGACGCGGCAATCGCGCGGATGTTTTCGATCACGGTCTCGTTCGTAACGCCCGTCAGTTCCTTGTGCCTCGCGTCGTCCAAATGCTTCAGGTCGCACATCACGAGGTCGAGATACGGCAGCGCGTCCGCGAGACGCGGGGAGGAGCCGTTCGTCTCACATGCGGTGTGGAATCCGGCGGCTTTGAGGTCTTTCAGCAACTCGATAAAAAATTCCGGCTGGCAGGTCGGTTCGCCGCCTGAGATCGTGACTCCGTAATCCGCGTGAAAGCGCTTGTACGGCATGATCTCGCGGATCACGTCATCCACCGTCATCTCGGCGCCTGCTACCTCGCGCGAGCCGTCGATGCAGTATCTCACGCAGTCGAACGTGACGCAGTCCTCGCAGACGGAACGGTCGGTCACTGAGGCGCCGCCTTCGATTCTGACGGCGCCTTTCGGGCACGACCTCGCGTCGCGCTCCGGATACTTCGCGAAAGAGGGATACAGCAGAAGCACGGGCTTCGACGGGATAGTGTGCGGGCTCGAGCACCACGGGCACGAGAAGTTGCAGCCCTTGAAATAGACGATGGAGCGCCATCCGGGGCCGTCCTTCGTCGTCCCGTGGCCGATTGAAAGTATGTTGCCTTTCGTCAATCCGCCGCCCGTCATTTTTCGATCTTTATTTCCACCGGCTTCGAGTACGTGTACTCGCCGTTTGCCATAACCTTCACCACGAACCAGTAGCTGCCCGGCAACGCATTCTCGGACGCCCTGATCTTGAGGTACATGTCCATTGACGCTTTTCTCGGAATGTCGAGCGGTTTTATGAACGTATCTATTAAAACCTGCAAGTTTTCCGGCGATTCGCGCCATGTGCCGATCGGCGACACAACCGCCACCTTGCAGGTGTACGGCTGGTTGAGATCGTTAAGAATCGAAATCGGTTTCGCGGCGATCTCGCCGGGTTTCAGTACTATTGTGTCGGGAACCGTTATCCTCGGCAGCGGCGCCTCGCCCATCGCGAATGCCGCGTAGAATTTCTGTCCCTCATTTTCATAGACAGCGCGCACGATACCGCCCACGTCGCCCGTCTTCGGGAATATCTTCACGGGTACAATCTCGAAACCGCCCGGTTCGAGGTCGTATTCGACACGCTCCGGCTCGATTTTCCAGCCGTCGGGAAGCTCAAACGTGACCGACCCTCCGGCCTTCTGATCCGTGTAATCGCTCGCGATCTTCAGCTTGACCTCTCTCGCGTAAACCGATTTCTCTTCCTTTGACGGATCGAAACTGACCGTCACCGGCTGGTAGCCGATCGGCGCCACATTATCGTTTTCCTTCCAGTATGCCGCGCTCACCGGCTGGTAGAGTTCCTTGTCGAGACCAAGCCCCGTTTTATCAGAAGCAGCCGGAGCGATATCCAGCTTGTACGTCTCGATCGACCAAGCCCCGACACCGTCTGCGATCGCTCCGCCGGACACGCCGATGCTCTTGCCGTTCCGTTCCTGCATGTCCGTCTTCTCGGCGCCGCCGATCGCGAACCGCGAGCTTATCTTAACTTTCTTGTCCGCCGTCTGCATGTTGTACATGCGGATCACGGTTCCCGTCTGTTCCTTCGTCCTCTCGAAATTCGGGATGCTGTCGTCCTGCTTTTTGAGCGCGCTGACAATCACGTCTTTCGGCTCGACGCTGAAGAAGCCCGCTTCGTCGCCGGGCAGCGTGCCGCCGTGCGTTTCGGTCCACACCGCATCGAGCGGCCGGTTGAAATCCTGCGCCGCAGTTTCGACACCGAGCTGCTTCCAGTCACCTTTACCGGCGACGAACGAATACTTGAACTCGTGGTTCCAGTCTTCCTTCGAGAAAGCGCGCTCGAACGCCTCGCCGCCCGGCCGCCCGGTGGCGCTGCGCAGCAACTGCACTTCGATCGTCCCGTTCTTGTCGAACCTGTATCCGTTGGAACCTTTATTAATCAGCGCCGCGGTGAGCCCGGAGGATTTCACGAACGGCGGCTTGTTCACCGCGCCGCCCGCCGGAACCGTAATCGCGCCGTCCTTAAGAATGGCCGCGAACAGTTTTTTTGACGCCTTGTCGTCCGCGTACAGTTTTTTGCTTATCAGCACTACCGGCCGGTCGCCCGGGAACACAACCGCGATCCCTTGCTTCTCGACCGCCTTCCGCGCGGCTTCGTAATTCTTGCCGAGCTTGCTCTTAAGTACCGGGAAACTCGCGGGTGCGCCTACGTATATCGCGGAGTCCGTCGTCGTGTCCGGCATTTCCGTGTCGAAGAAAGTCACGCTTGGATTCCCTGC
>CAYPEK010000063.1:0-6423 GCA_964409645.1 uncultured bacterium | reverse complement strand
TCGTCATAGACGTAGAGCGTGTTCATCAACTTGCCGCCCGCCTTCGACGCGAAGTCCACACCGCTCTTTTTATCGACGAGGCTTACGATGCCGCCGCCGCGCGCGGGATCGACCGTTATCTTATAGAATTCGTTTTCGATCTGCGTCCCGGACGCTGCCTTCGAGATCGTCTCCTTCATGTCTCCGCCGGGTTTTGCGTAGTACATCTTGTAGCCGACCGACGGCACATCCGCCGCTGATAATCTCAGGTAATAGACCTTGTCCGATTTTCTCACGTCGAACGACGCCGGTTTACCGTCCATCGTCGTCACCGACTGGACGGAAAAATTCACGGGCGCCTCGACAATGTCGCTTCTGTTGCGTGAGGTGGTATTCATTACGAAAAGCGGGAATCCGGCCGAAGAAGCCGTGTTCGTCTTCGATGCGATGTATTCCATCGCGCGGCCCTTCACCTCCCACGAGAGCGCGAGCGATTCGCGCCAGCCGTAGAGAATGTCGAGATACGAAAGCTCGTTGGTCGTGCCGGGGATCGAGTCGTGGTGATCGTTGTAGAGCAGCTCGCGGAGCGACTTGTCGAGTGCGCGGGCGGGATACTCCGCGCCGAGCAGCCATGCAACCGTCGCCGTCGTCTCGGCGTCGAGATACGTCATCTCGGCGAGCCGGTTGGCTATCTTCAGGTCGGTTCGTGACGAATAGCAACCTGTGAACACCGGGTTGAGGTCTTTCGTCGTGTAGCGCTGCGAAAGCGGGTCTTTCTTTATTTCGTCGAACACTTCGTCGAAGTATGCCGACGGCAGCGAGAACTTTAGCGACGGGTACAGATAGCGGCTCTTCCAGTATCTCGTGAGAGTGCCGAGGAGCGGCTGCGGCGGCATAAAATCGTCGCCGATCGGCAGGAAGAACTGGTGCGTCGAGTGCGCCTGCTGCAAACCGAGCACCACATTCGGCAGAAGTTCCATCTCGTACTGCTTGATAAGGTCCATCGATATGTCTTCTTTTTTGTCCGGCGTCTTCTGGCCCTTTATCACTTTTGCGAGTTCGTCTTTGATACCGAGGTCGGCGGTGTAGATGCTGCTGCCGTCCGGGCTCGTCCAGATGAACTGCCGTGGGAGCCCCTCCGGGCCGCCGCGCAGAAACGTGAACGAGTCCATGCCGCTCTTGCGCAGAATCTGCGGAAACTGGATCGCGTGGCCGAAGTTGTCGATCTGCCACGCGTGCCGTGCCCGGCCCTTCATCACGTTTTCCTCATAGAAGCGGCCATAGTAGAAGTTGCGGATGAACATCTCGCCGTAAACGCTGCTCTCGTCAGGCTGGTCGTACGCGCCGCCGACGAGTTCGAGCTGTTTCTTCTTCATCAGGTTCTGGAGTGTTTCGCGCTGCTCGGGATAATTGTCCCAGTACGGTTTCATGTACGGAATCTGCTCGATGACGAATGTGTATGTCGGATCGGTACGGCAGGTGTTGATGTACTGGCGGATCAGGTCGAGCGCGGTGAGTGCATAGCCCCGCTGGCCGTCCTTGTTGATCCACACCGTATCGTAGTGGAAGTGCGTGTGAAGGTGGATGCGTTTCCAGTCCGGCGCCGTGCGCACGACCACCGGGTCCCACGTGTATGTGTCCGCGCCTGCGGCCAGCTTGATGTGGAACTTCGCCTTGCCGGTTCCGCCTTCCGGAAGCGCGGGAATCGTGGCGCGCACGTATCCGAAATCGTCCGGTGCGATCGACTTCAGCGTTTCCGTTCTGCTTTTCAGCATCAGATCGCCGCTCACATCGACCTTAACGTCTTTCAACGCCGCCGAGCCGGTGTTTTTAAATTTAAAGGTAATTATTTCCATCGGCTTCTCTTTGGTTCCGTTGAAAAGCCCGGTCGAGAACGACCTCGCAAGTTCCACCGATGCGCCCGCCCTGACAGCCGCCGCAATCACCAGCACCGCTATCAGTCCGACAATCCTCATTCTCTTCTTCATCCGCCGCACCTCCAATGACTATTTATTTTCACTGAGCTTCTTCGCAAGATACTGTTCGTACTCGTGGAATTCCTCTTTCGTGCCGACGTCGGAAGTGAACCCGCTCATGGGCATTCCGCCGACGAGGCCGCCGCGCTCGACGATCATGTTCACCGCCGTCGGCAGGTCGTACTCGCCGCGCGGGCTGATCTTGAGATTGTGCACCTCGTCGAAAATTACCGGCGACAGCATGAAAAATCCGCGATTGTTCCAGTTCGTTGTCGATTCGCCTTTCGGCGGTTTTTCGATCAGCTTCACAACTCGGTCGCCGTCCATGTACACCGCCGCGCCCGCGTACGGGTCGTCCACGTGGTTCAGCGTGATCGTCGCCTCGAACCCGCCCCGCCTGTGGAACTCCACCAGCGCGCGGTAGTTCTCCGGGTCGATCAGCACGTCGCCGAATCCGAGCATGAACGTCTCGTCCTTCAGCACTTCCTCCGCCATCAGGAGCGCCTTCGCCGTGCCGAGCAGTTCCTTCTGCTCGAAATATCTTATCCGCATTCCTTTGTATTCGTTGCCGTAGTGCTCGACGATCTGCCCGCCGAGGTAGCCGATCACGAGCGACAGGTCCTCCGTCTCCGCCGAGACAAACCCGTCGAGTATGTAATCGAGAATCGGACGCCCGCACATTTTCAGCAACGGTTTAGGCGTGTCGTCCGTCCACGGGCGAAGCCGCGTTCCTTTCCCAGCCGCAAGAATTATCCCTTTCAAACCGATTCCTCCTTCAGCCCACAGTCTATAGTAACCGGAGCGGCCTTGCCGCCCGCCTCGTTTATCGCCTCAACAACCGCCGCCGCCTTGTCCTCCGCCGCGTAGGCGAACATACAGCCGCCGCCGCCCGAGCCGTTGATCTTCGCGCCCCACGCGCCCGCTTCCACCGCCGCCGCCACCATGCCGTCGATCTTCTCCGTCGAGATGCCGAGGTTGCGACTCAGCAAACCGTGCTCCTCCGTCAGAAGCGCGCCGAGCGCCGCCGGGTCGCAGTCGCCCGCGTCGAGCATCCGCAGCGCCTCGCGCGTGATGTCGCGGTTGCGCAGATTGCCGAGCAGCGCCAGCCTGTGGAGAGGCTGCGCGCCTTCGAGCGCCGCTTTCGCCGCTCCGGCGTCGAGCGTCTCCCATGCCGCGTCGCCGACCGCCGCGCGCACCGCGTCCATGCCGCCCGTAGCGCGGCCCTTCACCGAGCCGAGCACGCCCGTCGTGTCCTTCGGCTGCTTCGAATCGCCGAGCACAAACGCGCCGCCGAGCTGGCAGTCTATCGGCCTGATCGAAAAGTCGCCCTTCGTGTCGATGAACACAAGGCCGCCGAGCGCCGACGTGAAGTGGTCCATCATCCCGCCCGGCTCGTTGAATTCCTTGACCTCGGCGAAATATCCGAAGCGCGCCGCGTCCTCGGCGGACAGCTCGGAGCCCTCAGTGGCGATCCGGGAGAGCAACTTGATCCACGCGACGAGTATCGCCGACGAACTCGAACAGCCCTTCCCGATCGGGATGTCGCTGCGAAGCGTGATCGTGTAACCCTGACCGAACGCGAATCCCTCCCTGCGGAGGACATTGACCGCGCTCTTGAGGTAATCGCGTTTCGACGAGTAAATCTGCCGCTCGCGCGGGTCGATCTCCTCGCCCGAACTCACGTCCGGCTTATGTATCCAGAATTTTCCCGTGTCGTTTTTCCACGCGGTGAACGTCGCCCGAAGATTGACGGCCGCCGCGATCACCGGCAGCCCGAGATAGTCCTGATGCTCGCCGAACAGACATATCCTCCCCGGCGATGAAACGACAATCTGTTCCTGATCGGACATTTACATCCTCCGCGCGCAGAACCCCGCAAGTTCAAATATTATAACGGAACTCTCGTTTTTTGCGACAAATGAGGAATCAAACAGTGAATCTGTTCGGCCCTCGATTTGCGATTAATACTTTGTTGCAAAAATGTCGAAGGCCGTTTATCATGGTTGCAGATTATTTTGGAGACTATGATGGGATCGAAATACGGCGGATACATGGGCCGCGTGCTCGATATAGACCTCGCACGCAAGGCTGTGAGCGATTACGAAGTGACCGACCGCGAGCGCGAACTGTTCCTCGGCGGCAAGACGCTCGCCGTGAAGATACTGCTCGACATTCTCCCGCCGGGCATCGATCCGCTCTCCGAAGAAAACATAATGGTCGTTATGACGGGGCCGCTCACCGGGAGCGGCGCGCCATGCACGAGCCGTTGGGACATATCGACAAAGAACGTGCTCACCGGCGGGATCGCCAGTTCGAACTGCGGCGGCACGTTCGGAATGTACCTCAAGAAAGCGGGCTACGACGGGCTTGTCATACGCGGCCGCGCGGACATCCCGACCACTCTCGTTTTCACCGAGGACGGCGTCATATTCAAGGACGCGCGCGCCCTCTGGGGCACGAACACCGAGGAAGCGCAGCACGCTCTCGAACGGAAGTACGGAAAGAAATGCGGGCTGGCCGTGATCGGCCCGGCGGGCGAGCGGCTCGTGCGGTACGCGTGCATCATATCCGGCGAGCGCGCGGCGGGCCGCTGCGGAGTCGGCGCCGTGATGGGCTCGAAGAACCTCAAGGCGATGGTCGCGTGGGGCGCGAAAAAAGTGCCGGTTCACGACGAGCGCGGATTCGACCGCGCGGTAAAGAAATGGGTGGACATTCTGCGGTCAAACCCGGCGACGGCGCAGCGGCTGCCGGGATACGGCACGGCGGGCCTCGTCGGCGTGGCGAACGCGGCGGGCGTGCTGCCGACCCACAACTTCGCGCAGGGCAGCTACGAGCACGCGGAAAGCATCAGCGGCGAGGAGATGACCGCGAACCACCTTGCGGGCAATTCCGGCTGCGTCTCCTGCCCAATCAGGTGCGAGCGGCGCGTGCGGCTCGGCGACCGCGTCGTCAAAGGCCCGGAGTTCGAGACGGTCGGCATGTTCGGGCCCGACATCGAAAACCCCGACATGGGCAAGATCATCGAGTGGAATTTTCTGCTCGACCTGCTCGGCATGGACACCATCACCGCCGGATCGACGATCGCCTGCGCGATGGAACTGAACGAAAAAGGTCTCTGGGACAACGGCCTCAAGTTCGGAGATACCGAAAATATAAGCGCGCTGCTCGAAGACATAGCGTACCGGCGCGGGATCGGCGACGACCTCGCGGAGGGCTCGCTGCGGGTGGCGCGGAAGTACGGCGGCGAGCAGTACGCGATGCAGGCAAAGGGCATGGAGTTCGCGGCGTACGCGCCCCGGCGCGCGGTGGGCCACGGCCTCGGCTACGCGACGAGCAACCGCGGCGGCTGCCACATCAACGGCGGCTACCTCATCTACTTCGAGGCGCTCGGCCCGATCCTCATGGACCCGATCACGCCGAGATCGAAACCGGAGTTCTGCGTGTTCCAGCAGAACATGCTCGAAGCGGTCAGCGCATCCGGCAACTGCATCTTCACGACGTACGCGCTCATCCCCGGGTTCGCGGAGAAGCTCGTGCCGCCCGCGTCGAACACGGCGAAAGTCGTCTCGGAAGTAATGCTCGCGTCGGGCATGGCGCTGCACACTCAGGGCTCGATGCTCCGCGACTGGATGCTGCCGATCCACGTGCCGATCATCCCGCACACGGAGACGGTGTCGCGGCTCACCGGCATGAACATGGACCTCGGCCACTACGCGGCGGCGGGCGAGCGCAGCTTCACACTCGAACGCATATTCAATCTGCGGGAGGGAGTCGGGACACGCGAGGACGCGCTTCCGCCGCGCCTCACCGACGAGCCGCAGGACGAGCGGCGGCCGGAAACAAAAGTGCCGCTCCGCACAATGCTCCCGATCTATTACGAGGTGCGCGACTGGGACGGCAACGGCATCCCGTCAACCGCGCTCACAAAGAAACTCGGCATCGAATTCACGGAATCGTTCCTGTCGGCGCTGCGGCGCGAACCGTCTGCGGTCCCGATCGAAAGAGATAAATTATTTGAGAACGAACGCGAAGTTTACGCGCGTGTGTTCGGCAGGCAGATGGCGCAGATGGATGAAATCGCCGCGGACATCGAATCGATCAGGCTGTTGACCGCCGACGAAGACCGGCGGGAGCACGTCGCCGCCCTGCGCACGCAGAAATTCTCCGTCGCGGCCGCGCGTTGCCGGAGCTGCGGGCAGTGCTTCCGCAAATGCCCGGCGGGCGCGATCTCGTGGACGAAGGACATACCCGCGCGCATCGATCAGAGCAAATGCGTATCGTGCGGAAAATGCTTCGAGGCGTGCCCGAAGAATTTCTCGGCGATCGTGATGGAGGAAAGCGCGGAGGTTGCCGCCCGCAAGAGCGGACTCACCCTCGAAATCGACCCGGAACTCTGCCGGAGCTGCGGAATATGTTCGAGGAACTGCCCGACACACGCGATCGAATGGCAGAAAAAGCAGCCCGCGCA
>CAYPEK010000062.1:0-24541 GCA_964409645.1 uncultured bacterium | reverse complement strand
GGCTGCAAGCGGCAGATGGATTTTCAATGCCCGTAAAAAAGAAGTAGCGGGAATCGAGTAGCGAGGGTCGAGTGAAAAGCAAAAACAAAAATACAGAATATAGCAAAAGACAAATAGCAACAATATAGTTATGTCGGGCGGGGTCGCCGCACCCCGCCGATCATTAACAAAACAGTAGTGAAAATCGGGTAGCGAGTATAGAGGGGAAAACAAAAAACAAGAATATAGGATATACCAAGAGGCAAAGGATTAAAAACCGAGCCGCGCGCGTCTGCAAGCGGTCACGTGGAAGAAAGAAACAGGGACTGGCAACGCGTGCGGTGCCTGTCCCGTTTCGCTTTAACAAAGAAGCTGCATTATAATTAATTCTGGAAAAGCTGTTTTGAGTGTATAATGCCGTTTGAAGGGAAAAGATGCGGCAGCAGGGTGATGACAACGGTCGAGTGACGACAGGGCATGTTCTGCACAACATGATCCGCGTCAAGAATGCACACCTCGAATATCTCTACGAGACTCCTCTTTATTACGAAGCGGGCAAGGGTACGGGTTTTGAAGTTTACAAACCTTCGTTTTCCATCATCGAAAGATCGCGCATCAGCAACAACAGGCTTCCGTCGTGCCTGTACGTGCACGCGAAGGACAAAGCGATGTGGCTGCGCGAGCTTCAGAAGGGACTGAATATCCGGCTGCGGAGTGATCTGAAGTCGGACAATCCCGCGATGGTGAAAAGCACGCTGGTGACTCTCGCCGACGAGATCATCAAGGAGCCGGGCGAGTGCATCGAAAACACGGTGACCACTCTCGATATCATATTCGATGAATATCTGAGAAACCGAAGCGTGATCGACAGTTTGGTGCACGTGATAGCAAAGGATTACTCGACCGCCGTGCACTCGGTGAACGTGATGGCGCTGACGCTACGTTTCAGCCTTTTCTGCAATATGGAGGAGGCGGAGGCGAAGAAGATGGGGCTCGCGGCGCTGCTGCACGATGTGGGGAAGGTTAAGGTGAACAACCGGATATTGAAGGCATCGAGAAAACTGACGAATGCGGAGTTCGAGACGATAAAGAAGCACACAATTTTCGGATATGAAATGCTTACGGCCTGTAACCTCCCGGAGGATATCTGCCTGTGTGCGCTGAACCACCACGAGCGCGCCGACGGGAGCGGCTACCCGAACGGGGTAGCCGAGGTGTCGCCCGAGGCGGAGATCATAGGATTCATCGATTGCTACGAGGCGCTCACATGCAACGAGCGGCCGTACAGGAACGCGGAGTCGCCGTTCGACGCGCTTTCCCGGATAAAGGGCGAACTGTTCGGCGGCAAATTCAAAGGCGATGTGTTCGAGAAGTTTGTTTTAAGCCTAGGCAAGGATTCGCCTGTTGTGTCAGGTTTTTTCGCTCATTACTGATTCACGATAGCAACATTACATTCGGTATCGTCAATTTATTTTTTTCGCGCATAAATGCGGATTGTGTTTGTGTAGTTGAGGCCGGTGATGCGGTTGAGCAGGCTGGGAGCGGCGTCAATCAGTTGCTTGGCGGGCATTACTTCGCCTCTGTCTGGTGTAACTTTTATGACGCTGAATCCCGCTGTTTCGGTGAGCTTCCGCAACGTCTCAGGCGAGAAATGGTAGAGATGTATCTCGCGGTCGGCGGTCGAGAAAAGCTGTTCGGGGTGACCTTTAATTAATCTATAAGCAACTCTCATAAAGTGATTATCCAGATTCGGCACGGCTGCGACGAGCAGGCCCGACGGACGGAGTATCCTGTGAATTTCTCTGAATGTCGCTATCGGGTCGGGGACATGTTCGAGTACGTGCCAGATGGTCACTACATCGAAAGAGTTGTCGGCGAAACGCGCGTTTTCGAGAGGGCCGTGAAAAACCTCGATGCTCATTTCCTCGGCGGCGTAGCGGCATGCGAATTTTGAAATCTCGGTTCCGGAGATATCCCAGCCGTTCCCGCGCGCGAGGCTGAGGAAGTGGGGTATCCCGCAGCCGACGTCGAGAATGCGTCCCCGCGCGTGCTGCGCGTTTTCCACATCTCTCAGGCGCCGCGACCACATCTTCAACCGGGGCTGCGTCTGGGATTCGAGCCACGGCCGATAATACTCGTCCTCGTATGCGGTTTGCACGTTTTCCGGCTGCGGGTGGACGAAAACGAGCCCGCATGTGTTGCACTTCAGCACCCTGAATGGCGGTTCGGCGGTTTGATAAAGCGTGTGCCTTGCGCCGCCGCAAAGGTTGCAGGCAATTTGCTCTTCAGCGTTTTGTTTCAGTTTCTGATTGTCCATCACAAATCAAGTCGCGAGCGGTTGAATACCTCATGGGTCCGGCGCGCGCGACACTGTTTCAATCTTCATTGAATTCGAAAAACGTGTCAAGCGGCGGAAGGCTTAAGAGCGGCGTCGCTTGAAAAAACTATTTATATTATGCATTATGTAATGATTCGGGGAGTAGCGCAGCTCGGTTAGCGCGCGTGCCTTGGGAGCACGAGGCCACGGGTTCAAATCCCGTCTCCCCGATTTCTCTTTAAGTCTTTTTATTTATTAAAATTGCCGACCGTTGTGACTATGCCGTAAGGTGCGTTGTCGTATAGATACGCCGAATCCAGATACGGTTTCGAGAGCAGAAAACGGCCTTTGTCGTATTTGAAAATCCAGAGGTAGCCGTCGCCGCCGGTTGTGGAAACCGCGAGTTCGGCTTTGCCGTCGCCGTCGAAATCGCCTGCATCCACGCGTGCGCCTTTGAAATCGCTGCCCCAGTCCGCAGAGATTTTCGCGAGCGGATCACTCGTGTCGAATTGCCCGTCTTTGTAGCGGTATGCTCTGATGGATACGCCGCCGTCCATCGAGGAAACTACGAGTTCGGCTTTGCCGTCGCTGTCGAAGTCGCCCGCCGCGATCGAGATGCTTTTTGCAGTGTCATTGAAGAAATGTTCGACTGATCCGATCTGTTCCGGGCGCGCCGCGGTTCCGTTTTTGAAGGAGAAGGCTTTCACCTTTTCGCCGCTGCCGTCAGAGGAGATAGCGATGTCTGCTTTGCCGTCGCCGTCGAAGTCGCCCGCCGCGATGTACGAGCCGAACTTTGAGGTTTCGAATACGTTGAAGAGTTGTGTTTCATTCGCCATCGGCTCGAAATGGTCCGTGGCGTATTTCACGAATACGGTGAAGTCGCCGCCCCGGTCGGCTGTGACCGCGAGTTCGTCCGTTCCGTCGCCGTCGAAGTCGCCTGCTGCTGCGCGAAGTCCGAGGCTGACGCCGGGAATGATGTCGCTTATGGTTTGCCAAGGCTGAGCGGGGTCGAATTTGCCCCCTTCAAATTTATAGAACTTGACGAATTCGCCCGCGTCGAGCGGTGTTGCGGCGAGTTCGTCCGTCCCGTCGCCGTCGAAGTCGCCCGCCGCCATCGAGCCGACGCCTTTCTTTGTGGAGGCGAAAGTTTTTGTCTCCATTGACGGGTTATCAAAGTCGTAGTTTTGGTCCGTGCAGTCGTAGATTCGTACGCCCGTGTTTTTGCCCGCGATCGAGGTCAGAACCGCAAGGGATGCGTTTCCGCATTCAGGCAAATCCGCTGCCCCTACAGTTTCCGCCGTATCGCTGCCCGAAACTACGTGTGCTTCTTTTGTCGGTGTTTTTCCGCCCACGACCATGTATGCGCCGCTGAGAAACGGATCCGGCGTTTTCCCGCCGGGGATGTCGGCAATCATCTGTGGGAGCATGTCGAGGAATACGCGGCCGGTTTCGCTTTCGGCGAATTTTGTGAAGTCGTACGGGATGCTTCCTGATTTTTCCGGCAGCCGGTCGAAGTCGGGAAGCCCGTTGACTTGTTTCGATTCTTTTTCGTAGGTTTTTGTTTGAATGAAAGTGCCGGTTGCGGTTTCGAAAACGAGGACATCGACTTTCATTGCGACCGATTCGTCGGACATGCTTTTCGGCGCTTTCGTGATTGAGAGTTTTTCGACCATCCCGACGATGAGGTAATCGACGTCGAGTTCCTTTGCATGTTCCGCGAGGAGGTTTTTGTCGAAGTAGTCGGCGGGGTTGTCGCTTTTTGCCCAGTAGAGAAATGGCGCTTCGAGTGATTCATCGGGTATCGACGGCGGTGCGGCGGCCTTCATTTTCAGGTCTGAATTTTTTCTTAGCGTCTCGCTGAACAGTCGGCGGAGCGTGTTTTCGAGACCGAAACGCTCGCTTGTGAAGTAGTTGTCGCCGGACAGGACAACGGTGTCGCTGAGTGCGTCGCGGGGCACTCGTTCGAGGAGGTAGAAGTTGAGCACGGCGGCTTTCGGCTTTGCTGTGGACTCTTCGGCGGCGAAGGTGGCCGACGCCGCAATAATTATTACTATCGCAAGGATTGCAATTCGCTTCATCGACATTTTCCTTTTCACGTCAGTAATTATATATGCTTAAAAGCATGTGCCGGTTACATATTATATTACAAAAAACGGATAATATTTGCAGGAAAGCGAGAAAACAGATAACGCCGCCGCCGAAAAAAAGGAAAGGTTCGGGATAGACGCGAGAAAAAACGCTTTCCCGGTACTTTTACAAATATAGGCAGCGGGATAATTTACATTTGCATATATATTGATTATGATAACGAGGAGTTATGCTTGAAGTCCAACAGCGTATGACTGAAACAGAGAACAGGGCTGAGTTTATCACCTTTCTGATAGAAGGCAATAACGCCATGGTGCATGGTGATTATGATGCCGCGATTTCCGCATACGAAAAGGCGCTTGTGCTGAATCCGAAGTTTGCGATGACGTGCTCGAAACTGGGGTTGGCGTACTACCAGAAAAAGGATTACGACGAGTCGATTAAATATTACAAGCTCGCGCTTGAACTGGACCCGAAACAAACGGAAACGCTGTACAGATTGGGTAAAGCGTACGGGGACAGCGGAATGATGATACAGGCTGCGGTGGCGTTCGATATGGCGCGTGAGCGCGACGCCACGGGCGACCTGCAAGAGCGGATCGACAACACGGAAAGACGCATCCGGAAGCGGTCGAAGCACGGCTCGGTGAGGCGGGTGTCGGCGGCGGAGCTTGTAAAATCCACCACGGTATTGCTGTTCAGCCACCTGTTGCTGTTTGTGCCGGCGGTGATTGCGGTTGCGGTGCTGGCCGGCTCGGAATTTCTGATGCGGTGGCTGCTGACGGACATTTTCAAGCTTGGGGCTCCGGTGATCGATTTTACTAAGTATCTGTTCACGGCGGCGCCGAAGCTGAGTCCTTCGACGATGATCTATCTCGGCTCGCAGGTGGTTGTTTATTGCTTTATCTGTGTGCCGATCCTCGGAGTGGAAACCGCGCTGGTGGGCAGGCTGGTGAGCGGCCGTGAGGCGACGTTCGACGAGGCGATATCGCGCTCGTTCGGCCAGATTTCATCGCTCGCGGGTGTTTCGCTGCTGTTGCTGATTATCGGAGGCGCAACCTCTATCGTTTCGAGTAAGATTTTCGAAGGATTCACGATCATGTTCCGCGACTTCTTCAGATTCTTCTTCGATCTGAGGGTGTTCGTGTTGCCGGTCACGGTTCTTGTGATGATCCATTTCACGTATATTTACCCGTCGATAATCATCGACCGCCGGAAGATGGAAAGCGGCCTTAAAAAGTCGATTGCTTTTGCAAATAAGTTTTTCTGGTTCACGTTCATACTGATTGCGGCAAATCTCGCGGTGCAGTTCTGGTCGGTTTATTACGGCGGTCTGGAGTTGACGCCGAAGTTCTTTCTGGCAAGATTCGCGCTGATGCTCATGCAGGCTTTCTTTATCGCCGCCATAGCGGTGGCGTACTCGAAGGGCTTCCGGGGACGTCATAAGAAGCACGACAAGAAATCGATGGAAAACACCGGGGAGAAAGCCGAGGAAGGCGTCGAAATTGAACGTGCAGAGCTTTCGAGGCCTGCGGGAGAATACATCGGCGATGTCGATGAGGAGTTCATTTGATCCCGAATGATCGCCGCGTGGCGCGTTTTTTTTCATCAACACTTCAAAGGCCGGAACGAATAATTTTTTTTACATATAGAGTATTATTTAAAAATCTTTAAAATGTTGTGGGCGTTTAGAGCGGGCGTGTGCGAACGCCCGTTCATTCTGGGAAAGGTCCTTAAAAATGGACGGCAGACTTATTCTGGAAGACGGTTCGATATTCGAAGGCGAGGCATTCGGCTCGCGAGGCGAACGGGTCGGCCTTGTAGTTGCATATTCCGGATCGACGGGCTATCAGGAGGCGATCACCGCGCCCCCCTATCTCGGCAGGATAATTGTTTTCCGGTATCCGATGATCGGGAACTCGGGCGTTACAAACGATGGGTTCGAGTCGGACCGCGTTTGCGCCGAAGGGATCGTGGTGCGCGAAGTGAGCAAGTCGCCCGGCGGCTCCGGAGCGGTGAAGAGCTTCGGCGAGTTCTCGCGCGAGCGCGAACTGCTCGGCATCGAGGACGCGGACACCGAAGGAATTGCCGAAAGGATCGCGGAAACAGGCGAGCAGTGGGGTCTGCTGACTACGAAGGACGGCACTAAAAGTTCATATCTGAAACGGCTCGCGGAACTCAAATACCCGATCGGCGGCAACCCGGACAACTACCGGGTGAGCGGCGAGGCGCTGCTCGCGCCGTGGAGGCCGGGTCCGGACAACAAGACGGTTGTGGTTCTGGACCTCGGCGCCGGGAAGACTTTTTATTCGTTGCTGCAAAGAGACAACTGGTTCTGGCGCGCGTTCGGCCCGAAGATGACGTCCGAAGAAATATTACACATTAAGCCGGCGGCGGTGATAATATCCAACGGTTCTTACGCGCCGGAGTCGCTCGGCACGACGGTAAATACGGTGAAGTCGCTGCTCGGCAAGCTGCCCGTGTTCGGTGTCGGGCTGGGCTGCGTGGTGCTTGGCGCGGCGCTCGGCATGAAACCTGTGCGGATGAAATGCGGCCACCACGGCCTGAATTGCGGAGTGAGGGAAGAGGCGACGGGCCGCTGCATGATGACGGCGCAGCGCCACTCGTTCAATCTCGATGAGAAGGGCATGGGCGGTGCCGGAGTCAAGGCGCTGTTCCGCAACATTGACGACGGCTCACTCGAAGGGATATCGTGCGCGAAGAAACGCGCGGCGGGTGTGATGTTCGTCCGGCGCGACCTGAGCGCGCTTGAAAAACTGATCGGATGACAGGATTCGATATGCCTGCAAAGGGAAAAAAACGAAAACTTTTAATGATAGGTTCCGGCCCGGTCGTGATCGGCGAAGGCGCGGAATACGACTGCTGCGCGGTGGAAGCGTGCCGCGCGCTGATGGAGTCGGGCTGCTCGGTTGTGTTCGTGGGCAGCAACCCGACGTCGGTCGTCACGGACCCGGAGACGGCGGACCGCGTTTACATCGAGCCGCTGAACCGGAAAACGCTCGTGGCGATCATCGAGCGCGAGCGGCCGGATGCGCTGCTTGCGACGATGGGCGGTCAGACCGCGCTCTCACTTGCGGCGGAGCTTCACGCCGCGGGCGATCTGAAAAAATACGGCGTGGAACTGCTCGGGATCGGCGGGAAGGCGCTCGACTCGGTTCGGGACGGCGATTATTTCTGGTGGTTCATGCGCGAGTCGCGGTTCAGGGAACTGCTTCCCGGCGGCGTTGTCTCGACACTCGCCGAAGCTAAAAAGGTGCTGAAACGCATTGGTTTCCCGGCGGCGCTGCGGCCGGCTTTTTCCGTTGGCGGCGCGGGCTCCTCGATCGCGTACAACATGGAGGACTTCGAGGACCAGTTCAACGCGGCGATCGCGGCGAGCGGGACGGGAAGAATTATCGTCGAGCGCGGCCTCGCGGGATGGAAGGAAGTCGAACTCGAACTTCTGCGCGACGGCGCGGACCAGATAGTGTGTGTTGCTTCGCTGGAGAACGCGGAGCCGGTCGGCGTGCATTCGGGAGACAGCGCGGTGTTCATTCCGGCGCAGACTCTGAGCCGTATCAAGCTCGCCGAACTTCGCGCGGATGCCGAAATCATTGCGCGCGAGATAGGCGTCGTGGGTTCAGCAAATATTCGCTTCGCGGTGAACCAGCAGGCTGGAACGCATGTGCTGCTTTCCGCAGCGCCGTGCTTCACCCGTTCGTCTCTGCTCGCGTGGAAGGCTACGGGCTATCCGGTTGCGAGCGTGGCGGCCAGACTCGCGTGCGGGTTCAGGCTGGACGAGATAAAAGTCGGCGGCGGGACAGCATTCGCGGAACCCGCGCCCGGCTACTGTGTGACGAAGGCGAGCCGTTTCCCGTTCGATAAGTATCCGGTACGCGGCGGGCGGCTCGATACGACGATGAAATCCGAAGGGATCGCGATCGGCGCCGGACTGACGTTCAAGGAATCGTTCATGAAGGCCGGACGCGCGCTCGAAACCAAAAGCATACTCGGGATCGGCCGCGCGGGCGGCGGAGTCCCGGACGAAAATCAGATACGAAGCAACCTTATAAGGCCGAACCCGGAGCGGTACAAATACATCCGGTTCGCTTTCGCGGCGGGAATGAGCGAGGACGAGATCGCCGGGCTCACGGGATTCGACCGCTGGCTTGTCCACCAGATCAGAGAGATAACGGACATCGAACGCGAGGTTGCTAAATATAGACTCGATACAATACCGACTGAACTTATACTGAGAGCCAAGAAGTGCGGATTCGGGGACGCCGACCTCGCCGCGCTGCTCGGCACGGAGGAGACGGCAGTGCGAAAGCAACGGAAAAAACTCGGAATCAAAGCCTCCCCGAAACCCATGGAGGCGGCAGGGGGCGCCGGGCGGCGGCGCTTCACATCGAGCGGCAAAGGCGGCGCGGCGAAAGCCGACGGCGGCAGCGGCAAAAAGGTGATCATTCTCGGCGGCGGGCCGAACCGTATAGGGCAGGGCATCGAGTTCGATTACTGCTGTGTGCACGCCGCTTATGCGATCAGGGAAGCCGGCTACATAGCCATTCTCATAAATTCAAATCCGGAGACGGTATCTACCGACTTCGACACGTCGAACAAACTGTACTTCGAACCGCTGACGTTCGAGGACGTGATGAACATAATCGACATCGAGAAGCCGCACGGAGTCATCGTGCAGCTCGGCGGCCAGACGCCGCTCAACCTCGCTACGTCGCTGATGCGCGAAAACGTGCCGATCCTCGGAACGTCGCCGGACAGCATCGACCAAGCGGAGGACCGGAAGCGCTTCAAGGCGATGCTGGACAAGCTCAACCTGACGCAGCCGGACAACGACACCGCGACGAGCCTCGACGAGGCGACCCGCAAGGCGCGGCAGATAGGCTACCCGCTGTTGGTGCGGCCGTCGTACGTTCTCGGCGGACGCGCGATGCGCATCATTTACGAGGAAGACGAACTCGCGGAGTACATGGAGAAAGCGGTCGAGGCATCGCCGGACCACCCGATTCTGCTCGACAGGTTCCTCGACGATGCAATCGAGATCGACGTCGATGCGGTCGCGGACGGAAAGAACTGCATCGTGTGCGGAGTGATGGAGCACATCGAGCAGGCGGGCGTCCACAGCGGAGACAGCGCGTGCTGCCTGCCGCCGTTCACACTGAGCGCGGCGGTCGTCGAGGAGATTAAAGGCGCCACCCGGGCGCTCGCGCGCGAGCTGAAAGTAATCGGCCTGATGAACGTGCAATACGCGATAAAGAACAACGTGATATACGTGCTCGAAGTCAACCCGCGCGCGTCGCGGACGGTGCCGTTCGTGTCGAAGGCGACGGGCATTCCGTGGGCGAAAGTCGCCACGCGCGTCATGCTCGGCCAGAGCCTCAAGCAGCAGGGCATCACGAAGGAAGTCACGCCGAAGCACATGAGCGTGAAGGAAGCCGTGTTCCCGTTCGCGAGGTTCCCCGGAGTGGACGCAACGCTCGGCCCGGAGATGCTTTCGACGGGCGAAGTGATGGGCGTGGACGTGGATTTCGGAGTTGCTTACCTGAAATCGCAGATCGCCGCCGGGCAGAAGCTGCCCGATAAAGGCAACGTGTTCATCAGTGTGAACGACAGCGACAAGAGGGCGATCGTGCCGATCGCGCAGAAGCTTGTCGGCATGGGATTCAGCATAGTGGCGACGGGCGGCACGTCGAGCACGCTCAACCGGAACGGGATCGATGTGAAGCACGTTTTCAAGATCGGCGAGGGCCGGCCGGACGTCATCGACATGATAAAGAACGGCGAGATATCGCTGATGATAAATACGCCCGGCGGCAAAGCCGCGAAAATCGACGAGGCGAAAATCCGCAGCACGGCGGTTGCGCGCGACATCGCGCTGATAACGACGCTCGCCGGAGCGGTGGCGACCGTGCAGGGCATGGAAGCCATCCGCAGCCGCGGTATGTCGATCAAGTCGATTCAGGAATACCACAAGGACGTCATCACGGAATCGGGCTATACTAAAGTCGCTAAAACGCTACAGGGTACGTTCATAAAGGTTGAAACCGAAATGATGGACTTCAGCGCGATGCGCGAGCCCGCAAAAGCCGCCGCGAAGAAAAAAGCCCCGGCGGCGAAGGCGTCGAAACCGGCAAAGCCCGCGAAGCCGAAAGCCAAGGCGAAGCCCGCTCCGAAAAAAGCGAAAGCCGCGAAAAAGGCAAAAAAGAAGAAGTAGTTATAAGAGCGTTGAGTCGTCAAACCGTCGGGTTGGTGAAACCCCGGACGATCATTCCTCTGCGGCGGCGAGTTGCTGGATCAGGTACTTTTCCTTTTCATTTATATCTTTCGTCTGAAGGAGTTCCTTGACGAGGTCTTTCTCTTCGGGCAACCCTTTGATTATTGAAGTCAGGGTTATGTACGGTTCCGAGGGGAAGTTCTCGATGTGGTAGTTGTACCCGATTTCGGAGTCGCGGCGGTATGAGCCGACGTGCGCCGAAATGTGGTGCAGCGCGGCGACAAGTCTGTGCGCGCGGTCCTCCGGCACGGACACGCGGAGCAATGTCCGCGCGGTCATCACAGCGCGCCGCGTGAGCGGGAACGCCGAAGCCGCCGGGTCGTGCTGGGATGCCGCGTGGAGCGCCGAGAGAAGCGCGTCGGCCGCGTCCGCACGGTTGTACTTCTCAATCTCAAACAGGAGTTTTTCCATGTAAGGCGACTCGACGGAAATCTGGCGCGCGATCGCGTCGAATGTTTCCGCGTCCGAGTAGTGCGCGGTGGTCTCGATGATCGCGTGGACGGATTCCTCGCGCAACGATTCGAGCGACGGCTTCTGCAACAGAATCGGCGGGTCCTGCGGCCCGTAAACATCCGTGCGGATGCCGGGGAACCGTTCGAGGATCGGCTCGACGTCGTCGATGAGTCCGAGAAGAATCGAGAGGACAGTCGGGAGCGCTTTTGCCTCCGTCGAGTGCGGGAACGCGCCGAGCGCGCGTATTGTCGGGATCAGGGTTGCGAAATCGCCCCTGCGGGTGAGCGCGCGGAGAATCTTCGGAAGGAACGACCTGCCGGTGACGCCGAGCGAGCCGATGAATTCCGCCACCGCCGGGCCGATTGCGTTTCCGCGCAGATTGTACTGCCGCATGACGTCCTGTTCGAGGTCCTTGAGCCAGAGTCGGCCGGCGGTGCGCACCGCCGCTTTCGACTCGACGAGCGAGCGGCTGCTGATCTGTTTGCGTATCAGCTCCACCGTTTTCTCTTCGCCGGCGCTCCTGAGATACCCCACCGCCCACGAAACGAGAATCTCGTCGTCCGATTCGAGCGCTTTGGCGATTGCTTCGTCCGTGAGTTCGCCCGTTTCTTCGAGGCGCCAGAAGTCGATGCGGTCGCGCACGTGCGGCCACGCTTTCCAGATGTCGCCGTGCAGCAGATCGCATTTCGGCTGCTGATCCTCGCGGAACATCGCTTTCTCGAACGCGAGCTGTATGCTCGGATTCGGGTAAGTCGCTTTTTCGTTGAAGATATGAATTTTCACGCGCCCGTCGCGCGCGGTGATCTTCGTCCACTTGATGAATTTAATGCGCCTGAAAGTGTGCAGCACGCGCGAGTAGTACCTGAGAAGCGCGGCGATTTCATCCGTGTAGTGGTCAACGCTGTGGTAGGCGCTCCAGCATTGGCGGTGGTAGAGGACTTTGATCTTGTGCTCGCGCAGGTCGGCGAGGTAGAAGTGCATCGCGGAGCCGGATCGCTCGCAGCCGCTGTACCAGAGCAGTCTTTTGTCGCCTTCGCCCGTGCGTATGCCGGATTTCGGGTGGTATGTGTAGTCGTCCATCTCGGTGAACGCGCGTTCGAGTGTCGCGAGGTCCTGCATGGACTCTTTTTCGACCTCGTTTACCTGCTCGAAGTAGAAAAAGTTGCCGTTGCAGGGCAGCGCGATGCGGCATTCCTCCGGGGCGCCCTTGTAGATCACTTTTCTCGATTCCGGCCACGGGATGCCGAGGCTGAGGCAGTCGAGTAATATCATTTGCGCATTCGATTCTTTTTCAAACATAAAAGCGAACCTCTATAAGGTATTACCATCATTATATTCGCCGATTTGCGGCGGGATCAACCTTCGCAGGCGGCTCCCGGCTGCGCGCCGCAGACGCCCTGCGCCTGAGCTTCGGCTTCGGTTACGGGCAGCGGCAGATTCTTGTTTTTGTCCCAGTGGCGCGCGTACATCGAAACGCAGTCCATCAGCGTGGTGGCGGTTTCGAGCTTGAAGCCGCCCGCTTCGAGCGCTTCGAGGAACGGGCGGAGTATGACGCGCTTGCGGGCGAGTGTCCAGACTCGCTCGATGAGGAACACACCGGCTTCAGTTTCACTGTTGAGGATTTCGCGGAGAGCCGGCTGCGCCATAAGGTTTTCGGATTGCTGTTCGTCCTCATAAAACGCGACGATGTCGAGCTTATTGCGCATCGCGAACTTGATGATTTTCTTCTTTTGTTCGTCGATGCCGATTACGTCGTCGGCGTAATCGAGAACGACGGGGCAGACGTAAGCGACGGCCTTTTTCTGATCCCTGCGCAGATTCGGAATTCGCACCGGCGCGGAGGATGTGGCGGCCGGGGCCGCCGCTTCGCCGGCCACTGTCTCTAGTTGCGGGGTCGTAGGGGCTGAGTGCTGTCCGGAAAATGCGTGCTTTACGGCATCGAGCATCTCTTCCGGAGTGAACGGTTTCGCAACGAAATCGATCGCTCCGCACTCCTCGGCCTTGTCCTTCGTGTTCGGGGTGTTGTAGCCCGACATGATAATCACATGCGACGCAGGTGAAATGCGCTTGATGGTCCGAGCGACTTCAAACCCGTTCACCTCCGGCATCTGGACGTCGATGATTATCAGATCGTATGAATTCTCGCGTGCCTTGGTGATGCCTTCCTGACCGGTGAGCGAGAAATCGGCGCTCACTTCCTCGGATGCGAGAATCTTCTGGATGCTTTTGCAAACGTAGAACTCATCGTCAATGACGAGGATATTTTTGTCTGTTTGCATAGCGCCTCCGTTTCCCCGATGCTTTTTGCCACAAAAGTAAGGGGCAAATTACGTGCCAAAATCATCCTGAGGCAGTATTCGACAAAAAAGCCTTTGATAAAAACGATATTTAAATGAATCTCAACGCCGCCGGTTTTGATTTTTTACGAAAAGTGCATAAATAAAATATTCGCACGGCGGTAATCAGGCCCGTTTTCAATATGATTTTAGAAAAAACGAGTTTAATAAAGGATATATAATGTTTTTTCAATAAATATGCAGTGGCCGGATAAGAAAAACATGCAGTTTTGAAAAAAGTTGATTAGAGTAAATGCCGATCAGTCGTCGTCGCTACCGGTAATTTTAAATTTCCGCATCATTGCTTGGAAATTTTGGCGCTGCAGGCCGGTGTCGCGGGCGGCGTGGGAGACATTCCAGTTAGCGCGCTTCAGCGCGTTGAGTACGAAATTCTTCTCTATTTCCTCCACCACCTGCTCGCGGGCAAGCTTTTTCGCCTGCTTGAGGCTGTCCTTGTCGAGCGGGATTTCTCCGTCAACCGCATCTGCTCTCGGGATCGCGTCGTCGGACGCCGCGCCGAGGACTGTGCCCACCGTCCGGCGGCTGATCGTTTCGGCGAACGTCATTATTACGAGCCGCTCCATCACGTTTTTGAGCTCGCGCACGTTGCCCGGCCAGTCGTAGCTGGTTAGCAACTCCATCGCGTCTTTATCGACGCCGGTGATGTTCTTCGCGGTTTCCGCCGCGAATGTGTTGAGAAAATGCATCACGAGCAGCGGGATGTCGTCCGGCCGTTTTTTGAGCGGCGGCAGGATGACCGGGAACACGTTGATGCGGTAGTAGAGGTCCTCGCGGAATTTGTTTTCATCGACCATCTTCCGGAGGTCTTTGTTCGTCGCGCAGATAAGGCGGAAGTCAACTTCCTTTATTTCTGTGCCGCCGACGGTTTTGATCTCGCGGGATTCGAGGGCGCGGAGGAGTTTCGCCTGCGCGTCGTACGGGATGTTCGAGACTTCGTCGAGGAAGAGGGTGCCGCCGGCCGCCTCTTCAAGCAGGCCCTTTTTCGATTTTATGGCGCCGGTGAACGCGCCTTTCTCATGGCCGAAAAGCTCGCTTTCGAAGAGTGTGTCGGTGAGTGTGTTGCAGTCAACGGGCACGAATTTCTTTTCGGAGCGCCCGCCGCTGTTGTAGTGGATCGCGCGCGCGACGAGTTCCTTGCCGGTGCCGCTCTCGCCGAAGATGAGCACGGCGCTGTTCGTCGGCGCAACTATATTTATGAGGTTGAATATGTGCTGCATCACTTTGCTTTTGCCGACGATGTTGTCGATCTTGTATTTGTCAACGATCTCTTCGCGGAGGTAGGCGTTCTCTTCAATCAGTTTTTTTTTCTCGATAGCGCGCTTCACGACGATCGAGAGTTCGTCCGGGGTGAACGGTTTCGGGACGTAGTCGAACGCGCCTTCCTTCATCGCTTCGACAGCGGTGGCAACTGTGGAGTAGCCGGTGATAATGATGACGGCGGTCTTCGGTGCGTTTTCCTTTGTGATGCGGAGGATGTCGATGCCGGTTATGTCCGGCATTTTCATGTCGGTGATGACGATGTCATAGACTCCGGAGATGGCTTTTTCGAGGCCTTCCTTGGGGTCGGTCGTGAACTCGATATCGAAGCCGTCGAGGGCGAGTATTTTCTTGCAGCTTTTGCAGACTGTGATCTCGTCGTCTATGACGAGTATTTTTGCTTTTCCGTTCATTTCTTCATCTCCGGATCGACGCCGGTCGGGTTGACCGGGAAGCTGATGATGAATGTTGTGCCTTTGCCGAGCTTGCTCGACACGTCGATCGTTCCCCCATGCCGCTGTATTATACCATAGGTAACTGATAATCCGAGCCCGGTTCCTTTTCCTTTCGCTTTCGTGGTAAAGAACGGGTCGAAGATTTTGTTGATGTCGTGCTCTGCGATGCCGAGTCCGGTGTCCTGAAATTCTATCGTGATTTCGTTCCGCTCGTAGTCGAATGCGGTGTGAATGTAGAGTGTGCCGCCGTTTATCATGGCGTCGGCGGCGTTGAGCATGATGTTGAGGAAAACCTGCTTCACCTGATCCGAGTCCATGACGGTGTTCGGGAGGTAGTTCGCGAGGTTTTTGGATATTTCGATGTTCTGGAAAGTCACCTGATGCGCGACGAGCGAGATTGTCTGCTGAAGCAGTTCGTTCACGTTGATCGGTTTCTGAGTGACGTTCGTTTCGCGTGCGAAGTCGAGCAGCCCGCGGACGATCTCACGGCAGCGGGTGGTTTCGGATACGATGACTTCGAGGTCTTCCTTGAGTTCGGAGTCGTTTTCCGCGCCGCGCATGAGCAGCGAGCTGTATGTGAGCACGGCGGTGAGCGGGTTGTTGATCTCGTGCGCGATTGCGGCGGCCATGAGGCCGAGCGACGCAAGTTTTTCGGACTGCATGACGCTGTCCTGTGTTTTTTTCAGTTCGAGTGTGCGCTGCTGCACTTTCTTTTCGAGCGCGACGTTCATTTCGCTCAGCCGCTCGGTCATGACTTTGACCGTGGTGGTCATTTTATTGAACGAGCGGGCGAGGTAGCCGATCTCGTCCTTCGTGCTCAGGATGCTGATGCGCCTGTCGAGGTTGCCGTGTGTCACTTCCTTGATTCCGCGGATGATCTCGCGCACGGGCAGGTAGATGATAAGATAGACGAACAGGCTGCCGAGCGACGAGAGGCCGAGCACGAGGATGGCGCCGAAAATGAAGTTTTTCTCGCGGCGAGCAGCGAGTCGGCGGTCGATGTACTTCATCGAGACTTCGACGTTGACGAGGCCGAGTGTCGGCTCGCTCTTCGAGTGTGCGTGGCACTGCGAGGTCGAGCAGTCAGGCTTGTTCGGAATGCTGAATGTCACATTCGCCACGCGCATTTTGTCGCTCGCTATCGACACGGTCTGGCTCTTCCATTTTGTATCTTTCATCGGGAGCATTTTGCCGTTCACAACATGGCAGCTCTTGCACATCTTGTCGGACATTTGGATTACTTTGCCGGGGTCGCGTTTGTCGGTGGATGCCATGATCCGGCCGTGATTGTCGAAGATGCGGACGCGCCGCACGATGGTCTGGTATCCGATGTTTTTGAGGGTGCCGCGCGTGTCGGTTGTGCCGTGCAGGATCATCCCGTCGCGGATGTCCTGATTGATGCGCAGCCCGATCTCGGACGCCTGCGCGAACAGGTCGCCTTCATACTCGGAGCGCAGTTCTTTGTCGAGAAGATATACGAATACTCCGACGCAAAGAATTGAAAACGTGACAATCATAAAAATGAGTTTGAATCCTACACTTCGCCAGAGCATGGGCAGCCGTTGTGTTAAGTCTGATAGTATCGGGTGTTTCCACCCGCACTTAGATTATATTTATTTAAAGGCGTTGTGGGAAGCGGTTGGCGGCGGATTGATTGAAAGGTGCTTACCGCGCCGATTTTTTTATTTTGCTCATCTTATAATTTTCTCGATTGTCTAAATAATAAGGATTAAAATGTATATTTAGATTATGGCCGACGAGGACAGGCGTTTATACAACGAAATCGCGCGGCGTCTTGCGGGTATCCGCACGGCGTGGCGGTTTAGCGCGGCCCTGCGCGGGCTGCTCTGCGCCGCCGTGCTTTTGATTGTCCCGACGGCGGTTGCGCTCGCGGCGGACGCGGGAGGTTATGTGCGGCCGGCGGTTCTCGCTTTGGCGGCGGCGGCGGGCGCGGCGGCGCTCGCGGCGGGTTTCCTGTGGCCGCTAGTGAGGCCGTTCGATCTGCGTGACGCCGCGTTTCTCGCCGAGAGGAAGCTGCCGCGTCTCGGCGGCCGGGTGGCGAGCTCGGTTGAGTTGTGGCGCGAGACAATGACCGGTGAATTCGTGTTCGACAAGTCGTATCTCTCCGCGCTGCTTGCGGAGACTGCGGCGGAGATGCGCTCAGTCACCGCGAAAGAAGTTTTGAACAACCGGAAGACGCTTTATTTCGCGGGCGCGTTTTTCGCGGCGGCCGCGCTGGCGGCGGCGCTCGTGCTGGCGACGGGCTCCGCGCCGGGCAAGGCGATGTCTTTCGTGTCGCCGCCGTATCTGCCGCGCCCGGAGGTTTACAGGCTCGACTGGGTGACGGGCAATGTTGTGGTGCCGACGGGCGGCACGGCGCGGATTGCGGCGCGGTGCTCGGGCAATTTCTCCGGCGCGCCGAAGCTTGTGCTCGAACGTGACGGGCTGGAGCCGTACGAAATTGAATTTAAAAAAGAAGAAAGCAAGAAGGCGGAGTCGCTGCGATTTGCGGCGGCGGCGCCGTCGATAACCGGCGAAACTACATATAAAGTTGTATTCAAGCAACACGAATCGAAGTCTTATAAAATCAAAGTTGTCGAGCCGCCCGGCATCAAGTCGATGGCGATTCGGCTGACGTACCCAGAGTACACGGGGCTTCTGCCGGAAGACAGGACGGGCGGCGGCGACCTGCGCGTGCCGTACGGGACGAAAGCGGAGTTCAGGGTTGTATCGACGTCGCCGCTGGAGTCGGCGTATCTGCGTATCGGCGGGCGGCGGGTGACGCTTGAGCCGGGAGCGGGCGGAACGTCCGCTGCCGGTTCGCTGATTGTCAAAAAGAGCGGGCGTTATACCGTGAATCTCGTGGACACGCACGGGTTCGGCAATCCGCAGCCGCCGGAGTATTCGATCGAATCGGTGCCTGACGCGAAGCCGGAAGTGACGCTGATAAAGCCGGAGACGGACATGAACCTGTCGCGCGACTCGGTTGTGCCGGTGCGCGTGGATGCACGGGACGACTACGGTGTGGCGCGGATTGAACTGCACGCGCGGGTGGTCGGCGCAAAGGGCGCAATGTCCATGCCGGTCAGGATACGGCCCGGGCGCGAGATGCTTTTCGATTTCGTATGGAAGCTCGGCGACATGGAGGTTTTCGACGGCGACACGATCGAGTACTACGTGAGCGCAACGGACAACGACGCGCTGACCGGCCCGAAGACGACATCGACGGTTTCGCGGCGGATTCACATCCTCTCGCGGTTCGAGGATTTCCAGAAAACGCAGAAGGATCAGCAGGACATAATCAACCGGATGGAATCGCTGATGAGCGAAGGCGACTCGATCTCGGAGAAGTTTCAGGACCTCGCGCAGAACATGAATCAGGCGATCGCGGACGGCAAGCGAAAGCAGTGGCAGGCGGAGGCGCAGCGCGCGCTGGACCGGCAGTCCTCGCTCGAAAAGGAGATGTCGGAAATCTCCGAATCGATGCAATCCACGATCGAGCGGATGAAGGGCAACGACTTCGTCAACCTCGAAACGGTGCAGAAGCTGCAGGAACTCAACCGGCTGATGAACGACATCATGACGGACGAGTTGAAGGACCTGCTCAACCAGATACGCAAGCAGGTCGAGAATGTGGACCTGAGCGGTGTTGACCGGAAGATGCTCGAAGCGATGAAAGACCAGAAGAAAATGAACGACTCGATAGATCAGACGATCCGGCGGCTGAAGCGGATGAAGATGGAGCAGCGGCTGGACGCGCTGAGGGATCATTACCGCGAACTCACGGCGCGGCAGGAGCGGCTTCTGAACAACACGAAGGAGCTAGACCGCGCGACGGGCGGAAAGAAATGCACAGGGCCGCAGAAGGACGAGGCGGCGCGCCAGACGCGCGAGGAAGCGCGGGTTCAGGATGAGACGGCGGCCGAATCGGAAGCGATGCGTGAACTGTCGAAGGACATGAAGGAAGTCAGCCCCGACACGGCGGATGATCTGAAAGACCTGCTCGAACAGACCGAGAAGCGCGGCCTGCAGAACGACCTCGGCGGCGCGCGCGAAAATCTTGGAATGTGCAAGTTGAAATCGGCGGCGCGCAACGAGAAGGGCGCGCTCGACACGATGAAGCGGGTGAGCGACTCGCTCGATAAGATGCAGCAGAGTTTTCAGGCGTCGATGCAGAAACGGACGAAGGACATGATCCGCGCGGCGCTGAGGAAAACGCTGGACATATCCGAGGCGCACGGCGACGCGGCGGAAGCGACGAAGAGGCTGGCGGCGCAGCCGGAGCGCAACGGCGCGGAAGACAAACTGAATGAAATCTCCGGCGACGAGAAGATGACCGCGGAGGCGGCGGTGGCGCTCGCGGAGGAAGTCGGGCGGCTGGCGGCGTTCTCGATGGAGGTGCCGACGTCCGCGCCCGCGCTCGCCGCGGAAGCGGCGCAGTCGATAAACAACGCCGTGGCCGGTATCGGTGATCAGCAGTACGACGTTGCGATGTCGAACCAGCGAAACGCGACGCTGCGACTGAACCAACTCGCGGCGGCGCTGCTCGAAGCGAAAGCGCAGGCGGGGCAGCCGTCGGCGATGTCGGAGTGGGACTCTTATCTGCAACAACTTCAGCGGCTTGCGGAGAGTCAGAGCAACCTCAATTCCGCGACACAGCGGATGAGCGATTCAGGGCTGCCGATGCCGCAGATGGGGCAGGGGCTTCAGGCGCTTGCCGCGCAGCAGCAGATGCTCCGCGAGGGGTTGGGCAAGCTCGCGGAGGATATGAAAAATGTCGGCGAATCGTCGGAGCGGCTGTCGCAGATAGGCGCGGACATGCAGGAAGTTCAGCGTATGCTGACCGAGGGCCGCGCGGACAAGCAGGTGATACGGCGGCAGGCGAATGTGCTCCGGCGGATTCAGGACCTGACGCTTTCGATAAGGAAGGAATCGCTCGACCAGAAGCGTGTGGCGGAGCAGCCGAAGGCGTACACTCCGGCGGCGCCCGCCGGGATGCCCGCCGGACTCGTGCGCGACTCGCTCCCCGAGCCGGTGAAAAACGAGCTTAACAGATTGAAGAACGAACCGGCGCCGCCGGGATACAAGCAGTTGATAGACAGCTATTACCGCGAGCTTCTGAGGACGGAGGGCCATTGATGGGCCGGAACGCGGCGCAAGCGAATAAATGGTCGGCGGCGGCAGCCGTTGCGCTTGTTTTGTCGCTGCTTTTTTCTTTAGTTGCGTTTAGTCAACAGCCGTCTTCGCAGGATGAATTCAACAACGTTATGCAGTTGATTGCGCAGGGGAAATCCTCGGCTGCGGCGGCGCGCATCAACCAGTTCCTGAAAGACAACCCGAAAGACCCGTCAGCGGCGGACTTCGCGTTTCAACTCGGCAGGGCGTACGAGCAGTTGTCGCGATGGGCGGACGCCGAGCAGGCGTTTCGGCGTTTTTTCGCTGAGTGGCCGAAAGACCCGCGCGTCGCGGATGCGATAGTAGCCGCCGCGCAGAATGCCGCTCGCGACAAACGGCGGCAGGACGCTATTCAACTCTATGAGGATGCGATCGACCGTTATCCGGATGTGGCGTCGGTGATGCTCTCGCGGTTCGATCTGGCGTCGCTTTATGAGGCGGCGGGGCGCGCCGACGCCGCGGCGAAACAACTCGGCGATCTGGCGAAGCGCAACGGCCCGTATTCGATGCGCGCCGCGTATGATCTCATTCAGCTTTACATCAGGCAGGGAAACACTTACGAGGCGGAGACGGCGCTCGCGAATTTTACAAAGCAGTACCCGGACGACGATTCGATGAAGCTGACACTCGGCCAGTTCTATTTGAAGCAGGGCAAGCCGGAACAGGCGGTCGCTGTGTTCGACGCGCTTGTGGCCAAGCAGCCGGGCAACACTGGGATAGAAGGATTCCAGTTTCAGGCGTACAAGGAAGCCGGGAAGCTCGACAGCCTGATTGCATCGCTGCAGAGGGAAGCGAAAAAGAATCCGAACGATCTTACTCCGATAAAAAAGCTCAAACGTCTTTATATATGGAACAACGACACGATCGGCGCGCTGGATTATCTCGAAAAGATAGTCGAAAAAGAGCCGGACAATGCGGACGACGCGGTGACTCTCGCGCGGTTTTATTATTTGAATCAGTGGAAAACGAAGGCGCGCGAGACGTTGGCGAAGCTGCTCGAAAAGAGGCCGGAGCTGTCGATGGCGTGGGAGCAACTCGGCAACATCGAATACTCCGACATGAACTACGACAAGGCGCGTGCGGCGTTCGAGAAGGCGGCGCGGTTCGACCCGGAGGACCCGCAATCGTACCGGCGGCTGGTTAATTATTACTGGCAGTTCGGATCGCCGGCGGACGTGTCGAAAATCTTCGAGGACGGGCGCGCGCACATAGGGCGGCGGACTCTGTTCTGTCAGGAACTTGCGGAGCTTTACTACAGGCAGATGCGGTTCAAAGACTCGCTCGACGAATACCTGAAGGCGGTTGCGGACAACCCCGGCGAGCCGCGTCTGCGCAGCATGGTTTTCGACTTACTGAATAGGGATGAGCTGAAGGCCGACGGCTACACGGCGGTGATGCAGGCGTCGCGGGATTTCCCGCAGAACGTAGAACTGAACATGATTGCGGCGGAAGTGATGATGAGCCGCGGCGAGAAGGACGCGGCGGTGAAGAAACTCGAACAGATGAGCGCCGCGGACCCGGATTCGGAAGGGTTGTACAGTCTGCTGGGACAGCGACTGAGCGCGCGCGGAGAAGCGGCGGGTGCGGCGGCGATGTTCGAGCTTGCGGCGGATCGCGAGCATGGTGACGCTGCCGGGCGGCTGATACAGGCTGGACGCGCGTGGCAGTCGGCGGGCGATGCGGCGGCCGCTGAACGGGATTACACACGCATTATCGACACGATGCCGGACTCTGCTGCGGCTGACGAGGCGCTGTACAGGCTGGCCGGTATTGCCAAAGAGAAAAACGATTACAAAAGGGTGAGGGCTCTTTATTCGCAGCTTGTGTCGCAGTATCCGCTGAGTCCGTACGCAGGGGAGTCGTATGTCGGCGAGGCGGTGGCGGCGTTGAGGCTCGGCGATTTCGATAAGGCGCGGGCGGCGTTCGATGCCTTGTCCGAAAATCCGCGCACGAGCCGGTTCGCGGACGAGATTTTTTTCTACCGGGCGGAACTGAGGCTGCTCGACAACAAGAAGGATGAAGCGCGCAGCCTTTATAAGCGGGTGGTGGACCAATACCCGGAGAGCGCGCGCGTCGCGGACTCGATCAACAGGCTGCTTTTCCTCGAAGACACGGACGAAGCGGACCCGATAAATGTTCAGGCGTATCTCGAAGCGGAGAAGCGGATGCTGAAAGGCGATATGGACGGAGCGGAGGGGATGCTTCGGGGACTGGCGGTGTCGCTGCCGGAGGGGCCGCTTCTGGCGTACGTGCAGTTCCGAACTGGCGAGTTACTCGACGGGGAGAAGCGCTATACGGAAGCGGCGGAGTTTTACAAGTTGTCGGCGGACGGCGGCGGGTTGACGGATCTGCGGCAGCCCGCGAACGTGAAGCTCGCAGGCGCGCTTATGAAACTGGGAAAAACAGCGGAGGCGCTAAAGCGCTATCAGATGGTTGTCACGGAGGATCCGCGCGGCTACTGGGCGCAGCTTGCCCGCGCGGAGGCCGCGCGAATACCGCCGCAGTCGGGAACAGAAAATTGAAATCCTAATGTAAAACGACATGAGAAATGTTTGCATTACGACACATTTTTGAGGTTACTATAAACCCGGATTCGTCAATAAAGAAACGAATCCGGGGCGATGTTCATAGCGGTGAACTGCTTCGTTGTCGGCACATTTTTTTGTTCATGTCGATAGGGGCACGTGCAACGTGCCCCTACAAATATACGCACCTTCCGCCTCGCATTTAATCCGCTCTGAATCATCGCAACCAAATCCTAATGGAGGATTTGGGATAAATAGTATTTATGACGATTATTTTTTCAGCCGTCTTAATAATATTCTAAATCTGCCGATAAAAAGAATAGAAAGCATGTAAGGCATGGCTATGTAATGACGCCATGATGGAGGTTGCGTGTATGAAAATTAGCAACACATTCAGCCTTATCAATAATAATAATCTTAGATTACATTACTTAAGCAATATGACGGCGACCGAAAGGCTGTCGTCGGCGCTGCGGATAAACAGCGCGGCGGACGATCCGTCCGGCATGGCGATTTCGGTTGGCATGAGAGCAACGATCGGCGGATTGAATGAAGCGATAGGGAACATACAGGACGGGCTGTGTCTAATACAGACAGCGGACGCGGCGGCGGGTGAGATACAGGACCTTATCAATCGTGGACGCGATCTGGCGGTCCGCGCGGCGAACGACGCCGTTCTCACGGATGATGATAAACAGAGGATACAGAATGAGATAGATTCGATTATTGACGGGATTACGCAGATTGCGGAAGCGACGACTTACAACACGAAGCAATTGCTAACCGGCGGCAGTGGAGTAGCGGATACGTACGACACGCAGGCTCAGTGGAATACGGGAACGGTGGGCGCGGGACTACAGGTGACAGTAGCAGGTGATCTTCAGATAGCAACAGGAAGCACGACGGGAACATGGACGTCGGCGGTTATGGATACACAGGAAAAATACGGAAGCACGGGCGTATTGCCGACGGCGAGCGCGACGCCGGGCGGGTGCAGCGTGCAGATTGAATTATTCGAAAGTGAGGACGGATCGAGTTGGACGTCACTCGGAACGTTCAGCCCCGGCTCGGCGTTCAGTTACAACAGCCAGTTCCTTTATGCGGAAGTCACGCTGAACGGATACTCCTACGCGAACCCGCTTCCGCCGCCCGCGACTTTGTACGTGACTCCGACGGTGGGCAGTTTCACGCTATCCGCAGCCGACCGGCAGTTGCTCCAAGTGGGCGAGAATGAAGGCGAGATTTACACGGCGGATGTTTATTATTACGATCTGCGGTCGTCGGCGCTCGGATTGACGGGAGTCGATGTTACCTCTGGGAATGAGATAGAAGCTTTCGACAGCGCGCTCACGGTTGTTTCGAATGCGCGAGAGAGTTACGGGCAAACAGCGAAAGTACTCGATCATATTCTGAACGACATAACAGCACAGAAAACGAATATCGCGGCATCAAACAGCAGAATAGAGGATGCCGATTTCGCAAGTGAGATAACGGATCTCACCCGCGTAAATATATTGAATCAGAGCACAAACGCGGTTATTGCTTCCGGCGATCCGGAGAGCAGCAGCGTTCTCAACCTGATAAGCGCGCAGGGCATCGGCAGCAGTAGTTGACCGCGGCCAAAGATATTTTTGGATGACTCA
>CAYPEK010000061.1:0-24671 GCA_964409645.1 uncultured bacterium | reverse complement strand
ATTTTTTATTTTTTGAAATAAACCTAATACCATCGGCAACAAAAAATATCGAATGCGAACAACGCAGACAATGCGACAAAGAGGATAAATAGATGGGTACAGCCCGCTTTAAAAAAATACTGATTACGACTACAGGATTGTTCGTATTCACGACATGCATTTATGCAGGTGAACAGACTCCTCCACAAATGAACCTGCCGGAATGTATCGGTTATGCGATAAAGAATCAAATTGATGTCTTTTCCGGACACATTGCATTGTCAAACGCCAAGGCCGACATGAAAAAAGCTAAAAGCGAATACATGCCCATTGTGTCTGTCGGTTATTCTGAAAACAGATATGACCCTGATCAGATATCTTTGCAAAACAAAACAGTCGATGAAGAGCAGATGAATATATCGGTTGGGCTGAATATTTACAACAGTGGCGCAAAGCGGCTTAATCTTCAAAGCGCGCGCGCGGCCTATGCTTACAGCAACTACAGCGAAACAAGAATAAAACAGACCACGGCGTATAAAGTGACATCATGCTACCTCAGGCTTCTTCAGACCAAGAAACTTGCTGAGATTCAAACAGCGCGCGTCAAAATGCTTGAGGAGCAGTTGGAGATGGTGCGTTCGGGGATAGCCGCGGGTATGGATGCAGAAATAGATGCGCTCCCTATCGAAGCCCAGCTCTCAAACGCAAAAGTCGATGAGCTGTCCGCAGCAAATGCCATACTCGCCGCATCTGTCGATCTGCAAAATGCGATGGGCATAAAAGTGTCGGATGAATTCTCAGTGTCCGATATCGAAGATAGAAACCAGACAGATATTATGCCCTTTGAATATTACGAACAATCTGCTCATAAAAACAGGACGGATATTCAGGGTGCTCGTGAATACTCGCAAATGTACATGAAAACAAAACAGATTGCGAAAATCCAACTTAGACCGCATTTATTGACGAATGCGAGTTTCAATCAAGAGGTTGGGTCTGTAAAGACGGATGTGTTTAACATAACCGCTGGAGTATATTACGACATTTACGACGGTGGAAAAAACCTGAAGAACTATCAGATTGCAACAAATAATTATCTTTACGCCGAGGCAAAGAGAGAGCAACTAGAGAAGGACATATTATCGGACGTCAGAAAAGCTTACTTCGATCTTATCGACTCCAGCAGCCGTTTAGAAGCCGGCAGCTTGAGCTACGACGCAGCCATTCGGAATTACGACATGCAACAAGCGCGGTTCAGAGAAGGATTGTCGGTAACGCTCGATTTACTTAATGCACAGTACGAACTTGTCTCCGCACAGAACAATGTCGCAAAAGCGCGCTATGACTTTTTACAAGCTCAAGCGCTTATGGAATACGTCACTGGAACATGGGGAAAACCAAATGAAAATTAAGCATCTTATCGCAATAATAGTGGCGGCTGGAATAACAGCTTTCATCGCAGCGGGTTACATCAGGCATACTCGGCACAAGGAAGACATGCCTGAAATCCGCGGTACTTACACTGTCAAGAGAGGAAGAGTTATCGCCACTGTATCGGGGAACGGCGAGATAAAGCCCTACACGAGCGTCGAAGTCAAATCGAATATAGGCGGCCAGATTATAGACATATTTGCCGATGAAGGCGATGTTGTTCATGCAGGCCAGCTTATCGCCATAATCGACTCGTCTGATGCATCGAACCAATTGGATCAATCTTCTGCTGAACTTAATGCAGCCGAAGCAAGAGCGGCTCAGGCAAAAAAGGAGCTGCTTCTATGGTCCAAACAGAATCCACTTACAATCGAGCAGGCACAGACTAATTATGAAATGGCGAATAATGACTATAAAAAAACATTATCCGTTCTGATCCCTCAGAAGAAAGCAGCAATAAAAGCCGCTTACGATCAAGCGCAAGCCGATTATACTCAAGCAAACAGCAATTTGGACAGGAATAGATCGCTCTATTCAAAAGGTTTCATATCAAAGAGCCAGCTCGAACTCGCCTCCGAATACTATGATGTTGCCGCCGCTCAACTCGATAGTGCTCGCGAAAAACTTCTCACTTTGGATGACGAATGTTCATACGATTTAAAGTCTGCGGAACAGCGGATGAATCAGGCAGAGAAAAACCTACTTATTGCAAAGTCCAACCTCGACCGTGAGGATATTCTTAAACAAAGCGTTATTCAGGCGGAAAGCAGCACGGAAAGCTTGAAATCGACGCGAAAAAACATCCAAATACAGATTGGTTACTCAAGGATAGTCGCTCCTTCTGACGGCGTTGTAGTAAAAAAATATGTCGAGAAAGGATCGATCATAACCGCGGGCAAGGCGTCATACTCCGGTATGGGGTCCGGAGTTGTTATCGTTGAGATTGCCGACACGAGCAGGATGCTCGCGGAGGTTGATGTTGATGAATCTGACATATCCATGATTAAACTCGGCCAACAGGCAATCGTCGAGGCAGACGCTTTTCCGGGCAGGCGCTTCAAAGGTATCGTCAATAAAATCGCCCCAAAGGCTTTTAATGACCAGAATGTCACGACTATTCCCGTATCAGTGGAAATAAAAGATAACGTAACTGGGTTTAAACCGGGAATGAACGCAAACTGCGACTTTATAACATCTCGTGTTGATGGAGTGACAATCGTCCCCAACAACGTCTTTAACGAGAGAGCAGACGGTATGTACGTTGTCTTGTTGAAGAACGGCGAAATGATTCCCGAAAGAGTCACAACCGGCATTTCCGGTTCCAAATACACTCAGATAACAAGTGGCGTTAATGAAGGTGACATTATCGCCGGCCACAGAGTGCCTATCGATAAACTCCTTAAAGGCGGCAAAAAACATCGTTTTCTGAAAAGAAAAAACCGGTTGATGGGCGGAATATGATGATAAGGGTGAAAGAAGTAAAAAAAACTTTCGTAGTGGGCAACATTGCCATAAAAGCGCTTAAGGATGCAGCTTTCGACATCGGGGAAGGTGAGTTCGTCTCCATTATGGGCCCATCCGGATCCGGAAAATCGACGCTGATGAATATTATCGGCTGCCTCGATGCTCCTAGCGGCGGCACTTATATCCTCGATGGGAAAGAAGTTTCGGGGATGAACGAGGATGCGCTCGCGGCTGTCAGAAACAGAAAGATAGGATTTGTATTTCAGACATTCAACCTGTTGCCGCGTCGCAACGCAATCAGTCAGGTGCTGCTTCCGCTAATGTACAATCCCAAGGCCGCCAAAACATCGGACAAGGCAATAGAAGCACTACGAAGAGTTGGTTTGGGCGAGCGCATGTATCACAAACCAAACGAGCTTTCCGGTGGCCAACAACAACGCGTAGCGATTGCCCGTGCTCTGATCAATGATCCGGTTCTGATCCTCGCAGACGAGCCTACCGGAAATCTCGATACTAGGACTAGCGAGGAAATCATGGCGATTTTTCAGGATCTTCACGCTGAAGGGAAAACGATACTAATCGTTACACACGAGGAGGATATTGCCCGGCACACTCGGAGGATAATCCGTTTTAAGGACGGCCGCGTTGTATCGGACACGAAAGTTGATGTCGTAACAAGCGCTCGGGAAGAACTTAATAAAATGCCGGCGGAGGAAGAGGAATGAGCCTTCTCGAAAGTGTGAAAGTCGCGCTGAACGGCCTCTTTGCGAATAAGATGCGCTCGGTTCTGACAATGCTCGGCGTTATTATCGGTGTCGCTGCGGTGATCTCAATGCTTGCCATATCGAGCGGCGCGAGGGATGCGGTCATGAAAGAAATCGAGGCTATGGGTACGAACCTGATTATCATCCGCTCCGGTCAGGCTCGGAAAGGATCGGTAATGGGTGGTTTTGGCAGTAAACAATCACTTGTCTATGACGACGCTGTCGCAATTGCGGAGGAGTGTCCTTCCGTGTCGAAAGTCGCTCCGGAGATAACATTCAACCTGCAGGTCAAATATAAGAACACTAATACGAAGACCACGATAGTTGGTACGAGTTCCGATTATATGGATGTTCGCAACTTCACTGTGCGGGACGGTGATTTTTTCAGCAGGAGCGACGAAAAAGCAAGACGCAGAGTAGCAGTTCTTGGGTCAAAAGTAGTTGAGAATCTTTTCGGCGAAACGAGAGCGGTAGGGAAATATATCAGTATCAAGGGAATCCGATTTGAAGTCGTCGGTATCTTGGAAGAAAAAGGCTCCTCCGGCGGGCCATTCGGTGATCAGGACGACCAGATTCTAATCCCTGTCACTACAGCCATGAAACGTGTGTTCGGTGTCGATTACCTTACGATTATCAGCATTCAGACAGATAGTCAGGAAATGATGGATAATGCTACAGTCGAATTAACAGCTCTTTTAAGGAGACGCCACAACATTTCCGGCGACAAAGATGATGACTTTATCCTAAGAACACAAAAAGACCTCATTAATATGGCTGACAATGTCGCAGGAATATTCACAATTTTGCTCGCGGGAGTAGCCGGAGTGTCACTTGTCGTCGGCGGCATAGGTATTATGAATATTATGCTCGTTTCAGTCACTGAACGCACCCGGGAGATCGGGCTCAGGATTGCTATCGGAGCTCGCAGAAAAGACATCCGCACTCAGTTTCTTGTTGAAGCCCTTGTTTTGTCTCTCTCCGGCGGTTTGATCGGAATTATGATCGGAATGACGGGTTCATCCGCCGTTCTTCTGTTTACTGAATGGAATGCTTCTGTCTCGGCGGCTTCTGTCCTGATTTCGTTCGGTTTTGCCGCTTTCGTCGGAATATTTTTTGGCTACTATCCAGCGCGAAAGGCTTCTCTTCTCAATCCAATCGAGGCTTTAAGGTATGAATAACCGGCATTCACCAAATCATGCCGAATAAATAATATCGGAGAGATCAGATGAAAAACATTATGTTAAGAGCAGTGTCTTGTTTTATTGCGACATTTTTTGCGGCGTCGTTCTGCGTGCTTACACTATCGAAGGAGAAAATGATTATATCGGGTAATTTCGATGAGAAACCGTATAAGGGCGATCTGACTTATCAGGACATTTTGAAGAAAATGGATAGTGCAAACAAAGCTCTCGGTAATTACTCTTTCACTATGGTTTCCGAGAGAAAAACGTATTTGCTGAAACAGAAAATACATGATCGATCTGAGCAGGGCGTAAAAACAATGATCTCTGCCGAGAATGCTCCGGATATCGAGAATTTTGAAGCGAACATTAAGTTCATGCAACCATATCTGCATCAAACCGAGATTCTACATTCCGATTTGGCTCCATCGAGTTTTATCGGCGCAAAATTAACATATAGGTCTGACAAAGATAAAAATGCGTTTTGGGTTAAAGCTAAAAAAGTCCCGGCCTCTTTAAAAAGAAAATTCGAGAAAGGGAAAGGTGGTAAGTTATTTTCAAGCAATTTCCTTAGCTTATATTTGAGCGCTCTATACTATTCTCAAAATGGAAGTATGAGCATCGGTGGCTCGGCTACAGTAAACAAAATCGATTGTGTTATTCTGCGAGCATATTTCGCAAGAAATGATCAAAAGAAATGGAACAGACAGAAACCGCCTTATGCCGCATATAGTATTCCTGATCAGATAGCCACACTTATGTGGAACGATATGCTTGAATTCGAAGAATCTCCGATTTCAAGAATAGACTATTATATTGATTCAAAGAAATTTGTGCCTGTAGCTGTCTCGGAATATGTTGGAAAGGATAGATTAAGTTATACTGAGTTCAAGAATCTCAAAACTAATTATCTCAAACCCCAAGATTTTTGATGTGACTTTATCGTGACTAATATTCATTATCATTAACCACTCAAAAAGAGCGTATGGGGTTCGTAGAATAAATCTTGTATCGATATAGAAAAGGCCGGTCTAATGACCGGCCTTTTTCTTTCATTTTACTGCGCCAGCGTTATATCCACCTTTGAATCAGCCCGCGGTGAAGGCGCGATCACGGTTATTCGGCCTGTCGTTTTATCTATCGACCACACCGAAACTTTTCCATCCGCTGCATCGACCTTCTTTATCGCTTTCCCGTCTATCATCACCGTTTTTACTTTTTTGTTATCTCCGTGAACGACAACTTTCCAGTTGCGCTTTTTCACCAGTCCCGGATATTTCCCGTTAGGCGCTTGGATGCTTACTATCAGCTTTTTACCGGCGGGACTCGCCGTAACTTTGGATATCGCATATTCACCTCTGAGATATCCCTTCGTCGCGCCGTCGTCCTCGTACAGCTCATACTCGGCTTTCGTTTCGCCGGGAAATATATGCAATTCCGTCTGCGCCCTGTCCATCTTGCCCGTGTGTTGAATCACCGGCCCCATCGCGATCACACTCCCCGCGCGCACAAAAAGTGGCAGCGTATCCAACGGCGCGTTGTACTGGACCTCGATCGGACCGCGATACATCTTGTCCGTCTTGAAGTCATACCAGCCGGCGGGTGGCAGATACACATTCTTCGTCACCTCTCCCGCCTCGACAACCGGCGCTGAAAGAATCGACTGCCCGAACATGTACTCGCCGAAATTATCCCACGACGCCTTGTCCTTCGGAAATTCGAGAAACAGCGGCCTCATCGGCGGCAGGCCCGTCTCGTGCATCTGCCACAGCACCGAATAAAGATGCGGCAGCATCCTGTATCTCAACTCGATCATGCTCTTCATAATCTTTTCCGGCTCCGGCCCATACGCCCACGGCTCGCGCGGATCGTGGTTTCCATGCGCGCGGTAGATCGGATTGAACAGACCGAACTCGAACCACCTCACAAATAACTCCGCTCCCGGCGTCCCGTTGAAACCGCCCATGTCGGTCCCCCACAGCGGCATTCCGCTCAACCCGGCGGAAATCCCAATCGGAATCTGATTCATCAGGTGCTGATACGTCGAGCTCACGTCGCCGCTCCACATCGCCGTGCCGTACTTCGCGATCCCGGCGTTCCCCGACCTGCTTAAAATCATCGGCCTCTCATCAGGGAAGTTCTTGTTGTAACTGTCCACAACCGATTTGACCATCAGCAACGGCTGAATATTATGTGCGAGCGAAATCGGCGTTTTTCCCGCATGAAACATATCGTCACTGTCCACGTCAGGTTCGTTCAGGTCAGTCCACCAGCCGTCAATCCCCGTCAGGTGCAGCCTCTTGATTGTCTTCTGCCAGAACACGCTCGTGTCCGGATTGCAGAAATCGAACATCGATCCCGGCCGCCCCCACAACTGGAACGTCACCGGCCTTCCCTTCTCATCGCGGCAGAACAGCTTGTCCTTCCTTGCCTCCATATAGCTCTTTGAGTTCGTCCATGCGTACGGCTCCACGATCACAATAGTCTTGAACCCGTTCGCTTCCGATCTCTTCAGGAATCCCGCCGCGTCCGGGAACGTCTGCGGATTCCATTCGAGGTTGCCCATACCGCCGATTCCTTGCCAGTCGATGTCGAATATCATCGCATCCGCCGGAATTTTCCGTTTCCTGAACTCCGCCATTATCGATTCGAACTCCGCCTCGTCCTTATAGCCGTACTTACTCTGCATGAATCCAAGTGACCACAGCGGCGGCATCGGCGGTCTTCCCGTCAGCGCCGTATATTTCACTATCGCGTCCTTCGGCGTCGGCGCATCGATCACATAAAATTTAATCCTGCCCCCTTCTGTCTCCCACGTGAATTCATCCTTGCTCGTGAAATCGTATTCCGCCCTTGACGAGTTATCTATAAACAGCGCGTAACCTTTCGGATTTATGAAAAAGTTTATCGGCAAGTCCGCGGGAGGCCAGTGCTTGTTCCACACCGTCCTCTTCCGCCCCTGATAATTTATGTTGACCAATCCTTCTGTTGCCGGAACAGGCTCGCCGAGCCCGTAATATCCATCCGCCTCGCTGTTGCCGTACGTCAATTTTACTTTTCCAGTTTCATCCCAGCAGATATTCTTCAGTTCCGCCAACTGCTTCCCCGTCGAACTTGCAAACATCACCGAAAACTCACCTCGACCGATTTCGCCGGCATCCTTTCCGCATCCTTTAGCACCCACAGCAAAACCCGCTCCCTTGCAATACGACAGGTCGGCCCGGCTCATCGCATCAGTCGAAGCCGCCTCGAGCTGGCAATTGACGTCTGAATTCTTTATACCCTTTATGCTGACTTCGATACCGGTTATCCCGCCCTGCCACGCCTGCACCGATACCGCCGCATTGTCCGCCTTTATCAAGTAACTACCGGACATTTCCGTAACGCTCTCGACCGGCCCGATACATTCCGACATACCGAATACTGGTAAAATGAATGTCACCGCAGCAGCAATGGAAATAGTTTTCAATACATTGTTTATTCTCATGTCTTGGGCCTCCTTAATTCAATCCCGCTATATTTTACAACCATTCAGCATCTCTTCCGCAAGCCAAATCCGTTAATTTTGGCCGCGTTTATTACAACATGATTTCTTTCATCTATTTCCCGCAAACAAGTTTTTTGGTGGCACGTCATATTTTGTCGTGTACGGATTTGTATAGGGGCACGTAGCAACGTGCCCCTACGTCCTCAATATTCTACAATCGAATAAAGAGATAAGATGCGAGTCGATGATTCAACGACGCAGATAGCCTGTTTTAATTCCATTTCGGGCATCAGTTAGATCATTTAACATCAAGCTCAGGTCAACCGAATTGTGTCACAAGTTTTTATTTTGTAGGGGCACGTAGCAACGTGCCCCTATACTACGTCCTCAATATTCAACAATCGAATAAAGAGATAAGATGCGAGTCGATGATTCAACGACGCAGATAGCCTGTTTTAATTCCATTTCGGGCATCAGTTAGATCATTTAACATCAAGCTCAGGTCAACCAAATTGTGTCATGAGTTTTTATTTTTGTAGGGGCACGTTGCAACGTGCCCTTTCCTCAATATTGAAAAATCGAATAAAGGGATGAGATGCAAGGCGAATCGAGCGAGAATGAGGGAGCATACACATAGTATGTGATTGAGTTCGAGTCGATGATTCAACGAAGCAGATCGCCCTTTATTCGATTTTTCCCGCATAAAAAAAGCCCCCCAATACAGGGGGGCATTGCAGGGGGAATAGATTGATCCCGATTTACGCCAATGCGAAAACGGGACATTGCACTCAACAGAATTACTTCTTCAATTCGCCTCACATATCATTCTTTAAATCTCGTCCAGACCAGCGGGCGTCACCATAACCTCTCTCGGATGCACCCCGTCATACGGGCCAACAACATGCCTTTCTTCCATCAGATCGACAAGCCGCGCGGCGCGGTTGTATCCGATGCGCAACCTGCGCTGCAACATCGATATCGACGCCTGTCCGGTGTTGACAACAATCTCGACCGCCTGCTTGTAAAGAGCCTCGTCTTCGCTCGAAAACGCGTCGCTGCCCACTCCTCCGCCGCCTACTCCGCCCGCGACCGAGAACTTTATGTTGTATTCAACAAGCCCTTGATCCTTCCAGAACTTCACAAGCTTTCTGACTTCTTCGTCGGACACAAACGTGCCCTGCAACCGCATCATCCTCGGTGAATCAATCGGCATGAACAGCATGTCGCCGCGTCCGAGCAGCGCCTCTGCGCCCTTCCTATCCAATATCGTCCTCGAATCGATCTGCGACGCAACCGCAAATGAGATTCTCGACGGAATGTTGTTCTTGATCGTGCCCGTGATAACCTTCGTGTCCGGCCTCTGCGTCGCGAGAATCACGTGGATTCCGGTTGCGCGCGCGAGCTGCGTTATCCGGCAGATGTAATTCTCGATATTCATGTTGGACGACGAAACCATCATCAAGTCGGCCAACTCGTCGATGATAACCACAATCCGGTGCATTTTTTCTTCCGGTGTTTCCACGAACTTGTTGTGCCCGTCGATATCGCGCACGCCTATCTCGGAGAATTTTTTATACCGCTTGTCCATCTCCTCGCAGACCCACCGCAGAGCATTCGCCGCCTCGCCCGCTTCCTTGATAACCGGTGTCAGCAGATGCGGAATCCCGTCGTACGGCGTCAGTTCGACCCGTTTCATGTCGATCATTATGAATCGTACTTCGGTCGGAAATTCACGCGCGAGAAAACTCGTTATAATGCAGTTCAGGCATACACTTTTGCCCGAATTCGTCGAACCGGCGACAAGCAGGTGAGGCATCTTAACCAAATTCGTGAACACCGGTTTGCCCACGATGTCTTCACCTAAAATAAACGTCAGCGGTTTTTTCGACCGTTGAAATTCCGGATCGAGAAATATGGAGCGCATCGGCACCGTTGCGCGTTCCTTATTCGGCACCTCGATACCGATAGCAGATTTTCCCGGAATCGGCGCTTCTATCCTTATACTTTTCGAATCCGTCGCGAGCGACAACGCCATGTCGTTTTCGAGCGACACAATCCGCGCCACCTTCGTTCCCGGCTCGAGTTCGAGCTCGAACCTCGTGAACGCCGCGCCTTTCAGAACATTAGTTACTTTCGCGGGCACTTCGAAGCTCTGTAAAGTTTTTTCGAGTTTCTCCCGCATAGAATTGTCCATCTGCGATTCGGTTGAACGCGGTGCATCTTCAAGCCAGTCGTCCGCCGTCGGCAGATTCCAGATAAACGAACCCGGATCGGAAACGGAAGGCGCTTCCGTCTTCACTTCCGCCGACTCTTCGACCGGGTCCGGCACAATTTCAATTAACTCCGCACCTTCGGATGCAATTTTCTTTTGTTTTCTTAATTTACTTTTCTTCGCAATACCTTCGATCGTATTTTCATCATCGTCCGATGCGATTTCGGCCGCCATGTAGGATTCAGCCGCACTCGATGTGTGGTCACCGACGCTGCCGCCGGCAAATGTCTTCGTGCGCGCCGCTTCTTCCTCCATCAACTTCTTCGCTTTCTCTTCGAGTTCGCGTTCCTTCGCGGACTTCGCGGCTTCCATCTTCGCTTTTCTTGTTTCAATATTCTTTTGAACATCCGTTTTTATCCTCAAAGCCGATGCCGCAACCATCTTTCCAACGCTCTTCCCGAAAGCAACCAGATACGGCTCAACCTTAAGGAACAGTTGTTTATATGATATTTTCAGAGCGATTTTCGCATATATGAGCGCCGTCGCCAGAAGCAACATGAACACGCCCGCTTTGGTAACCGCATGCGCAAGCCCGGACACGATGAATGCGCTCACCGCACCGCCACCGTGCATGTAATCCATCTCGCTCAGGAAACCGCCGCTATTCGACACAAGCACTCCCCAGTTTATGAACGCCCCGAACAGCAGCCCCGTCAGAATCAGATGCAACGAAATTGTAAGTAAAACTTTTCTCCTCCAGATGAAAAACATTCCGAGCAGCCCTATGAGAGAAGGAACAATGAGCGCGGTGTATCCGAACACCTTCATGTAGATTTGTTTGATGTCGTAAAGCGTGCTTGCTTCCGGGCCTACAAAAAGCGCGACACCCGAAAGCACGGCAATTGTTATAACGAGGATCCCGAGTATTTCATTCAGGAGCTTTTCCTCGCTCTTGCCGCCCGCTTTCTTTTTCTTCCGCTTTGCGGTTTTTTGACTCATTACGCCCATGATGTTTCTTCTCCCCACTGCTTCTTTTCGTGATACTATTCAACGCGCCTTACCATCGCGCGCCCTTTTATTATTTGCTCAATTCGACAGATCGTTTGTACGCCGCTTCAACAGCTTCTATCACGACTCCGCGAAATCCGAGCGTCTCCAGTTTCGATGTCGCCGCGACTGTCGTACCGCCGGGCGACGAAACACGCGCCCTGAGTTCGAGCGTGTCAACATCTGACTGCTCCGCCATTAGCGCCGCTCCCGCGACTGTCCTCACCGCCAGCCTGCCCGCCGTCTTCCTGTCGAGTCCGAGCTTCACACCCGCGTCAGTCAGCGCTTCGATGAACATGAATACATACGCGGGTCCGCTTCCGCTCACTGCGGTCACCGTATCAAGTTTTTCTTCAGCAACCCATACCGCGCCGCCTAGTTTCTCGAACACATTGAAAACGAAATCGTTGATCTCCTGTGTCGCGGCCTTGTCCGTCGCGATTCCTGTTACTCCCTGTGCTATGAGGCACGCAACATTCGGCATAACCCTTATCACTGCTGCCGGCACGTCGATCAACTCTTTGATCCTCGCGGTCTTAACGCCCGCCATGATACTGACGAACACAGGTTTTCGTCCCGGCCACGCCGCCTTCAACTCAGCCGCTATCCCGGCTATCTGATCCGGTTTCACCGCAATAAACACCACGTCGGCGCCGCCGACCGTTGCGCCCGGAGAATCCGATGGGGCTATCCCCAATTCTTTTGCCAGCGCTTCGACCTTTGCACCGTCGATGTCGCTGACCAGCACTTTGTCCGCCGCAAGAAGGCCGCCTTTCACAATGCCCTCAATCAGACTCGCGCCCATCTTACCTGCGCCTATAAATCCGGCTTTACCTGAAAACGCCATATCTCACCCGCCTTGTGTTACTTGTGCGCAGCCGCTTACGGTTCGTCGAAGCCGAGGCCCGTCTTGCTGTTCACTTTCTCCTGAATCTCATCGAGTTGCGATACAGCTATGCTTTCCGGTGTGAACAGGAAGATATCGCTCCCGACCTTTTTTGAATCGCCGTGCAGAGCGAAAATTACTCCGCCGAGGAAATACAGAATTTCCTTTGCGAGGTCCTTCTCGATCTTCGACAGATTCATGATTACCACGCGGTTCTCCATCAGCTTGTTCGCCGCGTCGCGAGCGTCGTCCATCGTCCGCGGGCTCTTAATGCTGATCGCGCCCTGTGCCGACTGCTCTTCCGGGAACCTGTAAACCTTACCGCCGCCGCGAGCTTTCTTGCCGCTCACAAAATGCGACTGCACGCCCTGAGCCTGCGCCGGACCGTATTCCGCCTGCTCGCCTTCAAACGAGAAAAACGCTCTGAAAAAATTTACCGCTTTTGAAACAATTCCATCTTCCGCTACTGCCTGCATTTTATATCCTCCTTTATTTGCGACACGGGTTTTTACTTCCGTCAGGCGCCATCCGCCGTGCCTTCATGCGGCCGTATGCCGCAGTGATTTCACGCGCCTCTGTTTTTCCCGATCACCTCCTCTCGAACACCGCGCGGCCTATCCGCACCATGTTCGACCCTTCTTCTATCGCGGCTTCGTAATCGTCGGACATTCCCATCGACAGCTTTTCGAAGCCTTCCGTTGTTTTCGCAAGCCTCTCATATAGTTCGCGCGTCGTCTTAAACGCGCGTCTGATTTCGCCTTCATCATCCGTCAGCGGCCCGATCGTCATAATCCCATTTAAATCCAGCCCCGGCATTCCCGCGATCTCCGCAGCCGCCGCTTCGATCTCGTTCGGCTCGAACCCGTGTTTCGATTCCTCCGCCGAACTGTTCACCTGTATCAGCACCGGCATTGTCTTGCCCGCCGCAGTCAGCTCCTCCGACAACTTCCTACCCAGCCGGATCGAATCTACCGAATCGATCGCGTTGAAAATGCGCACCGCATCCGCCGCCTTGTTCCGCTGCAAGTGACCGATCAGCCTGAACGTGAACTCTCCGTTGATTGCGGGCCTTTTGCCCAGCGCCTCCTGCACACGGTTCTCGCCTATCTCCTTCACACCCGCCGCGAGCACCGCTTCTATTTCTTCTATACTCCTTGTTTTTGTTACCACCACAATCGTTATATCTTTTTCGCTTCTTCCGGACCGTTCCGCCGCGCGGCCTACCTTCTCGCATATTAAATTAATGTTTCTATATACAATGTCCGTTATTTCACTCACTCTTTTTACTCCTAACTGCCTCAATACTCTTTATATACTCTTTGAACAGCGCCTCACGGCTCACCCCATGACTCAGCATATCCCACGGAAACACCTCCAACTCCCGGCGTTCCCTCCCTATGTAATGCTCCGCTCCCGGCCCGTATTCCTCCATAAGCCTCAGCCACGGAACATCCTCGACACCGTTGACACTCCGCACCGCCGATTCATAGAGCGCGCGGCTCAATCGCCGACCGCCCCGCGCGAGCACCGCCTGCTCTCTCGTATGCCGAAGGCTCTCTACCTTCAGCGAAATCCCGTCCTGCCCGTTCAAATCCCTTTCGAGTAATTTCCTTTTTCTTTTCAGGCTCTCCACGTCATCGTATGCCGCCCATTGCATCGGCGTAAACGGCTTCGGCACCATCGGCGTCACACTGCACATTACCTCCAGCCCGGACCTGATCCTTATGTCCTTCACGCGTTCGGCAATCGCAACAACATCCTCATCTTCCTCGCCCGGAACACCGATCAGAAAATAAAGCCGTATTTTCTTCAACCCCGGTATCGGCTTCGCATTGATAAACGAGTCCAAATCCTCGATCGCCGTCTTCGCCACCACCCGCGCGAGCTTCTTCGTCGCGACTTCCGGCGCCACCGCGATAGATTCAAGATCGAGCGTCTCCCCTATCTCGGACAACAGATTAAGAGCCGCCGCATCCATCCTCACCGACGAAAACGAAACTCTTCCACCGGCGCCGGACACCGTCTCGCAGAGATTCCTCAGCAACCCCGACCTCGTGAACGCCGTCCCGATCACACCAACGTCCGATGTAACCTCAAGTCCGCGGGCAACCGCCTCCGTAATCCCTCCCGCCTCGCGAAAATTCCCGGATGTGTGCGACGCGAGACAGAACCTGCATCGGTACGGGCACCCCCGGCTCGCCTCGACAAGAAACCGGTTTGCGAACGCGGATTCATCCGTCACGACCGGCGAGTGCGCCGCCGATTCGATCGTCTTCGCATGCACAGCCGACACCACATCACGATTGCCGCCGGTTTGCTCGATCGCGATCAACTCGCCCCCTTCGTTATAAACGTGGCGATAGTCGTCCGGAAGATAAACACCGCCTACCTCGCGAAGCGCTTCCTTCAGAGACTCCGTCACCGGCAAGCCGTTCGCGCGGCTCCCCGCCGCATCACGGGCTGAGAGCAGTACCCCGATCAGATCGTCGAGCGACGGCTCCGCCTCCCCAATGAACACCGCATCTATAAAGTCCGCGATCGGCTCCGGGTTCGCGCTTGCCGCAACACCGCCGGCGATCACAAACGGCGCTCCGTTCCTCTTAGACGCATACGGGTTAACCCCGCCCTGCAAAAGCATCCTCGGAACTTCGGGATAGCCGCCTTCGTATGGTATCGAAAACGCAACCACATCGTACTCCGACAGTGAGCGGCCCGTCTCGATCGTGCTCAGCCGTTCCCCTCTATTCAGTTGCCGGTTCGGCACAAAGAACCGGTCACACCTCACCTCCGTATATTGATTCAAAAGGTGAAACACCCATAAATACCCGAGATTCGCCATCCCGACGCGGTACGTGTCCGGAAACCCGAGCGCTATTCTCAATCCGAAATCCCGCCAACGCTCGCCTTTCCCGGGGTCGGCTATCCATCTTTCCGCCATCGGAATTAATCCTCATTATTCTTCCGTTCTATTTCGCTTTCTCAGGAACGACGGCAGGTCCAACTCGTCCGATGCCGCCGGTTTACGCGGCTCCTCGCCGCCTGAAAGCGGCAATTCCTGCGCCTCGGCCTGCGGTTTCCTCTCATCAACCAAAACCGGAGGAGGCGTTGCTTCCTTCGGCGTCGCGGGCACGGGCGAAGGTGTAACAGGCGCCGTCGGCGTTACAGACTCCACCGGCCTTTCCGGTCTCGGCCTCGTCACGCCCTGTGTGAACGACGTAGCGATAACCGTCACGCGCACCTCATCGCCAAGCGATTCGTCTATCACCGTACCGAAAATAATGTTCGCATCTTCCGACGCCGCCGTTCGCGCTACCTCGGCCGCCGTGTTGATTTCGATCAGGCTCAAGCTCGGCCCGCCCGTGATATTCAGCAGGATTCCCTTCGCTCCCTCGATCGACGTCTCGAGCAGCGGGCACGAGATCGCGATCTCCGACGCACGCCGCGCTCGGTCGTCGCCGCGGCTCGCTCCGAGGCCTATCAGTGCCGTTCCCGCGTCGCTCATAATCGTCTTAACATCCGCGAAATCCAGATTAATCATTCCGGGGATCGTTATCAGGTCCGAAATACCCTGAACGCCCTGCCTCAGCACATCGTCAGCCAGCTTGAACGCCTCGATCAGCGCCGTTTCCTGCTTGATAATGTCCAGCAGCCTGTCGTTCGGAATCACAACGATAGTATCAACAAACTTAGACAACTCCGCGATTCCCTCTTCAGCGGACTTCATCCTCCTGCGGCCCTCGAACGCAAACGGCTTCGTCACAACACCCACCGTCAGCGCGCCCAGCGCCTTCGCCGTCTTTGCCACAACCGGCGACGCGCCGGTCCCGGTGCCGCCGCCCATTCCGGAAGTAACAAACACCATGTCGGACCCTTCAAGCATTCCTTCGATTTCGGAAATGCTCTGTTCCGCGGACTTCTGTCCGATCCCGGGGTCGGCGCCCGCGCCAAGCCCGCGCGTCAGCTTGCCACCGATTTGCAGCTTGTGCTCAGCGCGATTCTTCTCGAGCACCTGACCATCCGTATTGACCGCGACAAAATCCACCCCGCGGATTCCCACCTCTATCATCCTGTTCACCGCGTTGCAGCCGCCGCCGCCAACCCCGACCACCTTGATCTTTGCAAGTTTTTCTATTCTTGGCTCGAACGTCACATAACACCTCCGTCAATCGATCTTATTAAACAACCCGCGCAGAAACGATGTCGCCTCGTTCAGCATGCGGCGCGCAGAGAATCCTTCGCTGCCCGCCGCCACGGTTCGGTGCATCGCATTCCTCGCGGCGATACGTAACAACCCCACCGGGGTCGAAAACTCAGGTCCGGACACCTGATCCGCATGATCTCCCGTATAAAGCGGTTTTCCAATCCTCACATTCATTCCCAGTACCTGTTCGGCAACCCGCGTTATCCCCGGAAGCTGCGAACCGCCGCCCGTCAGTACGACTCCCGTCGGAGTCAGCGACATCGGCATATCCGTCTCCAAATCGTGCGCTATCAGCTTGAACAGCTCGAAAACACGGTCGTAAATTATCTCGCACAAGTGCCCGCGCGGAATCTGTGCTTTCTTCTCGCCGCCGACATGCTCAAGCATCACCGGCTCGCTCCCGACACTGTCGTCCACATACGCCATTCCGTATTCGAGCTTCAACCGTTCCGCCTCTCGCGCCGATGTGCACAACACCAGCGCGATATCGTTATCTATGTGCCTGCTGCCGACCGGGAACACGCGCGCTTTCCTCAACAGCTTATTCCTGAACACCGCTACCTCCGTCGTTCCCGCCCCGAAATCTATCAGCACCGTACCGATTTCCTTCTCGTCCTCGTTCAGCACCGCTTCCCCGGACGCCATCGACGCCAGCTCGTACGATTCGATGTCTATCTTCAGCTTCCCTATACATCGCGCCAGATTCTGCACCGACGCCGTCGCCGCGGTCACTATCTGAACCTCGACCTCGAGCTTGCCTCCGGACATCCCCTGCGGATACCTTATCCCGCCGTGCCCGTCCACCGAAAAGTCCTGTTCAACAATACCCACCACCTGCTTGTCAGGCGGCAACAGCAACCTGCTCGCCGACTCCACAGCCCGGCGCATGTCTTCCGCCGACACGCCCTTCGACGGGTCGGCTACTTTCGTGAACCCGCGCGATGTGTTCGCAGCAACATGGTCTCCGGTTATCCCAATAATCGCGGAGACCATCACCTGCCCCGCTTCCTTCTCCGCAGCGTTCACCGACTGATATATCGACTCCGCCGTCTTATCCATGTCGGTGACGATTCCCTTTTTGACCCCTTCGCTCGGCGCAACGCCGACACCGAGCAGGCCGACCGTTCCGTCGCCTTTAAGCTCGCCGATCAGCGTCGTCACCTTCGATGTTCCGATGTCTATCACCGATATCAGTTTTTTCTTTTCCGCCTTCACTTTTCCCAACCTCACGGCAACCCCGCCGATGTCGCCTAAACACAACTCAATAAATCGGCACGGCAGGTCCTTTCTTTATGTACGACGGTACATCGAGGCTGACCAGATTCAGCCCCTCGTAATCCTCTTTCATCTCCTTCAGTTTCTTAACTATCACCGGCACAAGCTCGATCTTCTTCTCCAGATCGCTCCCGTCTCCGAGCAGTATGTACGTCCCGTCGATCAGGTAAACCTTGATCCCCTCCTTGTTGAACATCACTTTTGCGTACACATCCTTCAGATTCGTATCGAGCACATTCTTAACGTGCCTCATTATCTTGTAATGCGGGAAAATCAGCTTCTCCCCGACTTCCGCATGACGTATCCTGTCCGCGATTATCTTGAACACCTTTTTATTGCTCATGCCCTTAGCTTTTTCGATGACGATCCTCTCCTCGTCGATCACAAAAAAACGCTTCCCGTCCGTAACGCACGCATACGGTTCCCGTTCATGTATTACTATCTTCACCTTCGACGGAAATATTCTGTGTACTTCCGCATTCTTCACCAAAGGATACTGCTCTATGATCCCTTTGCGAATTTCGCGTGCCGGTATGAACATAAGATTTTCGCCAACCGCTATTTTCGAGTCATTGTATATTTTCTCGGCGCTTACACGCTTTACTCCGGTTACCTCCACCACCTTCACCTTCAACGCTTCCGTATTCATCGCGAATATCATGAATATGATGAATATCGAAACCGCCAGTGCGCCCATCCTTATATAAAAGCGCACCTTCATCCGGCGACGCCTTCTCAGCGTCGTCTCTAGCGGAACAACCGGCCTCACCGGCCCTACCGTCATTCTGAGCCTCCTAATCGCTCAAATACTTTGAAAGCGCCGACGCCATCAAACCGGCCGCGCCGTCCTTATTCATTTCCTTTATCTTCTCACCCATCAACTTCAACTTCGCCTGATCGCCTCTCAATCCGTTCACCGCATCCGTTATCCATTCCGCGGTGAGTTCCTTGTCCGTTACGACCATCGCCGCGCCGCGCTCTTCGAGATACCTCGCGTTCTTTTCCTGATGGTTCTCCGCCGCGAACGGATACGGGCACAGAATCGCTGGCACACCCATTGACGCAAGCTCTGTAATCGTCGTCGCTCCCGCGCGGCACAGCGCGAGATCCGTCGCCGAGTACGCAACTTCCATCTCCTTCAGATAATCCCTGACCTCGACTTTCAGACCGCCCGGTTTCAAAACCTCCGCATACCTCGTTTTTGCCTCGTCATACTTCGTTTTTCCGGTGAGATGCAGCAACTGAATTCCGGAGTCGCCGCTGTTTCTCTCCGCCCATTCATACACTGCTCTGTTCACCGACAGCGCCCCCTGACTCCCGCCGAACACGAACAGCGTCCACCGGTCTGCATCAAGGCCGAGTGCCCGCCTCGCTTCCTTCTTATCAACAGGCGCAATCCCGTCATATCTCGACGGATTTCCCGTAAACACAGCCTTCGACGGCTCAACACCTTCCGTCTTCTCGAAACTCACAAATATTTTTTCAGCAAACCGCGACATAATTCTGTTCACAAGCCCCATCAATATATTCTGCTCGTGCAGAAAAACCGGAATCCCGCGCAACCGGGCCGCCATCACCGTCGGAAACGACGCAAACCCCCCGAAGCCGACAACCGCCGCCGGTTTAATCTCACCGATCGCCCCGAGACCACTCGCCAGCGCCGCCGCAAGCCGTCCTGCAAACAGCACACCTTCCGGCGATACTTTGCGCTCCGGCATCTTCACCGCACGCACAGCGCGAAACTTCAGACCGTAGTCCGCGGCCACCCGTTCTTCCTGACCGCCTCGCTTGCCGACCACCCAGACAGTCGTCCCGGGTTCAGCTTTTTTTAAGTGTTGGGCGAGGGCGATTGCCGGGTACAAATGGCCCCCGGTGCCCCCAACCGCCAGTATTAAATTCTTCATCTTTCTTCTTTCCACGCGCCATGTTGTTCATCGAAATATTCAGCACTATTCCGAATCCCATATACGTAAACATCAACGACGAGCCGCCGTAACTTATAAACGGCAGTGTCAGCCCCGTCACGGGTAGTATTCCGAGCGCGACACCCATGTTCACAAACGCCTGTATCGAATTCATGAATATAATTCCGAACGCCAGATACACCGCAAGCGGATCGTTGCACCTCTGCGCAATCTGAATACCTCTGTACGTCAGATATACGAAGAGCACTACGATTAAAGCAATGCCAATAAGCCCCAGTTCTTCGCCGACTATCGAAAATATAAAATCCGTGTGCTGCTCCGGCAGATACATCAGTTTTTGCGTACTCTCCCCTAATCCCTTACCGAAAAAACCACCCGATCCGACCGCAATCAGCGACTGCATCGTCTGGTATCCTTCATTCGACGCACGGTCATGCAGATGAAGAAACCCCATCAACCTCCTAACCCGGTACGGCTCGAGCAGCACAAGCGCGACCGCCCCGCATGCGCCCATAACTCCGACCAGACTAAGATGGCTGATCCGCGCCCCTGCAATGAACATCATCGCAATGCACACAACACCCACCACCGCCGTCATTCCGAAATCCGGCTCCTTCAATATCAAAAGCGCGGTAACGCCTAGCACGCCCAATAGCTTAAACGCAACTTTAGGATCCTTGATCTTATCTCCCACTCTATCGAGGACTACCGCGAACACAATAATCGTTGCGAGCTTAGCGACCTCTCCCACGTGTAACCTCATGAAACCGTAGCCGAGCCATCGCCGCGCGCCGTTCACCTTTATCCCGATCCCCGGCACAAGCACCAGCAGCATCATCACAACCGCAATCGCATATATAGTCCATGCAGTCTTCCGGTAATACCTGTAATCAAAAAACGCCGTGAAGAACATCGCGCCGACAGAGATCACAACCCATATCATCTCGCGAATCAGAAAATAAAAACCGTTATGATATGTATTCAGCGAAAACATACCCGACGCGCTGAACACCATGAGAACGCCGATACAGGTAAGCGCCATAACAATGACGAGCAACGGATAATCCGGCGCACCGCCGGCCAGACGGCCGGAGGAATCCACCCTCATCGTTTTCGCAGGCGGCGGTACCCTGCGGCTACCCCTGTGATCGTTTGACTGCATCTTTGAAATGTCGCCCTCTTTCTTCAAAATTCTTGTAAAGATCGAAACTCGACGAGCCCGGCGACAGCAGAAGAACTCCTCCGCCCGCCGTCATCTCAATCCCCTTCCGGACCGCCTCATCCATGTCCGCCGCAACCTCGCATTCGATCCCGCCGTATTCCTTTATCTCTTTCGCAACCCGCTTCAGGCCCGGGCCCATCACTATCGCCTTCGCGCTAAGCGCCTCCAGTTTTTCGTACACTGGTTCGTAATCCATATTTTTATCGTCGCCGCCGAGAATCAGAGTTATCGCACGACCCCTGAACGTCTCCAGAGCCGCGAGCGTCGAGTCCGGATTCGTCGCCTTGGAATCGTTCACACACTGAATGCCCTTCACATCACCTGCAAATTCTATCCTGTGCTCAATTCCTTCGAACGCTGCGGCCGCCGCCGAAATCTTCTCAGCCGGAACTCCCATCAGATATGCCGCCGAGCCGGCAGCAAGCACGTTGCTCACGTTGTGAACACCCGGTATTTGCAACGCACTCGCTCTCCCTAACGCAACTGCAACTCCACCCGTTTTCATCACGAGATCGTCACCATCGAGATACGCGCCCTCGAACAATTCCTCTTCGACACTAAACATCACCGGCTTCGCGGCCGTCTTCTCCGCCATGTCCGCAACTCTCATGTCGTCGCCGTTTAGCACCGCAAAACCTGACTCGTCCATCGCGCTGAGTATCCGCGCCTTAACATCCGCATATATCTCCAGCGTTGCGTGTCGAGTTGCGTGGTCAGGCTGCACGTTCAGCACAATCGCCGCATCCGGCTTCAACTGCGAGCACCCTTCGAGTTGGTAACTGCTCAATTCCACCACAAATACCGTTTCGTCGGTGCTTCCTTCCACCGCATCTATGTAGGCGAGCCCTATGTTCCCGCACACTCTCGTATCCGCGAATTCCGCAGCCGCCATCCGGCCCGCGAGCGTCGTTACAGTCGTCTTCCCGTTAGTTCCCGTCACCCCGATCACGCGGCCCCGAGACAGCCTGAACGCGAGTTCCGGGTCCGACATCCACTCACCGGCGTTGTTTCGTAGCGGCAAAACGCGTGAATCCTCCGGCGACAGCCCCGGACTTATAACTAGAATCTCCGGCCGCAACAGCGCCGCCTCTTTCAGCGGAAGAAAACCCGCGCCAGCTTCGTTCACCGCCGATATCGCGCCGTCGAGTCCGTCAAGATTCTCTCTCACGTCGGTGACAATCACGTTCGCACCGAATTTCGGAAGCGCGCGCGCGCACGATTGACCGGTCACGTTAAGGCCTACAACCAGCACCGTCGCTCCTCTGATGTCTATAGGTGTTCTTGCCATATTTATCTCCTACCTCACAAACATCCACAGTCCGATCGCCGCGCAGATTCCCGTTGCGATCCAGAACCGGATCACCGTCTGCGTCTCGCTCCATCCCGAAAGCTCGAAGTGATGGTGCAGCGGCGCCATCTTGAAAACACGCTTCTTCGTCAGTTTGAACGAAATGACCTGAATTGAAACAGATAGCGCTTCGGCAACAAGAACGCCGCCGGCGACGAACAAAAACAGCTCTATTCTCGCCAGTACAGACACCGCCGCAAGCACACCACCCAAAAACAGCGAACCACTGTCTCCCATAAAAATCTTCGCCGGATTCGAGTTGAACCAGAGGAAAGCCGCAACAGCCCCCATCGTCGCCGCGAATACAGGCAGCAGCGCGAGGTTCTCTTGATTAAATATTCTGAATTTATAAATCAGGAACATGAACGCTGCACTGACGACCAGATAACATCCCGCGAGCAGCCCATCCAGCCCGTCGGTCAGGTTCGCCGCGTTGATAGTCCCTACGAAAACCACAGCCACAAACGGAACAAACAGCCACTTCAGATCGATGCCGCCGATCCACTTCGGCGTCCATATCATTCCCGGCTCGTGGCCCTGATGGACCATATAAAGACCGAGCAGAATCCCGACTGCTATTTCAACAATCAGCTTGAATCTCGCTTTCAGCCCCGTGGTTTTCTTTCCGTAAAACTTCATCAGGTCATCAAACAATCCAACAAGAAAACATATAGTTGAAACAACGATAACAACTTTCACTCCCGGCGCGGACGAACCCGGCGATATCAGAATCGTCAGCAGAAACGCCGCGTAGAACGCAACCCCGCCCATCGTAAGCGTGCCGCTCTTCTTCAAATGCGCTTCCGGTCCGTCGGTGCGAACGATCTGCCTCATCCGCCACTTCGCCAGCACAGCCATCCATGCCTTCTGAAGTATCAGGCCCAGCACGAACGATATCGCTGTTATCATTACGAGAGTCTTCATTTCATCTCCCTGAGAAGGTTCACAATTCTCTCCATTTTCATTCCACGCGAACCTTTTATCAGAACCATATCGCCCGGCCGGAAAATCCCGGACGCCTTGCCGGCGAGTTCGTCAAAATCAGCGAACGAGAAAATCGACCCGTTTCGCATTCCGCCGGCTTCCGCGCCGTCGGCAATCGCCCGCGCCTCCTCGCCGAACGCAACCAGCAGGTCCACACTCCGCGCCACCGATTCCTTGCCCGCCTTGTAATGCTCGCTCCGGCTATAATCGCCAAGTTCGAGCATGTCGCCGAGCACCGCCGCGCGACGCCCCTCCCAATTCACATCGCCCAAAAGCTCCACCGCCTGTCTCAGCGACGCCGGCGATGAATTATATGTGTCATCTATCAGCAACATCCCGCTTTCGGTCCTCCACTGCCTCATACGACCGCTTTCGTCCACAGGCTTCGAAAGCCCCGCGACAATGTCCTCCACCGATTCGCCGAGCGCCACCGCCACCGCGGCAGCCGCCGTCGCGTTGTACACATTCCCGCGGCCCGGCGATGACAACGCTGCCTCTATCCGCCCTATCGATGTCTCAATCTCGAACCGCGATCCTTCAAGTGTAAACTCAATTCCAACCGCCCTTACATCGCCCGATTCGATACCGAATGTGACAACCTTCGCTTTCGTCTTATCCATAATGCGGTACGTCCACTTATTGTCCGCATTCAGAAATATCACACCGTCGGGCCCCAGCGCCTCCGCAAGCTCGCCCTTCGCATCCGCAATCGCTTCCATCGATCCGAGACGCCCAATATGGGCCGGTTCGACATTAGTTATGATGCCGTGCGTAGGATTAGCTATCGCCGCAAGCTCCGCGATCTCCCCCGGGCCTCTCATTCCGAGTTCCACAATCACCCGCTCCGTTGCGGCATCCATGCGGAACAGCGTCTTCGGCACACCGATCTCGTTGTTCTCGTTTGCCTCTGTCCTCACCGTCGGCCTGTGCGACAGAATGTTGTACAGAAGGCTCTTTGTTCCCGTCTTTCCGCAGCTTCCGGTCACAGCCAGCACCGGTACCGAAAACTTTTTTCTGTATTCCCTCGCGACCGCCTGATACGCCTTCAGCGTGTCACCCACTTTTACAAGCGCGAACCCTTCAGGCAGTGCACCCGCGATATCCTTCGATACAACAGCGCCCGTCGCACCCGCTGCCGCAACCTGTTCAACGTACTGGTGGCCGTCGAACCGTTCTCCCGCGAACGCGAAAAACATCGCCCCCGCGCATTCCTCACGGCTGTCGGTAAAAACGCGGCCCACGGCACGCGATGCGTCACCTTTCAG
>CAYPEK010000060.1:0-24853 GCA_964409645.1 uncultured bacterium | reverse complement strand
CTTCGCTTCTGTGTTGGTAAGCTCGCCCTCGTACCGTTGGTCGCGCGCGGCGCCCCGGCAGTGCTTGCAGTTCATCGGGCAGCGGCGCGTTGTCTCCCACGCCACGAGCCGCGGGCCTCGCGACGGCCCGCCTGTTATTCCGTGTGGAAGCCCGTGCTCCATCAGGCACTGCCTTTCTTCATAAGCTCCGCCGCGCGACGCGCGAAGTACGTCAGGATCAGGTCCGCGCCCGCTCGCCGTATCGACACCAGCGACTCCATCATCGCCCGGTCTCCATCGATCAGACCCTGCTTCGCCGCGTTGACGATCATCGAATACTCCCCGCTTACGTTGTAGGCCGCCACCGGCAGCAGCGTCCGCTCCCGCACCGCTCGGATCACGTCGAGATAGGCCAGCGCCGGCTTCACCATCACGACGTCCGCTCCCTCGCCTTCGTCAAGTTCGACCTCGTGCAGCGCTTCCAGCACGTTCGCCGGGTCCATCTGGTACGAGCGCCTGTCGCCGAACTGCGGCGCCGATTCCGCCGCCTCGCGGAACGGCCCGTAAAACGCCGACGCGTACTTCGCCGCGTACGACATTATCGGAATCGTCTCGAAGCCCTTCGCGTCGAGCGCCTCGCGGATCACCGCCACGCGGCCGTCCATCATGTCCGACGGCGCCACCATGTCCGCGCCCGCCTCCGCGTGCGACACCGCCATCCGCGCGAGCTGCATCAGTGTCGCGTCGTTGTCCACCGCGTAGCCTTTCAGCAACCCGCAGTGGCCGTGCGACGTGTACTCGCACAGGCAGACGTCCGTTATCACGCACAACTCGGGCACCGCCTTCTTGATCGCCCGTATCGCCGTCTGCACCACGCCGCTCTTGCGGATGCCGGAGGAACCGCTCGCGTCCTTTTTCTCCGGCAGCCCGAACAGGATCACCGCCGGAACGCCGAGCTCGTACAGCGCCGCGCATTCCTTCACCACGGTGTCCACCGAAAAGTGGTACTGGCCGGGCATCGACTTGATTTCCTTTTTCAGCTTCGCGCCGGGAGCGACGAACAGCGGCGCGATGAGGTCGTCCGCCGCGATCCGCGTCTCCCTCACCATTCGCCTCAGCGCATCCGTCCTGCGCAGCCTTCTCTTTCTTACGATCGGAAATTCCATCTGGATCACTCCAATCCGATTTCTTTATCTGTGAGATAGCACGCCGGGTCCGGCGCCCAGACGTCGCCCGTCACCGCCTCCGCGCGCACGCGGAAATTCCCGGCGCACACGTCGAGGAAACGGCATGCCGCGCAGCGCCCCGTCACGTGCTTCTTCTTTTCCTTCAGCTTCGCCATCAGCGGCTCGCTCGTGTCCGTCCATATCTCGCTGAACAGCCTCTCGCGCACGTTGCCGAAAGTATGGTGACGCCAGAACTGGTCCGCATGCACACTGCCGTCCCAGCTCACGCACCCGATGCCCACGCCGGAGCTGTTGCCGCCATTCATTTTCAGCAGTTCCATCACCTGCTCCGCGCGCGGGTTGCCTTCCCGCAACATCCGCAAATACAAGTACGGGCCGTCGCAGTGATTGTCCACCGTCAGCACTTCCTTATTCACACCGCGCGAGTGCAGATCGGCCGTCCGGTCGATTATCAGGTCAACAGCGCGGCGGCTCTCCTCGCGCGACAGGTCTTCCTCCACCAGCTTCGTGCCGCGCCCGGCGTACACGAGGTGGTAAAAACACACGCGCGGTATGTCCGCCGTCTCCAGCAGGTCGAAAATCCCGCCGATGTCGTGGACGTTCCGCTTGTTTATCGTGAAGCGCAATCCGACTTTTATTCCGTATTTCTTGCACGCCTCGATCCCTGCGAGCGCCGCGTCGAACGCGCCGGGCTTGCCTCGGAACTTGTCGTTCGTCTCGCGCAGCCCGTCGAGGCTCACGCCCACATACGACAGCCCGAGCTCCTTCAGCCGCGACGCCATCTCGTCGCCGATCAGCGTCCCGTTCGTCGAGATCACCGCGCGCATCCCGAGCGACACCGCGTGCTTCACGAGGTCGTACAGGTCCGGCCGCATCGTCGGCTCGCCGCCCGAAAACAGCATCACCGGCGCGCCGAACGCCGCCAGATCGTCAATCAGCTTCATGCCTTCTTCGGTCGAAAGCTCGCCGCCGTACTCGATGTCCTTGGAGTGCGAATAGCAGTGCGCGCATCTCAGGTTGCAGCGCCGCCCGGCGTTCCAAACCACAACCGGCTTCTTGTCCTCCGAAAACTGCAACAGATGCGACGGCAGCTCACCCGAACGCCTCCCGTACCTCAGCGCGTCCGACGGCTCCACCGTCCCGCAATATAATTTCGATATTCCTATCATTTCGTTAAGCCCTTCCCGCTGAAATAATCCACAATTGTTTCCGTCAGCCCCGGAATCGTGTGCGTCGCCGATTCCGCCGCCGGCTCGATACCAAGCGACCGCATCGTGTCCGATGTGATCGGCCCGATCGAGATCGCCGCGAATTTCGACACGTTCCCGGCCGTGAAATCCGCGCCGAGCCGCTCCACGAAAAACCGCGCAGTGGACGAACTCGTAAACGTCACCGCGTCAACGCCGCCCGAAGCGATCCGCTCTCGCGCCGCCTCCGCGTCGAAGTCGCCCGGCACGGTTTTGTACGCCGTCACTTCATCGACCTCCGCGCCCGCGCCTCGCAGAAGCTGCGGCAGTGCCTCGCGCGCGATGTCCGCACGCGGCAGCAGATACTTTTTCCCCGCCGGCGGATCGAGTTTGCTCAAGCCCTCGAAGATCGCCTCCGCGACGTATTTGTCAGGTTGATAATCGGCAACTATGCCGTATTCGAGCAGTTTCTCCGTCGTCGCGGGCCCCATCGACGCCGCTTTGACGCCCGCAAGCGCCCGCGCATCCAACCCCGCAGCCCAGAGCCGCTCCATGAAATATTCGACCCCGTTCACACTCGTGAATATAACCCAGTCGTATTCCTTTATACGCCCCGCGGCCGCGTCAAGTTCGCTCCATCCATCCGGCGGCTCAATCGCGATCGTCGGCATCTCCACCGTCGCCGCGCCGAGTTCCCGCAGCCGCCCCGCGAGCGCGCTCGCCTGCGTCCGGCTCCGCGTCACGATTATCGTCCTGCCGAACAGCGGCCGCTTCTCGAACCACGCAAGCTCGCCGCGCAGCGTGTTCACCCCGCCGACAATCGTCAGCGCGGGCGGCCTGATGCCCTCGCGTTTCACAACCTCCGCGATGTCCGCGAGAGTGCCCGTCACGACGCGCTGCTTCGGCATCGTCGCCCACTCGACCACCGACACCGGCGTTTCGCCCGGCAGCCCGTTCTCAGTCAGCCGCCGCGCGATCTCCGGCAGGTTCTTCACGCCCATATAGAAAACGATCGTCCCGGCGCTCTTCGCGAGCCGTTCCCAGTCGATCGACGAGCCTTCCTTCGTCGGGTCCTCGTGCCCGGTGACGAACGCGAGCGTCGAAGTGAATCTGCGGTCGGTGAGCGGTATGCCCGCGTACGCCGACGCGCCGATCGCCGCCGGTATGCCCGGCACGACCTCAACCTCGATACCTCGCTCCGTCAGATACGACATCTCCTCCGAGCCGCGCCCGAATATGTACGGGTCGCCGCCCTTCAGCCGCGCCACGAGGCGGCCCTCCGCCGCCTTGCTGTACAGCAACTCGTTAATTCCGTCCTGTTCGAGCACGTGGTCCGCGCCCTTCTTGCCGACGTATATCTTCTCCGCGTCTTTCCGCGCCTCGCCGAGCAGTTCCGGGTTCGCCAGATAGTCGTACACCAGCACCTCGGCCGCCTTTATCGCTTCGAGTCCGCGCACTGTTATCAGGCCCGGATCACCCGGCCCCGCGCCGACGAGTATCACTTTCCCTTTTTTTCCGGCAGTCATGGCTGTTCCTGCCTCCTTCGAATGCAATCGAGAATTTCGTTCGCGCCGAGCGAGAGCAGCTTCTCCGCGAGACGGCGGCCGATCTCAGCCGCGCTTTCCTCCGGGCCGCTCTCGACCCCTTCTATAAACGATTCGCCCTTCAGGTCGGAGACCATTCCGGCGAGAGTAAGTTGCTTGTCATCAATCGTTGTGCGCACGCCGACCGGCACCTGACAGCCGCCTTCGAGAACCCGCAGGAACGAGCGTTCCGCGTCCGTCGCGTTGCGCGTCGGCCCGTGATCGAGTTCACCGACGAGGCCGCCGATCCGCGCGTCGCCCGCGCGTATCTCCACCGCAATCGCGCCCTGACTCACCGCGTGATACCAGCCCTCAGGCCCGAGTATGCACGCGATCCGATCCTCGCAGCCCATTCGCATCACACCCGCGCGCGCGAGAATCAGTGCGTCGTACTCATCCGCGTCCAGCTTCTCGATCCGCGTGTTCACGTTGCCCCGCACGTCCACCGGCACGAGGTCCGGCCGGGCGTGCAGAAGCTGCGCGATGCGACGGAGGCTGCTCGTCCCCACCCGCGCGCCCGCGGGCAGATTCGCGAGCGTCGTTCCCGGCGCCGCGATCAGCGCGTCCTCCGGCGGCACCCGTTCGAGCGCCGCGCCCACCGCGCAGCCCTCCGGCAGCTCCGTCGGCAGGTCCTTATAACTGTGAACCGCGAGGTCGATGTCGCCGTTGAGCAACTCCGCTTCGATCTCGCGGGTAAAAAGCCCTTTGTCGCCTATCTTCGCCAGCGGCGCGTCCAGCACTCTGTCGCCCTTCGTCACGATCACCTTTTCCGATATCGCGATTCCGGGCCGCGCGCGCTCGAGCGCCTCCCGCACGAACGTCGTCTGTATCCGCGCGAGTTTGCTCCGCCGCGTTCCGATAACTATCTCACTCATTTCGGTCCTTCCCCAGCGCGAAAATATTCCTCACCGCATCGACCCAGAACTGCGAGTCGCCGTCCGGGCCTTCCTTGCTGCCGCGCAGCCGCTCGATCGGGCTGTGCAGTATCTTGCCGACTATGCTCTGCGTCATCTTCTCCACCGCTTCGAGTTGCTCGCCGGAGAAATGCTTCGCGCTCCGCGCGATCTCCTCGCGCCGCACCGTTTCGCACTTCTCGACAAGCCACTTGATCGTCGGCGTCACTTCGAGCGAGCGGTACCAGTCCGCAAAATTCAAAACCTCGCTGTCGATGATCTTCTCGACCCGCGCTATCTCCTGCCGCCGCCGCGCGAGATTCCTGTCCACTATCTGATTCAGATCGTCTATGTCATACGCGAAAACGTTATAGACCTTTTTCACAACCGGATCGACATTCCTCGGCACCGCTATGTCGATCAGGAATATCTGCCGGTTCTGCCGCGCCGACATCGCCGCACGCAGGTCCTGCTCGCGGAGAATGTACTCGTTCGCGGCGGTGGACGTGATCACAACATCCGCCTCCGCGAGCGCCTCCCGCAGCTTCGTGTACGGTATCGCGCGGCCTCCGAGCCGTTCCGCCAACTCGGCCGCCCTCTCGTCCGTCCGGTTCGCAACCGAGAGCGACCCGACGTTCTTCTGAATGAAATGCTCCGCCGTCAGCCGCGCCATCTCGCCCGCGCCGATCACCAGCGCCTTCTTCTTCGACAGGTCGCGGAATATCTTCTGCGACAGTTCCACCGCCGCGAGGCTCACCGACACCGCGCCCATCCCGATTTCGGTCTCAGCGCGCGCCCGTTTGCCCGCCCGGAACGCCGCGTGCATCAGCTTGTTCAGTACAAAACCGTTCGTGTTCGCCCGGCACGCGATCGCATACGCGTCCTTCACCTGCGCGAGAATCTGCGCCTCGCCCACTATCATCGATTCGAGGCCGGCCGCCACCCGGAACAGGTGCCTCACCGCCGCCTCGTCGTGTTTCACATAAAAAATGTTGCGGTCAACCGACACCGCGCCGCGCCACTCCAGAAACCGGGTTATCAGCCTCAGCGGCAGTGCCGCCGTCTCGTCCTGCGTGAGCGCCTTGTGCCGGATCACGACCTCCGTCCGGTTGCAGGTGCTTATCAGCAACGACTCTTCGAGCATCGGATCGCGCCGGAGTTCGCCCAGCGCCATCTCCGCCTCCTGCTCGCTGAAGGCAAGTTTCTCCCGCACCTCCACCGGCGCGGTCTCGTGGTTTAATCCCATCAATATCAGACGCATTTTTTGATCAGGGCTTCCAGCGGCGCGAAATCGCCTTCGAGGTAAGACTCCACCTCCGGCGACCCGGCCACTTCCGCGTATATCTCCATCCGGCGCGACTCCTCCGGAATCTTATCGTGCAGCTCGATCCTGAACCGTCTCAGGCGTTCGAGCAGTTTTTCGTATGTCTCGGGAAACAGCGGTTCGAGTGTCTCCCGCACCTTTTTGGCGATCGACGGCGACGCGCCCGCCGTTGAAACCGCTATCTGCAAGTCCCCGCGTCTCAGCACCGACGGCACGTAGAAATTGCACAGCGTCGGCACGTCCACCACATTCACCGGCCTGCCCGCCGCGCGCGCGTCCGCGGACACCCGTTCGTTCAAATCCTTTATGTTCGTCGCGGCGATCGCCAGAAAATAGCCGCACGCCTCGCCGTCGCGATACTCCCGTTTCTCCCATAACAGTTTGTGCTGCAATGCGAGAGCGTCTATCCGCTCCGTCGCTTCCGGAGCCACGACCGTCACCGCCGCGCCGCACTCCAGCAGCTTCTCCACTTTCCGCTCGGCAACCTTGCCGCCGCCCACAACAATGCAACGCTCTCCCTCGATGTCCAGAAACACCGGGTACATTGGTTTCGTCGTCTTCGGCTCCCGTTCCATCGGCGCCCTCAGTACATATTGTGGAAAGTCCCCGGCAACTGATTGATCAGCACCAGCGACAGCACCACCAGCAGAAATCCGCAGATCGAAAGCACTGCGATCCGCTTCCCGGACCACCCGAAAAGCGTCTTGAAAACAAACACCACCAGATACACAAGCCACGTGAACAGCGTCATCATCACCTTCGGGTCGCTCAGCGGAAGCTGTCGGAACGCGATCTCCGACCACGCGAATCCCAGAACCACCGACAGCAGCAGCGCCGACAGCCCGATCAGCGACGCCTGATAGTTCATCTGGTCAAGCTCCTCTATCGACGGCAGATTGCGAAACAGCAAACTGAACCTGCCCGTCCGCAGTTCCCGGTGCAGCAGCAGGTAGATCACCGAATAAAGGAACGCGAGCGCGAACGCCGTGTATCCGACAAGCGCGAGAAAAACGTGGGACACCAGCACCGGATTGTTTATCGTCCTCGATACGCCGGGCTCGTACTTCATCATCGCCGCCGCAACCGTCTGCAGCGCGAACACCATGAAGAACACGGGCATCCCCGTCGAGGATATGTTCGACCTCATTTCGAGGTGCAGATAGATCACGGCGAGCATCAGGGCAAGCGTCGTCAGCGACTCAACAACGCTCGTCAGCGGCGGATGCTTAAGCGTCAGGCCGAGCGCCGCGAAATAAACGGCATGCACGATCACCGACGCGAACGCCAGCACGCGCGCAGGAAGCACCCGCTTCTCGCCGCCCTTCAGAAAAAGCCTGAGATATGCGACCCACGCCGCCAGATAAACCAACGCCGCCGCAAAACCGAATATTCTCAGAACTCAACCTCCGCCATAAATCTTTTCCCTATGTGACTTCTCTTAGAATACAATAATGAGAAAAAAATAAATGTAAAGTTACAATAGTATAACCACTCGATAAAACGAATGTCGGCATCAATCATAAAGACACGTCCTTTGATAGATTCTTGCTCCCGTTTGTAATAGAATTGCTGAAAACAACTTGAGGTGAAGCAATGCGTATCAAAACTGTATCCGCACTCATCCTCCTGCTCGTTTCAGGATTAATCGCACGGCCCGCCGCGGCGGCGGACGAAAAAGGAACTCTCTATTTCACCTTCGTCAGTTCCGCATACTACGTCGATAAAAAATGGGGACACGGCATGCCGTTCGAGGGCATCAAGCGGCTCGCCGACGTCGCTCACGCGGACGGCGTTCCGGTCACGTGGCTCGTCAATCCGAAATCAGCCGAGGAAGGAAAAGAGCTCTTCAAGGAATACCACGACAAGTACGGCGACGCGATCGGCTACATACTCACCGGCGGCATAGATGTCGAAAAGCAATGGGGCGACGAATCGTACCTCTACAAACACCTCAGCAACAAAAAGCTCGCCGAACTGATTAAAGGCGAACTCGACTCGATCAAAAAGAGTCTGCCGTGGGCGGACATCCAGATCGGCGGCGGCGGCTACAGATCGAACCGCATCATTAAAATCTTCGAAGACCTCGGCCTCACCGCCGTATGGGGCCACTGCTGGGAGCAGACGTACACCGACAACATCAGCGACCGCGGCGCACCGTGGGGCTTCTACTACGCCTCGCACGACGGATACAAAGCGCCCGCACGCTACGAACGCGGCCTCGTCGCAATCGAATGGACCGCACGCGACCTCAACATCGCGTTCCGCACCGGCAAGCCCGAAACCTATTCCACCGACCCGAACGACGTCGGCCGCGCGGGCATCTGCGACGGCAAACAGTGCGAATACTGGAAATGGATGACCGACCAGTACGCGCGCAACACGAAGTACAACAAAATGGTGCCACTCGCCGTCCATCAGGAAGCACACGAAATGCAGAACGACATCATCTACAGCCACCCTTATAACAACAATGAAATCGAAGACGCCACTTATATGCTCGACACAATTTTCAAACACGCGAAATCGATCGGCGCGAAGATGGTCAACGCAAACGATGCGATCAAAGCCTACCGCGACCTCTACAAAACCACACCGCCCACTTACGCGCTCTTCACCGATACGCTGCTCAATAAATATCCGGATGACTTCGTTTACTTCGACGTCAACGGGCAGCTTTTCTACGACCGCGGCAAAATGGACCCGGTGCTGATCAGAAACTACGTCGGCACCCCCGACCCGGACGCGATCGACTTCGCTTTGGTCAAAACACTCCCGATAGTGGCCTGCACCGAACCTAAACCCGGCGCCGTCTCCTGCGACATCACATCCGAAATCGAAACCGCTTACGGCCTCGCATTCTGGGGCGATTATAAGGAGATAAAAACCATCGGAGCGGACAACCCGGTGACCAAAATACTCGACGGCGAACTCGCTTATGCCGCCTTCGTCGTCAAACCCGGAAAGACGCACGTCGAAATCAACCTGAAATAACAGGCGAAGGGATCCATCGGGGCACGCGTAACACACCCCCGCAAAAATATCTTTAAACATTCGTAGGGGCACGTTGCACGTGCCCCCATTAACCGAGGGACAGCTCATGGAATCGAAAGCGGTACGCATCGGAATAGACGTAGGCGGCACATTCACACACGCGGTCGCCATCGACCACCGCACGCTGACCATCGCCGCAAAGGCGTGCAGGCCGACCACCCACAAAGCCGCCGACGGCGTCGCGGAAGGTATATGGCTCTGCCTCGAAGACCTTCTCAAAACCGGCGCTTTCGCCCCGGAGGACGTCGTCTTCGTCGCGCACAGCACCACGCAGGCGACCAACGCGCTGCTCGAAGGTGACGTCGCCGCCGTCGCGCTCGTCGGCCTCGTCGAGGGCGTCTCCGGCGCGCAGGCGAAACGCGAACTCTCTTTCGACGACGTCAAAATCACCGGCGACAAATCGATCCCGGTCCGGCCCGTGTTCTTCACCCCGGCAGACGCCGAAGCGGGCGTGAAGGAGTTTATCAAAAATCCCGGCGGCCCGGCGGACGCGTTTGTCGTCGCGGAGCCGTTCGCGGTGGATAATCCGGATGCTGAAAAGCGAATAAGCGCCGTCGTCGCCGACGCCGGCTTCCCGGTCACGGCGAGCTACGAAGTGTCCGGCCTCTACGGTTTGAAGGCGCGCGCGCGCACGTCGGTCGTCAACGCCGCGATACTCCCGAAAATGATGGACGTCGCGAGAAAAACGCGCGTCGCGGTGGACCGGCTCGCTCTGAAACCGACGCTCATGATAATGCGCAGCGACGGCGGCGTCATGACCGCAGACAGCATGGCGCGCACCCCCATCCTGACGATACTTTCCGGCCCGGCCGCGGGCGTTTCGGCCGCAATCCTCTATGAAAAAATCGCCAACGGCTTCTTCGTCGAAGTCGGCGGCACCAGCACGGACATAAGCCTCATCATCAACGGCAAACCACAGAGGAAACAGGCCGTGATCGGCGGCAACATCCTCTATTTGAAGACGCTCGACGTCAGGACGGTCGGCGCGGCCGGCGGCTCCATGATCCGCGCGGCGAAAGGCAAAATAATCGACGTCGGCCCGCGCAGCGCGCACATCGCCGGACTCGAATATTCGTGCTTTTCCGACCCCGCCAAATGGACCGCGTCCGCCATCCGCTTCGTTTCGCCGCGTCAGGGCGACCCCGGCGACTATGCAGTTGCGGACACCGGCTCCGGCGAAACCTGCGCCATCACCACCACATGCGCAGCGAACGCGCTCGGCCTGTTGCCGGACGGCGACTACTCGACAGGCAGCCGCGACGCCGCCCGCGCGGCGTTCGCCGCACTCGGCAAGGCGCTCGGCGCGGACCCCGACACGCTCGCCCGCGAAGCCCTGCGCCTCGCGTCGGAGAAAATCGCGCAGGTCTGCCGCGAGCTGCGGAAGGAATACCCGCTCGAAGGCGCCGCGCTCACAATGATCGGCGGCGGCGGCGGCGCGTCCGTCGTCGTGCCCGGCGCGGCGGAACTCGTAGGCCTCCCCTACAAGCGCTCGCGGGACGCCGAAGTCATATCCGCGGTCGGCGTCGGCATGGCGCTAATGAAAAACGTCGTCGAGAAAAGCGTCGTCGATCCGAAAGAGGAAGATATCAAAGCGATCAGGTCCGAAGTCATCCGCTCGCTCATCGAGTCGGGCGCGGACCCGGACACCATCGAGATAGAGATCGAAGTTGACAAACAGAAAAACGTAGTGCGCGCGAGCGCCACCGGCACATCCTCGCTCGTTTCCACCCGTCAGGACGAGGAGATCGACGAGGAAAAAGCGCTCGAAGTCGCAGCGGCGAGCCTCGGGACGGCGGAAGAAATCGAGTTCGAGGTCGAATTCGAGGATTCGTCGTGCCGCGTGATAACGGGCGAAATCGAAAAGCGCGGGTTCCTCGGCCTGTCGAAGAAAACGCGGCGGCCGGTAGTCGTCGTGGACAGGCACGGGCTGGCGAAGCTCACACTTCAGGACGCCGATGTGATCTCGGCGCCGCGCGACGAGGCGGCGGAAGCGCTCGCCAAAGCGGTCGGCCGCGCGACGACATTCGGCGACGGTGGCGCGATCGTCAAAACGACCTACCTCGTCTTCGCGGGGAAAGTCATCGACCTCTCGAAAGTCGGCGACCCGGAGAAAATGCTCAAATTCGCCGAAATGGAAATCTCCGAGCACCCGAACGTCGAATCGTTCTGCCTGATATTTAAAAAGTAGTTAATTGATACTGTATTTCCCGATTACCGTATATTAAACATGTGGCAAACTCGATACCTTTCGCCACCCGAATTCCACGGTGTTGATATTAATCACGATGAAAATCCCCCGAAATGTGACATATAACGCGTTTTCCACGTTTTTTCTTGGGTATCTTATAAAGCAGGAGGGTGTTGTGAAATGACCGGCGGCTACTGTGATAGAACCGAGACTGGAAGTGATGGAAATGTACGCTGTGGAAGCTGCCTTGATTATAGTGATTTTCACACTACTCGCGTTCCATGTGACAGCGAGAACACGAGGAATCGACAATAGGCAATCCGTGCCCGCGGTAATGCCGTCCTCCGTGTTTTCACCGCCCGCCGGGGCAAACACCCGGGACGACATCAGCCCTATCTTATTCTCAGGCACAGAATATCAAACACCCCCGCCAACGGACCATTTCGATCCGGACGGCGGAATCGGCGACGCGTGTGTTGCTTTCACGCAATATTTAAAGAATCTCACCGGCGCCGATGAGGTGGCGGTGATCATAGCGAACCGAACGAGCAGAGAGTGCGCGCTCCTGAAATGCAACGGTAAAGAGCTCGAAATGACCAATCTGGATTTCGAGCACTCCATCATAGCGGAGATACTCACCAGCAACGACTCCGGTGTGGATCAGCCCGACGAATCCACCAAAGAACTCCAGCTTATAAACGACCTTTTCAGGCTCGCCGTGAACAATTTCAAGCACAATCTCATGCTTAAAAAGATATCCGAGATCGACACGCTCACTCAGGCGCCGAACCGCAAAAGCTTTGAGGAAAGAATGGACAGAGAATTCAAACACTTGCCGATCAGCAAGACGCCCCTGTCTCTTATCATGTTCGATATCGACCGTTTCAAATACGTGAACGATACATACGGACATCAGGCAGGCGATCTCGTTCTTAGCGAAATAGCGCGGATAGTCAAAAGCAAGCTCAGGGACACGGACATGATTGCGCGCTACGGCGGCGAGGAATTCGCCGTGATACTGCCTGAAACACCCGGCAACATCGCATTCGATGTGGCGGAGCGGCTCCGCGGTATAGTGGAGGACCATACGTTCATACTTCCGAACAGCGAGTCGATCAGAATAACGATCAGCCTCGGCGTCAGCGACACGTCGGCACACAAGGAAAAACAGGCGCTTATCGAGGCGGCGGATCAGGCTCTTTACCGGGCAAAAAACAGCGGCAGGAACAAAGCGATGTCCTGATTGTCGTTACTAGCAGTAATGTGCATTTTGTTAAATAAAAAATGCAGGACTAAAGGTGGTCGATCAAAATGGAAGTAAAGAAAGCGCTTGTCATAGATGACGACGAAGATGTCAATGAACTGATGTGCGTCATGCTCGAGAATGCCGGGTTTCAGACAACCGCTGCATATAACGGGGACGAGGGCCTTAAAAAAGCGCTCGATTTCTCTCCCGACGTTATTCTACTCGATATCATGATGCCGGGTCTCGACGGGATCGGAGTCTGTCGCGTGCTGAGAAGTATGGAAGAGACCAAAAATATCCCGATCATCATGGTAACCGCGAAAACAGGACTGTCGGACAAACTTCTCGGATATATCACGGGAGCAAACAGGTATATTGTCAAACCTTTTGATCTCGAACATTTATTGATGGAAATTGAAATCGCAATGCAACAACATAAAACGATCTGCGAGCGGGGCTTTCAATCGGAATTCTGACAGATGCGCGATGGGCCGCGCGGCTCACTGCGTCCATGAAACAGGGCTGTCGATGAAGTAACCAACGACCGCCGGGAACGGCTGCTCGACGTCCGGGATTTTTACCCACACGTTGCCCTTGTAGTTCATCGCGATCGACTCGTTATCCGGCCCCCACTGAACATTTGCGGGGCTTATCGCAGTTCCATCGGGTTGCCTGAAATATCTCTTCTCGGCCGTTTTCGCTTCGACATCCACCACGAAGAAAAAATCGCTGTCGCCATTCCCGTCATAAACGATGAGCCGGCCGTTTTTCGAGAATGTGATGTATTTCTTGATGAACATTTCGAGCGAAAGGAAGTAGCCTTTGTTGATGTCTTTCAGGCCGAGTGATTTGTATTCGAGCTTCTTTGTCGCGGGATTGTAGCTCGCATAGCAGAAACTGCCGTCCGACATCTCTTTGGGACATTCCCGGACGGTAATCCAGATCGTTCTATCAACGGGATTCCACGCGTGGCAGTAGAATCTGAGGTTCTTCACGAGCGGCGTCGCCGCGCCTGTGGCGAGGTCCACTCTGTACAACGACTGCGACCCGTTGGTAACCGAGATCAGCATGAACACAGCCGCCGTGCCGTCCGGCGAGAACCGCGGTTGCGAGATAAGGTCCGGCGTCGAGAAAACCACTTTCTTAGTCGATTTCGATATGTCGTAGAGGATAAGGTTGACCTTGCTCACCGTCCACTCGACACAAAGGAGCCGCCTACCCGCGAAGTCGGCCGCGGGTTGCAACCCGTCCAGCAGCCTGCGCGGCCCGGCGGTTTTCGGCTGCACCCGCCATACGTGCTGCTCCCGATCCTCGAAATAAAGCACGCCGCCGATTCTCTTCCGCATCTCGGTCAGAGCCACCGGGTCGAAACCGGGCATAACCGACTCCACGCCGATAAGCTGTGGGTACAGGCCGCCGAGCGCCTCCGACGGCTCCTGAAGCGGGGTAAGCCCGCCGTCCGTGCCGCCGTCCATGGGAATGGTTATCAGGCTCGGCTCATCGTAGTTATAAATCACCGGCGGCGGCGCGGTGACCGGGTCGGGCACGTATATCGGCGGCGCGGTGGATGTCACCGGGCTGTCCTGCTGGGACTTCTTCGTTTTCGGCTTCTGCGCGGATTGCTTTTCGGCGACGCCGTCAGCCGCGAGGACAAGCCCCGCCGCAAGCAGCGCGCACATCAGGCAGACCGCAGCAAAGATTTTCCGACACGTTCGTTTCTTCATAGGAAAAAACATATCAAAAAATATTAACCGTATTGGCAACCATTCTGTATTCGGCGAAAACTTTCGAGTAGTCGGCTTCGAGGCAACTGAATGAAATTATGTATTCGATATTGTTCATCACAGCGATTATCATGTACTGCTTCGACACCAGTTTCTGCGCGGCATCCTTGTTCTTGTCGCTGTCTTCCGGCCCGGTTTTCTGAATCAGCTCCTTGTACTGATGAACCGATATTATCTCCTGCGCGGGGACTCCGTTATGCGTGACCGGCTTCTGGCTCTTGATTTCGTAGCCTGCTTCTTTCAGCAGCTCGATGCTCCTGTCGATGAGCTTGTCCTGCGGCATCTTGGATTCGGTTTCGGAGAGCGCGCGGCAAACGATGTTAAGCCCTGAACCTGCGAGCGTCGCTGCGTCTTTCGGGCGCGCTGTCAGATGGAATGAGTTTGACGATTTCCGTATGGTATATTGCCACGACTTGTCCGGTTTGCGCACCGAGAACCGCCACTGGTAATCGATGTACGCGTTTTCGTCGGCAGCGGGCAACGGCGCGATGGACGACCCCTCACCGGAGCCCGCCGCGCCGCCTTCAGCGGTTCCCGCGGCCGACTGCGGCAGCGCGTGCGAAAAACTCAACATCCTTCGCAACTCGCTGTATCTATCCTCATCCAAGACCTGCTTGATTTTATATTTATCGTCGGAGAGAAGGCCGAGAATCGCCCGCACGCCGTCGAAACCGGTGCCAAGCTCGGCGGCTTTTTTGAAATACATCTTTTCGAGGTCGAAAAACCGCTTCGTTTCCACTCCCATTCCGGCCATCTTGTACTTCATCCGGTCGTAGCCGATCCCGATCAAATAGGCCACGTCGCCGATCGTCGCCGTGGTGAAACCCTTCTCGTTTTCCGCGGCTTTTCCCGCTTTGTTGAAATAATAATCCGCCTGATCCACGCAGTTAAATATAAAGCCGGTGGGATTCTTCACATTCGTGAGCGCGAGCGCCGTCGCCGTCGGGCACATTTCGATGTAGTCGTATCCGGCCGCGATGAGGAACAGTATGCGGTCTGTGGGTTTCGGTAGAGAGTCGATGGCGAGTTCGAGGTTCGCGAGCGTTCTGTGCGCGCGTGCGAGAGTGTCCGCATCGCCGTCCGAAACACCCTTTTTAATCAGGCTTTCGGTGTACTCGAATTCCTTCGATATGTCCTCCGGGCGTACCTGCGGCGGGGCATCCTGCGCGCACGCGAAAACCGGCACGAGTATGCCAAGCGCCAATATCACGGCGGCTATGACCGGTATTTTTCTTCTCATCGTCGATATTGCCGCGCCGTGCGGCCCCTGTTGAACAATGAGCCGCGTCCGGGCAGACTTACACTGCCCTTCGGCGCGCCGAAATCATGTCCATTCTAAATGATGGTATATTGTTTGGCAACAATAAAACTGCGCAACCGCAAGACACGACACAACCCGTTACCGCCTCTATTGTTGAATTTTCTTTGATTTTAAATAAGAATTTATTATAAACTAATAGACTGATTTAACGAACCGGGGGTTCTCACGGCGCCGCTTCGTTGCGGACCGATACAAATCTAATGCCTAACAAAAATTCCCAGAATAAGTTTTCGCGTTATGCTTTTCCGCTGCTGATTGTGCTCTCCGTGCTCGCGCTCGCCTACACAGTCAAGAATCCGCCCGGCGAACAAGGCACAAAGCTCGCTTACAGCGAATTTCTCGAAAAGGTTGATCAGAAGCAGATAAAGAAAGTAACGATCGTCAATCAGACGAATCAGTTGCGCGGCGAATTGGTGGATGGCAAGAAGTTCACCGTGGATGCGCCGAAAGACGATAACCTGATTAAGACTCTCCGCGAGCGCAACGTGCAGTTCTCGGCCGAAAACCCCGGAATAAAAGACAATATCATGCAGTTTCTGGCGATGATTATCGTGCCGATAATACTCATCGCGGCAATTTGGTTCCTGATAATGCGTCAGGCACAGATCGGCGGCAGTCAGGCAATGAACTTCGGTCGCAGCCGCGCCCGGATGCTCACGGACAATACGCCGCGCGTGACGTTCTCCGACGTTGCGGGTGTCGATGAGGCGGTCGGGGAACTCCGCGAGGTGGTCGAGTTCCTCAAAGACCCGAAGCGGTTCCAGACGATGGGCGCGAAAATCCCGAAAGGCATCCTGCTGCTCGGGCCTCCCGGGTCGGGCAAGACGCTGCTCGCCCGCGCGATCGCCGGAGAGGCGAAAGTGCCGTTCTTCCACATGAGCGGCTCGGATTTCGTGGAGATGTTCGTCGGCGTCGGCGCGTCACGCGTGCGCGACCTGTTCGATCAGGCCAAAAAGAACGCCCCGTGTCTCGTTTTCATAGACGAAATCGACGCGGTGGGCCGCCAGCGCGGCGCCGGACTCGGCGGCGGACACGACGAGCGCGAGCAGACGTTGAATCAGTTGCTCGTCGAGATGGACGGATTCGACCCGAACAGCGGCGTCATCCTGCTCGCCGCCACAAACAGGCCGGACGTGCTCGATCCCGCCCTGCTCCGCCCCGGCCGCTTCGACCGCCGCGTGATCGTCGATCAGCCCGACCTCAACGGTCGCCGCGCAATCCTCGACGTCCACGCGCGCAACAAACCGCTCGATCCTGCCGTAGATCTCGACGTGATCGCGCGCCGCACTCCCGGATTCACCGGCGCCGACCTCGAAAACGTCCTCAACGAGGCCGCAATTCTCGCCGCACGCGACAATTCGACGCAGATCAGCCTCAAACACATCGAGGACTCAATTGACCGCAACATAGCCGGCCCGGAGCGCCGCAGCAGACTGCTCTCGGATCGCGATAAGAAGGTCACCGCATACCACGAGGCGGGCCACGCGCTCGTCGCGCGCCTCATCCCAGGCTGCGACCCGGTCCATAAAATATCGATACTCCCGCGCGGCATGGCGCTCGGCTACACGCTCCAGTTGCCGATGGAGGACAAATACACGAAACCCCGCACCGAACTGGTGAACGAAATATGCGTGCTGCTCGGCGGTCGCGTCGCCGAAAAGCTCATGTTCGACGACATCACCACCGGCGCGTCCAACGACATCGAGCGCGCAACAAAGATCGCGCGGCGCATGGTCACCCGCTACGGGATGAGCGAACAGCTCGGACCGCTCACATTCGGCAGGCAGACCGAGGCCGTGTTCCTCGGCCGCGACCTCGCCCACGAACGCGACTACAGCGAGGAGATCGCCTCCAAGATCGACAAGGAAGTCCACGACATCATAGATGAAGCATACCATCGCGTGGAAACGCTGCTCGTGGAGAACAAGGACCGCCTCGTGCTCGTAGCTGAGCAGCTTATGGGTCGCGAATACCTCGAAGGCGTCCGCCTCGAAACGCTCCTCGACGGCAAGGACATGCCGGAAGATGAAATCGCCGTGCTCGAAGCTGAAAAGAAAAAATCCGACGAGGAGAAGAACCGCAAGCGCCGCGAGGAAAAAGAAGCGGAAGATAAGAAAAAGAGCGAGCTTGAAGCCGCCGCCGCTCAGGCTATTTACCCGGAAACGGAAACCGGCACACAAACCCCGGCTGCACCGGAAGTAGGCGCGGAAGAAGCGGCCGCTGCGAAACAGATAGCAGCCGATACATTGCCATCGGACAACGAACTTAAATCAACAGGCGGTCTGTTCGGGCAGTTCTACACCATGCTCGACAAGATGTTCCGCGACACACTCGCGCCGTTTATAAAGAACGAAACCGTGAAAAGCCAGCTCGACCGCATGGAGAAACTCATCTCCGAGAGCAAGTCCGACTTCTCGTCCATGATGCTCCAGCAGATCATCCGCGAGAGCGACGACAACGCCGTCGAGGCCGGTTTCCGAATCCGGCTCGCCCTGCTGCACGCCCGCGAGGGCCGCGCGGATCGCGTCGCCGAGGAATTGCTGACAGCGCTCAACACCGGCGCGGACCAGCTTGAAAAGAACGCAAAAGGCATCCTCATCAGCTCCATCAGCTACTTCAGGATATTCAACGAGGAACTCAAAAAGAACAAGATTTCTTACACAAACTTAATCAAAAACACAGCCTTGCTCGAAAAAATCGACCGCCGATACATGGAGTGGGAGAAAAAAGCCCGCGCCGCATCCGGCCACATTCCCCCCGTGGCCTAAGCCGGAGGACACCCGTGAGCAAAACAGCTCTTCTCGTCATTGATATGCTTAACGATTTCGTATGCGCCGACGGCGCGCTCTACGTAGGCGACACCGTCAAGCACATCATCCCGGAGATACAGAAAAAAATCTCCAAATACCGCTCGGAAGGCTCGCCGATCATATACATCTGCGACCATCACGCCGCGGACGACAAGGAATTCAGCATGTTCCCGCCCCACTGCATCGCCGACACCAAGGGCGCGGAGATTAACAAGGACGTGCGGCCGAACCCCGGAGAGCTGATCGTCAACAAAACCCGGTTCAGCGCGTTCTTCGGCACAAACCTCGAAAACGAACTCAAAGAGCGGGGCATCGACACGCTCGAACTGTGCGGCGTCTGCACGAATATCTGCGTTCTGTACACCTGCGCGGACGCACGGATGCGCGATTATAACGTATGCGTCGATCGCCGGTGCGTTGATTCGTTCGACCACGCCGCGCACGAGTTCGCCCTCAAAGAAATGGAACGCGTCCTCGGCGCGAAAATCTGCTGATTCAACAAAGTTTTTTTCCTTAGTCTCGCCTAAAAAATTCAAAATGTGTTTTAATCTTTTGCTCTTCGGGTATATTTAAGTCGTAGAGCAACAAATATTTTCAGCAAAGGCGGGTTGAACTGCAGATAGATACATTTCTGCGTCTTCGTGTCCTTTGCCTAAGCAGAGTTCGCCTTTTAGGGCGAAATTAATATTAAGCAGTACCAATAATGAGGGCGGACAAATCGCTGTTGGAATTATCCGCGTTTGCCCGCAGATTGTTCATTCGTAGCATTGGCATTAACAACTTCATAACTGGGGGCAGAATATGAAGCGACTTTGTATTTTGCTTGTATTTCCCGTGTTGGCAATGCTTATCAGCGGCTGCGGCGGTAGCGGCGGCGGCTTGTCGGGCCGCGAAGGTTCCACTTTAGCGGCGGCGTACCTCTCCGCCCACATTGTCGATATGGACGGTAACGCCGTTTCAGGCGCAACTGTCGTGACAGACAGCGGGCAACGCCTCAACTCGGACTCCAGCGGCAACTTCACCGCATCCGTGAGCAGCGTTTCATCCACAGAAACCTCCGTAAAACTGAAACTTTCCAGACCCGGCTTCTACGATGCGTTCAATACAGTCACCGTGCAGCCGAACATGCTCTTTAACGGAGTGATGTCCGTAACTCTTCGGATGGAGGCAAAACCGAAATCCGCCACGGATGCAACGCAGGCTACACTGATGGCGTCGGACGGCGGCACATCGACGGTGACGCCCGTCGCGGTGACGGAAGACGGCGTTGTTACGTATCAGTCGGTTGTCGAGATAACGTCCGACGTGCAGGCGGCGGTATTTACGACTCCCGCGGAGAGCGGAGCGGAGCCGGATGTGACGTTCAGCATCGGAAGCGCCTCCGGCGCGAGCGCGGCGGATGTGCTCGGCGGCACAGGCGAGTACACAGTATCTTTAAACTACGGCGACCCGACGGACGCTAAAGCGCTCGAGACGTTCCCCGGCGATTTCATGACGGAAAGCGACACGGGTAGTGGCAGCGGCACGGGCGGATTGGTGACGGCAGGATTTGTAAGCATCTCCGTCAAGGACTCCGCCGGAAAAGCAGTGACAAATTTCGCCGATGGGCAAACAGCATCCATAAAAATAATGGTACCGAACGGGATCGAGAATCCCGAGACGGGCATGGTCACAAAAGCGGGCGACACGATTCCGGTGTTCGTTTACAGCGAGGACACGGGCGAATGGCTCGTTGAGCACAACAGCAACGGCAGCGTGAAACGCACAACTGTTCAGCAGGACGGCGAAGGCAATCTGTACGTTGAGTTCACGACGAGCCATCTGACCGAGTTTAATTTGGACTGGAAATCGGAAAAATGTTCGTTGTTCGATATCACCGAAACCACGCCGATAATAGAAATAGTGGACTGGAATGGAAATCCGGTGACAGGCGCAACGATTTATACGAATACAAACGGCTGGTTTGACTACCCAAGATACGTATCCAACAGCACGGCGATATTCTACAGAGCGCCGGCGGATATCGACTGGCAGGTATGGGCGGAAAAAGGCGATCTTAAATCGGAAGTTGTGACAATAAGCGAATGCAAGGAAACGGTTTCCGGGAAATCGAGGTTCAAACTTGTGATAGGTGAACCGCAGGAGCTGAAGTGCTATACCGATTCCGACTGCGACGACCAGAACGCTTCGACTTACGACCGCTGCGCGAGGCCGGGGACTTCCTATGCGGCATGTGTCAATACCGGATGCTCGGCGATTTGCAGCGCGGACACCGAATGCGGCGACGATAACGCGCTCACAACCGACACGTGTATCAATTCCGGCACATGCTCGGCGTACTGCTCACATGCGGCGTGCGGTACCGCCTGCACAACGGATGCACAGTGCACCGACGGAAACGACCTCACGACGGACACATGCAACAGGGCCGGAACATGTCAGGCGTCATGCTCAAGGATCGGCGTGCAGGCGTCCGTTTCGGCGCAGAACATATCGCTCGTCAGGAATCAAGCGCAGACAACGCTGATGTGCACCGTTCTCGGAAACAGCGGGTTCGACCTGCTCGAAGCGAAATGCAAGAGCGCCGACGCATGGACGGCTCTTGCTGCATCCGGCGACACGATTCTCTGCACATACACGGCGGAAGGGTCACACACACCCTTCTGCCGGGTCAACAGCGCCATCACAAACAGCGCAAGCGTGGTTGTTACGCAGTACGGCGAACCGGTGAACCAGTCGCCCGCCGCAACGGCATCCGCCGACTCGTCATCCGGAACCACGCCGTTCATGGTTAACTTCACGGGCGGCTGCACCGACTCGGACGGCACTTGCGCTACGTACAGTTGGGGCTTCGGCGACGGCGGCACATCGAGCCTACAAAACCCGTCGCACACATTTGAAACAGCGGGAACGTACACCGTAACGCTGACCGTAACGGACGATGATGGAGCAACAGCGCAGGCGACGGTTGCGATCACGGTGTTGCCCGCGAATCTGCCGCCGGCGGCGGGCATAACCCCGAGCGTGACGACAGGCCGCGCGCCGCTCACGGTGAGCTTCACCGGCGATTGCACGGACAACGACGGCACATGCGCGAGCTACAGTTGGGACTTCGGCGACAGCGCAACGTCCGCTTCGCAGAGCCCGTCGCATCAATTCACAACAGCCGGGACGTATAACGTGGTGCTGACCGTCACCGACGACAACGGCGCAACCGGCACGGCGTCGGTTACGATCATAGCAACCGCCAACCAGCCGCCGACAGCAACAGCGGAAGCCGATGTAACATCGGGAATCACACCGTTCGCAGTCGCATTCACCGGCACATGCGCCGACAGCGATGGAGCCTGCGTAACCACCGTGTGGACCTTCGGCGACGGCAGCCCGACAGCGAGCACCCTCACGGCGAGTCATACATACACAACCGGCGGCACATTCACGGCGACATTCACAGCCACCGACGACGAAGGCGCAACAACACAGAAGTCCATCACCATCACAGTCAATCAGCGGCCGGTTGCGACAGCATCATCCGATGTAACGACAGGCACATTCCCGCTCACTGTCAACTTCACGGGCGGCTGCACGGATGCGGACGGCACATGCGTGTCATACCTCTGGGACTTCGGCGACGGCAGCCCGACCAGCAGCACCCAGAACCCGAGCCACACTTTCAGTTCCTATGCCAAATATTCCGTTACATTAACAGTCACTGATGATGAAGGAGCACAGGCAACTTATTTAATTGTCATCAACGGGTCGCAGATATCGCATTTATCTTCAGGCGGCGGTCACACTTGTGGGATCACATCATCAGGCGGTGTGAGATGCTGGGGGTGGAATTACTACGGCCAGATTGGAGACGGCACATATTCAGAAAGATATTCACCTGTTGATGTGAGCGGTTTGACAAGCGGAGCAGTTTCCTTTTCGGCCGGTTATATGCATTCATGCGCTTTAACAAACACGGGCGGCGTGAAGTGCTGGGGTATCAATGACAACGGACAGCTTGGCGACGGAACAAATGCCACCAGTACGGTACCAGTCGATGTTGTCGGATTAACAAGCGGAGTCTCATCAGTCTCATCAGGTTATGCTCATACATGTGCTTTGACAAATTCCGGAGGTGTGAAATGCTGGGGTCGAAATACTGAATTTCAACTTGGCAACTCAACAAACGTGAATAGCGCCTCCCCGGTTGACGTATACGGCTTAACCAGCGGCACTATTGCAATTTCAACAGGCGAATATCACTCATGCGCGCTGATGGCTACTGGCGGCGTTAAATGCTGGGGAGTAAACATGGACGGAGCAGTCGGAATAGAGCAAGCAGCCAGTCCAGTTCCGGCGGATGTAAGTGGATTGACAAGCGGCGTCGCCGCGATTTCCGCAGGCGATATGCACACATGCGCGCTGACCGACTCCGGCGGCGTAAAGTGCTGGGGACTCAACGAATGTGGGCAACTCGGGGATGGAACTACTTCAAACAGTTATGTTCCGGTTGATGTTGTGGGATTGACGAGCGGCGTTATAGCCATTTCGGCAGGTAAAGAATTTACATGCGCTGTTACAAATTCAGGCGGCGTTAAATGCTGGGGATGGAATATCGTCGGCCAACTTGGAGACGGCTCATATTCAAATCAATATTCACCTGTTGAAGTAAGCAATTTGACAAGCGGAATCGTTTCGGTTTCGGCTGGAAAGGCATTTCATACATGCGCATTGACTGATTCAAACGGAATAAAATGCTGGGGTATTAATGGAACCACGACAAACAGCGGGACTCCTGTGGACGTAGTCGGGTTTTGAAAATAAAACCCGCACCGGATGGCCTGTCGAGTAGAAATTTAATAGAAATCATGGTGGGTCGGATTCGCCGGCCCATTTCGGCCACGCCGCGCACGAGTTCGCGCTCAAGGAAATGGAACGAGTCCCCGGAGCAAAAATCTGCTGAGTTTTCATTGGTTAAAGATAAATTAACACCCTACTCAAGAGGATGACTTGAACTCTCAAAACAGGACATTCACAGGATAATAGCTATTTATTCCCGTTCCATCTCCGAGTTGGCCGTTTTCGTTATAACCCCAACATTTTACAGTATCATCTATCAGCAAAGCGCAGGTATGCTCACTACCCGCGGATACGGCAATCGCTCCACTGAGACCTTGGACAGTTACAGGGTTCGGATTTGACGTTGTGGTCCCATCTCCGAGTTGGCCGTTTTCGTTATAACCCCAGCATTTTACCGTTTCATCCGACAGCAATGCGCAGGTATGTACAGTTCCTGCTGATATGGCGATCGCCCCGCTAAGGCCGCTGACTGCCACGGGGACCAAACTGTCAATTGTCGTCCCGTCTCCAAGTTGGCCCCAAAAATTATATCCCCAACAGTTAACGGTTCCGTTCGACAGTAATGCGCAGGCGTGAGCCATGCCGGTGGAAACAGCGATTGCATTACTAAGGCCGCTGACTGCCACGGGTACCGAACTGTCAGTTGTCGTCCCGTTTCCAAGTTGACCAATGCCATTCAATCCCCAACATTTAACGGTTCCATTTGACAGCAATGCGCAATTAGAAAACCAGTCCCCTGCAGACACAGAAATCACGTCGCTAAGGCCACTGACCGCCACGGGTACCGAACTGTCGGTTGTTGTCCCGTCTCCAAGTTGGCCGACGCTATTTAATCCCCAACATTTGACGGTACCATTTGACAACAAAGCGCAGGCGTTATAGCTTCCGGCAGATACGGCAATTGCTCCGCTGAGACCGCTAACTGTTACCGGGGTGTAACTACTAGTAGTTGTCCCGTCTCCAAGTTGGCCCCAATAATTATATCCCCAACATTTAACGGTTCCATTTGACAGCAATGCGCAAATGATTGTTGAGCCTGCGGACACAGCGGTTGAGTTGCTTATACCGCCGACTGTTATGGGGATAGAACTGGCTTGTGTCGCAGCTTCCGCCTGAAAGGACCCCCAGTATTTCACCGTTCCATCAGGCATCAAAGCGGATGATAGATCATCGCCGACATCGATTGCGATCTTAGTGTTTGATTTGTTTTGAGGAGCGATATTGCACCTTTCTCCCCCTCCGCCGCAGCCTGCCGCAACAAATGTGACAAACAGGATAATTAGGGGAACAAACAGGAATAATTTACTTTTTCGTAGTTTCATTTTGTTTACTATTCCATGGTTATTCAGTTTAAATATTTCGCTTCTCTCCAATTTTACCACATTCGCCCTATGTCAACAACTGTTTCATTCCGTAAGCTCATCATATCGAGTGAACAATGGGGCAAGG
>CAYPEK010000059.1:0-25203 GCA_964409645.1 uncultured bacterium | reverse complement strand
AGGCCGACACCGAGAAGCGGATAATCCGACATCGTTTCCATGGCGATCTGCCACTGACGAATACGGCTTTTCGACGCCGAGTCCTCGACCCGCGGGACCGAAGCCATGCGGCCGAGATAGCGAGGCGGCGCGACCAGCGCTATGAAAATAAGAGCCACCATTACCACCGTGAATATGCGGATGAACTGGACCATGCCGCGGACCTGCGCGGAGAGGACCAAGCCGACGACAACCCCGATCCACGCGCCGCGCGAGAATGTCATGAGAAGCGCCACAGTGTCGAGCGCCAATGCCCCGTAAGTCGTCAGCTTACGCCAACGGTTCTGTTCGTTCAGCGCCATATTGAAAGCAAACACAACCATCATGGCCATGAACGTCCCCATGGCATTGAAGTGGCCGAATGTGCCGTGAATTCGCTGCTCGTCGCCTTTAAGCCCGAAATACTGCATGATGCCGTAGGCGGCGATCATCGCGCCGCACATCACAATCGAGTACAAAATCGTGTCGAGCATTTTCTTCCTTTTGACAACGATTGTGAAAAGGAAATAACAGAAAACGAAATACTCGAACGTCTGGACGATTTCCTTTACCGCCTTGTTCCCATCGACACTGTTTATCGCCGATAGAACCGTAAGCAGGATGAAGAAAAAGATCAGTCTGTCCAGAATCGTTTTCATCGGCCTGTTTTCGCGGCCGAGCGCCATGCGGCTCAAAGACACAAAAACGAGGATTATCAAATATGCGTCGCCGTATGTGAAATAGAAATCGAGTTCAGGTATGTTGTATATCACCAAAGGGGAGACGAAAATAAACAGGATAATGGACAATTCGAAATTGGCCATTGTCAGCCCCACGGCCGCAATTGACCCTATCGCCATCACCACGTTGATGATTGCGTCCCTTTGCTGGTCGGTCACAGCCGTGATGAAATTCATCGCGTGGTTCAACGCGAACAGTACGGCAACAATCGCAACGAGAATATTAACCTGCCTTATTGATACGTGGCGTTCTTTATCGTTCATCAGTTTAAGGGATCAACGCCATTGCGATCAGCTTCAGCGGTGACTTCCTCTCTTTCGAGCGGGAACGAGAGCCTGACCGTCATCGCCTTGCCGGTAAGCATCTCGCTGACGGACACGTTCATGCCCGCCGAGCGAAGCGAGGTCACAAGCTCCCGGATAATGCCCATGCACGCATTGACCTGTCCGAGATTTTCCGAGGCGTATTTATATTTGGTTTTGTTCAATCCGGGCCTCGCCGCCGCCGGGCGAGCCTTCATGAACTCGGGCATGCTTTCGATGTATTCCTTGGTCTGTTCGACCGTCATCTTGTCCTGATAAATTTTTTCGAGCGCGTCGCACTGCTTCTTTTCGCCCGCTAGCTGCGCCAACAGCCGCGCATGATCGAGCGAGATCAACTTCGAAACAACCGCCTTTTTGATTATCGGCGGCAACTGCAGCATCCAAAGCCGCTCTTTGATCGTATCGACGTCCTTCCCGACCCGCTCCGCGACGGATTGTATGTCGCCGCTGTCTTTAACAAGTCGCCCGTACGCGTCCGAAACCTCGACCTCGTCGAGCTGCTCGCGCTGCAGGTTCTCTATGAAGGCGATCTCGATCATGTCCTGATCTTCGAGCTGCCTCACTATGGCGGGGATGGACTTCAGGCCGACCATTTTCGACGCGCGCAGGCGTCTCTCTCCGGCAACCAATTCGTAGGCATTGCCGAAACGCCTCACGATGATCGGCTGTATCACGCCCTGCTCTTTGATAGATTTCGCGAGCTCGTCGAGCTTCTTTTGGTCGAAATTGCGGCGCGGCTGATAAGGATTGACCGATATCTGGTCGATAGGCACTTCCACGACCGACTTTCGGCCCTCTTTTTCGACTATGCCTTTAATGAACCGCTCGAGCATCCCAGCCGAACCCCACGGCGATATTATCTTTTCAGCTTAACGCGTTTTCGGCGCTGTCTGCTTCCGTAGCCGTATCCGCCGTAATAGTAGTAGTAATAGTAATCCGGGCTGGAGACTTCGATGTTATTGAGAGCGACTCCGATGATCGGGGTCTTTGTGCTTTCGATCATGTATTTCACCTGCAGCGCCTCGTCCCGGTTGATTCTGCCGGAGTTAATGACAAACAGCACTCCGTCGAGTATCTGGGACATCACCACCGCGTCGATGACGTGGATGGCGGGCGGGCTGTCGAATATCACGATGTCCGCCTTCTTCTCGATCGCCCGCAGGAATGCCAGCATCCGTTCCGATCTGAGAAGTTCGACCGAGTTCGCCGGCAGCGGACCGGACGGAATGATGCTCAGCCCCTTGATGCTGCATGGCTGGATCAGCCGGTCCACAATCACGTCCATGAACGATTCCTTCGGCAGGTAACCGCTCACCGAGAGGTCCGAAATCGCGATCTCCGCTTCGAGTTCGCCGGTGAGGATCGAGCTGACGCCGAGCGAGTTATCCACGCCGAACATGCGGTGCAGCATCGGGCGTCTCAGGTCGGTATCGACAACCAGCACCTTCGTGCCCTCCTGCGCCATCGAGATGGCGAGGTTGGCCAGCGTCGTCGATTTACCTTCGTCCGATTTCGAGCTGGTAATCAGCAGCGTTTTGATCGGCGGATCGAGGCAGAAGAGCTGCGTGAAGAAGCTGAGGCGGCGATACGCTTCCGCGATCGGCGACTTCAGCGGCACGTCCACGATCAGCTTGTTGATCGTCTCCGCGCTGTACGGAACCGAGCCGAGCACCGGCAGGTTCAGGTAATTCTTCACGTCGTCGCTCGTGCGGACCGTCTCCTCCATCTCTTCGAGCAGGAACGCAATCGCTATGCCTATCATCAGCCCAAGCATCGCCGCCACCGCGAGGTTCTTCGGCCGGTTCGGGCTGACAGGCTGCCTCGGCACAGCCGCCCTTTCGAACACCCTTACTTTTACATCTCTCTGTACTTCTTCGATCTGCGCCTGCTGATGCTGTTCGTACAACAGCAGGAACAACTTCTCCGCTATGTCTTTCTCGCGGAGCAGCCGCGTGTATTCATATTGCAGTTTCGGATACGAAAGCTGCTCCTGTTTCATTTTGTTGACGATATAATCAATGTTGGTGATTTTAGATCGCGTCACCAGAAGCTGCGTTTCGAGGTCCGTTATCAGCTTGCGGTCGTCGTTGTACTCGGACGGTGTTACTATCCTGTGGTTCACTGTGTCGCTGATATACTTTTCGAGTTGCTTTTCGTACTGTGCTATCTCGCTGTCTATCGTTTTTACTACAGGATGAGTCGGCTTGTACTTCACAAGCATGCTCGCCCTTTTTACCTGAAGTTCGTTGAGATTTCCGCGTAGCGCCACAATCTCTTCCGTGTCGTTCACGAACGCTTCCGCATTTTGCATTATCTTCAGTGATTTGTCGCGGAATAGTTCGCGGATGCTGTTCAGTCTCGCCTCCAACTGATTGGCTTCGAGCATTTTGCTGACCCGCTCCTGTTCGAGGTCGCTTATCGTCTTGTTTTTTCTCTCGATCTCCTCGTTCAGCAGCACCACGCCGTTCTCAACGTTGAAGGTGTAGAGATTCTTCTCCTTATCCTCGAGCGCTCTTTCGGCGTTGTCCAACTGTTCCTTTATGTAAGCCAGCGTTTCCTTGTTCGTCTTGTCCGTGATTTCACGGCTGATCGCCTCAAACGCTTTCGCGTACGCGTTCACGATCTTCGCGCAGTTGTTGGCGTCCGTGCTTCTCATCGACAGGCGAATGATGCCTGTGTCCTCGTCGCTGTTGGCGATAATCTGATTTATCAGATTATATGCGAAATCCTTTTGATTTTTATCCAGATGGTTCGTATTGTTTAGAATCATCACGGCGCGTTCGGCCACCGGCCTGCTCTTCAGCAGCTTTTTCTGCGTCTCCACGCTCAGCGGCTCGGGCATCCGGCCGTTCGCGTCGGTCATTATTATCACCCGGTTTGGTTGATCCACCAGTATCTGTGCCGTCGCTTCATACGTCGCTTTAAGCATTACAAACGTATAAATCACGCCGATTATGACCAATGTCGAAATTGAAAGGAAGACCACAAATTTCCGCTTCCATATAATTGCCCAGTAGTCGCGGATATCCAATTTTCCCACCTCATCCTATTGGCGTTCGCTTACAAGCCCCAGAATTTTGTACCCGTTTTTATTCACTAATAAACAAAAAAATAAACAAATTCACGGCTGTTTCCCGCCTACATGCTCATATTTCAAGCGGCTCGAACGACGTTGAGACTCCGAACGCCGACGCCCGCTCCGCTATCTCAGCCGCAGCCAGTTTTCTAAACCTGTCAACACTGAAATCCTCGCAACAGTAAGACGCAGTCGCGCTTCCCGCGACCACAGCCTGCCTCAGCGTATCCGCATCCGCCTTCCCACGTGATGCTATCCAGCCTATGAAGCCGCCCGCAAATGAATCGCCCGCACCTGTCGGGTCGCACACGCGTTCGAGAGGAAATCCCGGCATCGCGAAAAACGAGTCCTTCGTGAACATCATTACTCCATGCTCGCCCTTTTTGATAATAACAACGCTCGGATGCCCCTCAAGGATTGTCTTCGCCGCCTTGTTAAGCAACGGCGTTCCGCATAGCATCCGCGCCTCCTCGTCGTTAAGCAACACGCAGTCCACCCGGTCCAGCACCTTGTCGAGAGCTCCCCGCGTGTTCTCAATCCAATAATTCATCGTGTCCACAACCGTAAATGAAAGCTCCGGACACTGATCGAGCACTTTCAACTGGATGTTCGGGTCGGTGTTCGCCAGAAACAAAAACTTGGAGTCTCTGAAATTTCCCGGCAACACCGGATCGAACTTCTCCAATACATTCAGTTCCGTCACAAGCGTCGTTCGAACATTCACATCCGTCTCATACCTGCCGGCCCAGTGAAACGTCTTCCCGGGTTCTCTTACAACACCCTGCGTATCGATCCCGCGCGAACGCAAAAGATCGAGATACTCCTCCGGAAAGTCCTCGCCCACAATTCCAACCAGCCGGGGGCTGCAGAAAAAACTCGCCGCACACCCCGCGTATGTTCCGGAACCGCCCAACACACGCTCAACCTTACCGAATGGTGTTTCAACTGTGTCGAACGCTACAGTTCCAACAATCAAAAGCCCATCCAAGATGTTATACTCCTAGACATAATATCCCTATTTATACATAGAATTTTATCTTTTTTCAATCAATCAATTAATATATACTATAAAATCAAACTTGCTATATTGTCGTAAATTTGTTAATCGCAACGCTTCATTCCTGCCTTTTTGTATTTTGAATAAATATATAATTTTGTCATTACGCTACTTTTTTTTTACAAAGCCTGCCTCTTTCAGTGAATCGTCGAAAGAGATATCGGATTTGCATAAATGTCAAATATTTCAATAAAAGTTGTTAAATAAGAACTATCTCGGACGCATCTTTTGAAACGTCTTCTCAATCAGCACATACGAGATCGATGCATAAAGAAGCACCGCGGGCATATATATGAGCAAAAATGTCAACCAGTCTCCCCGACCCACTGCGGCCCCATAATCAATATCGCCCAGAAACGGATCGCGAATCAGAATCGTATGCCATAAATAAACGCTGTAAGAGACAATCCCGATGAATCTGAACGGATAGAGGCTGAGCAAAACGGCGGCCGGCCGGAATTTCACCACTCCGAGCAACGCCAGCGCAGTCCCGAAACCGATCGTTAATGTATAGTCCGGATTTCCGAACGGTTTCGCTGCAAACCCAGCCTTGGCCGAAAGACTGTTTATCAACATGTCCGGAAGCGGCATTCCGGCGCAGTTAAGCCCCAGAAGAGCAATCCCCGCGGCAAGTAAAAATCCTCCGGCCGCGTTGCCGCGCTTCGCGAACCACTCGCTTTCCATCACTTCGCAAACCATAATACCGACGAAAAAATACTTCATGAGAAGGTATTGCTTCGCCAGCGTCGTCGTTCCCGCAGCCGCGAACAACACAAAACCGGCAAGAGCGGACAAACCCGGCCGGCGGCGGCTCAGGATCATCCAAACAGGCAGCGCGATATAGAAGAGCATTTCGACATTCAGCGACCACGACGGCGGGTTGAACGGAGGCGATCCGCAAAAATCCGGGAACCCGAACATCCTCAGCATAAAAACGTCTGCTATCAGGCCCGCTTTCCCGTCGCCCCAAGCGCCCTTGCCTATCGCAATTCCGATCGCCACCGAGACGATCATCGTCACGAGATAGAGCGGGTAAATTCTTAGAAAACGCCGCTTAGCGTAGCTTTTCAGCAACACGCCGGTGATCTTCCTGCCTCTCAGCGACCTGTATATAAGCAATCCGCTCAGAACCGCGAACACAGGCACCGCCGCCTGCCCGTACCTCACAAAACCCATCGACAGCATCCCGTTGTTCAGCGGCTGCATAGTTATCCACGTGTGATAAGAGAACACCCAGAGCGCTGCAAATCCGCGAAACGCGTCCAGCGGCGCGAGATGTGAGTTCGTTGACGGATTCGGGGCCTCGAACGTGCCCTTGAACCATCGCCGGAAGCCGGGCGCGACACACATCAGAATGCAGACATAAAAAATCACCGAGCTCCAGAAAAAGAAAGGCTCGTTCCTGCAGAAAAAAAGGATGTCGGACACTTCCGTCTTCAAAAACGCCACATTCTCACCCGATCCGCGCCGCTAAATATCGAATGTTTTCCGAGATCGATAAGCACGGCACGATCCATCCGGATTTTTGCGATCCATCCGGGCTGATTGAGCAAATTATATTGGAACCGGCACCCGTTATAACCTTTTCCGCCGAAAAAAATCGGCAACTCAACCGGACTTACCCGTTTTGACAAGCCGAACGAGCTGAATTGAAACTTTTCATTGCTCATTTTCGGCCAGCGATATAAATTATACGGGACGTCGATACGGACTTTAACGGCGGGGACGGGAATATGAGCGAAGCAACAACAGACAAACAGCGGATCAGAGCAGTCTTCTTCGACGCCGGAAACACTCTCATCTATCTCGATTTCGAACTCATCGCGTCGGTAGTGCGTGAGGCTGGGATCAAAACGACCGCGGACGCGGTGCTGCACGCTGAACTCGACGCGCGCCGCGCGGTGGACGAATACCTCAAAAACGAAGAGATCGACGACGAAATGGTGTGGGAGATTTATTTCTCGACAATGTTCCGCGGCGTCGGCCTTACGGATGCCGGCGCCGTCAGCAAAGCTAAAGAAAAGCTCCGCGAGCAGGATTCGTTCACAAGCCTCTGGAGATGCGTGCCGGAGGAGTCGTACGAAACGCTCCGCCGACTCAAAGAGCAAGGTTACAAACTCGGCATCATCTCGAACGCGGACGGCCGGCTCCATAGTCTGCTGAAAAACACCGGCCTCGACAAGATGCTGAATTTTGCGATCGACTCAAAACTTGTCGGCTATGAAAAACCCGACCCGAAGATATTCAAGCTCGCGCTCGAATTCTCGGGCGAAACGGCGGAAGCCTGCGTCCACGTCGGCGACATCGTCTCGGCGGACGTGGAAGGCGCGCGCGGTGTCGGCATCCAACCCGTCCTCATCGATCCGACGCGCACTAAAAATCCCGGCTGCCCTGTCATCCATTCAATCTCCGAAATAATCGCCCTCGTGGAAGAATTGAATAATCGATAAGTTCTATTTCAAACGAAAAAGCCCCCGTGTTGCGGGGGCTTCACATTTCGTTTTGTCTCCATCCGGCAAATGCCGGGCGGGTGGTCACTCCTCGTCGAGGAACCGCTGAAGGTTCTTGTTGTGGCAGAACTGTTTGAGTTTCCGCAACGCCTTGGCCTCGATCTGGCGGATGCGCTCGCGGGTGACTCCGAACTCGTTGCCTACGACTTCGAGCGTGCGCGGGTGGCCGTCGATGAGTCCGAACCGGAGCTCGAGCACGCGCCTCTCGCGGAAACCGATGGTTTTGAGCATCTCGCGGATTTCTTCGCGGAGCGCGGAGTTGGCCGCGCTCTCTTCGGTGCGCGGGCTGCGCTTGTCCTCGATGAAATCGATGAGGTGGCTGTCCTCGTCGTCGCCGACCGCGGTGTCGAGCGAGATCGGCACTTTCGAGATTTTGATCATCTCGCGGATTTTGTTCTCGGACATTTCTACTTTTTCCGAGAGTTCCGCGCCGGTGGCCTCGCGGCCGAGTTCCTGACTGAGCTGCCGGGACGTCTTGATGAGCCGCCGGATGGCGTCCGCCATGTGGATCGGCTTGCGGATCGTCGCGCCCTGATCGGCGATGCCGCGGATGATGCTCTGCCGGATCCACCACGTCGCGTACGTGCTGAAGCGGGTGCCTTTGCGGTAGTCGAATTTCTCGACCGCGCGCATCAGGCCGAGGTTGCCCTCCTGAATCAGGTCGAGGAACGACATGTCCACGTGGCCGACGTATTTTTTCGCGATCGAAACGACGAGCCGCAGGTTGGCTTCGATGAGTTTCGCCTGCGATTCCTCGTCTTCCATTTCAATGCGTTTTGCAAGCTCTATCTCTTCTTCGTGAGTAAGCAGCGGCACGCGGCCGACGTCTTTCATATAAAGCTGAATCGAGTCGTCGATCGGCGCGTCGCCGTCGTGCCTCGGCAGCGATTCGTCCTCGAAGATGTCTTCGTCTTTATCGACGCCGATCCCCACGCCGCGCACAATCGGCTCGCCGTTTTCGTCGATGATGGTCACGCCGCGTTCGGTGAACCGGTCCATGATCATCTCGATGTCTTTCTCGCCGAGCTCCTCATCCATACACATGATATCTATGATATCGTCGTACAGAACGGAGCCTTTCGCTTCCGATTGTTTCAGAAGCTTTTCGATCTCTTTGCCCGCAGGGCTGCTTCCGTTGTGTGAGCGCTGTTTCTTTTTCATGTTCTTTGTAATAATTTGGGTTGCCCCCTTCCCGCAAAACCAGCAAAATCTCCCAAGGTTGGCTATGTTACCACGCCCGACCGTGTTCGCACAATAGTATATTTAAATTATTTTTGATATAATGTGCCGAATCCTTACGCCGCGCGGGCCCGCGTAATGCTGCCATGCCGGCAGCTTGTGCGAACCCGCACTCACGAAAGGAAAGCCGTATGCCTCCTAAAGCGCCACTACTGCGCACATTAACATTATCCGCTTTTCTCATTATTTTTTTACCATTAGCGACAGTCGCCCAAACATCCCCGTCGGATGTCCCCGCCACGGATTCCGCGCCGCCCATCGTTTCGCCCGCCGGCGAAAATGCTCCAGACGCGGCGGCTTCCGGGCCGATAGACCTCAACCCGGTACTCGACGCCACCGGCTCGATCAGCATTCCGGCGCCTCCCGACGACTCGAACGAGCCTATCGTGTTTGAAGGCGTAGAAGACTCCTCGATCCTGCCCGCAACCCGCACCACCAACATGGTCATCCTCGCAGCGGCCCTAAATGCGTTCCTCGAAGAAACCGAGGAGCAGCAGACCGCCGACATCGTGTTCCGCGCGAAAATCCGCGCCGCACTCAAAAAAGCCTACCTCTCCTGCCCGCCGGACTTCTCAGGTCTCGTCGCCGAGATGCAGCAGCTCGATCAGGAGATCGCCACCGCCACAGCAAACCTGCCCGCGATCCGCAAGGAACAGGCGGACACCGCCCGGCTCTACGCCGAGGCCGACAAACGGGGCGACAAAAAAGAATCGAAACTGCTCCTCGATAAGCTCATGTTGCTCGACTCCCGACTACTGGAGGCCGAAAGCTCCGCCGTATCCATCCACCCGCTCAGGCTCGCTTTTTTCGAGTCCATCTACGCCGATTACTACGGCAAAACTTGTCCGAAAAACTCGGTCCTCCTCGACGGCACTTTCTGTATCGACACCTACGAAGCGCCGGATGTTCCGGGCGCGACCCCGACCGTCGGCATTTCGTACCGGGAGGCCGAAGACTACTGCACGAAACAGGGCAAGCGGCTTTGCACACGCGATGAGTGGCTGCGCGCGTGCCTAGGTCCCGAATGCCGTCCCAATCAGCTTGTCATGAAGCCGTTCGACACGGCCGAATGCAACCCCGGTCTGAACGTGATGTCGGACCGGCCGGTACAACCCACCGGCGCCGCGAAATCCTGCGTCACCCCCGAGGGCATTGCCGACCTTTACGGCAACGCGTGGGAGTGGACCAAAGGTAAGTATAAGAACTATTATCGAATTCTTCGAGGCGGAGTCGGATATCGCGAACTCACACCCGCCTGCAACGCTACCGCTTGGGCCATGCCGGACACTCAGTTGCCTTATTCCGGCGCGCGCTGCTGCGCGGATCCGAAGGTAAACTGGCTGCCGAACTCTGACGCCATAATCATGCCCGAGACGCCGAAAATAGAGCCTGAGCAGCCCGCTGAACCGGTCGAGCCCGAAGAGCCGCTCCCGACGCCGAACATCCAGCCCTCGCCGGGATTTCAATAAAACAGGGCTCCGCAGCGAGTTGCGAGCGAAACTAATACAAGAATATAGAATAGATTTGGGAGTGCGGCGACCCCGGCGCCGCTTTTGCATTCATTGCTGTTTAGTTGCTTGTGAAATGGCTTATCATAGCAGCTGATTCAACAGGTGGGGTCGCCGTACCTCCGCCGAGTATTCCTCCCGGTGGGGCTTGGCCATAATGACATTGTTTTCATCTCATGCACAAATGAAAACTTTGTGCATGGCACACCGGTGTCTGTACCCTTTTGAAGTAGCGAGCCGCAACATATTTGATTTCGCAACTTTCGTCTGTTACACTCTATAAGCTATGAAAAAGAAAGAGCGTATTGTCGGCAAGGGAATGCACCGGTTCCTGATGGGGCCGATAGCGGGCCGGGTGATCGGAAAAATCAGGATCAGCGGCCAGATAGTGTCCGGCGGCGGGCCGTCATCGCAGATTCGCGGCGCGAACTCGGACCGAATCATCCAGAAGATCAAATGGGCGCAGGACCACGGCGTGCGCGCGCTCCTTTTCGAGATCAACAGCCCCGGCGGCAGCGTCCTGCCGAGCAAGGAAGTGGCCGACTGCATTAAGTCGCTCAGGACGCCCACCGTGGCATGGGTACGCGATCTCGCCGCTTCCGGCGGCTACTGGATCGCGAGCGCGTGCGACCGCATCGTCGCAGATTCCGCGAGCGGCGTCGGCAGCATCGGCGTCATTTCCATACACCTTGAATTTTCCGAGTTGATGAAGAAATACGGAGTCGGATACGAAGGTTTCAAGACGGGCGAGTTCAAGGACATGGGCGTTCCGTTCAGGAAATCCACGCAGAAGGAACGCCAATCGATTCAGGATCACATCGGGCAGATACACAAGATGTTCGTCGAGTCGGTCGCGGAAAACCGCGGGCTGGACCCGAAGAAGGTTGCGGCGATTGCGGACGGGCGGCTTTTCCTCGGCGACGAAGGGAAAAAACTCGGACTGGTGGACAAACTCGGCGGCCGTGCGGAAGCCGTGCGCCAGTGCGAACTGCTCGGTAATTTCAAGCATATAATGGTAGCGGAGATCGAGGACTTCCGCGAGGAGCTTTTCGGGTCGCTCAGCCAGTTGCTTTCGATGGCGCCCGGCGAATTCGAACGCGGCCTCGCCTCAGGCGTTATCGACCTGTTCTCCGATCCAAGAAAACTTTTCTGACACTTTCTGTGTTGTCTGTTTTATGAACTTTTATCACTGGTTCGTTGTCGATTATCTCTGGCTCATTCCGGCGGGCGTCGCGGTCGGCGCGGTCGGTACGCTCATTGGCGCGGGCGGCGGGTTTGTGCTCGTTCCTCTGCTGCTGCTCGTTTATCCGAAGGAAGACCCGCACATCATCACAAGCATCTCGCTCGCGGTCGTTTTTTTTAATTCTCTTTCGGGCTCGATCGCATACTGGCGGATGAAACGGATCGACTTCAAAGCAGGCCTAATTTTCCTTGCAGCGTCAATTCCCGGCGCGGTGTTCGGCGCACTGGCGACCTCGTACATCCCGCGCCGCACTTTCGACGGTATATTCGGCGCGTTCATGATCGGCGTCTCGGTATGGATATTCACCGGAACGCTGCGCCGGACACGCTCCGGCGGCGATGTGGCCGCCGAAAACGGCAGCAACGGAAAACCCCAGACATACAACATCCCGCTCGGTGCGGCGATCAGCGTCGGGGTCGGGTTCCTGTCGAGCGTGCTCGGCATCGGCGGAGGCATCATCCATGTACCGGCACTCGTCTATCTGCTCGGTTTCCCTGTTCACACCGCCACCGCCACCTCACACTTCATCCTCGCCGGCATGTCTCTCACAGGCACCGTCACCCACATCGCGACCAGCGCGTTCCACCGCGGAATCCGCCGCACGCTTTATCTCTCCATCGGCGCGCTGATCGGCGCGCAGATCGGCGCCGCGCTCTCGAACAGAACCAAAGGCGCCGCCATCATCGGCGCTCTCTCGGCCGGCCTCTGCGCGATGGGGGTCCGCCTGCTCCTCGCCGCGTTCGGAATCTGAACGCGCGGACTTATCCTTATAATTCATCCCTAATGTCCGGCTGAATTTTTTGCGCCATCCACTCTCATCCTGCTGTTGCAGCCTTATTGCTTTTCGCGCCGCCTGACATAAAATGTACGCATATTTAGTTAAAGTCTTTAATTAAGGAGAAACAAAAGTGGCGCTGATCTCGCGAAAACTGAATCCGAACAGATCGTATGCGCTCGACGTGTTCCGAGGTCTCACTATGGCCGGCATGATTCTGGTGAACAACCCCGGCGGCCCGTCGAAGTACGCCCCGCTCGAACACGCGGCATGGAACGGCTGGACACCGACCGATCTCGTCTTCCCCTCGTTCGCCTTCATCATCGGCGTTTCCCTCATGTACTCACTCTCGAACAGAAAAGCGAAAACTACATGGGAGGGCCTCTCACTTTTCGACTACATCGTGCCGATCCTCACCGGCCTTATGTACTTTGTGAAGCTCGGCGTGCAGACGGACTTCTTCAAGCACGCGCCGCAACCGCCGATCGGCGGCTGGGACTTCCTGTTCTTCGCCGTCTTCGCGCTTTCGATAGCGTTTCCGCAACTCGAACGCCGCGCGTGCGCACGCGGCGGCAGCCTCTGGCTTCAGGTACTCCACCACGGTTTCCTCATCTTCTCTGTCGGCTTTATATGGGCGATGGACCCGACTAATCCGGGCGGCTTCCGAATACTCGGCGTGCTGCACCGGCTCGGAATGGTCTATATCGCCGCCGGGCTGATCGTGCTCGCTTTCGGACGCCGCGGCCAGATCGCCGCGGTCGCCGGACTGCTGGCCTTCTACTGGATCATTATGAAATACTGGCCGGTTCCCGGCTGCGGCGCGGGCAAACTCACCCTCGAGTGCAATCCCGCGGGCTATTTCGACAACCTTCTCATGCACGGCCATCTCTACAGGCCGAACTGGGAGCCGGAAGGCCTGCTCCACACGATTCCCTCAATAGCAACCGGACTACTCGGCTGCCTCGCGGGCGGCTGGCTCCGCTCTGAAAAGCAGGAGATGGAAAAGATCGCCGGACTATCGATCGCCGGCGGCATCCTCGTTGTTCTCGGCATCTGGCTCAACTACTGGTTCCCCATCAACAAGAATCTCTGGAGCCCGTCGTACGTTATCTTCTGCGCCGGACTCGACATGGCGATCCTCGCCGCCTGCTTCTGGTTCATCGACTTCAAAGGCTGGAAGAAATTCTCGACGCCGTTCGTCTCGCTCGGCGCCAATTCGATTTTCATCTATCTCTTGTCGGGCACTTTCATACATTACTTCTCAATGATCCCGATGGGCAAGGGCGCGGACGGCGCCGACATCAATATCAAACAGTACATCTACGAACACGCCTATGCTTCGTGGCTGAACCAGTACAACGCATCGCTCGGGCTCTCTCTCACTTATGTCGCAATGTGGATGTTCATCGGCTGGCTGCTCTACCGGAAGAAAGTGTTCTTCAAGCTGTGACAAACCTTTGAAACTCCGGCTTGCGCGGCGCGGTTCTTGCCGCACTGTTTTGCATTTATTAAAATAACTAATATTTGAATGCCTTAAAAAATTAGGAGCAGACTATGGATTTCATCAAACAACCATACATGATGGCATTTTGGTTCGGCGCATTCAGCGCATTGTCACTGCCTCTCGGCGCCTTAATAGGAATATGGCTCAAACCGAAGAATAAAGTTATAGCCGGAATAATGGCGTTCGGCGCGGGCGCATTGGTTGCGGCACTGACTCTCGAACTTGTACACGCCGGTCTGCGGCGCATGGAATACGACCCTAAACCTGTCGGACTGGGCTGCCTGATAGGCGCTATAACTTTTGTATTACTTAACAAGATCGTGAACGAACGCGGCGCTTTTCTTAGGAAATATTCAACCGCGATAACCCATCTGAAAAACAAGAAGAAACAACGCGCGGAAGACCTGATTGAGCACATGAGCAAAGTTGATATACTGCGGCTGCTTCCTCCGGAAGAAGTTCAGGAGATAATCCCCCACGTGGACGAACGCAGCTTCAGCGCCGGGGCCACCATATTCAATCAGGGCGACAACGGCGATGCGCTGTACATGATCGAAAGCGGCAAAGTGAGAATTGATACGGACGGTACGGAAACAGCAACACTTGAAGAAGGAGAAACTTTCGGCGAGATGGCTCTGCTATGGCACGAACCCCGCAGAGCAACAGCCGTAGCGATCACGGACGTGAAGACATGGAAAATTCACGCACAGGATTTCAATGCCATAACCGGGTCGAGCAGAACGCTGAGACAGGCTGTCGCCGAGCTTGCCGAACACAGAAAAAAGACGGGAGAGATAAAAACCCCGACCATTCACGCGGACGACTGGCGGAAAGAAGCCCTCTCAAACATAAACGAAAGCCACCTGCGTCCGAACATGGCCGACATCAAAAAAGAGGCGCACGAAAGCGGAACCGGCGCGGCGCTCGCGATGTGGCTCGGAATACTTATCGACGGAATACCGGAGTCGCTTGTGATAGGAGCGAGCATGACAGGCGCCTCGGTTAGTCCGGCGCTCATAGGCGGCCTGTTCCTCGCCAATCTGCCTGAATCCATGTCGAGCGCAACCATGATGAAACGTACAGGCAGCAGCACCGGAAAAATACTCTGGATGTGGATATCGCTTATGCTTCTCACCGGCGTTGGCGCGCTGTTCGGCAACCTTTTGCTGGGCGGCATAGGACATTCGACTCACGCCGTCTTCGAGGGCCTTGCAGCCGGCGCAATGCTCGCAATGATCGCCCAGACCATGCTGCCTGAAGCGTTTGAACAGGGTGGAGGACTAGTCGGCATCATGACCGTGCTCGGATTCCTCGCCGCAATTTTCCTGCAGAAACCTCCGGGAACTCACTGATACTATTCCCGTGGAAAGACTCTTTAATATGCTGCCATATCTCGCCGGAGCAACATCTTTGAACCGCAAGTTTTTTCTACTTTTTCTTTTAACAGCGTCAATCCTTCTGTCAGGATACTCTCAGGCTCTGGAGAGTTCAAACGAACCGCGCGGAGTGGCGGTCATACTCGGCTGCTATCCTGACGGCGACGACACGCCCGCACTGATGCAGACAGCACGCATACATGCCGCCGCACGACTATACGCAAGCGGCACGGTGGACACAATCGTCGTCTCCGGCGGATTCACCCGCAGCCACATCTCGGAAGCCCGGATGGGAAAGATTGCACTCGCCGCTCTCGGCGTTCCGCCGGACGCCGTCGTCGAAGAGGACAAGTCGGCATCGACAATCGAAAACGGCGTCTTCACCGCCCGCCTCTTCGAACAGCGCGGCTGGAAAAAACAAGCGTACCTCGTCAGCCAGACTGTCCACCTGATTCGCGCGAAACCGATTTTCGAGAAAGAGGGATTCAAGATCAAAAAAGTAAGCGCCGACATCGTCCCGGCCGACTTCACCTACCCCGCCGCGCCGGAGCCGCCAAAAGACTGGAACAACTCGACGATAATCGTTTACGAGCCTTACACAGGCGAAGAACTGCTCGAATACCCGGCGGGCGGCCTCCTGCGAAGGCTTCAGGCGGCAGCAGCGGCGGTGCGCACGAAACCCGGAACGCGCGTGATCCTGTTCAGCAACTGGTACACCCGCGGGCCGATAGACCCGTCGGAGATGATGAAAATCGCGCTCGTCACGCTCGGCGTAATACCGGACAACATTGTTGCCGATAAGCATCATCAGGACGCCAAGCTCGACTGGCTCCGCGCGATGTACGGCGACAAACCCGCGCTGCTGATCGCGCCGCCCGGCGCCGTCACGCCTGACCAGGCGGCAGCTTGGATTCTCTGGGAGATCGATTAATCGAAGCAATCTCACATAAAACATTCTTTCATTTTTCCGCGCAGATGAAAAATGCGGATTTTTCGATAAAATGTATGTTGATTATAAAATCTTATTAAAAGGAACCGGCGGATGCCCGGCACAAGTATCGAGATAAAAAACGTATCGAAGATATTCGGCGGCAAGCAGCGGAAATCCGTTGTCGCGGTCGATGACGTGTCGTTCTCCGTTGCCAAAGGCGAGCTTGTGACGCTGCTCGGCCCGGCAGACAGCGGTAAATCGACAGTTCTGAAAATGATCGCCGGATTTGAGCCGCCCACGAAAGGCGAAATTTTCATAGGCGGAAAATCCTCGGCATCGATACCTCCGAATCAAAGGAAGATATCTCTTGTTCGCGAGAACAATGATCCCGCGCCGCGCAAATCCATATTCGCCAAGCTCGCCGATTTCTTCTTTGCGAAAAAGAAACCCGACATCGACGCTGAAACTATCGAGATGATGAACAAGCTCGGTATCGCCGGAACCGGCGACCGCTCAACGGGTTCGTTATCATGCGCACGGATGCAGCTTGCGTCGCTTGCGGACGTGCTCGGCGGGAATCCGTCAGCACTCCTGATCGACGACCTCATCGGCAACATCGGCGCGAAAATGTGTTACCAGTTGTGTGAGGAAATCCGGCGCATCCAGCGCAAGGCGGGCATCACATGCGTTTACGCCACGCAAGATAGAGAGACGGCTCTGTGTATCTCCGATCGGATAATCCTGATGAACACGGGAATCATCGAGCAGTCCGGCACACCGAAAGAAATTTACGAGAAGCCGCTCAACCGTTTCGTCGCGGGTTATCTCGGGAAGGCGAACTTTCTTCCGGCGGAAGTCGAGCAGGTCGGCGGCGGTAATGTGACAGTCAACATCTTCGGCCGCAGGTTTGTCGTTCCGCAACCGGAGTTTGCAAATAAGCCCTGCTGCGGCGCGGAAGCCGTGCTGCGCCCGTCGGCGGTGACAATTTCCACCGACGGCGAAGGTATCCCGGCGATTATCTCACGCTCCGTTTACATGGGAGGGTCTGTCGAATACACCGTCCGCGCGGGCGAAATCGACATGCAGGTGTCGATCGTCAACCCACGCATATCGGGTCAGATCCCTGAAGGCGCTCAGGTGCGTCTCTCGTTCGATCCCGCTTCGCTTCACATCATCACTTTTTGAAATCAACTGTGAGAAAATGAGGGGTCAGGCCATGAATTGGGAATTGAGGTTAATGTCGTCTCGTGAATCACGCTTTCCACACAGGCCTATATGAGCCGGCAACCTTTTAATGAGACTGTTCAATTCCCAATTCATGGCCTGACCCCACTACATCAATATCCGTTCAGGGGTGGAGAACACGGGAATGTCGGGTTAGTATATCGACAGCGGCATTGAGGGAGGTCAGGTGAAATGAAACAGAAGACAATCATTTTCGCGTTCGCCCATCAGGACGACGAAATTCTTATCTCGGGAAAAATAATGACGGAACTTGCGGCCGGGTCGGCCGTCCATCTCGTGTGGTGCAACGACGGCAGCGGCGGGACAGGTCTCTACGCGTCGAAAGAGGCGATGGCAAAGGACTACGCGCCTTACCTGCGCCCCGGTGAAGAAGTCGAAACGCTTCCGATCGACCGGGTGAAAGAGATACTCTGCATAGTGCGCGAGAAAGAGGCGCGCGCCTCGATGGCTTCCATCGATGTGCCGGAAAGCAACATGAAATTCCTGAAACATCCGGCCGACTGGATGAAGAACCCGGACAACATCATCCCACTCGTCGAGGAGTTGAAAGCATACTTCTCCGAAATCAAGCCGGACGAAGTCTATTGCGACGCATGGGAGGCGGCTCACATCTCGCACGACATAACGAACTTCACCGCGGTTCACGCCGCGCGCGCCCTCCCCTCTCCGCAACCCGCCGTGTTCGAGTTCCCTCAGTATCCGTTGCTCAGCAGCTACAAGCATTCGCTTTTGAAAAACGCGAAGAAAACGAAACTAACATCGACGCTCGTCCATCTCCTGCATTACGGCATCGGCCAGTTCGCGGACAAGCAGGGCAATCCGGAGTCGCTTCGCCTCACTCCCGAGCAGATTGAGAAAAAAAGCGGGCTGATGAAGTTCTACGTCTCGCAGTCCAAGCTCACTTCCGACTTCAACAGCATGATTCAGGCACGGGCGACGCTCGGCGTTCTGCTGCCTCAGCTCCGGCACAAACCTGACACCGAATTGTGGCGGCCAGTCCCGCAGGCGCGCAACTACGGCGAAGTCCCGTGCAAGGGACATCGTTACTCGGAGTACAATCAGGGTATAGCCGACGCAGACTACGGGAGAATCTTCGGCCCGGCGCTCAGCAAACAGAAAAGCTGATTAGCCACGCTCATTAACGGCATCTTTTTCTTTCAAACCCGCAAATCGCAAGACCTGACCCCTCTCCCTTGTTCTCCCTTTCCGTTTCACCGTGTGCCATGCAAAAGTTTTCTTTTGTGCATGAGATAAATAAATGCCATTGTGGGCAAGCCCCACGAGCGGAACGCTCGGCGGGGTACAGTGACCCCGCCCTACATATTTAAAAGCTGCTTTTTGTCTTTTCCCCTTCTACTATTCCACCACTCTACCGTTTTTTCTCTCTATCTATCGACCGCCGTTAAAAAAACTCCTTGACTGTTTTTGAACGATCGTTTAACATTGTTCCGTAAGCTTTGAACGATCGTTCAAAATAAGGCGGCGATATGGCGGAAAAAAGGATATTCGCGGGAAAGAAAAACATCGGGGCTGAAACACGCGAGAAGCTCCTGAACGCGGCGGAGAAGCTGTTCATCGAGCGCGGCTTCGACGGTTGCAGCGTGAGCGACATCGCCCGCCGGTCGAAAACGGCCAAGGGACACCTCTATTACTACTTTAAAAATAAGGAGTCGCTTTTCGACGCCGTGCTCGATCGGCATCTCACGGCGCAACGGCTGGCGCTGGCTGAAGCGGCTGCGGCCAGCGGCAATATGAGAGAGAAAGTTCACTCTACTCTGGACGCGTACGTCAACTTCATAGAAAAAAATCCCGGATTTCCGAAGCTGATTCAGCGGGAAATCTGTTCGGGATCGAAGAGTGTGAGAAAAATATCGGCCGGCATGGCGCCCGTCCACGCATGGGGAGCAAGTGTGTTTGAGGAAATCCTCCCCCCGGACGGGCCGGTCTCCGCGAGGCACTTCTTTTTCAGTATCTACAGCATGACGTTGAACTATTACACGTACGAGGGCATGCTCGGACGGCTCTGGGGAACAAACGCGTCGAGCGAATCCGCGCGGGCGGAGCGCCGTGCGCATCTGCACGCGGTGGCGGACATTATCATCGACAGGCTTGCCGGCGGCGAAGCCCTGCCGGAAGCAGTTGCATCAAAAGGAGGAAAAATCAGATGAAATTCACGATGGACCACAGGTTCGGATGGCCTGTCGAAAAGATCACGGACATACTGAAATCGGGCGGAGACCTTTTCCCGATGGACGAGTTGCCGAATGTCAGCATGCGCAAACTAGTCGAGAACAGGCGCGACGGGAAAAAGATATACAAAAAATACGATTGGTGCGTTCACGGGCAGATTCCGAAAATCGCGCAGAAGATATTCAGCCCGGAGTCGCTTACGTTCTCAGAAAGCTCGGTGTGGGACGACGACAAGTGCGCGTTCGAGAGCGGCATCACGCCCCATTATTTCAAGAACGTGCTGAAGTTCAAATCGACGAGCCACTGGCGCGCGGCGCCGGGCGGCGGCACCGAACGCCACGTCGAAATCAACATAAGCGTTTCGATCCCGATCATCGGCCCGGTTGTGGAGAAGGCAATCGGCGATCATTTCGTGAAGAACACCGATCAGAGCGCGGAGATGATAGTGAAAGGACTAACGCAGAAATTCGGGCCGCCGTCGTGACGGCCGCGGAGAATTTCAGGACCGGATTTTTGCGCCGATAATCCCGGCAAAGGAACGGCAACATTTGTAGAAAGAGGCATCAATATGACGGGAAGCTATACATTATTCATGGGTATTTGTCTGCTGAACCCAACGCTGACGAACGTAGGGCTTGGCCTTCAGAAGCTCGCGATTAACGAAATCCCAACAGCGGAGACACGATCGCGCAGGTACGTTTATGCTCTCGTATGGGCGCTTGGGCTGATGATGCAGGGATTGGTCGTGGCGCTTCAGGCAAAAGCGTTGACGATAGGCAACGCGTCCACGCTGGGCGGATTCGCCGGTTTCGGGCTGATCGCACTCGGCATCTTCTCCCATGTCGTCCTAAAAGAGAAAATATCGCGACGCGAGCTTGCGGGGATGGCAATAATTATCTCCGGCACCGCAATGCTCGGTTTCTTCAGTCACAGCCATCAGCGCGGAACAGTTGCGTTCGAGCAGCGGCAGATGACAATCTTTCTGCTCGCGTTCTGCGCGGTCGCTGCGGCAATGATATTCTTCATGCTGCGGGACATTCAGACGCGCGGGGGCGTCGTCCTCGGTCTGATCGGGGGCGCCATCGGCGGCCTCGGAATTGTTTTCCTGAAAATCGTTGTAGGACGCTTCGCGGCGAAATCGGGGACGCCGGGCGCCCTGCTCTCCATGCTCGCGGATCCGTATCTATGGCTGGCGCTCGTCGGCGGAGTCGGCGGAGTCGTGCTCGTGCAGGTCGGCTATAAATACGGAAAAGCGATCCACGTTGTGCCCGGCTTCTCGTCGATGGTCGTCATCACTCCGGCGCTTTGCGGTTATCTCGTCCTCAACGAACCGATCACAGCGGTCTGCGTCCTCAGCCTCGCGCTGATCACCACCGGAGTTCTCATAACGACGACAGCGGCGCGCACCGAAAAATCACAGGCACAAGCACGAGTCTGAAACAGTCATTTTGACGCGGAATCGAACTTTCCGGCGGGAGGTTTATCTCTGCTCCCCGATTTGAAACCTATCGATCCCGTCGGACAGACATTCATGCACGTCCCGCACGAAAAACAATCCGGTATCGTCCTGTCCTGAACGAGGATCGCCTCCATAACCGTTGACGGGCATGCCTTCGCACACGCCTTGCATCCGATGCACGTGTTGTAATCGACCTTGATTTTGTTGACGCTCAATTTCTCGAAAACCCAGCCTACAAAGCCGAACGGGCACAGCATCGTACACCACGGCCGGTACACAAACACGCTGGCTGCGAGAACCAGCGCAACAAACGCCCCGCCGATTATGCCGAGGTGCGCCGGAGTGAATATATTAAAAGGATCGATGGGTTTCACTATATCGAACAACCACGCCAGCGCGGCGACTATTATCGCCGCGAAGAACGTCGCACGTATCGTATTTGTCACAACAAACGGAATTTTGTATTGCCTGATAATGCCGCCGTTGTCCTTCTTGTTTCTGTTCAACCTGAACGCGAGTTCCTGCAGCGTCCCGAACTGGCAACCCCACGAGCAGATGAATTTATTCGCCGCAATCACCATAAACAGAAACACGGCCAGCGCGATCATTCTCGGCGGAAATATAATTTTCTGCTTGCCCCACAACACTATCGCATCCTTGATCGTACCCATAGGATTCGGGTCGGAACCCAGCGCGACTCCGAATATCAAAACCGCCGCGAACAGAATCGCCGTCCTGTTTTTCACGGTTATTCGTTTCTTTCTCAACATCGAAAAAACGAAGCCGAGAAAAACAATCCAGAGGAAAAACTTCGCGGCGATTTTCTTCCAGTTCTTGCTTCCCTCCTCTGCCTTGAACGCCATCACTTTCCGGAGCTTCTCTTCCGCCTGCTTTCCGGTCATCCCCAACTGACCCACGCTCTTCATCAGGTCGGACTTATCTTTCAGCCCAAATGCCTTTTTCAGCATCGGCCTCTCGATGTTATATTTAGTTGCTATTTGACCCGCCGTCATTTCCTCTGTTATTACGATCTCGCGCGGCGCCTCTTTCTTCTTTTCTCCGCCCCACATCCTGCCGGACAACATCGACAACCCGACAACAACAGCGGCCAGAACCATGAGTTTAAGAAACACTTTCAGTTTTTCGCCTTTCATGCCTGCGCCTCCCGATTTCTCTCGATGCAAACAACTCTTCATCACATTATGAACGCCGTTTCACATTCACTTCTCCGCCTGTCTTCCGCGTTCAACACGATTTCTACAAGTATAATGAATTGCCGCCGATGTTGTCCCAACGCGCACAAATAAGGTATATTAAACTACAAACTTGTTGGAGGTCAGCTATGGCAATGACTAAATCCAAACATCTCTTTACCGCAATCATTATTATTACTATGTCGATTTCCATCTCGATCATATCAAGCGCGGCAGCACTGAAAACTACCGACGCCGGAAACACTCTGGCTATCGAGAACGCCGACGCCGCACTGCGCCTTGAAATTGACAAGACGACGGGCGTTTACCGCATCTCTAAAGACGAAAAACGATACATCGGCGACGGAATGGTCGCGTTGCGTATCGGCGACAAGATGCTCATCAACGCCGTCACCGGCGATATGTCGCTGAAAAGCTCCTCCACATCCGAAGGCACGGACAAAACCGGCGCGTACAAATCCGCAACGCTGAAATGGGACGCCGCCGGACTCCGCTTCGACACCGAGTTCCGCGTCTATGAAAAAATCGCCGCCGTGAAATTCCTCCAGACATTCACTGACGGCTACAAGGCCGGGAAAGCCGCCGCGTTCGGCGATACCGCGATCAATTTCCCGGTGTTCGCCGCCGACGACTCCGGCGCCGATATGAACGTTTTCGCGTACAACTACCAGATATGGGCGAAAGGCCAATTCGGCAAGAATGTAAAAAAGACTCTGACCGGCATGCCCGACGGATTCATCGCCACGCCGTTCTTCGTGTTCGATAAAAACGGCTGGGCAAGCGTGCTGTCTCCGTACAGCGACTTCCTCGTGCGCTTCGCCCGCTCGCTCAACCTGACGTCCGCCGGATTCGGCCCCGCGGTTGCGGTCGGCTTCGACGGCCAGATCGCCAAACTCGAGCCCGGCCGCGTCACGCAGAGCATCCTCATATTCAGCGAAAAGGGCGTCGTGGATTCGATGAACCAACTCGGCGCGGCGCTGCTTACCGAAAGCGGCAAGAAACCAATAGATAAAAACGCAACCTTCTTCCTCAAATACCTCGGCTACTGGACGGACAACGGCGGCTATTATTACTACCGCACCGAGCCCGGAATGAACTATCAGGACTCACTTCTCAAGCTCGGCGAATACATCAAAAAGGAAGGAATCCCCGTCCGCCACCTCCAGCTCGATTCGTGGTGGTACTACAAATCGAAAGTGGACAACGGCGTCTATCTCTGGGAGCCGATCACGGAGATGTTCCCGGAGGGCCTCACCGAGTTCCAGAAGAAGCTCGGAATGCCGTTGACATTCCACAACAGATACTTTGCGATCGACACGCCGTACAAGGATAAGATGCCGTTCGTCGGCAACGAAGGCGCGAAAATCGGCAAGGAGAGAAGCGGCGACGCGCACGGCGACGGCCCGTCGTCGGCCCCCGGCATACAGCCGCTCACCCGCGAAGTGTTCGACATCTGGGGCGACAGTGTGAAAAGCTGGGACGGCGTGATGTACGAGCAGGACTGGCTCGGCACGCAGATCGAGCGCGTGGATGCGCTACGCAGCGACCCCGACCTCGCAGGAAACTGGATGAAAAACATGAATGCAGCAATGGAACAACGCGGACTCGACATCCAGTACTGCATGCCCACAGTCCTCTTCTTCCTCGAATCCACCCGCCATCCGGCGGTCACAAACATCCGCAGCTCGAACGACTACTATGTCCGCATGCGCGGCCTCACCGTCAACATGTGGTTCGAGCACATATACGCATCCGCCCTGATCGCAGCGATGGGCGCCTACCCGTTCAAGGACGTCTTCATCACTAAAACGCCCGACAAGACGTTCGACACGCCTTTCCTCGCACGCACCTACCTCACCACCGGCGACCCCAACGACAAATACTCCGACTCGCACCTGCTGGAGCCGTACAACAGACAGGAGGCGCTGATGAGCATCCTCAGCGCGGGGCCCGTCGGAATCGGCGACCGCACCGGCGACATCAATAAGGAACTCGTCATGCAGATGGCCGACGAGGACGGCGCGCTCGTGAAGCCGGACCGCCCGATCGTGCCCATCGAAAAAATGTTCCTCAAGAATCCTCTTGCGGATAAATACCCGCTCATCGGATACACGCAGTCGGAAGTCTCGGGCGGCACGTGGTTCTACGTCTTCGGAGCGCACGTCAACGAACTGCTCGTGAACGACAGGCTGAAACTTGAGTTGTCATACAGCGACCTGCCCCTCACCGGCGACTACATCGTTTACGATTACTACTTAGGCAAAGCCGCGCGCGCCGGAAAAGATTTCAGCTTCAAGCGCGGGGTGCGGCAGACCGAGTTTGTTTATCTTGTATTCGCGCCGGTCGATTCGCAGGGCCGGGCGCTGATCGGCGACATCGGCAAGCTCGTGCCCGCCTCCACCGCGAGAATCAAATCGTGGAGCGACGGCGCGGACGGCATGGAGATCGAACTCGACGGCCCGAAAGGCTCCGCGACGCGGCTTTTGCTTTATAGCGAAAAAGCACCCTTAAAAGTCACGGCCGGCGGCAGCGACATCGCCGGGAAATCAGCGTCAAGCAACGGTGACGGATGGTTTAAGGCGGAAGAGAACCTTTACGCTATCGACCTCGCGGGCGGCGCGGGCGTCAAGGTAAAGATACAGTTCTGAGATAGCTGACAGTAAGCAACACCGTCGGTTCAGATTTATCGGCATAATTGCCGCTGTCGGATTCGATTTAACCGACCAATCAAAACAAACAATATATATATTCGCGTACGCTCTCGAAACACTTTTTTACGCTTATAATTTTACTA
>CAYPEK010000058.1:17886-25302 GCA_964409645.1 uncultured bacterium | reverse complement strand
GTGTAAGGCGGCGGCGGTGCTCGTTACTTACTCCGGCAACGACATCGAGCCGTACTTCGGCGTGGACCTCGTGGCGAAGACCGCGGCGGCCGAGGGCAAGAAGCCGCTCCCGGTGGTTGCGGTGCAGACGGCGGCGAGCTCCGGCGCGCAACTCACGAAATACTCGAATATCACGGACCCGGCGTCGGGCATCAAGAAGCTGATCGTGGACGACACAGTCGTGCCGCCCGCCGCTGTGTTCGACTACTCGATCACGGTTAACACGCCGATGGGGCTCACGCTCGATGGCGCGCTCGACGGAATCGCCCATTGCTGGGAAGTGTTCATGGGCGCGAACGGAAAAGTTTATTATGACGACATCAAGGACATAACGATCGCGGCAACGAGACTGATCGTCAACGCGCTTCCGACGGTCGTGAAGGACCCGAAGAACGCGGAGGCCCGCGAAGCACTCGGCGTCGGCACGGACCTCGGCGGCTATGCGATCATGATATCGAAGAAGAATCCCGCGACAGGAGCGGACGAGAAGGGCGGCACGAACGGCGGCCATCTCGGCTCATTCCAGCTCATCCACTATCTGGCTCACGGCCGCGCGTGCGCCGTGCTCAATCCGTACTACACGGTTCTTTTCGCCGACGCGATCGTGGACCAGAATCTGACAGTCGGCCCGATCTTTCAGGACGCGGGCTTCATCCCGAAGGACGCCGATCTCGCGAAGCTCAGCCCGCGCGCGCTTGCTGAGGCGGTTGCGAAGGGCATGATCGAGTTCTCGAAGAGCATCGGGTTTCCCGCCACGCTGAAGGATGCCGGCGTGCCTGAATCGCAGATCGACGTCATGATCGAAGCATCGAAAAATCCTCAACTCAAGATGAAACTGCAGAACATGCCGGCTCCGCTCGACGTCGAAAAAGGCGAAATCGACTCGAAGATGGCCCCGACGCTCAAGTCGGCATTCACGGGCGACCTGAGTCTGATACCGTAATTCATAAGATTGCTATAAAGCAAAAAGCCGGGCGGTTTCCCGTCCGGCTTTTTTATTTGTCTTTGTCTAAGCGAATTCAGTCCTTAAAATCCGCGGGCTTTATTGTCGATATAAATTCCCTGAACTTCTGCACTTCCTCTTCATCCGGCGCGGGGATCGAGTCGTTCTCGATTATTCTCTTTGAAACGTAGATGGGCGAGTTCGTCCTGAGTGAAAGCGCTATCGCGTCGCTCGGCCGCGCATCCACGAATATGTCGCCGCCGGCCGTTTTCTCTATCAGCATCTTCGCGTGGAACGTGCCTTCGATGATGTCGTGTATGCGTGTTTCCTTCAGGCTCAGGTCCGCTGTTTCGAGTATGGATTTCATCAGATCGTGGCTCATCGGGCGCGGCACGTGCACCCCTTCGAGCGCAATCTCGATCTGGGTCGCTTCGAATACTCCTATCCATATCGGAAGGTATCTCTCAGCGAGTTTGTCCTTCAAAATTACTACCGGAACTTTATTCAACATATCGAAGCGCACACAGTGAACTTCGACGGCAACCATTTCTTCATCCATTTTGCAGCTCCTTGTGTAGCGAGCAAATTCTAAACAATATTATATGCCCCGTTCGCCCGATCATCAATAAAACCGGGATAGTATAGGGAGGCCGCGTGATGCTGTTGCCCGCGGTTTGTTTTTATTGCAGTTTTTTCCCCATCGCTATCAGCCGAACCGTGCCCATTCCGTACGCTTTATAGAAATTCGTCTCTTTAGATGCGAGCTCGATGAAGCCATGTTTTTTGAAGAATGGCGTTGCCGTGTCATTCGCGGAAGTAGTCTGAAGCTGAACGCCCGGGCAGCCGCTTTTTTCCAGACACTTGAACGCCTCCTCGAACATCTTTCCGCCGATGCCGGCTCGCCGGCGGCCGGGCGCTACGTTGACATGCAGCAACGCCGGATATTCTTCGAATTCGGGCATCTTCAACTCGCCGTTCAGGTAGTACAGAAGCATCCGTGCGTAGTATTTGAGTTCCTTCTTTCGGAATAGCCGGAAGGCGGCGACGTCGGAGACGGCCCGTTTTATGTAATAGCTTCTGTTGTAAGCATAATAATCGTTCTTGTCCGTTGCGACGAGCACGTAGCCGACTGTTTTTTCGTCCTCGCGCGCAACGACCCGGCAGTCGCCGCCGTAGGTGAAAAAATAGTTCAGAGACAGGTCGAGGAACAGATCGCCGTAGTCGATGATGCCCTCCATCGAACGGCCGAGGAATCCGGTCCTGAAACATATATCGCGGACGGCATCTCTGTCGGCATCGGTAAATTTTGCAATTTCAACCATTTCTTTCGCACTTCTTCGTTTTTCATAACGTGTTGAAACCCGACAAAGGATATTATGCCGGTAACCGGGCCGATAAGCAAAACGGATATGTTGTTGTGAATGTTGAACCGGCCGTTACTTTCTTCCAGGCAACCGAGGTGCTTTTCGTGGGGGCCTTTTTTCTACTCCGGCGGGAGTGTCTGTTTTATCTCTGTGCCTATATCGAATAAACCCAGTCAAGAATTCCGCTGATGGAGTACTCTCCCGACTCATCGAATACGCCGTCCAACCACCACAATCCTTTGAATAATGATTTTCTGCGCACATATCCGGAGATGTTTTCCAGTGCTTTCTGAAGATCATTTCGATCGATTTTCTGCGTCTCGGGTCTGTATTGAACTCCGATCCTGTCGAACAGCGCCGCCATATCGCTGTATGCGTAAACCGCTTTTTCACGTTGCAGCTTGAGCACGATCAGGATGTTCATGCAGATGAGATTTCCGTGGATGTAATGGGCGTGCGTAATCTCCTCAAGGAGGAAAGCAAGAAAATGCTCGCCGCCTTCTTCAGGCCGCGTGTTTCCCCATTTCTCGCGCAGCGCGACTTCCGCAACCTGTCCGCGTACTATCGCGCGAATGCCGTCTTCGTTCATGGCGGCGATATTCGCTTCCTCCGCGATCAGCGTGTCCGCGATGGATTTCGCTTCGTTGAATATGCTCTCGTCGAGAGGGTCGCCGAATTTCTCTTTTGCTATCCGCCAGTCGCCGAGCGCGGTGCAGATCGACAGCACGTCGCAGATTCCGGCTCGGTTCAGTTCCGCCGGCGACCGCTTCACTACTGAGTAGTCAACAATCAGCCTCTCCGGCATTACGTTTTCGACATAGTGGACTTTGTGCTCTCTCCGAACCGCGACCGAGCGGCCGAGCCACGCGTCAACCGAGATTATCGACGGCGCAATTATAAGCGGCATCTTCCACACGGCGGCGAGATACTTCGCCGTGTCGCAGGACGTGCCGCCGCCGAATCCGACGATCATATCCGCAAGGGGTTTCTCTGTGCTGATCCGTTCAAGGTTTTCAATCGACATGTCGAGGTTAAGGATCGATGTCACCGGTTGTTTTTGAATATCCATCGCTATCAGTGACAGCGGTTCCTTCATTGTGACGAGAATATAGGTTTCGGTGTTGTTGAGCGTCTCGGCGAGAATTCCCTCACCGAATTCCACTTCTCTTTTCCCCATTGGTGCCCTCGCTCATCGATGATCGCCAAGGATATAACATATAAACCATAATTACAAGCCGAAATATTTCATTATTCGGCCGATGCGATGAACCGACTTGGCTTGCAAAGAATAAAGATATAATTAATCATAAAGGCAAAATATGCAAGCGCGGGAAACGAAGGCGAACTCCCGGATCGGCATCTGATGAGAACAAAGATTTTAATAACCGGCATAGTGCAGGGCGTGGGTTTCAGGCCGTTTGTGCATTCGCTTGCGGTTCGGCACGGATTGAGCGGTTACGTTCTTAACACCGGCGTCGGAGTGGAGATCGAAATTCAGGGCAGTGCGGGAGCGGTCGAATCGTTCGTCACCGATCTCCCGCTGAAGGCGCCGCCGCTCGCGGTCATCGAGAGCCTGCGGGTGGAGGAAGCTCCGGAATCGGTTGCCGATGCGTTTCAAATCAGAGAGAGCCGGGAGGAGGGCGAGAAATTCTCGCTCATATCGCCCGACATCGCAACCTGCGACGACTGCATAGACGAGTTGAACGATCCGTCGGACAGGCGGTTCGGATATCCGTTCATCAACTGCACGAACTGCGGGCCGCGGTTTACGATCATACGTGATGTGCCTTACGACAGGCCGAAAACGACGATGGCCGCGTTCGAAATGTGTCCGGATTGTGCGCGGGAGTATGCGGACCCCGCCGACCGGCGGTTTCACGCGCAGCCGGACGCCTGCGCGGTGTGCGGCCCGTCGGTGTCGTTCGTGGATGCGGCCGGGGATTGTGTTGCCGATAGGCAAGATGCGGTTGCCGTCGCCGCGCGGATGCTCCGCGAGGGGCGAGTTATAGCCGTGAAGGGCATCGGCGGCTACCATCTTGCATGTCTTGCGGGAAGCGAGGCCGCGGTTCACGCGCTGCGATCCCGGAAGTTCAGGGAGGACAAGCCGTTCGCGGTGATGGCGGCGTCCGTCGCCGTTGCGCGGGAGTTATGCGAAATTTCTCCGGCGGAGGAAACAGCCCTGCTCAGCGTCCGGCGGCCGATCGTGCTTTGCCGCCGTAAACCCTGTGCGAAGGTCGCGCATTCGGTCGCGCCCGGCCATAAATTTGTAGGTGTTATGCTTCCATACGCACCGCTGCATCATCTTCTTCTGGCAGCCGTCGGCGAGCCGCTTGTGATGACAAGCGGCAACCGCAGCGACGAGCCGATAGCGTTCAGGGACGGCGATGTCGCCGCACGCATAAAAGGCATTCCGGACGCGTATCTTGTTCACAACCGGGAGATTCACACGCGTTGCGATGATTCGGTGCTGCGGGTGTGGCGAGGAGCGGAATATTTGATTCGCCGCTCGCGCGGATACGCGCCCGCGCCCGTCAAAATGAGCATCCCAACGCCCGCGCCGATACTCGCGTGCGGCGCGGAATTGAAAAACACATTCTGCCTCTCGCGTGGAGAGTACGCTTTTCTCAGTCACCATATCGGCGACCTCGATAATCTCGAAACGCTGGCGTCGTTCGAGGAGGGAGTCTCGCATTTCGAGAAGCTGTTTCACATAAAGCCGGCGGTGCTCGCGTATGACCTGCACCCGGAGTATCTTTCGACGAAGTATGCGCTCGCGAGAACAGATGTTGGGGTGAAGATCGGTATGCAGCATCACCACGCGCACATTGCGGCCTGCCTCGCGGACAACAGAGAGGCAGGGCCGGTTATAGGCGTCTCGATGGATGGTCTCGGATACGGGCCGGACGGGACGCTCTGGGGCGGCGAATGGCTGATAAGCAACTACATCGGATTTGTCCGCGCGGCGCACCTTGCTCCTCTGCCGATGCCCGGCGGCACGCTCGCGATCAAGCAGCCGTGGCGGATGGCGGCCGCGGCGATGAAGCGCCTCTGCGGTGCCCCCCCCGACTTATATTTAAAGGAGTTGTTTAACAGAAAAGAGGAAGAACTGTCGATCGTCGATACGGCGATTGAGCGTGGTATCAATTGTCCTGAGACGACGAGCATGGGGCGCCTGTTCGACGCTGTGTCCGCGCTGATCACGGGCCGGAGCGAGATAAATTACGAGGGTCAGGCTGCGGTCGAACTGGAACTTGCCGCGTCAGATTCTTTCAAAGGCGTATATCCTTATGTTGTTGAACATCCGGCGGAACAACCGTATTCGTGGGGGACTCCGCCTGCGGAAGCGAAGGGCATCCCGGCGATGCGTGTGAATTTCGGAGCGACAATCGATGCGGTGCTCGCGGACCTGAAGTCCGGCGCCGGACGTCCCGGAATGGCGTCGCGGTTTCACTCGACGGTTGCGGCGGCGATCTCGGAAATGTGCGGCGTCATCCGAGATAAATGCGGAATAGCAACAGTCGCATTGAGCGGCGGCGTTTTTCAGAATCTGAGACTTCTCGAAGAAACCGTGTCTCTGCTGGAGCGCGCCGGGTTCCGTGTGCTGACACATAGCCGAGTGCCGACAAACGACGGAGGACTCTCGCTCGGCCAGACAGCTATCGCGGCCGAACTGCTGAAGAATGGCGCAGTCTGATTATTCTCCGGTATATAATTAAATTAGATGATTCAAATCAGATTCTGACATCGCGTCCGGATGCGGCGGATTTTTTTGCCGCGAGCACCATCTGAAGAGAGACGAGCGCATCCCGCGCCGAGCTTGCGTCGGGCATGCATCCACGCGATATGCAATCTACGAAGTAACGCAACTCTTCCCGGTAGCCGTCGGTTTTTTTCAGCTTCGGAAACAGAGGCTCTTTGCCCGGCCTGTAAAGAACGAGCGGGTTCGGATTCTTCGAGTGATACTCAAATACGGCTTTTTCAAACACCGCTCGGTAGCCCATCGAAAAAGGATATGTTTTGCGGAAATACCAGCCCGCGTCAGCGGAGGCGGAGAAGCCGCCGCCATATATGAATTCGGACGAGACGGACCTCACGAGTCCGGTGGCTGTTGCGGCGGCGCGCGCTCTGCCGGGCCGGCCGAACAGGAAAAAGATCATGTCGGCGTCATGTATGTGAAGGTCCACGACGGGGCCGCCGCTTTTGTTGTCGTCGAGCAACCAGTTGCGGGATGACCATCCGGGGAGGCAGTTGTACCGCCAGCCTCTGAAGGCGAGGGGACGACCGTAACGGCCGGATTTCACGGCGTCGTGGAGGATCGTGTATTCGGGCCAGAAGCGCAGGCAGTGGGCGATCATGAGCGGCGCGCCTGATTTTTCCGCTGCGGAGATCATAGCCTTCGCCGCGCGCGGTTCAAGCGCGATCGGCTTTTCGCACAGAACGGCCGCGCCGGACTCGATCGCGGCAAGTGCCGCGCTCTCATGAAGGAATGTCGGGAGGCAGATGTCCGCCGCGTCGATGTTGCGGAGCAGGCCGCCGGGGTCGGCGTAAGGTTTCACGCCGAAATCTTTTTCGAGCCGTCGCAGGCTTTCCTTTCTCGCACCGGATGCGCCCGCTATGAGCGCGTTTTTAATCCCGCGGTACGACTCGATGTGCTTGCGAGCCATCGCGCCCGCGCCGAATATTCCTATCCTGATTTTCTTCGCCATTATTTTGCCGTCAGTATTTAACTTCAACTTTCAGTGTTTTCGGCGCGCCGGGGTTCGCGTAAATGTGCTTTGCTTTTGCGTCGAAGAACCAGAATCCGCTCTGCTTGCCGAGGTCTTTGAGCTGTTTTGCTTTTTTGAGCTGCTTTCCGTTTGCTGAAACGCTCTTCGGCGCGGTTGCGCTGAACGCGCGGATGATGAACGGCCGCGTGCCGTCGGAAGCTGTCACCGTGAAGTTCTTGCCGTTCATTTTCAACGCCAGCTCCACTTTCGGGCGGCTTTCCTCGTAGAGGTCGAACGTCGAGTCGCCGCCGGGGGTGACTTCGAGCGTGACTTTGTCCTTGAACGAAGCATCGCCGTGGCCGGT